>NZ_JAGEVF010000050.1 GCF_017581965.1 Winogradskyella pelagia
TCTTGGTGGGTGTTAAAGGGTACTGCAGGTATAGGGTCTGGGAGATCTGGCTCAGCAGGTGGGTTGTCATTGTCAGGGTCTGCACCGCCACCGTTTGTTCCGCCTGTTGTAGTGCCTGCGCCATCAGGGGTTCCGTCAATATAGGTATCGCAGCCCGTAAGCACCCAACCTCCAGAACAATCAGTTTGCCAATCCGAGTTATTACCAACTTCTCCAGTACAACCAGGTTGGACTATGCCATTTGAGCCTAAAAGATGTTCTCCACCTTTGGTACAAACACTCCAGCAATTGCCTCCTGTTGCGCTCCAAGACCATATCTCGGCATTTGGGTCGCTGCACTGGCTCCTAAAGAGCAGGCTCTCATCATTTATAACAGATGCCGTGGCCTGGTCTATATCATAGACATAATCGCCATCTTCTAAAACTTTTGGATACGTTACCAATAGCTGTTTGTAATTGCCGTCCGGGAACATGGTAAGGATATAATTTTT
>NZ_JAGEVF010000051.1 GCF_017581965.1 Winogradskyella pelagia
CTGTTAACATCTGCATGGCCAAGGCAGTTAATAATCTGTTCTTGGTGGGTGTTAAAGGGTACTGCAGGTATAGGGTCTGGGAGATCTGGCTCCGCAGGTGGGTTGTCATTGTCAGGGTCTGCACCACCACCGTTTGTTCCTCCTGTTGTAGTGCCTGCACCATCAGGGGTTCCGTCAATGTAGGTGTCGCAGCCCGTAACCACCCAAGCGCCCGTGCATATTGTGGTTGGCTGTTCCCATGGCTCACCATTGCAATGTTGTCCAGGCATGTGGTTACCACCAGCTTGACATACTACTGGCGTACAGGTTTGTTCCCACTCCCATATCTCGGCACTCGGGTCGCTGCACTGGCTCCTAAAGAGCAGGCTCTCATCATTGATAACAGATGCCGTGGCCTGGTCTATGTCATAGACATAATCGCCATCTTCTAAAACTTTTGGATACGTTACCAATAGCTGTTTGTAATT
>NZ_JAGEVF010000052.1 GCF_017581965.1 Winogradskyella pelagia
TAATTCTATTCCTCTTGGAACTTTTATAACTTGGGCTGGAATGATTGCACTTCCATTATCTGTATATTGGGGAATAAAAGAGTTACGAAAGCCATCGGAAAAACTGAACAGAATTCTCTCTGGATTCATTAAAATCATTATTATTTTGGGAATTCTCTGGGTACCAATATCATATTTACTTGCCGGCAATCTCTCATTCTCATTTTCGGAAAAAGAAACATTTCAAGGTGGACAGGATGCAATGAAATGGTTTTGGCGCTTAAGTTATGGAATCGGAATTGGTTCAATTTTGACAATTATTGTCTATTGGATTTCGCTAATATTTAAGAAAAATAAAACTGTTGCCAACAATGTATAACCGCAATTACGGCGGATTCGACTACGACCGAATCCACTCGGAATTGCTAACATCTGTCTCTGCCAAAAGTTTGTTTAACTTT
>NZ_JAGEVF010000053.1 GCF_017581965.1 Winogradskyella pelagia
TCTTGGTGGGTGTTAAAGGGTACTGCAGGTATAGGGTCTGGGAGATCTGGCTCAGCAGGTGGGTTGTCATTGTCAGGGTCTGCACCGCCACCGTTGGTTCCGCCTGTTGTAGTGCCTGCGCCATCAGGGGTTCCGTCAATATAGGTGTCGCAGCCCGTAACCACCCAGCCCCCTGTGCATTCCCATGTTGGCTGTTCCCAAGATTCTCCATTGCACTCTTCTCCTGGCCAGTGGTTTCCACTAGCGGTACATGCCACAGGCCAACAGTTACCTGCATTACTGTCCCACTCCCATATCTCGGCATTTGGGTCGCTGCACTGGCTCCTAAAGAGCAGGTTTTCGTCATTGATAACAGATGCCGTGGCCTGGTCTATGTCATAGACATAATCGCCATCTTCTAAAACTTTTGGATACGTTACCAATAGCTGTTTGTAATT
>NZ_JAGEVF010000054.1 GCF_017581965.1 Winogradskyella pelagia
ATATGGGCAATGCTTATACTGCTAGCCCTAACACGTTGCGAAAAAGAGCCTGCTCTGCAAGAGGCTGAGGACGTCAATCTCGGTGCTATAGATTTTCCAGAACTTAGAATAGCAAGGGTGTCTGACACGGATTCCCTTTTTGCGGCCAAGAAACAGCTTGGCATGTTAATTGCCACTACCTTTGGAAACACCCTGTTGGACACCCACAGCAGAATGACCTCAGAGACCTATGGCTTTAGTATAGACACCAGTTATGTGCAGGTGATTACAACAGATATCTATGAAAGTTATACTTTTATGGCAGAGGACGGTGACGGTGCCGTGCTCAAAAATTATATCCTTACCATGTTCCCGGACGGCAATTACAAACAGCTATTGGTAACGTATCCAAAAGTTTTAGAAGATGGCGATTATGTCTATGA
>NZ_JAGEVF010000055.1 GCF_017581965.1 Winogradskyella pelagia
GTTATCTCTGCCGTGGGAACAGGAAAGCTAACAGGGGAACCGTCCTGGTTGACCTGCCAGAACACGTTGGCGACCGCATCGCCCTGTACCGTGAACACAGCCACTGTAGGCGTCGGGTTGAACGGGTCAAGGTTCGCACAGTCAACGACCACCTGGCCCGTGGCCACGCGGCAGCCCTCTGTCGTTATCGTATAGTCATACGTACCGAACGGTACGTCGAACATAACGTCGTTGAAATTCACGCTGTCGTATGCCAAGGTTATTGGAGGGTTCACACCATCGGTTATCTCTATGTCCGCAGTCGCCACAGGAAAGCTTATCGGAGAGGAGTCCTGGTTCACTGCCCAGAACACATTGGCCGTGGTCAGCTCTGCCCCCTGGACCTCGAAGACCGCCACTGTAGGCGT
>NZ_JAGEVF010000056.1 GCF_017581965.1 Winogradskyella pelagia
TCTAGGTGGCGGAATGCCAATGGGCGGTGTCTACTCAGGACCAGGCGTTACCGATGACGGTAACGGCCAGACCTATAGCTTTGACCCAGCAGCGGGAGGGACAGGCATACATACGATTACCTATACTCTTATAGATGCAAACTCTTGTGCAGGCATTGCCTCGGACGATATTGAAGTCTTCGATTTACCAACGGTAACTTTCGAAGCACCAACGGACCTTTGTTTGGATGCAGGCGTACAGTCAGGTCTAGGTGGCGGAATGCCAGTGGGCGGAGTCTACTCAGGACCAGGCGTTACCGATGACGGTAACGGCCAGACCTATAGCTTTGACCCAGCAGCGGCAGGGACAGGCATACATACGATTACCTA
>NZ_JAGEVF010000057.1 GCF_017581965.1 Winogradskyella pelagia
GGACCACCCGTTACCGTTACCAATGGATCCGTTACCGTAACATTGGTTAAGGTCACGTTACCCGTGTTGGTCACCGTAAAGGCATAAGTGATCGTGTCACCAACATTTGGTATACCATCACCCCCATCGTTCAAGGTGTCCGCCTTGGTAATCGTAATGCCTGGTAAGGCCGGAAGGGTCGTTACCGTTGGGTCGTCTGGGTTACCATCAGAATCACTGTCGTTATCTGTAGCATCGTCCGGGTCGTCCGATAAGCTCGTTACAGTAGTACTACTCGGATCATCGCCGCTTACCGTAGCCGTGTTGGCAAAACTGCCATTGTCTATATCGGCCTGGGT
>NZ_JAGEVF010000058.1 GCF_017581965.1 Winogradskyella pelagia
GGACCAAATACCATAGCGTTATCTCCAGAAGCATTGGCAGCAGATCCTATGGCTACGGAACCACTACCGCTGGCTGCTGCCGTATTTCCCATGGCTATGGCATTAAGGGCAGAACTAATTGTATTATTCCCAAAAGCAAGTCCTCTAATAGCTGCAACATTGGTACTGCCGCCTTGAAGCGCGATTGAAAATTCACCGCCGGCATCGGCACCTCCAAATGAGAGACCGCCATTTCCACTGGCAGTTCCTTGCCAGGCTAAACTATTGGCTCCCCCTGCATTTCCTCCTGCAAAGGCCGTGGCCGTATTTCCTGAAGCTTG
>NZ_JAGEVF010000005.1 GCF_017581965.1 Winogradskyella pelagia
ACGGTTACCTCAGCAGTATTCTCACAACCGTTTGCATCTGTACCTGTAACGGTATAGGTTGTTGTTTCAGTTGGCACAAAGGCCTGATTATCCGTTACACCATTATCCCATAGATATGTATCTGCACCTCCACCTGTTAGCGTAACTTCCTCGCCTTCACAAATTTCTAAAGATGTGGCGTTAGCAGTTACTGTTGGTAATGCATTCACCGTTAATGTTGCGATAGAACTGGTTACTGAACAATCATCACTGGTATCACCTGGAGTATTGTTGTCTGCGGTAACGATAACCTGATATTGATTCCCATCGCCACCAGTAGCCATCATCGCAAAGTCTAAGGCAGATGTTGCACTTAGTGCACCAAGGTCTACAAAGCCACCGCCATTACCATCATCTACTTGCCACTGATAGCTTAGTGTGCCGTCTCCTGATGCACTAACATCAAAACTCAGCGCGTCACCATCACAAATCGTTGCATCTTGTGGTTGGGTGTCTATGGCTACTTCGCAAGGACAGTTAATCCCACCATCTGTAATGGTCCAGAACAAACCTTCTAAGGTAGTTTTGCCAGGCTCACCATCACAATATTGACTATTACCACCAGAAAATTGAACAGCAAAAGGTACTGTAGTTTCACCTGTATCTAAAGTTGCCCAACCATTTAATAAGTTATCATAATTAATTTGGGAAAGTGTTACCCCATCAAACATTGCAGATGCAGAAAAAAGTGACGAAATATCCCAGTCACCAATGTTTTGATCAAAGGAAGTAGCATTTCTAAACATACCTGACATTTCTCGAACTGCGCTAACATTCCAAGCAACTAAATCTTGATTAAATGAAGTTGCGCCAGCAAACATATTCACCATCGTTGTAACTGCGGAGACATTCCAACTGGATATATCTTGATCGAAGTTAATGGCGTTGAGAAACATAAACGACATAGACTCAACTTGGCCAACATTCCAACTACCAATATTACCATTAAATGAAGTTGCTCCATTAAACATGTTGTTCATGGCTTTTACACTTGAAACATCCCAAGAATTAAGATCTTGGTTAAATGAAGCCGCACTATCGAACATTGAATTCATATTCTCACATCCAGAAACGTCCCAAGATCCTATATTTTGATTAAATGAGGCTGCTCCATCAAACATATTGTTCATAGTAATAATACCAGAAACATCCCAATTATTAAAAGAAGAAGTGCCTATTAAATTTTGACAGTTGCTAAACGTACTGCTGAAAGACGTAACATTAGACAAATTAGGTGTATCATTTGCTGTAATATTTAAGTTTACACAACTAAGAAAAGCCTGTTCCATACTTGTCCATTCAATATCACCCCATTGATTTACCTCTACTATTTGAAGTCTATTTCCAGATGTACCATTGCCAAAATAAATCCTAGGAAAATCCCCTGTTATAGATACCGTATGTGTACCTGCCGTTGCATAAGTGTGTGTGGCATTGCCTGTTTGGTTGGTATCCACCATTCCGTCGCCCCAGTCTACGGTATAGTTATAACCACTGCCTGTAGTTGGTATGGTTATACTTTCATTGGCCGTTGTGGTTTGCCAGGTGGTGATGAAGGGGGCTTGGGGTGGCGACACATTAACCTCAATTAAACCATTATCAAAGCGTCCATTATTAGCAAAACTGCCATCACTGTCCAGCTTTTTGGCGTAGGTGTTGGTCGCTGGGTCGTACTCAAACAGTACGCCTCTATTATTGCTTCCGCCACGTTCTGTCATCCCGTAGAGCTTACCGTTGGACGCCTGCACCAGGCTGCCCCATGGATTTCGGCCGTTAATGCCATCAAAATCAAACTTTTTCGTGTAGGTGCTCGTCGCTGGGTCGTACTCGAAAAGTACGCCGACAAAATTGCTTCCGCCACCTTGTGTCATCCCATAGAGCTTGCCATTGGATGCCTGTATCAGGCTACCGTAAGGATTCTCACCGTTAGTGCGGTCAAAATCAAATTTGTTAATATAGGTACTGATGGACGGGTCGTACTCAAAGAGTACGCCGTCATTATTACTACCGCCAAGTCGTGTCATCCCGTAGAGCTTGCCGTTTGCCGCCTCGACTAGGCTGCCAAAGGGCTGTCTACCAGTAGTGCCATTAAAATCAAGCCTTTTGGTATAGATGCCCGTTGCTGGGTCATACTCGAAAAGTACGCCAGAGTCAAAGGTGCCTCCACCCTGTGTCATGCCATAGAGTTTGCCGTTGGACGCCTGCACGAGGCTACCATAGGGATTCTGGCCGTTGGAGGTGCCATTAAAATCGAGCCTTTTGGTATAGGTACTAGTTATTGGGTCATACTCAAACAGAACGCCAAAATTATTGCTACCACCTTGTAAAGTCATCCCATAAAGCTTGCCATTGGACACCTGAATTAAGCTACCTAAAGGATTCCGGCCATTGGACGTGCCATCAAAATCGAGCCTTTTGGTATAGGTACTAGTTATTGGGTCATACTCAAACAGAACGCCAAAATTATTGCTACCACCGATTTGTGTCATCCCGTAGAGCATGCCGTTGGAAGTCTGTACCAATCTGCCAGCCGGCTGTAGGCCTTCGAAAGAACTATCAAAATCTAGCTTTTTGGTATAGGTACTAGTGGACGGGTCGTACGCGAAAAGGACACCACTATCATTACTACCGCCACGTCGCGTCATCCCATAGAGCTTTCCGTCGGTCGCCTGCAGTAGGCTGCCACGGGGGGATGCGCCGTTGGATGTGCCGTCAAAATCTAGCCTTTTGGTATAGATGCTCGTTGCAAGGTCGTACTCAAACAGAACGCCAGAATTATTGCTGCCACCACCTTGTGTCATCCCATAGAGCTTCCCGTTTACTGCCTGCACCAGGCTGCCCCATGGACTCCAGCCATTAATGCCATCAAAATCAAACTTTTTCGTGTAGGTGCTTGTCGCTGGGTCGTACTCAAACAGTACGCCAAAATCATTACCAATATTGCCACGTGCTGTCATTCCATAGAGCTTGCCGTTGGTCGCCTCAATCAGACTGCCAAAAGGTTGCCAACCGTTACCATTAGAGGTATTAAAATCTAACTTTTTCGTGAAGGTATCCGTTGCAGGATCGTACTCAAAAAGAACGCCACCGGAAAAGATACCTCCCCCAGATGTCATCCCGTAGAGCTTGCCATTGGACGCCTGAATTAGGCTACCTAAAGGATTCCGGCCATTGAACGTGCCGTCAAAATCGAGCTTTTTAGTATAGGTAGCATTTACTAGATCGTACTCGAAGAGCACGCCATAATCACTGCTTCCGCCTCCACCAGTCATACCGTAGAGCTTTCCATTGGCTGCTTGCACCAGGCTACCATTAGGATTTCGGCCTTTGATGGTTCCATCAAAATCGAGCTTTTTGGCAAAGGTGCTTGTCGCTGGGTCGTACTCAAAAAGTACGCCGCGATTAAAGGTTCCACCAAAAACTGTCATCCCGTAAAGCTTGCCATTGGTCGCCTCCATCAAGCTGCCAATGGGATTTGCCCCATTGGATGCACCATCAAAATCAAGCTTTTTGGTATAGGTGTTAGTGGCTGGGTCGAACTCAAACAGTACACCGAGATTATTGCTTCCACCTTCGTTAGTCATCCCGTATATCTTACCATTGTTAACTTGTATGACTGAACCAGAAGGATCGGCTCCCGCAAAATCTACCGGAAAACCGTATACCAATTGCGCGTTATTACCATTGGCATCCGTTTTAAATATATTACCTTTATTATCTTCTCCTCCTTGAAAAGTCATTCCCCAAAGTTCAGGGCTTTGCGCGTTAAGTGATATAGCCGCAAGCAGGCACAGTATTACTGACAACCCTATGCTAATGCTTCTGCGCTTATTTTTACATATATACGTTTGATAATTCTCTGGTCTAAAAAATGAAAGGGTAAAGGTTTTCATGGTCATGTTGGTTTTTTAATAACATACCATAACCTCGCAATTAAATATGTTGCAATAGATAAAAAAGGCAGATCGGGTAAAACGTAATTATTACCTTAACCAAATACAAATGAACCTGAGAAAACTACAAGTATAGCCCATAGAGGCTCTCTATTTTAAATACTCATTTAAAAGGGGGACGAATAATTTTCAGAATCAAGGTTGTTCAGAATGTTGATTAATAGCAGTTTAAAACTAGTAAAAAAAATATTACGACCCGTTGAGTCTTTTTAAAATTCGCCAAACAGTAAATAAATTCCTTAAAGTGTTAAAGCATCTTAAAATTTAAAATCTATACCTTTAAATATTGTTTTTTAGAAATAACATTACAGCTTAACCCATAGAACATGAAAACCATCCGTTCCGTTGACCACTATATAGCCTTGCACCCAAGTTATTCTGAAGCCCTTCATTTGCTAAGAAAGCTGATTTTATCTACCGAATTACAAGAAGCCATTAAATGGGGTGCTCCTGTGTATACCCTCAATGGTAAAAATATTGTTGGGCTAGGTGCCTTTAAAAATCACTTTGGCTTGTGGTTTTTTAATGGTGTCTTTTTAAAAGACACTGAGAATCTAATGGTTAATGCCCAAGAGAACAAAACCAAGGCCCTACGACAAATGCGGTTTACCCATAAGGATGAGATTAATGCACCTATTGTGTTGGCTTATGTTAAGGAAGCTATTGACAATCAACGCCAAGGACGCGAACTAAAGCCAGAACGCAAAGCAAAACCCCTAGTTATACCTAATGAGCTCAGTTCTGCTTTGAACGCTGACCAGGCATTAAAACAGGCTTTTAAGACATTGACCCCAGGAAAACAGAGGGAATATTGTGAGCACATTAGTTCGGCCAAAAGAGAAACAACCAAACTGGCACGTTTAGAAAAAATAAGGCCCATGATACTTGCTGGCATGGGTCTCTACGAGAAGTATAAAAACTGCTAACAAAAAAATCCGCCTAAATAGGCGGATTTAAATTTTATAAATGGGCTGTTAGAATTACTTCTTCACAACAGGTGCACTTAATTTCTGGCTCATTTCCATGGATATAGCAGAACGGTCGAACTTTAGTTTGCCTGCCATAGTTTCTATAACACAGCTATTATCCTTATCGTTGAGCTCTACTACTTTTCCATGTAAACCGCTTTTAGTAATAATGCGGTCGCCACGTTTCATTTCGCTAGCAAATTTCTTTTCTTTTTTCGCACGCTTCATTTGTGGTGCAATCATAAAGAAATACATCACTGCAAAAATGGCTATAAACGGTAAAAACGAACCTAATCCTTCCATTAAAATTAGTCGTGATTATGGCCTTCGTGACCTGGTTGTGTTGAGGACTTTCTGGCTGGTGTAGCTAAAGGATTACTCGTAGTTTGCTGCACTGTTGCTTTTGATGCTGGAGCGTTTGGATCTTTTTCTACAAATGCCATGATCTTTACAGCTTCAGTTCCTTTTTCAGTATTTGTGGTCATTGTTACTGATTTAGTCACCTTGTTACCATTTCCTTTACCGTTGAATTTTACGGTAAATTCACCTGTTTCTCCTGGAGCTACTTCTTTTGTCCAATTAGAAGGTACGGTACAACCACAAGTACTCTTAATATTGCTTACAACAAGCATTGAATTACCAGAATTTGTGTACTTAAATGTGGTTTCAACAGGAGTCCCATTCTCAATAGAACCAAAGTCGTGCTCCGTTTTATCGAAAGAAATCACAGGGAAGTTTCCTGCATTAGCATCTCTCTCAGCTGCTACTGCAACATTTTCTGATTTAATTTTGTCGGCTGCATTGTCTTTACAAGATGTAAATGCAATCATGCAAAGTGCACCTAAACCTAAAATAACTTTTTTCATTGCTGTATATTTAAATTAATATCTACTTGATTTATTCAGCCGTCGAAGATAAGAATTATTTAAATCAATTGAAAGATTTATCGTTGAGTTAACACTCTATTGTAGGAAATAACTATCACTACTAGGTTTCTATTTTACAATAATCCACGACCAGCCTTAGGATGAAGCCCTTCTTCCTTGTATTCTTTTATAATACGGTCTAAGATACCATTGATAAAAATACTGCTCTTTGGTGTTGAATATTCCTTGGCTATCTCTAAATACTCGTTAATGGTTACTTTATAAGGAATCGATGGGAACTTCTGAAATTCACAGAGAGCCATTTTTAATAGTACTCCGTCTACGCTAGCCAAACGGTCTGCATCCCAGTTTTTAGTTTTAAGGGCTATTTCGCCTCCAAATTTAGAGGCATTTAAAAGCGTCTTTTTCAGTAAGGTTGTTGCAAAGGTTCTGTCTTCTTCGTCCTTGTACAACTCAGGAAGAAGAAACGTATCTGGGTTGGATTCTTTTAATTTCCTAAAGAGCTTTACAATGGCAGTGTTAACAATTGGCAAATCATCTACCCATGTTAATTTTTTATCCTCAAAATACTCGTATAATTTGTCATTTGGCGCAATGACTTCTGAATAGATATTAATAATGAGATTTTTGTCCGCTTCAAAACTAGTCTTACCGGTTTTCGCATAGGCTTGGGTAATACTACTATTATTTATTAATTTGAATAGAATATCTACATACTCAAAATCTAGGTCCCAAAAGTTGAGTTTGCGCTTTTTTATAATTTCTTGAAGTTTTGCATTTGAAACTATAATCTTAAGCACTTTGTTGCTTTCGATCATTGAAGGCATATTTCTGCCTTCTTCAATGTTTGAAAGTGTTTGCTGTATCTTTTTATTATAGTCTACACTCTTTTTGTGGAGTTCAGTTAAGAGCGCAAAAATAGAGAGGTATAAATCGTACATGCTATCTAAGCTATGGAGTAAGAATTTTTCATCCTTAGAGAAATTGTCACTTTCAGTGCCTCTGTAAGCATAGAGAGACTGCATA
Source organism: Winogradskyella pelagia (assembly GCF_017581965.1). GTDB lineage: Bacteria > Bacteroidota > Bacteroidia > Flavobacteriales > Flavobacteriaceae > Winogradskyella > Winogradskyella pelagia. The sequence continues at coordinate 6,874 of NZ_JAGEVF010000005.1, forward strand.
ACTTTTATTCTTATATGTCTTCGAGTAAGCATGTTTAAAGAACTTTCTTATTTAATACTGATTAAAAAAGGTGAACCTTTTTTTTGATTCACCTTGCAAAAATACTATTATTTAATCTCGAAAAAAATTATTTAGAATTTTCTCGCTTTCTTGTCTCTATGCGTTCCCTTGCTATATTTAATGCTGCATTATGCGTTGTTAGTTTATTCACCTTTGCATTATCCAGAATTTCTAGGGTAGTATTATAGATATTTTCTGTCTTGCGCATTATTTCTTGGCGATCGTAATTCTCTAATTCGGCATACACGTTAATGATACCTCCAGCATTAATTAAGAAATCTGGTGCATATACAATACCGCGCTCTTGGAGGATACGACCGTGTTTTTCTTCAACAGCAAGCTGATTATTAGCTGCACCTGCAATTATTTTAGCCTGCAACTTATATATGGTTTTATCATTAATAGTTGCACCAAGTGCACATGGTGCATAAATATCCATTTCTTCACTGTAAATATCTAGTCCACCGTAAATAGTAACATCATATTTGGAGCGGACCTCCTCTAAGCGCTCTTGACTTATATCTGCTATGGTAACATTAGCACCCTCATTAACAAGGTGCTCTACTAAGGCCTCACCAACATTACCAATGCCTTGCACATAGACGTTTTTGTCCTCTAATATATCCGACCCAAATTTAAATTTGGCTGCCGCTTTCATACCCATAAAAACGCCATAAGCCGTAATTGGCGATGGATTCCCAGCGCCACCTTTACTTTCTGAAATTCCGGTAACGTAAGGTGTCACTTCACGAACTAAATCCATATCCTCTGTCTCCATACCAACATCTTCGGCCGTAATGTATTTACCGCTTAAAGAATGTACAAACTCACCGAATTTTTTCATTAATTCGGGTGTTTTTTGAGTTTTGGCATCTCCGATAATCACAGCTTTACCTCCTCCCAAATTTAAGCCCGTTATTGCCGACTTAAAAGTCATACCGCGAGAAAGACGGAGCACATCGTTAAGTGCTTCCCATTCATTATTGTATTGCCACATCCTTGTTCCGCCCAAAGCTGGACCTAATACAGTATTATGTATTCCTATGATCGCTTTTAAACCAGTATCTTTATCATGGCAGAAAACGATTTGTTCGTGATTATCAAAAGAAGCTTGACCGAATACCGGATCGAGTTGTGTTAATTCTTTTGAAGAGACTACGTCTGAAGTCATATCGAATGTATAGATTTAGGCCGTTTAAAAATTGTTTAAAAACGGCTTGCAAAATTAAATTAATATTAGAGGATTAGCAAAATATTAACGTGTAAATGGGATTATCGTAATACTTTTGCCCGACCAAATGCATTATGAAAGCACTTCAACATCTCAATAAATACTTTTATAAATATAGATACCGCTTAATAATTGGGATTTTTATAACCATCATCGCCAAGATATTTGCGCTTTTTACACCACGTTTAATTGGAGCATCGATTAATGTCGTCTCAGACCGATTAGATGGAAAAATCTCTGAAGAGATATTTAGAGCAGAGTTAATGACCAATATTCTGTATTTATTAGGAGCTGCAGTTATTGCAGGACTCTTTACTTTTTTAATGCGTCAGACTATAATCAATGTATCGAGATATATAGAATATGATTTAAAAAATGAGATATACGCGCACTACCAAGTGTTATCCTTAAATTTTTACAAGTCCAATAGAACAGGCGACCTCATGAATAGGATAAGCGAGGATGTAGGTAAGGTAAGAATGTATGTAGGCCCAGCCATAATGTATACTATGAATACCATTACGCTTTTTGCCGTGGCATTAATTTACATGATAAGTACTGCACCTAAATTAACGCTATATACGCTTCTTCCATTACCCATATTATCGGTAGCCATATACAAATTAAGTCGCTTAATAAATCAAAGGAGTACTATTGTACAAGAGTCTTTATCGGCCCTATCAACTTATTCACAGGAGGCATTTAGTGGTATTTCAGTTATTAAATCCTACGGTATTGAGCCAAGTACTAACCATGATTTTGAAAGACTATCTATTGAGAATAGACAAAAGCAAATTGATTTAACCAAAGTACAAGCATTGTTCTTTCCCTTGATGATACTACTTATTGGTATTAGTAATCTATTAGTGATTTATATTGGAGGGTTGCAATACATGAATGGTGAAATTCAACAAATTGGTACTATTGCAGAGTTTATTATATACGTAAACATGTTAACGTGGCCAGTGGCAACCGTTGGGTGGGTGACCTCTTTAGTTCAGCAAGCCGAAGCTTCCCAAAAGCGTATTAATCAATTTCTTAAAACAGAACCTGAAATACAGAATAAAACGGCCCAGCCAACACCAATAAAAGGCGATATTGAATTTAAGAACGTGTCTTTTGTATATCCAGACACAAATATTGAAGCTTTGAAAGATGTCAGCTTTTCATTAAAATCTGGAGAAACCTTAGCTATACTTGGAAAGACAGGTTCAGGAAAATCTACAATTCTAGATCTTATTGGTAGGTTATACGATATAAACAAAGGTTCATTATTAGTTGACAATACTAGAATTGATGAATTAAATCTCACTAGCTTAAGGGAAAGCATTGGTTACGTGCCACAGGATGCCTTTTTGTTTTCAGACAGTATTAGGAACAATATTAAATTTGGAAAAGAAGAAGCTTCTGAAGAGGAGGTTATAGAAGCAGCTAAAAATGCCAGAGTGCATAAAAATATCATAGGATTTAATAAAGGCTACGATACCGTTTTAGGAGAACGCGGCATAACACTTTCGGGTGGACAAAAACAAAGAGTCTCAATCGCAAGAGCTATAATTAAAAAACCGGAAATACTTCTTTTCGATGATTGTTTGTCTGCAGTTGATACGGAGACCGAAGAAAAAATATTGAAAAACCTCGTAAAACTTACCAAAGGTAAAACAACCATTATTGTGAGTCATCGCGTATCTTCAGCAAAAAATGCGGATCAAATTATTGTTCTCGAAGATGGGAAAATTTCTCAATCTGGCACCCATGAAGATTTAATTACCGAAGAGGGCTATTACAAGGAACTCTACACTAAACAACTGTCCGAAAAAGAAATACAATAAATTGTTGGTTACTTTACTTTTTTTTTAGATTTTTGGATTGAATTTTTAAAATCTAATGATTGAGTTATGAGTGATTATGAAATGATGGATAAAGAAGAAATTTATTCTAAAGTTTTACGAGCAGGAAGACGCACCTACTTTTTTGATGTAAGAGCAACTAAAGCAGGTGACTACTACCTCACCATTACAGAAAGTAAAAAGTTTACTAACGACGACGGATCTTACCACTATAAAAAGCATAAAATCTACTTATATAAAGAAGATTTTACAGAGTTTAGAGACATTCTTGCTGAGATGACAGACTATATCATCGAAGAAAAAGGAGAAGAAGTGATAAGCGAGCGTCACCAAAAAGATTACAAGAGAGAAAATGATTTTGCAAGTCAAGAAGGAAAAACTCCAGAAGACACTAGCAAAGGACCAGAAAGTTTCACAGACATAAGTTTTGACGATATTTAAAATCTTCTGTTAAATTAAAATAAAAAGCCGTTACCTCTAGTAACGGTTTTTTTATTTTTAGGCACCAACAAACATTTATAGACTTTATGCGCAATATAATTCTGGTACTATTAGTATTTACGGTTACCCTTTCGTCTCAAAACTCCACGGATTTATCATATTATTTACCATCCGACATTTCTTATAATCCAACTATTCCTACGCCAAAAAGTGTTGTAAGGCACAACGTTGGAGAATGGCATATTACTCACGATAAGTTGGTTGAGTATATGTATGCCTTGGCCAATGCTTCAGATAGGATTACTATAATAGAAACTGGTGAAACTTTCGAAGACAGACCTTTACTATTGTTAACAATAACGTCTCCTGCAAATCACAATTCAATTGACAAAATTAGAAACGACCATATAGAAGGAACTTCTATAGACAACTTTAATGCAGATAGGCCAATTGTGGTTTATCAAGGATTCTCAATCCATGGTAATGAACCTAGTGGCGCAAATGCATCCTTACTCGTCGCATATTATCTAGCCGCAGCTCAAGGTCCTGCCATTGAAGATTTACTTAGTAACACGGTAATTCTTTTTGACCCTTCCTACAATCCAGATGGATTACAACGCTTTGCGTATTGGGCCAATAGCAATCGGTCTATGAATTTGAACCCAGACCCAAATGACAGGGAATATAGTGAAGTTTGGCCTGGTGGAAGAACCAATCATTATTGGTTTGATTTAAATAGAGATTGGTTACCGGCCCAGCTGCCCGAGTCTAGAGCGCGAATTGCCACATTTCATAAATGGCTGCCCAATATCTTAACCGACCATCATGAGATGGGAACAAACTCCAGCTTCTTCTTTCAACCAGGCATACCGTCTAGAACCCACCCGTTAACTCCAAAATTAAATCAAGAGTTGACAAAGGGAATAGCGACTTACCATGCCAAAGCACTAGATGAAATTGGCTCTTTATATTATTCTGAAGAGAGTTTTGATGACTATTATTACGGAAAGGGCTCTACGTTTCCAGATATTAATGGCGGTATAGGAATTCTGTTTGAACAAGCTAGTTCTCGCGGGCATATGCAAGAAAGTGATAATGGAGTTCTAACCTTTCCTTTCACTATTAGAAATCAATTTACGGCAGCTTTGTCTACGCTTGAAGCCGCTAAAAGCATGCGCAAAGAATTGCTTGAGTACCAATACAACTTCTTCAAAAATGCTAGAGCAGAAGGAAAAAAAGAGAATAAAAAAGCAATCATCTTCGGAGACGAAAAAGACGCTGCAAAAACCTATCATCTTGCAGAGATTTTAAAACGTCATCATATTACATTTCACGATTTAGAATCTGATGTAGAGATTAATGGGAAACGTTTCAAAAAAGGCTACAGCTATGTTGTACCAAAAAATCAAAAAAACACTAGGCTCATAAATGCCATGTTTGAAAAACGAACAACATTTCAAGACAGTCTTTTCTATGACATTTCTGCTTGGACGTTTCCTTTAGCGTTTAACTTAGATTATGACGACACAACAATAAAACATGCGGGAAATGAAGTTAAAATACTTGAGCACAAAGCTGGAAGTGTAAGCAATAAAAGCAACTACGCCTATCTTTTTGAGTGGCATGAGTACTATTCTCCAAAGCTCCTAAATACAATTTTAGACCAAGGCATCCGAGCAAAGGTTAGCATGAAACAGTTTAAAGCCAATGGAAAAGCTTATGACTACGGAACAATCATGATTCCTGCTCAAAATCAGAAATTATCCCCAGATGAGATTTATACAGTCTTAAATGAAGCGGCCCAAGAAAGTCATATTACAATAGATGCTGTGGCTACAGGACTTAATGATGGAATAGATTTAGGCAGTAATAACTTTAGGTCATTAGAAAGGCCTCATATTGCGCTTTTAGTGGGAAGTGGTATGAGCTCATACGACGCAGGAGAAATATGGCATGCTTTAGATACACGTTACGATATAACAGTTACAAAATTAGATACTAAAAACTTTAGACGTGCAGATTTATCAAGGTACAACGCTATTATTATGGTTAACTCCTCCTCTGCCTTAGATGAAAATGGTACTAAAAAACTGAAATCGTGGATTGAAAACGGCGGAACACTTATAGCCTATAGAAATGCACTTAAATGGTTAAATAGCAAAAAATTCATTAAAATTGATTTTAAAACTAATAAGCTTACAGCTAAAAACATAAGTTTTGAGCAACAACGCAACTTTAGGGGAGCACAAGTCATTGGAGGCGCAATTTTTGAAGCGGAACTAGATCGCTCTCATCCTATTAACTTTGGATATAAAAATGACAAATTAGCGTTGTTTAGAAACACCTCGCTTTTTATGAAACCAGACAAGAACAGTTACAATAATCCAATACAATACACGGAAAACCCTCTATTAAGTGGCTATATATCAAAACGAAATTTAGACAGCCTATCGCAAACCGTGCCACTTAAAATTGGAGGCCTTGGCAGAGGAACCGTTGTTGGATTTACAGACAATACTAATTTTAGAGCGTTTTGGTATGGTACGAATAAATTATTAATGAATGCTATCTTTTTTAGGGAGGAATTGTAGCAGACTTATCTCATTCTAAACTGATAGTGTTAAGATACTTGGGTTCCATTTTTAATTTTAGATTCCGGACTTAATAAAAACACCTTATTCTCACTAACGGCTCCTATAACCAAGCATTCGCTCATAAAATTGGCTATTTGTTTGTTCGGGAAATTTACCACTGCCACTATTTGCCTATGTTTTAAATCATTTTTAGAATATATAGTTGTTATTTGAGCTGAGGATTTTTTTAGTCCTAATTCACCAAAATCTATGGTTAATTGGTATGCTGGTTTTTTAGCCTCAGGAAAATCATTGACTTCAATTATGGTACCTACTCTAAGATCTACTTTTGTAAAGTCTTCAAATGTTATTATATTTTCCATGCAATGTTGAACTTGTTTCAATATCTTATAACTGAAATAACGTTAATTAAAAATTTAATATAACAAAATAATGGCATTAACCCCTTCAAACATGTTGCCTTTAGGCACCAAAGCTCCAGATTTCAACCTCGTGGACACTGTGGATGACAGAATCAAATCGTTAGGCGCTTTAAAAGGCGCTAATGGTACTTTGGTTATGTTTATTTGTAATCATTGCCCTTTTGTGATTCATGTAAATAAAGAACTGGTAAAACTTGCCTTAGATTATAAGGCCAAAGGAATTAATTGCATTGCTATTTCGAGTAATGATGTAGCCAACTATCCTCAGGATAGCCCAGACTTAATGAAGCAAAACGCCTTAGAGCTAGACTATCCATTCCCCTATCTTTATGATGAAACCCAACAAATTGCTAGAGCATATGATGCAGCTTGTACGCCAGATTTCTTCTTATTTGACGCTAACCTTAAATTAGTATATGCTGGCCAATTGGACGATTCTAGACCAGGAAATGGTATACCAGTCACAGCAAATGATTTAAGATACGCTATGGATGTATTGCTTAAAGATGGTAGCGCTGTGCCTCATCAAAAACCGAGTATGGGATGTAATATTAAATGGAAGTAGTCATACTCATATGAAAACTGTAATTGAAACTGAGCGTTTGGTAATGAGACCAGTTACAATTGACGATGTTAATGATTTTTTTGAACTCGACTCAAATCCTAATGTTCTTAAATTTCTAGGAAATAATCCTATAACATCTATTGAAGAATCTAAAATAATGATTAAAGATATCATTGAGCAGTACAAAACTTTTGGTATCGGGCGTTTAGCAATTACTAAAAAAGACACTAAAGAATTTATAGGTTGGTCTGGTTTAAAATTTGAGCGTGTGGTACGTAAAGAATTTAATTACTGCGATGTTGGTTACAGGTTGAAGGAACAGTTTTGGGGAAACGGTTATGCAACAGAAGCAGCATTAGCTTCAATAGATTTTGGATTTAAAAAATTAAAATTAAAGGAAATTTGTGCTGCCGCAGAGGCAAAGCATGGAGCCAGTAATCATATACTGAAGAAAATAGGAATGACTGAAGCAGGAACTTTTATTTTCGATAATACACTTTGTAATTGGTACGTTATGAAAAACCCCTTAAAATAACAAAACCCCTCTTTTCAAGGGGTTTTGCAATCAATCAAATTACTCTAACCAAATGTTATGATAGTAAGTTCTTATTGAACTTGTAATTTAAAGTTTATTGGGATACTATATGGAACACCCACTGCTTTGTTACGTTGTTTACCAGGTTCCATTTTTGGCAATAGACTCATAATACGCTCTGCTTCTTTTTCTAACAGTTTGTCTGGTCCTCTACTTTTAATTTTAGATACCTTACCTTCTTTATCTATTAAGAAAAATACAAATACTTTTCCGTGTATATTAAGCTCTTTAGCTACCTCTGGATATCTGAAGTGTTTCTGTAAATGCTCTTGCATTTTCTTTTGGAAACAAGCCTTTAGTTCGGCATTAGAACCTGTACAACCAGGGAATCTTGGAACTTGCTCTATAACCGCAAATGGTACTTCTATATCTTCCTCTACTTCAACTACCTCTACCTCTTCAATTGACACCTCACGTTCTTCGATTATATCATCTTGTCCCAATTCTGTACTTTCAACTACAGTTTCTTCTATTTCCTCAACGTCTTCTACAACTTGTATAGCTTCCGTTACTATAGTTTTAGGAGGTGGTGGAGGTGGTATATTGATATTTGTGATAGGAATATCTTCCTCTAATTGATCTTGCAGCATTAAGACATCTATCTTGGTAGCTGATTGTTCGTAAGTCTTATGTTCTAGTCCTAAATATGTCAGGAGTAACATTACGTTTAAGCCAACAGCAAAATATAAACTGCTGTTTCGACCTACATTGGCTTTTGGGTTCTTCTTGAGTTCCATGACGTTTAATTTTATAGTATAAAGCTAACAAGCATTAGCCGGAAAAAGCATGATAAAAGTCATGTTTAAGAAATTGTTAAATTTTTTAACAAATTATAGATTGTTCAATTGATTGTCATTTCCATCCTCACTAATGGTCCAAAAAAAGCCAATAAAAAAGAATTGATCTGCGGCTGGACGTAAGGCTCGCCTATTAAACTGACCGTTTACATCTGGTGTGTTACTATATTGATAACCGTTGATATTTTTAAATCCTAATACATTGTTTACAGATAGATATAAAATCTTCTGCTGATCAATTAAGTAAGCCCAGTTTACACTAAGACTATTAAAAGGTTTAGTACGCTCTTCTAAAAACTTATCGGTATTTGGATCAGTATATGGCCTGCCAGATGAAAAACCATAAGCTATACCTGCTTGACTTTTTAAACTTTCGATCCAATATTTTCCAACGATTGAAAAGTTATGCTTGGTAGCGAATTCTGGTTGTACTGCCATTGGGAAGTTTCTATGGTCTCTTTGGGTGTCTAAAAAAGAGTAGCTTATCCAATAATCTAAGTTTTTTAAACTGGTATTGTCTCTCCAAAATAAGTCAAGACCTTGAGCATAACCATTACCATTAGAATTAATGTTGCTATTGAAGGTTTCAAATTCAGTATCAAACTTTACCAAATTATCGTAATCCTTTCTATAAGCCTCAGCCCTAAATATTTTTCCTTTATCTACATATTGATAGTTTAGAATATAATGAGACGTTTTCTGCGAGCTTAAATTTTGGTTGAATTTTAAGGCATTTGAGTTCGGGTTTTGATAAAAGTTACCATAAGCAAGGGAGAACTGGCCATTTTGAGAAACCTTATAAGCCAATGCAGCACGTGGAGCAATATCTGTGGTTTTAAAAATTTCGCTGTAATCTGCTCGAACTCCTATTTTTAAAGCCAAATTCTTTGAGAAAATTAAATCGGCCTCAGCAAAACCAGCGGTAATATTATTATCAAAACCATAGTCTTCGTCTAAGGTTTGCCCTTTAAAGTTTTCTTGAAATTTGGTCAAAAACTGCTCTAACCCAAAGCTAATTTTAAACCGACTATTAAAGCGCTTCTTTAATTTCACCTTTAAATGGGCTGAATTTTCTTGATTCTCAATATTACTCTCCTCTATGTCCACTCTGTTTTTTGCAAAAGTATAACTGAGTCCAGAAGTCAATGCCCAGCCATTGCCCAAAGCTCCTTTGTAAGAGGAGTTGAGATAAAAGTTATTGTTACTGAGGGCATACTGCAAACCGTCTTCAAAATTGATATCCTCTTGGGTTAGTTCAAAATTAGTAGTATCAAAAGCTGCATAAAATTTAAAAATGCCCGAGTTGAAACGTCGTCTAAAAACCATTTCCCCTTGAGCTGCACTAAAAGGTTTTTCCCAATCATTCCTATCTTCAAAAACAGCCAGGTATGGCCCTAAGTTGATATAATTGGCATTAAAACTTAGAGAAGACTTTTCCCCTTTTTGGGTATTACCCAAACTTGCGCCAACCGTCATTAGACCAATATCTGTTTTTTCTTGAATGGGTTCATTTATTGTATTTAATAGCAGTACACTAGATAGGGCCTGGCCGAACTCTGATGAATATCCGCCTGTAGAAAATGTTATTCCATCGAACAAAAATGGAGAGTAACGACCTCTAGTGGGTATATTATTTGTGGTTGGTGAATAAGGAGTAAAAACCCTTATTCCATCTATAAATATTTGAGTTTCATCTGCATTTCCACCTCTAACAAATAACCTACCATCCTCCGCAACATTAGAAGTTCCTGGCAACGTTTGCAAAGCACCGACAAAGTCGCCTAAAGCACTTGCTGTGGTTACAACATCCAATGGTTTTAAAACAGAGACTTTGCTGTTGTCATTTGCTTCAAAAGTGCCTGCGCTCAAAACAACGGTATCTAAAGACTCAACATCTTCCCTTAACTTAATTTGAAGGTTGGACATCTTAGAAACATCTTTATAAATCGTTTTGGTCTCAAAGGATATAAAGGATACTGTTAAGTTATGCATACCTTTTTCTTCGGTTGAAAAAAAGAACTCTCCATTTTCGTTAGATGTTGCACCGTCGTAAGTACCATCTAAGTAAACATTAGCACCAAAAATTGGTTGGTTTTTAAAGTCTACTACTTTTCCTGAAATTGTAACCTGGGAGTTTCCGTATCGAAAAAGACTAATTAAGACTATGATTATTATCTGTTTCATGATTTGATTGATGATTTTAACTTAAAATCTAATACCCTTTCTTATGAACATCACAAACTTCCTTCAGAATTGCTCAAATAAAAATTCCATTTTACCGAACTGTAACTTTTAAATGACGAATTGAATATATTTGTTCAATGGACAAGCTTAGCTTCACTTCTTCAGAAAAGCAATTCAGTATACTATATGTAATAATTGTACTTATTGAATTAATTTCAGGAAGTTTAAGCCATTTGACTTATTTCCATTTTATAGCTAAGCCGGCAATTGTTGGAAGTTTGATTGTTGCGTTTGTGACATTTTCTACGGACCTTAAAAGAGTCACTAAAAACTTAATTTTAGCAGGGTTAATTTTTTCAATCCTTGGAGATGTCATATTAATGATTGTGAATGATTGGGCACATGCATTTACCTCTGGCCTAATTGCATTTCTTACAGCGCATCTATTTTATTGCAGGGCATTCTGGCTGCAAAGGGATAAAGCTAAATCCGCATTACCTATTATAGTTTCATTTCTTACCTATGGTTTTGCTATATTTTTCTTTTTAAAGGACGATTTGGGTGAGATGATGATTCCGGTAATTGTATATATGCTAGTTATAATCACTATGGCTACACTAGCATATTTACGAAAGAAATCAACAACTGCTTTCACGCATTGGTTAGTCTTTGGCGGTGCACTTTTATTTGTTATCTCTGATAGTTTGTTAGCCATAGACAAATTCTCTAAGCCTTTGTCGTTTTCTCATATAAGTATTATGATTACTTACGCTTTTGCACAGTATGGTATTGTTTTTGGAATTTTAAAATCTAAAGTGTAACAATACTTATGCAATTACTACTAATGTATTATCTAACCAATCTCATCAATTGAATAAAGAACTCGAACATAGTTTTGTTGAGCAGTTGAAAAAACATCAAAACATTGTACATAAGGTGTGCCGTTTGTACACCAACAATGTTGATGCGCATAATGATTTATTCCAAGAAATAACAATTCAGTTATGGCGTGCATACCCTAAGTTTAGAGGCGACTCCAAGTTTAGCACATGGATGTACCGTGTTGGATTGAATACGGCGATTACACTTTACCGTAAATCAAAAAGGCGTATAAAAACGCAAGAATTTGACACAGTACAGTTTAAGATAAAAGCCGAGGCCTATGATGATACAGAAGAGCAGCAACTAAAACTATTGTATAATGCCATTCGCCAACTTAACGATATAGAAAAAGCACTCGTGTTTTTATATTTAGAAGATAAGGACTATAGAGAAATAAGTGCAACCCTTGGTATTACGGAAGTAAATGCGCGTGTAAAAATGAATAGAGTTAAAAAGAAATTGAAAACGATATTAAATCCGTAATCATATGGATGAATTAGATTTATTAAAAAAAGATTGGAACAAAGGACAGGCCGACTTTAAGAGTTATGAGGAGTCTGATATTTACCCTATGCTCCATAAAAAATCGTCTAATATAGTTAAGACCTTGTTTTATATTAGTGTTGCAGAACTTGTGTTTTGGGTATTAATTAGCTACGTACCTTACCTATTCTCAGACAGCATGCGTCAACGCTTAGATGAGAGTTATGAAAATCCTTTGTTCGTGGGTTTAACGATTTTAGGCTTTGTGGTAACAGCAGTTTTTGTTTATCTATTGTACCATTCCCATAAATCAATATCAACTACCGATAACGTTAGGCGTTTAATGAAAAGTATTTTAAGGACACGTAAAGTCATAAAATATTACGTGCTCTATAATCTAATAATGATATTTATTTCTGTTCCACTGTCCTTATATTTTGAATTTCAACAAAACCCATTATTTCATGAGGAAGTAGCTCAAATGAACAATACTCAAATGTCAATTCTTATTGGTATAACTGTTGTGGTAACAGGAGTATTGGTAGGACTAATATGGTTGTTTTACAGACTACTTTATGGTATTCTTTTAAAACGACTTAACAGAAACTACGAAGAACTTAAACGGTTAGAGGTCTAATTCTACCAGTTTCTAAGTTCTCTATTTAACCGTTCTTTTTCTAGTAATTCTTCTTCTGGAATCACTTTTAAAAATGATGGATGTTGCTCGATTGCGTATTCGATTTTTTCTACAATGTCAGCAATGGATTCGTTGTCGTAATCAATATCTAAAGGTTGTTTAATCTCCATAGATTGATAGATGTTTTTCTTTTTCACCCTTAGACCTTTCTTATCAAAAGAGCGTCTAAATCCATCAATAACTATTGGAACAACGATTGGCTTATAGGTTTTTATGATATGAGCCGTACCTTTTCTTATGGGCTTAAAAGGCGTAGTGGTTCCTTGAGGGAAAGTAATTACCCAACCATCATCTAGAGCTTTTTTAATATTAGTAATATCGCTCATCTTTACTTGTCTGTTCACCTCTTGACCTTTTGCACGCCATGTACGTTCTATACTAATAGATCCTGTATAAGCAAATATCTTAGGTAACAAGCCTGACTTCATGGTTTCTTTGGCTGCTACGTAGTAGATATTTAGTTTTGGATTCCATAAATAACCTACATTTTTAATATTGTCCCATCTACCACTCAAACTTGCATTAAACACATGGAACATGGAAATAACATCTGCAAAATAGGTTTGGTGATTAGATATAAAAAGCACATTAGTATCGGGTAAGTTTTTAATAATCTCAGACCCTTCTATTTGCAATTCATTGAATCCTCTAAAGCGCCTATGAGTAAGCAACCCAAGGATTCTAATTAACCACTTTTTCACAAAAAGAATATGACCAAAAGGATTGGTTTTAAATAATCCCATACATTGTTTTTGAAATTATAGCTACAAATGTAACAATTTAAGGTACCTACAAAACTTGTTTTAACAAGTCTTTTATTTCACCAAGCATCATGGCAGTTGCTCCCCAAACTATATGTCCATTAAGCTTAAACGCTGGCACCTCAACTTTTACGTTGTAAGAGGTAGGTACTGTTGTAGTAATAGTATTAGACTCTAACAAAAACTCTTGCAGCGCAATTTCTATAATATCCTCTACTTCCTCATCTTGTTTTCTAAAACTAGGATACTGGTTTAAAAGCCCCATGTAGGGATGTACCATAAAATTACTTGGAGGAATATACAATGGAGAAATTTTCCTCAATACCTCTATACGTTGAAAAGGAACACCAATTTCCTCCTCCGTCTCCCTAAGTGCTGTAACTTGAAGACTTTTATCCCCTTCTTCGTACTTTCCGCCAGGAAATCCAACCTGAGCAGAATGCACCCCTTTATAGGTTTTTCTAAGAATTAGAACCAAATTGGTAGAGTCTTTTAGATTCGGGTAAAACAAAGCCATAACTCCAGCTTTCTTTGCAGACTTAGCCTTCTTCTTCATCTTTTTTGCTAGTTCCAATCGGTATGGGGGCGACATTTTAGCATGAGAAGATTCGCCAAAAAGTTCGAGATGTTTTATTTTTACTACAGATTCTTGAAACCGATCAAATTGCATTTATGAGATTTCTATTCGTTCTAAGTTTTATCTTGTTTTTATCGAGCTGTGAAGATAAAAAAACTTCAAAACAATCCACTACTACCGAGACTAAAGAATCTTTTGTTCCTGAATCAATACCGCAAGTGGAAAACAAAAAAAAGGCCAAACCAGAATATCCTGTTTTATCAGATGATAATGCCATGGAGTTTTTTTTAGATTACAGTAAAACCCATGAAGAAAATAAAGTGAGAATATCTACAGACTTTGGCACTATTGACATCCTTCTTTATGATAAAACTAGATTTCATAGGGCAAATTTTGTATATCTCACTAAGCGCAAGTACTTTGACGGTACACAATTCTATCGCGTTGTAAAAAACTTTGTTATTCAAGGAGGCAGTAGTGACGACTACAATATTGCAAAACGACGCAAAAAAATAGGGAAATATTTACTGCCTCCAGACACCAAACGAGGCTATACGCATAAGCGTGGAGCTATTTCTATGCCTAGCAGTGAAATAGAGAATGCCTATAAACTCGCCTCACCTTTTCAATTCTTTATTGTTCAAAGACAAGGTGGCGCTCAGTATTTAGATGGTGATTATACTGTATTTGGTGAAGTTGTTGAAGGTATGGATGTGGTCGATAAAATAGCTGATGTAGAGACTGATGAAGGTGAATGGCCTCTTAAAAATGTTTATATTAGAAAAGTAGAATTAATAGATTAAAGATGCGCCTTAAACCAATTTTAAAAACGTCTCTGGTTGCTATAAGCCTTCTAGTTTGCATGCTTTTATCATCACAATCTTACCAGGTTTATTCCAATGATGTTTTAAAACTATACTCTGAACAATTAAGGGATAGCATAAATTTAAATCTGCACAAACCAGAATCATTGGGTAAATCCGGCCCAAATATAAAGTTTCCAGTAACTATTATTTTTGACAGTCAACATAAAATGACATATCCTAGAATAATCAATACTTTTGACTTCCTATCAATAGATGCCTTAATCCCAGAGACCATAATAGTTGGAGTTCCATTTAATTTTAATAATCGTACTTATTTAACATCAGACCAACGTAAGGAAGGGGACTCATTAATGGGTATTGAACGAATGGAGCGTTTCTTGTTTAAAGAACTTATACCGAAACTTAAATCTGAATTCAAGGCCAATGACTTTTTAATGATTATTGGTCATTCTAGGACAGCTTTTTTAGTTAACTATTTATTGACTAAGCAGAGTTCCAACATAAATGTGGCAGTGGCCTTGAGTGGATTTTATAAGGAACACCCTCTTAATGAGGGCTTTTTTGAAGATTACTTAGGCAACAATGAGAATTTCCCAAGGCCAACGCAATATTTTATTACCGCAGGCACTTCAGCTGAAGAAACATCCTATAAAACAGAAAACGATGCCTTAAGTACCTATTTCTCAAATGCATCGATAGCAAAAAACCTAGACCTTAACTACAGTACTAATGCGCATGCCACTCACATGGTAAATTTTTGGATGTCTATTCCCCAGATTTTACTTAATAGTTATGAGGAATATGGGTTAATCATCAACAATTGGTTGTTTAACAAATTGGAAGATGCAACTAATGAGCAACCCATAGAGGAATTTAAATCCGACTTAACTAAGTTGAATGAAAAATTAAGTCTTAATGCCAACCCAAGTATTACACATATTTTTTCTTTCGCTAGCCACTACCTCAACACTAAGGACTATTCTACAGCCATTGATTTTGTGAGCCTAGGCCTTGATTACTACCCAGATTATTTAGACTTCTATCCTCTAATAATTGAGCTTTTTCAGCAGAGTAATGATGAAAAAAATAGAAATAAATATATTGAAATCTACAAAAAGAAAATTGCTGCAGACGCCTCTTTAAGCGACCCTGAGAAAAACAACAGGCTTAAATCTTATTAATATGTTAGGTCTTTTTGTAAAGACTTGGTAAACTAATTTTAAAAACAACAGCAAGAAGTCTAATGGCAATTACCACTGCTCCAGCTATTAAAAAAATAAGGTTCACATCACCTGTAAACTCTCGTAAAACAAAATAGACGATACCACCAACTATACATGCGGTTGCATAAACTTCTTTATGGAATATTACAGGAATTTCATTACATAAAATATCTCTAATTACACCACCAAAACAAGCAGAAATAGTCCCTAGTGTTATGCAAATCACAGGATGTAAATCGGCATTTAAGCCTTTTTCAATGCCAATGACGGTATACAAGCCAATACCTATGGTATCAAAAAGAAATAAAGATCGACGTAAATGCTTTAACTTATCCCTGAAAAGCATGGCCAAAATGGCTGCTACGGCGATTACAGACATAAAGGTCATGTCTCTCATCCAGAACACTGGAGTTGCCCCAATTAAAGTATCTCTTAAAGTTCCTCCTCCTACCGCAGTAACAAAAGCAATAATAAAAACGCCAAATGCATCCATGCGCTTATTCATTGCGACAAGAACACCAGAAATAGCAAAGGCAATAGTCCCTAAGATATCTAAAGTCTGAATAAACATTACATGTTCTGGGTGTAGTAGTTATAATCCTTCAAAATAGTATCAATAAACTGTAAATCATACATATCTGATTCTATCTTCAGTAAATCACAGATTTTATTTCTAAGGATAGTTAAGGTTTTAAAATCACTATTTTTTCGAGATATGGTATAGGCTTCTTTAATAATTCTCACATCCTTATCCGTTAATTGAGTTACAGTGTTAAAAACCGGCTGATAATTGTCTTCAATTTCTTCCAATATGGTACTAGTAATTTTATGTTTTTTCTTTACACTTATAACCACTGTTCCTGCTGCGGCATCACCAACACGTTGTTTTTTGTCCGACAGTAAAATACTTAATATACCTATTGAAGGAGAGAATATCCATAAATCTACAATACGTAGCATCCATCTCACAAATAAGTTATACCATTCAGTAGGTGCTCCGTCTAATCGCACTACTTTTATCCTCATAATCATTTTTCCAATGGTTTGTCCACCAAAAATGATGTGAAAAATGAGCGAGTAGAAAAAGGCAGGCAGTAAGAATAGACCTAAAAAACCACGCTGTGTCCAAGCATCTGTATCAAAGATTTCGGAAATAGCTACTAAGTTTTCCATGATGGTCATATAGGTTAAAATAACAATGCCATCAATTAAAAAAGCAACAGAGCGCTCACCTAGCCCAATTAGCTTATAATCTAAGTTGACATTTTGTGCGGTGTTAATTGCTAAATTGCCCATTGCAATGTATCTTCGTTTTAAATTAAAATAGTCTATGCGCGAAGCTGCTTTCGTCAAGCAAAATAAGGAAAAATGGATTGGTTTTGAAAAGGCATTGAACAATAATGTAAAAATAAATCCCGATAACCTTGCCTCCTACTACATACAGCTTACTAATGACCTGTCTTATGCGCAAACCTACTACCCAGATAGTAAGACCTTGTTGTATTTAAATTCGCTGGCCTCACAAGCGCACCAGAAGATTTACGTTACAAAGCGCGAATCAAAAAATAAAATTATTTCGTTTTGGCGCGACGAGTTTCCATTATTTTTTAGACAATACCATAAAACCCTACTTTATTCTTTTTTAATCTTTATGTCTGCCGTTTTAATTGGTGCGGTCTCTACAATAAATGACGACTCTTTCATAAGGCTGATTTTAGGGGATTATTATGTGAACATGACCATTGAGAATATTGAAAACGGCGAACCTATGGCCGTTTATAAAAGCGGAAGCAGTATCGGCTCATTTTTAGGTATTACCATAAACAATATTAGGGTGGCCATAATTGCATTTGCCCTTGGAGTCATTTTTAGTATTGGTACTATTTATGTCTTATTCAGTAACGGAATTATGCTGGGTGCATTTATTACTTTCTTTTATAATTATGGTATTCTAGAGAAGACGTCTACAGTTTGGCTTCACGGTACCATTGAAATATCTGTAATCGTAATTGCTGGTTGTGCCGGATTAGTGATGGGTAATAGTTTCTTATTTCCAAAAACTTACTCAAGGCGAGTGGCTTTTATGAAAGGTGCTAAAGATGGTTTAAAAATAGTAGTAAGTACGATACCGTTTTTTATTATTGCTGGTTTTATAGAAGGCTTTATAACCCGATATGGTGAGCAGATGCCTTGGTTTATTGCCTATGGAATCATAGGCGTTTCATTATTTTTAATTGTTTATTACTATATCCTTTACCCTATTTTATTACATAAAGCCCAATCTATTCAAATTTCAAATCTTAACAACAAGTGAACGACAACTATATAGAGCTCAGAACCAGGAGTACCTTCGGTGATATTGTCAATACATACTTCTTGTTTTTAAAGTATAATTTCAAATCATATACCAATCTATATCTAAGATATAATGCCGCCAGCATTGCCCTTACTTTGATAGCCTCTTATTTACTAGTGACAGGTTTTTTGGGATTGGCGAGTCGCGATTTTAGGTTTGGTATGAGCAATAATATCGAAAGCGACAGCTATTTTATTGCAGGGTTGATAGTATTCTTACTCATAATTTTTGTGACCTCATTAATAAATTACAGCTTTTCTAGTGCCTTCATTGCCCAATATGTA
This sequence comes from Winogradskyella pelagia, assembly GCF_017581965.1. Lineage (GTDB taxonomy): Bacteria > Bacteroidota > Bacteroidia > Flavobacteriales > Flavobacteriaceae > Winogradskyella > Winogradskyella pelagia. The sequence goes on from NZ_JAGEVF010000005.1 coordinate 25,703, forward strand.
AATAATCAAGGGCATATAAACCCAAAAACTATTTGGCGGAGTATCCTTAACAACCTTGGGACTATTATTGTATTTATACTTATTGGCGCCTTACTTTATGGTCTATACCTTATCATTACCGTGATGGTATCTTTTATTCCATTATTAGGCATGATTATTCAGTATGGGCTTAGTTTCACTTTAGCTGCTGTTTTCGGACTTACATTTATGTCTATATTCTCGTCTAACAAGTCCTTTGGAGAGGCTATCTCAGAAGGTTTTGATTTAACTTTCTCAAATTTTTGGCGCGTCATTTTATTTGGATTGGTTATTGGGATACTAAATTTTTTAATATCTGCCTTAATTGTAGCTATACCTAGCGTTATCATTGGTGTTTATGTCTATTTTTCTGTTGAGAGTAATGTGGATTTACTCACCAATACTTTTTCTACGTTAGTCTTTACATTTGGATTTGCTGCCTTTATTCTATCCTTTATTTACACCCAGGCCTTATCACAGCTTTCATACGGGATATTATATTACAATCTCTACGAGGTGAAGTATAACGTGTTTTTGCAGAAAAAAATTGAGCAAATCGGTATAAATGAGCAATAAACCCCTCAAATATTATTATGCTTTACTTACTATGGCCTTAAGCCCATGGCAGTTTTGGCCACAAAACAACAACACCATTAAAAAGGATTCCTCTAATCTAGAGGTTAGGCCTTTCAATGAAAATATAGCTGAGCGCTATACTGGAAATGATTTTAACTATGACATCAATGATACAGGTGGTGTAAATCTGATGCAGCGCATCCTCAGAAAATTCTTTGGGTGGTTGTCTGATGTTTTTGGTTTTGATATTGACTTTTTAGATTACCAAACCCTAGAATATATAATCTACGGTTCGCTAGGAATTATCGTGTTATATCTCCTCATCAAATTCTTAATGGAGAATCCCGTCAGCTCTGTATTTAAAACCGAAAATAAAACAATTGAAGGTTTTAGTTATGTAGAAGAGGATATTAAACAGATAGATTTTGATAAGCTTATTAAACAGGCTCTCCACAATACCAACTACAGACTTGCAACACGTTATCTATATCTTAAAGCGTTGAAGATACTGGCCAATAAAGAAATTATAGAATGGCATTTTGAGAAAACCAATTCAGATTATTACAACGAGATAAAAGATTCTAAATTAAAGTCACTTTTTAAGCGCGTGTCTTATATCTATGACTATATCTGGTATGGTGAGTTTCCTATTGACGAAGCAACTTTCAATAAAAACAAATCAGATTTTAATCAACTCATTAAGTCATCACAACATGGATAAACGTTCTAAAATAGCGCTTTATGTCATTGGTGCGGTGATTCTATTAATGATGATTGCAGAAGTCACCAAGCCCAAAGCCATCAACTGGAGAGATTCGTACTCAGCATCAGACAAAATACCTCTTGGTTGTTATGTGATGTTTAATGAATTAGAAACTTTTTCAGACCAGCCTATTTTAACATCGGAAGAAAGTATTTACCAATATCTAAAGCAAGTTGATACTACAACGAAAAAGACTTTGGTTTTTATAAATAATCGCATCTATTTTGACGCCGAGGAGTCCGAAGCTTTATTAAATTTCGTAAACAAGGGAAATACAGTTTTTTTAAGCAGTACTTACTTTTATGGTAATGTAATGGACACTTTAAATATTGCTATACAACGCCAATATTCTAATTTATTTAAAGCAACCTCCTCTCATCATTTTACAAGTCCACATCTTCAAGAATTTAATCGAAACTTTGAAGACGTTATAGAAAACAGTCACTTTGTTTCCGTAGACACCCTAAACACAACCATTTTAGGCAGAGTTACAACCGTTGATGAAGATGATACCGAGATTACAAACCCAAATTTTGTAAGTGTTAACTATGGTGATTCTAATGGACAGTTCCTTCTTCACTCAAATCCTTTTGCCTTTACAAATTACCATTTGCTTAAAGGCAACGAAGACTATGCTGCAGCAATTTTGTCGTTTTTACCAAAGCAGCAAATTATTTGGGATAACAACTATAAAAGTGGAAGAAAAATTATTACAAGCCCTTTGCGCTACATCCTTCAGAATACAGCATTGAAATGGGCGTTCTATATTAGTATGTTAGGGTTAGTTCTATTTGTGCTTTTTAGAGGTAAACGAACACAACGCATAATACCAGTTATTGATAAGCTAGAAAACGCAACTGTAGACTTTACTAGAACTATAGGTGAGCTATATTATCAACATGGGGACTTTAGTAATATAATAGAGAAAAAAATTGAATACTTCCTCGAGTTTACCAGAACCAATTACTATTTAAATACTGCAAATCTTAATCTGGCTTTTATAGAAAAATTAGCTATTAAGTCTGGTAATACTAAGGAAGACTCTAGGATATTAGTGGATTATTTGGTGTATTTAAAATCAAAAAACACGCATACAGAAGAAGAGCTCATAGAGCTAAATAAAAAAATTGAACAGTTTACAAAACACAGATTATAATGCAAGAACATGACGAAAATTTACCTGAGAATTCAGAAGAAAATCAGGAGCAGTTTATACCAGAAACGAATGAAGCTACGCCTAAAGAGACAACTAATCCTTCAGAATTTGAGAGTAGAATAGATTTAAAGCCGCTTCAAGAAAGTGTTGAGCAAATAAAAAAACAGATTGCCAAATTTATTGTAGGGCAAAATGAAATGATAGAGCTATTGATTATTTCTATTTTAACCAATGGCCATTCGTTAATTGAAGGCGTTCCTGGGGTGGCTAAAACCATAACAGCCAAATTACTTGCTAAAACTTTAGATGTAGATTTTAATAGAATTCAATTTACGCCAGATTTAATGCCTAGTGATATTCTAGGGACCTCAATCTTTAATGTAAAAACTAACGATTTTGAATATAAAAAAGGGCCAATTTTTTCAAATATTGTTTTAATTGACGAGATTAATAGGGCACCAGCCAAAACACAAGCTGCACTTTTTGAGGTTATGGCAGAACGGCAGATTACTATGGATGGTATGCGCTATGATATGTCGCCACCTTTTCTGGTCTTTGCGACACAAAACCCTATTGAACAAGAGGGTACATATCGTTTACCTGAAGCACAATTAGATCGTTTTTTATTTAAAATAGATGTAGATTACCCTTCACTTGAAGATGAAATTCAAATTTTAATAGACAACCATAAGCGTTTAGATGTTATGGATTTTGATACTATAACATCTGTATTATCAGCAGAAGCCATCCAGAAGTACCAAAATCTAATCAAACAGATTATTGTAGAAGATAATCTTCTAAACTATATCGCTTCAATTATTCACAACACACGTAATAATGCTAATTTATATCTTGGAGCTTCACCAAGAGCGTCTATAGCTATATTAAATGCCGCAAAGGCTAATGCAGCAATTAATGGCAGGGATTTTGTTACACCAGATGACATAAAACGCTGTACCAAAGCTGTTTTAAAACATCGCTTGGTTCTCACACCAGAGCGCGAAATGGAGGCCTTTACGGTAGATAAGGTTGTTGATCAAATTCTAGAAACCATTGAGATTCCGCGTTAGTGAAAGAATTCTTTAAACATACCTATTTAAACTTCAGGTTTTTTCTTGTAGCCATAACATTTGTAGCCCTATTCATATTGGCTTATATTTTCCCTGGGTTACTAAGTATAGTTACTATTTTATTCTTTGTCGCTTTAGGCTTGGTTGCTGTAGATTTGATTTTGCTATTTAAACAAAAGGGAATTAAAGCTTCACGGCTACTACCAGAAAAACTGAGTAATGGCGATGACAACCCAATTGATATTAAAATAACAAATCTCTATAATTACAAGGTTGATTTACTTTTAATAGACGAGTTGCCCTTTCAGTACCAAAAACGTGATTTTGAGATAAAGACAAATTTAAATCCTGCAGAGCAAAAGAAAATCACCTATACCTTAAGACCACTAGAACGTGGTGAATATTACTTTGGAAATTTAAACCTATATGTAAATTCACCAATCGGTTTAGTTACCAGGCGATTTCAATTTGCTAAGGATGCGATGGTACCCAACTACCCATCATTTCTTCAGTTACGTAAATATATGCTCATGGCATTTTCAAACAAGTTATTAGAATATGGCTTAAAGAAAATCCGACGCATAGGTCATACTATGGAATTTGAGCAAATTAAGGATTATGTTCCTGGTGATGATATCAGAAATATTAATTGGAAAGCGACCGCCAAGCGAAATCAATTAATGGTTAATCAATTTCAGGATGAACGCTCACAACCTATTTACAGTGTTATTGATAAAGGCCGTGCTATGAAAATGCCTTTTGATGGTTTGAGCTTATTGGACTATGCTATAAATGCTACACTTGTAATAAGCAATGTAGCCCTTAAAAAACAAGATAAGGCCGGGATGTTCACATTTTCGCGTAAGGTAGACAATAAGGTTGTGGCAGAAAGACGTCCTTCTCAAATGAATAAAATTCTGGAAACTTTATACAACGTCTCTACTGATTTTGTTGAATCTGATTTTTCTAGACTTTATATTGATATAAAGCGCAATATTACGCAGCGAAGTCTATTACTCTTATATACTAATTTTGAAACCCTTGATGCGCTGCATAGGCAATTACCCTATCTGCAGGCCATTGCGAAGAATCATCTTTTGGTTGTTATATTTTTTGAAAATACCGAATTATATAAACTTACAAATATTACAGCAGAGAGTACCTTCGATATTTTTCAAAAAACGATTGCAGAAAAGTTTGTGTACGAAAAGAAGCTTATTGTAAATGAACTCCAAAAACATGGTATTCAATCCATTTTAACCGCTCCTGAGAATCTAACAATAAATACTATAAATAAATATTTGGAGATAAAGGCAAGAGGGCTCATTTAAGAAATATTTATTTCCTGTTTCAGGTACCTACATTCAATTTCCAATTTCTCAGTTTTAACTTCAATTTCTAACGAAAGTACAATTCATCCATTCAAACTTACAATTGAGTAAAAATAATTACTGTTAGCAGGAGTGTTGTTGGATATTTGAATCAATAAAACAAATAACCATTAAAATTTTGATACCATGAAAAATGTAATCTTAACAATCGCCTTTCTATTTTCCATTGCTTTTGGATTTGCTCAAGACAATGGAATAACAATTACAGTTACCGTAGATAATTTAACCAGTGATAAGGGTAATGCTTCTTTCTCCTTACATACAGCCAACACCTTTATGAAGGGTGCGGGAATTAAGAATGCTTCTTCTGAAATTAAGAACGGAAAAGCCATAGTAACCTTTACAAACGTGAAGCCTGGAGAATATGCTATTTTGGGAATGCACGACGCTAATGAGAATGGTAAAATGGATTTTAGAGAAAATGGAATGCCACTAGAAAGTTTTGGTACATCTAACAATGTTATGGCCTTTGGTCCACCACAATATGATGAAGCCAAATTTAAAGTTGAAGATAAAGATTTAAACCTAAAGATTCGGTTTTAACCTTACATACTTTAAAACAATAAAAGCCAGCAAATTGCTGGCTTTTTTTAATAGTTTAATTAGACGGTCTCTCCTAACCAAGCCTTCATCATCCAAACAGTTTTTTCCTGTTCCGTGATAAAATCACTCATCATAGAATTGGTACCTTCATCATTAGCGTCATCTGATGAATCTAAAATCTGACGCTCTATCTTTAATAGCTCGGTCAAAGAATCTATAATTAATCTAACCGCATCTTCATCCTTAGATACATTTTTACCAACGGGTACTTTTGCCGCCTTAATATAATCATCAAAAGTATGTAAAGGTGTCGCTCCTAAAGTTAATATACGTTCAGCCACTTCATCTACCTTAAGATTGGCATCCGTATATAATTCTTCGAATTTTGCGTGAAGATCAAAAAAAGCCTTCCCTTTAATATTCCAATGAATACCTCTTAAATTTTGATAATACAATTGAAAATTAGCTAAAAGTGTATTTAAATCTGTTGCTAATTGCTGGGTTTTTAAGGTGTCTAAACCTATACTATTTAAAGTCATATACTTACATTTTAGATATAAAGATAAGGCAGAAATAAAGTACAGGCGCTATAGATTTTATGAATAGTTTTAATACTTTTATAACTTAAATGAATACTTATGACAATTACTCAACTTAAATACGCTCTGGCTATAGCTGAGCACAAAAATTTCACCAAAGCTGCAGAAAAGTGCTTTGTGACGCAACCAACTTTGAGCACTCAAATCCAGAAACTTGAAGACGAATTGGACGTCATTATGTTCGATAGAGGTAAAAAACCTATTGAATTAACCGAGGTTGGACGGAAAATTGTTTATCAAGCCCGAAATATCGTAAATGAGGCAGAACGCATTCAGGACATAGTTGATCAGCAAAAAGGATTTATCGGTGGCGAATTTAGATTAGGGATTATACCGACGGTTATGCCTACTTTACTGCCAATGTTCTTAAATAACTTCATTAAGAAATATCCAAAAGTCAAGCTCAAAATAGAAGAGTTAACTACTGAAGAAATCTTAATAAGAATAAATGACGGCCACTTAGATGCAGCAATTGCGGCCACACCTTTAGAGAGCGACAACATAAAGGAGCGCGTGTTATTTTACGAACCATTTGTGGCCTACATTCCTCAAAACCACAGATTAAGAAATCATAAAATCATTGAAGTTAGTGATTTAGATATTGAAGATATGCTATTATTAGAGGACGGCCACTGTTTTAGGGACGGTGTTATAAACTTATGTAAGACATTTAAAGACCAAATGGATGAGAATTTTCAACTTGAAAGCGGAAGTATTGAAACTTTAATTAAATTGTCTAACGAAGGCCTCGGAATGACTCTTTTACCCTATCTGCACACCCTTGATATCAAAGAAAACTTAAATTCTAATTTAAAGCACTTTAAAGAGCCTTCACCGGCAAGAGAAGTAAGTATAATATATCATAAAAGTGAGCTGAAAATGCAAATAATTGATGCTTTGCATGAGGTTATTTCTGGTGTTATAAGAGGTGCAATTGCTTTTAGCAACGTTGAAATTATAAGTCCTCTCCCAAAATAAAAAAAGCGACTCGTAAGTCGCTTTTCTTTATGCTTTTAAATAGATTAAACATTGATTGAGTTCAGGGTTTTGATGGATTAGGGACTGGATAAAAATCCTGAGGTCTTCAAGTTCGTGAGGCAGCAATCGTTTAACTGCTTTTTCCACTTCCTTGCAAAATAAACTCGCATCAAAACTCACTTTTTTAAGTACCGTCAACGTGTACTCGTACATTGCTCTCGCCATAGTTTCTTTGATAGGTTTTAAATTAACAAAACGTAGATTTTTTTATAGGCTATTATCTTTTATTACATTCCTAAGGTAGAAAAAAAAGTTAAATAGGTTCAATTTGTTTAACAGGTTTTTATGTTAAATGTCAATATTTAACGACGAGCTTCCTTTTTACAACAAGATAATTCCCACAAATAATAAATTGATGCACAGATTGTGATATTAAAAACGATTGTCGCCATCTAATAAATCACCCAAACCTCCCAAAATACTTCCTTCTCCTCTATCTTTTCCGCCTGCTCTAGGTGCTGATGCGATGATACGATTTGCAAGCCTACTAAATGGCAGGGATTGTATATAAACTTTTCCAGGACCTTGGAGTTTGGCAAAAAATAATCCTTCACCTCCAAATATAGAATTCTTAATACCACCTACAAATTCGATGTCGTAGTCAACACTTTGCGTAAATCCAACGATACATCCTGTATCAACACGCAATATCTCACCAGCATTCAAGGTTTTCTCGGCCATGGTGCCACCAGCATGGACAAAAGCCATGCCGTCACCTTCTAGCTTTTGCATTATAAAACCTTCTCCTCCAAATAGGCCTCTACCCAGTCGCTTAGAAAACTCTATGCCCACACTAACACCTTTGGCTGCGCACAAGAAAGCATCTTTTTGGCATATAAACTTACCGCCAAAATCAGTTAAATCAATAGGTATTATTTTTCCAGGATATGGCGACGCAAAAGAGACATTTCGTTTTCCGACTAAATCATTATAGAAAGCTGTCATAAATAGGCTTTCACCAGTAAGGATTCGTTTGCCTGCACCTAAGATTTTGCCTAAAAACCCTTTGTCCTTTTTAGATCCATCACCAAATATGGTCTCCATCTTTACACCATCGTCCATCATCATAAAACTACCCGACTCCGCAATTACGGCCTCTTGTGGGTCTAATTCTATTTCTACAAATTGCATTTCCTCTCCATAGATTCGGTAATCTATTTCGTGTGCATTTCTATCGCTGTAATCAGGTAATCGTTCCATTGTTATCCGTTTTTATAATTGATTTAATTAATATGTTGAACTTTACTGCTTTTTGTTACAGAAGTATATTTTAAGTAATAAAATAATTCATGTTTTCAGACGATAAGACTAAGATTTCACTTTTAGGGTCCATTCAAAATTAAAAGAAGATACTTCTATGCCCTGTTCATTAATACCGTTGGCCTTTAACCAAACTGTTTGACCTTCATCAGATGCTATTGCCTTTGCAATGGCCTCATTAACTTTTTCACCATCATTGCAGGTAAAGGTTATTTTTCCCGTTGCTTTTTTTGTAAAAGTAGCGTTGTTATTTGCTACAAGCATAGATATCTTTTTTCCACTTTGTCTAATTTTTTGCATCACTAAAGCTCCAGTACTTAACTCGGCCGCCATGCCTTGTACAGCCCAAAACATGGAATTAAATGGATTCTGATTTATCCATCGATGTTTTACCTTAACAACGCATTTTTTGTCATCCAAACAGGTTGTTCTTACTCCGGTAAAATAAGCCGCAGGAAGCTTAAACATTAAATATTTGTTGAGTTTTGAAGGTGTAATATCCATATGTAAATCAATTATACCACACTAAAATAAGGCATTTTAACGGCGCATACTAATGTTAATAAACTGTTAATTTTTAGTACTATGTTTTGCATAATACCTTCTTTTAGATATATATTTGCATAAGAAACTATTATATACTTTTTAAAATGACCGATAATCATCATAAAAATTTAGCGACTTTTATACATCTTTCCACCTTTTCAAGATTTATAATCCCTTTTGGAAACTTTATAGGTCCCATTATACTTTGGAGTGTTAATAAGGATAAATCGGAATTTGTAGACAAGCACGGTAAACAAGCTATAAACTTTCAAATAAGTATTTTACTATATGCCATAATAATAGGAACAATTAGTGTCCCATTCTTTATTTTCAAACTTTTTGACGGACTAGACGTTATTGATTTTCATGGGTTCCATAATTTTCACATTAATGTAGGCGAACCTTCTCCTCTTTTATATATAGGCGGAGGTCTAGGGGCTTTAGCAGTAATCGCTTTTATTATTGAATTAGCCCTGATAGTCAAAGCGAGCTTAATGGCAAGAGACGGTAAAATGTACAACTATCCTTTAACCATCAATTTTTTAAAATAAATAATCTTGTCCTTAAACATATAACATTTATCAATCAAAGTTGATTTCAAATCAACTATAATCAATCAAAAAATGAACAGTTTAATCGAATTAAAGTCAAAAACATGAAGATAGAAAACACAAAAGCACAAATGCGCAAAGGTGTTCTAGAATATTGCATCTTATCCATATTAAAGGACGAAGATGCTTATGTCGCAGAGATTCTAGGCACGCTAAAAGACGCAAAAATGCTTGTTGTTGAAGGAACAATATATCCTTTATTGACAAGACTTAAAAATGCCGGATTACTCAGTTATCGCTGGGAAGAATCCACCTCGGGCCCACCGCGTAAGTATTATGGGCTCACCGAAACAGGAAAACTGTTTCTCAATGAACTAAATACCACCTGGAGTGAATTACAAAATGCAGTTAACCTAGTAACCAGTACAAAAACAACAAAAAAATGAATAAAACAGTCAATATAAATTTAGCAGGTATATTCTTCCACATAGACGAAGATGCATATCTTAAATTACAGCGCTATCTTGAGGCTATAAAACGTTCATTTACAGATTCTCAAGGCCGATCAGAAATTATTGCCGACATCGAGGCACGAATTGCAGAATTGTTTGCGGAACGCATACAAAACGAAAAGCAAGTTGTTGGTATAAAACTGGTTGACGAAGTCATTACCATAATGGGACAACCCGAAGATTATCTTGTCGATGACGAAATTTTTGAAGATGAACCTCAACAAAGACAAACCTATAGATCTAAATCTACTAAAAAACTTTTTAGAGATACCGATAATTCCTATATCGGTGGGGTTTCTGCAGGATTAGGACATTACCTAGGGCTGGATGTACTTTGGGTAAGACTACTTTGGATATTACTTGCTATTGGCTCTGGCGGAACCTTCATCTTTATCTATTTAATTTTTTGGGCCCTCGTGCCAGAGGCACTCACAACTGCCGAAAAACTGACCATGACTGGTGATCCGGTCAATATTAGTAACATTGAAAAAAAAATTAAAGATGGAATTGATACAGTATCAGAAAAAGTAAGACATGTCGACCTAAAAAAACAGGGGGACAAATTAAAGGAGGGATTTGACAATGTTTCTGATAATATTTCGGATTCCGTTAAAAATGTCGATTTTCAAAAGCAAGGCAATAAGCTAAAATCAAGCTCGCAGACGTTCTTTGACACCATAGGAAACATCCTTATGTTTTTCTTAAAAGTTGCAGCTAAATTCATAGGTATTATTTTAATTATGGTTGGCGTCAGTACACTATTGGCCTTAATAGTGGCCTTTTTTACAGTAGGTATAACAGATGCTATTCATTTTCCACCAATGAATTTCATAGATGCTTCAAATGCAGCAAACATACCCATGTGGTTAATGTCCTTATTATTGTTCTTTGCTATTGGAATCCCATTTTTCTTTGTGTTTTATTTAGGACTAAAGATTTTAGTAAACAACCTCAAGTCCATTGGTAATGTAGCTAAGTTTACATTAGTAGGTTTGTGGTTTATCGCCATAATTGGTTTAATAATTACAGGCATAAAACAAGCAACAGAACACGCGTTTGATGCCAACGTTACTGAAACGGCAGAATTAAATATTAAAGCCACGGATACCTTAAAACTTAGTATGGTGAGCCATGATGGTTTCAACAATTACTTTTATAGAAGCAGAAATGATTATCAGTTCCTCGAAAAGGATGACGGTAAAACCATATTATCAAGAAATGTAAGGCTAATTGTGCGCTCTACAGCAGACTCCCTAGCCTCAATACAAATTGAGAAAGAAGCTTCTGGAAGCAATTATGAGATCGCACGACAACGCGCTCGAAATATAAATTATGGTTACACACTAAAAAACAACAAACTAAAACTCGATGCTTTCTTAACCACAAGCGTAGATAACAAGTTTAGCGAACAAGAAGTCATGGTTATTTTATATCTACCAAAAAACTCCATTTTGTATGCAGATGAAAATACACATAGCTTTCATCAAAACAGCAGCTACTATAATGATATCCTAGATACCGGAATGGAAGAACATTATTTAAGAGTCATTGAAGACGACGTAGAGTGCATAGATTGCAGTGATTTTTCAAACATTTCTAATGATGAAGTACCCGAAATTAAAATAAAAAGTGAAGGCGAACCCGAAGTACGCATTCAAATAAATGAGGAAGATGGCGTAAATATTGAAGTTAATGACAACTAGTCCGTAAGAAATAACAGTTCGTCAACTTTAAATTTTTATTAGAATTCTTCTAATACATCTTTGTATCACAATTATCAATCAATAAAATGAACCCATCAATCAAATCTCTTTTAATTGGCAGTATCGGAATCCTAATGGTTTCCGGTATTGCCATGGCCCAAGTAAAAAAGAACTCAAAGCTTTTTAAAACCTTGAAAGAAAAAGATAGTGTTATATTCAAAATAGGGTTCAATAAGTGTAAAGTATTAAAAAGCGCTGCGTTAATGACAGACGACCTTGAATTCTACCATGACAAATCTGGTGTTTCAAATTCAAAAGCAGAATTTGTGGAAGTCATGCAAAACGGACTTTGCAGTAAAAACAATCCAACCCAAATATATCGTCATCTTGTTAGTAATAGTCTAGAGGTTTTCCCATTATATGATAATGGAGAACTCTATGGTGCACTTCAAAACGGCAAACATTTCTTTTCACCCGATAAATATTTAAGTTATGAAAAAAGTGATAACTATGCGCTTTTCTCTCATTTATGGATAATTGAAAAAGGTCAATGGAAGTTAAAACGAGTTATCAGTTACAATCACGCCTCTAAAGGCGGTGATTCAAATTAATTATTTCATCAATAAAAAATAAACAATCATGAGTACTCTAGTAAAATTAATTATTTCAGGCATCATTGCATCCCTTATGCTATCCTGTAACATGAATTTTGGTCCAAGCATAGATGGCAACAGAAATGTTGTTACCATGGAGCGCAATATTTCAAGTGATTTTGAAACCATTAAAATAAGTCAAGGATTAGATCTTTACCTTACCCAAACTAATTCTGTTACCCTAACCGCAGAGGCGGATGAAAACTTACACGACGTAATTATGACCGAGGTTGAAAACAATGTTTTAAAGATTTATACCACAGAAAATATAAGACGCGCAGCATCACGTAAAATAATATTGAACATTGAGGATATATCGGCCATAAAAGCAACAAGCGGAAGTGAAGTCTTTTCAACCAATACGATTAAAACGGAAGCTTTAGAACTCAATACGACCAGCGGATCAATTGTAAAGCTCGATGTTAAAACCAACTCGCTCAATTGTCATTCAACAAGCGGGAGCAATATAAAACTAAGTGGGTCTACAAATTTACTCATAGCTGAAGCCACAAGCGGTAGCGGGATAAAGGCAGCTGACCTTAAAGCAGAAACCTCTAAAGTTAAAGCCACTAGTGGTGCAAATATTTCAGTAAACACAACAAAAGAATTAACTGCCAGAGCAACTAGTGGCGCAGGTATCAGGTATTCTGGCAGTCCCTCTGTTGTAAACAAATCAGACAGTTCTTCTGGTAGTATTAGACAACAATAGTATTCTCTCAAACTGCCGACCTACTATAGAATCAATCAAAAAAATTACCCAATCAATCATACCATCCCTAAGTTCAGTTTAGAGTTTGGGATGGTTTTTGTATATATTTGTTTAACAGCTTAAGGTGACCAGAAATCAGTTTTGGGTCTAAGCTTAATAAAAACAATATGTGCATGAAAAAACTTGTACTCCTATTGGGATTAATGTCTTTGGTTCCCATGTCAATTGCCGGACAATCCACCGAAAAAATTAAAGGCGACCGAAATGTCACCAGCAGACAGACCTACGTTGACGATTTTGAAAAGCTTGTCGTTGGTAATGATTTTTCAATCGAAATTGTATACAACAGTAAACCATCAGTAGAAATCGAAACTGATGACAATCTCCACGATATCATTCAATTTGAAGTTGTAGATGGAACTTTGATTTTTTCGCAAACAATGCGAATTACATCGAAGAAAAAAATGCACATAGTAGTCAACTATGGCGATGCACTAAAGGAAATTAAAGTTAAAGATGATGGTGAAATACGCTCTCTTACCTCTATGGAATTAAGTGAGACAAGTCTAGAAACTTATGATAATGCAAGGGCATACCTCAATATTAATGCAACAAGTTTTAATTATAAGAGTTACGGAAAATCCAAAACACGGTTAAACCTTAGTGCTGGTTCTGTTAAAATAGAACTTAACGACAATACTAAGCTAGATGCACTAATAAATAGTAAATCTGCTGATTTTGACTTATATCAACGTTCGGATGCCGTAATTGAAGGAAATGCGGAGACATCGACGATAAGATTAGACAATTCAACAAACTTTACAGGCGAAAAATTTGATGTTAAAAAGGTAGATGCCTTAGTAGAGGGTAACAGCGATTTAATTATTTCAGCAATGGAAACGATTTCGCTAGGAGTTTCGGGAGATAGCGAAGTCTATCTTTACGGCAGTCCGTTAATAACAATTACCAAGTTCGAGGATTCTGCGAAACTTCAAAAGAAAATACGATAGAAAACAAATGAAAAAAAGCTGAAGTTTCCCTTCAGCTTTTTTTTCTAGTTACTACAATCCCGGATTTAGTTATAAGTTGGGGTAGACACTTCGAAATCTGCCTCTTTAGCCGCCAAGTAACGTTCAGCATCTAATGCCGCCATACAACCTGTTCCAGCTGCTGTGATTGCTTGTCTGTAAACATGATCTGCCGCATCACCACTTACAAAAACACCTTCTACATTGGTTTTACTCGTCCCTGGTTGAGCATTGATAATATATCCCGTTTCATCTAAATTTAGATAGTCTTTGAAAATATCTGTATTTGGTTTATGACCTATAGCTACAAAAAATCCAGTTGCAGGTATATCCATTTTATCACCAGTCTGATTATTGAATACTCTAACACCTGTTACAACTTGCCCATCGCCTAAAACTTCTTCCGTTTCGGTGTTATAAAGAATCTCAATATTTTCAGTATTCTTTACACGATTGGCCATTATTTTTGACGCTCTAAACTCATCGCGTCTCACTAACATCGTTACCTTTTTACATAATTTAGAAAGATAGTGCGCCTCTTCACAAGCAGAATCGCCTGCTCCAACGATAACGACTTCCTGATTTCTATAAAAGAACCCATCACAAACGGCACAGGCAGATACCCCACCGCCTAGTTGCAGATATTTTTGTTCTGAAGGCAATCCTAAATATTTTGCAGAAGCCCCTGTTGAAATTATTATTGTTGATGCATGAATCTCTATGTCGTCATTTACCCAAACTTTATGGATATCGCCAGAGAAATCTACTCTAGTAATCCAACCATGGCGAACATCAGTCCCAAATCGCTCCGCCTGTTTTTGTAATTGAATCATCATCTCTGGTCCGGTAATACCTTCTGGATAACCAGGGAAATTTTCAACATCGTTCGTCGTAGTTAACTGACCTCCTGGTTGCTCTCCCTGATAAAGTACCGGTGCCATATTAGCTCTTGAGGCATATATCGCAGCTGTATATCCTGCAGGTCCAGACCCTATGATTAAACACTTTACTTTTTCTATTGAATCAGCCATAAAATTGTTCATTTGTTACGTCACAAAAGTAGGTTTTTTGCTCAAATCCTTACAATGAAGTTATCAACACATTCTATCAGGTCATAAAACTTGTCTATGATTTTTTTTCTTCAGCATAAATTCGTAATTTTTAAGTGTTTAATAGTAAAATCTAACGTATCATGAAGACCAAATCACTCATCATTACTTTTGTATTGTTAAGTACTCTAGCCTGTAAATCTAATTCGGAAAATGATAAAAATAACGAAGAAGCTATCGTTGAGGACGTTGTCAAACAGAATGGACTAAAAGGTACTTGGGAACTCACCGGATTTTATAATTACAAAGATAATGTTGTCGTTGATTCCTTTGATATGAATCCAGATTTTAGACAAATTAAAATTTATACCGATGACAAAGTAATGTGGTGCAAGCACAAACCAGCAGATTCTTCAGATTGGTTTGGATACGGTACTTACAAATACGATGGCGAACGACTTACTGAAATACTCGATTTTGGGTCTGTAGTCATGGACGAAGTTATTGCCGAGAAGAAAGAATTTACGTTTGAACTCAGTCTCACCGAAAACCGGTTTGAACAAATTGAAATAGATGAAGATGGCAATCGTATCTATTCAGAAAATTATAAACGCGTAGAATAATAAAAAGACCCAGTTAAACACTGAGTCTTTCTCAAAGTCGGGGTGGCAGGATTCGAACCTGCGACCTCCGCGTCCCAAACGCGGCGCGATAACCGGGCTACGCTACACCCCGAAGACAAAGGTTATCTTTTAAGGACTGCAAATATAGAGTTAATTCTTTATTTTACAAGGACATTTTTCTAACTTTAAACTCTAATTTCAACATCACGGTTGTTATGAAAATTAATCTTTCATTATTCTGCGCAATAGCGCTTTATTTTTTAGGTTGCGCACAAGACAAAAACCCTGTTAATAATGCCAATGCGTACGAGGTGATAGTTGCGGATATGACCATTCCATGGGGCTTTTGCTTTTTACCAGATGGCACTATGCTCATTACCGAGAAATCGGGAGAACTTATTCATTATAAAGAAGGCGAAAAAATCTTAATACAAGGCGTTCCTGAGATATATGTGCGCGGTCAAGGTGGGTTTATGGATATAATTATTGACCCTAAATACTCAGAGAATGGCTGGCTTTATATGTCTTACGCTTCTACGGGTTATGAAGATGGCGGCGGAAATACCACAATTGCCCGTGCTAAACTCAGCGGTGAAAAATTGACAGAATTTAAAGTATTATACAAAGCCAAGCCAAATTCCAAAAGAGGCCAACATTTCGGTTCTAGACTTCAGTTTGATAATGAAGGATTTCTTTATTTTACTATTGGCGATAGAGGCAATAGAGATGTCAATCCACAAGACATTACAAGAGACTGCGGTAAGATCTATCGTATAAATCCAGATGGTAGTATTCCTCCAAGTAATCCGTTTGTAGATAGCGTAAATGCCAAAAAAGCGATTTTCTCTTATGGCCATCGCAATCCACAAGGGATGACTATCCATCCTGAAACAGGTGAAATCTGGACGCATGAACATGGGCCAAAGGGAGGCGATGAAATTAACATTATTTCAAAAGGAAAGAATTATGGGTGGCCAGTAATAAGTTATGGCGTCAATTATAGCGGCACTAAATTTACAGAGATCACAAAAAAAGAAGGAATGGAGCAGCCATTTCATTATTGGGACCCTTCAATTGCTCCTAGTGGTATGGCTTTTATATCAAGCGATAAATATGGTGACTGGAAGGGAAACCTGTTGGTAGGCTCCCTTAAATTTCAGTATTTAGATATGTGTACAATTAAAGATAATAAAATCATTAAGGAAGAACGGTTACTTAACGCCATAGGTCGCGTACGCTCCGTAGAACAAGGGCCCGATGGTTTTATATATGTTAGCGTAGAAAATCTTGGGATAGTTAAATTATTACGTAAATAAATAGTGTAAATGAATATTACTAAAGTGACAAAAATCATAAATTTAATGCTCTTAATCAACCTACTTTTGTCTTGCAAATCCGACACGAAAAAGAGCGATCCTTATGCACAAAAAAGCATTGTAAATAAAACCAGTTTTAATAATGGAAAACTTATTTACAATACCCTTTGTATTACTTGCCATATGGCAGATGGTAAAGGCGTTGAAAAGGTATTTCCGCCTTTGGCAAATTCGGATTATTTAAGAGAAAACCAAGAAGGAAGTATAAGAGCTATAAAATATGGCATGTCTGGAGAAATTGTTGTTAATGGTATTACTTATAACAGTTTAATGGCGCCTTTAGGATTATCCGATGAAGAGGTAGTTGATGTTATGACTTACATTAATAATGCCTGGGGAAACAAGATCGATAATAAGGTCACAGCAGAAATTGTGGCTAACACTAAAAAGTAATATATGCTAATCATAGGAATTGCGGGAGGTACAGGTTGCGGCAAAACAACTGTTGTGAATACCATACTTAATGAGTTACCAGAAGGTGAGGTGGGCATTATTTCACAAGATTCTTATTACAAGGATACCTCCCACCTTAACTTTGATGAACGTGTCCAAATTAATTTTGATCACCCGAGGTCCATAGATTTTGAACTTTTAATGGAACACCTCACAATTCTTAAAACAGGTAAACCTATTGACCAGCCCGTCTATTCCTTCGTAAAACACAATAGAACGGGAGATACTATAAAAACGTACCCAAGAAAGGTTATGATTGTTGAGGGCATTCTTATTTTGTCCCATCCAGAGATAAGGGATTTATTTGATATTAAAATTTTTGTACATGCAGACTCAGACGAGCGTCTCATAAGGCGGCTTAAAAGAGATATTAACGAACGCGGCCGAAATATTGATGAAGTCTTAAACCGTTACCAAACCACGTTAAAACCCATGCACCAGCAATTTATTGAACCTATGAAAGAATATGCAGACATTATTATTCCCAACAATAAATACAATACTGTTGCTGTTGACATTGTAAGAACTATCATCAATGAAAAACTATAATGGCTAAATTCAATTCTAAATATCTCAAACCTTTCAAAAACATCTACGTCCTTGTTTTGGTCGTCTTTGCCGTATGGATGATTTTTTTTGATGCGCACTCCTATCTCTTTCACAGAGAATTAAATGCAGACATTAAAGAACTAGAATATCAAAAAGAACATTACAAGCAAGAAATGCAAAAAGACAACAAAGCTATTAGAGATCTTAGCACAGAAGATGGTGTTGAGCGAACAGCTAGAGAGACCTATTACATGAAAAAACCAAACGAAGATATTTACATTATAGAATACGAAGACAGTCTTCCTAAACAAAATAAAAATGAGT
Organism: Winogradskyella pelagia; assembly: GCF_017581965.1. Classification (GTDB taxonomy): domain Bacteria; phylum Bacteroidota; class Bacteroidia; order Flavobacteriales; family Flavobacteriaceae; genus Winogradskyella; species Winogradskyella pelagia. Next base: position 44,193 of record NZ_JAGEVF010000005.1, read on the forward strand.
AAATCATTATTTAACGAATTTGAATCCGTAACCTCCAAAGCTTGGAAACAAAAAATACAAGTGGACTTAAAAGGTGCGGATTACAACGACACGCTTATTTGGAACACCAATGATGGTATAGATGTAAAACCCTTTTATCATTCCGATGAATTTGAGGGCTTCCCAGATATTTCAAACACTCTAATCACCAATTGGAAGGCTTGCGAAACTATACCTGTAAAAGACACGGAAACGGCCAATGAGAAGGCGCTAGATGCACTTAATCGCGGTGCTGAAAGCCTGCACTTTGTGCTCAAGGCTTCAGGAACGGTTGTGAATGAGCTTCTAGAGAATATAGATATTTCAACAACACCTGTCTCAATAAGCTATAATAGTTTCTCGCAGGACGATTTAAACAATATACTGGGTATTGATAAAACAGCATTTTCCAACCTTACCATTCATTTTGATTGTATTGGCCAATTAGGTAAAACAGGTAACTGGTTCTCCAACTTAAAAGAAGACCATTTACATTTAGAGCGCCTAGTAAAACTTGCAGGCCAATTAAGTATTAACTTAGAACATTATCAAAATGCAGGTGCTACCAATGTGCAACAATTAGCCTATGCGCTTGCTCACGCTAATGAATACCTCAACCATCTAGATGGCATTCTCAGTTCTCAAGAAAAGGAAAATCTAGCTATTTCATTTAATGTTGCAGTAGGCTCCAATTATTTCTTTGAAATCGCAAAACTAAGGGCTTTAAGACAACTTTGGAGTAGTTTAGCTTCTGAATATGGCATAAATACCAACTGCAGAATAAATACCATACCTAGCAAGCGCAACAAAACGATTTACGATTATAACGTTAATCTATTACGTACAACCACCGAATGTATGAGCGCCATTTTAGGCGGTTCAGATATTGTATCTAATTTGGCTTATGATGCTCTTTACCATGAGGACAATGAATTTGGTAGTCGCATTTCTAGAAACCAATTATTAATACTAAAGCACGAAAGCTATTTCGATAAGGTCAACAACCCTGCAGATGGCAGCTATTATATTGAATCCTTAACACAACAACTTGCGGAGAAAGCTTTAGAATTATTTAAGGATATCGAATCCAATGGCGGCTTTTTAGCTCAATTAAAAGAAGGTACTATTCAACGAAAAATAAAGGAAAGTGCTGCGGTTGAACAGGCTGATTTTGAAAGTGGAAAGTTAGTGCTATTAGGTAGCAATAAGCATCCAAATCTAGACGATAAGATGAAAAATGATTTAGAAATCTCTCCATTTTTGAAACGAGTTAAAAGAAAAACACTTATTGAACCAATAATTGAAAAAAGACTATCTGAAAAATTGGAAATGAGTCGTTTAAATAAAGAGTGAAACTCACTATTGAAAAAAACTATAGTAGATTTTTACGTTAAAATTCACAACAATGAACCGAAAAGACATCCAACATATCCGCATTAAAAATATACCATCAAAGAAAACCCAATCAAGTGCTACTGACTTTAAAACAGCCGAAGATATTTTTGTAAAATCAACCTATTCAAAATCGGATATTTTAAACTTAGAACATATAAATTTTGTTGCAGGGATTGCACCAAATTTAAGAGGTCCGTATTCCACCATGTACGTAAGACGCCCATGGACCATAAGACAATATGCAGGCTTCTCCACGGCAGAAGAAAGTAATGCCTTTTACAGACGTAATTTGGCGGCCGGTCAAAAAGGGCTCTCCGTAGCGTTTGACTTGGCGACACATCGTGGTTATGATTCCGATCACGAGCGAGTTGTGGGTGATGTCGGAAAAGCTGGTGTGGCCATAGATTCAGTCGAAGACATGAAAGTACTCTTCGACCAAATCCCTTTAGATCAAATGTCGGTTTCTATGACTATGAACGGTGCTGTATTGCCTATTATGGCTTTTTACATTGTCGCCGCAGAGGAACAAGGTGTTAAACCCGAACAACTTGCAGGCACCATACAGAACGATATCCTTAAGGAGTTTATGGTGCGTAACACCTATATCTATCCTCCTACACCATCAATGAAGATTATCTCAGACATTTTTGAATATACTAGTAAAAATATGCCGCGGTTTAATAGCATAAGCATTTCTGGATACCATATGCAAGAGGCCGGAGCGACCTGTGATATTGAATTGGCTTATACCTTGGCTGATGGATTAGAGTATATTAGAAAAGGTTTGGAAGCAGGTATGGATATTGACACCTTTGCCCCTCGCCTCTCTTTCTTTTGGGCTATAGGCATGAATCATTTTATGGAAATTGCCAAAATGCGTGCTGCACGCCTATTATGGGCCAAATTGGTAAAGCAATTCAATCCAAAAAACCCAAAGTCCTTAGCCCTAAGAACTCATAGCCAAACATCTGGTTGGAGTTTAACAGAGCAAGACCCCTTTAACAATGTAGCACGTACGTGTATCGAAGCAGCTGCTGCCGCTTTCGGCGGTACTCAAAGTTTACATACTAACGCCTTAGATGAGGCTATTGCCTTACCAACCGATTTTTCGGCACGTATTGCGAGAAATACTCAAATATACCTTCAGGAAGAAACACATATCACAAAAACGGTAGATCCGTGGGCAGGAAGCTACTATGTGGAGAAACTAACGCATGACATCGCACAAAGAGCATGGCAACTTATTGAAGAGGTTGAAGAGTTAGGAGGTATGACCAAAGCTATTGAAGCAGGAATTCCTAAACTTAGAATTGAGGAGGCAGCAGCCCGAAAACAAGCGCGGATTGATTCTGGGCAAGATATTATCGTTGGTGTAAATAAATATCAGTTAGAACAAGAAGATCCACTTCACATCTTGGAAGTGGACAACCAGACCGTTCGCACTCAACAAATAGATTCATTAAATCGCTTAAAAGCCAAACGTGATACCGACAAAGTAAAAAAGGCCCTGGTAAAACTAACGGCTGCAGCACAAACAGGTGAGGAAAATTTATTAGCTTTAGCTGTAGATGCAGCAAGGAAAAGAGCCACCTTGGGCGAAATTAGTGATGCCTTGGAAGCTGAATTCGGACGCTACAAAGCACAAATTAAATCATTTTCAGGAGTGTACAGTAAAGAGATTAAAGACGATAAAAGCTTTGAGAAAGCTAGGACCTTAGCCGACCAATTTGCAGAGCAAGACGGTCGCAGACCACGTATTATGATAGCCAAAATGGGGCAAGATGGTCACGATCGAGGCGCAAAGGTTGTGGCTACCGGTTATGCTGATGTTGGCTTTGATGTTGACATTGGCCCTTTATTCCAAACACCAGCGGAAGCAGCTAAACAAGCTGTAGAAAATGATGTGCATATTTTAGGTGTATCCTCATTAGCAGCAGGTCACAAAACCTTAGTGCCACAAGTTATTGAAGAACTTAAAAACTACGGACGAGAAGATATAATGGTGATTGTTGGTGGCGTAATCCCAAAACAAGACTATCAATATTTATTTGATGCTGGTGCCGTAGCCGTATTTGGACCAGGCACTAAAATTAGCGAGGCAGCCATTAAGATTTTAGAGATTTTGATTGATGAATAAATAGCTCAATTATTTTTTAGTCACTAGAACAATTCAATCTAAAATGAAAAAAGCACTTGCTTTCTATACACTAATTGCAGCTATAAGTATTAACAACTGCAGCAGCAATAAACCTTTTGAAAATCGGAAAGCAAGGACTAAAGTGGATTACCGGTCAAGGGTTTTATAAGAACCCGTTTAAAGGAGAATGGCTAACCAACTCAAAATATGACAAAAATAAGTATGCGATTTTTCAAGAAATCTCATATACCCTATTTATTGATAACAGATATGTTCTTGATGAATTAAAAAAAGATGGCATATTTATTTATTTCGACAAGTCCGTTACAAAAGGGAGATTAACAACCCTAAACAAAAAGGAAATTGCTATACTTTGGGGCGATAAAGAACCGAAAGAAAGGATTAAATATTACAGACCTTTAAATTAAGAAAATACTTTATTAATAGTATTCAAATTGAAGGTATCAGAACTTTTTTATCATTATTTAATATACTAATTAGAAGAATCAAATTCTATGCAAAACACTCAAAAAATGCTCCGCGACGAAGCTCTCAAAGGAAAAACCATAGTAGTTACTGGTGGTGGTAGTGGTCTCGGTAAAGCTATGACCAAATACTTTTTAGAATTGGGCGCTAATGTGGCCATTACTTCCAGAAATTTCGAGAAACTACAAAACACTGCTAAGGAACTAGAAGAAGAATCTGGTGGTAAATGTTTGCCAGTGCAATGTGACGTGCGCGAGTACCACCAAGTTGAGGCCATGCGAGATGCCGTAATTGCCCATTTTGGTAAAGTAGATGTTTTACTTAATAATGCTGCCGGAAATTTCATTTCCCCTACGGAACGTTTATCTCATAGAGCCTTTGATGTTATTATTGATATTGTGCTTAAAGGCACTAAAAACTGTATTCTCGCTTTTGGTAAACACTGGATAGACAGCAAGCAAACCAATACTAATGTACTCAATATTGTTACCACCTACTCTTGGACGGGCTCTGGGTATGTGGTACCAAGTGCGGCAGCCAAAGCTGGTGTTTTAGCTATGACACGCAGCTTAGCTGTAGAATGGGCAAAATACGGCATGCGCTTTAATGCGATTGCACCTGGTCCTTTCCCCACTAAAGGCGCTTGGGACCGTTTAATGCCAGGCAACCTTCAAGAAAAATTTGATATGGCTAAAAAAGTGCCGCTTCAACGTGTTGGAGATCATCAAGAACTCGCCAATCTTGCAGCATATTTGGTGTCCGATTTCTCAGCATACATTAACGGTGAAGTTGTTACTATCGATGGTGGCGAATGGCTTATGGGAGCCGGAGAGTTTAATATGCTTTCTGAAATCCCTGAATCACTTTGGGACGAGCTGGAGAAAATGATTAGGGCAAAGAAAAATAAGTAAAGTCCACATTGGTTTTAAATTAAGGAGCGCATTAAAAAATAGTTAAACTTTTTAGGAATGTCCTAATTAACTGTGCTTTCTACTTATATTTAAGGAATTTTCTTATAAACTTAAACCATCAATCATGATAAAATTATGGAAAGGTGCACTTCACGCACTACTACTGTTCTGTTTTTTGGGAACATCGACTGTAACATCCCAAAACCCGGTAAATCAGAAAACGGGCTCTATACCATCTGAACAACTACCAATTACTCCCGAAGTTAAAATAGGTCAACTAGAAAATGGCCTTACGTATTACATTCAAAACAATGGTAAACCAGAAGATAAGGTAGAACTGCGCTTAGCCATAAAGGCTGGGTCTATCCTAGAGACAGATGACCAAGTTGGTCTTGCCCATTTTATGGAGCACATGAATTTTAACGGAACGACCAACTTCAAAAAAAATGAACTCGTAGATTACCTTCAAGGTATTGGTATTGAGTTTGGTGCTGATTTAAACGCTTATACCAGTTTTGACGAGACGGTTTACATTCTACCTATTCCTAGTGATGACCCAGAAAAGTTAGATAAAGGCTTTCAAATTCTTAACGATTGGGCAGGAAATGCCCTACTAACTGCCGAAGATATTGATGATGAGCGTGGCGTAGTTATTGAAGAATACCGCACAAGACTAGGGGCAGCAACCCGTATGCAATCTAAATATTTGGATAAAGTAGCCTATAAATCGCGCTATGCGGACCGTTTACCAATCGGAACGAAAGAAAATTTAGAAACATTTAAATATGAAAGCTTACGTCGTTTTCAAGAAGATTGGTACCGCCCAAATTTAATGGCCGTTATTGCTGTTGGCGATTTAGATGTTGAAACCTTAGAGAAAAAAATAAAGGAAAACTTTGGTAATCTTACCAATCCGGATAATCCAAAACCGAGAACCGAATATGGCTCAGAAAACCACGAAGAAACCTTTGTGGCTATTGAATGGGATGAGGAAGCTACAAATAGCCAAGTACAAATTTATTATAAAGATAAAGGAGACGTTAAGAAAACCAAAACTGTAAAAGACTACAGAGACAATATGGTAGAGGGCTTATTTTCACAAATGATAAATAATCGGCTCAATGAATACACCAACAAGCCCAACCCACCATTTCTTTTTGGATTTTCCTATCATGGTGGTATCATAGGGAACAAAGAGGCTTATCAGTCTTTTGCGCAAACCAATGAGACCGGGCAATTAGAAGCATTAAAAGTTCTCTTAGAAGAAAACGAACGCGTTAAACGTTATGGCTTTAAAGCCACAGAATTAGAACGTGCCAAGAAAGATTATTTAGCCAGGCTAGAACGCCAGTTTAAGGATAAGGATAAGCGTGAGTCTAATAGAATTGTTGGCGCTTACATTCAACATTTTTTAAGACAAAGCCCTGTCCCAGGAATAGAGTGGTCTTACAACTATTCAAAATCAGAATTACCTAATATAACATTAGAAGAAGTTAATGCATTAATCGTACCGTTTTTGCACGATGATAATCGCTTGGTTGTATTAACAGGTCCTAAAAAAGAAGGATTGACAAAAGTTACCGAGGAAGAAGTTATTTCACTTCTAGAAAGCGTAAAATCTTCTGATATCAAAGACTACGAAGACGAAGCCGTACGTTCTGAAATGATGGCGGTGAAACCAACTAAGGGTAACGTAGTTTCTAAAGAAACATTATATGAAGGTCAGATAAACGAAATTACACGTATGACCCTAAGCAACGGTGCTACCGTTACTTACAAAAAGACAGACTTTAAAAATGACGAAGTACTCTTTGAAGCTTTTAGTTATGGTGGTACATCGTTGTACTCAACCGAAGAATTAAAGCAAACGTCAAGTGCAAATGGTGGTCTTTTTGAAGCAGGTGTAGATGGCCTTACCAAGAACGACATGACTAAAATGATGTCTGGAAAAATTGCAAGCGTGAGACCTTACATAAGAGGAAATGACGAAGGTATGCGCGGAAATTCTACACCAAAAGATTTAGAGACCCTATTTCAAATGGTGCATCTTTATTTTACTAAGCTAGATAAGGATGAAGAGGCTTTTGCTTCCTATATTAGTAAGCAAAAGGCATTTTTAGGTAACATCTTGTCTAATCCTAACATATCCTTTTCCATAGCATTAGGTGAATTTTTAAATGAAGGTAACCCGAGATATTTTGGTTTCCCTAAACCTGAAGATTTTGATAATGCCAACTACGATTTGGCTTACGAAAAATTTAAGGAACGCTTTGCCAATGCTGGTGATTTTAACTTCTATTTTGTAGGTAACATCGATGAAGCCCAACTAAAAGATTTGGCTGAGACATATATTGCGTCACTGCCAGGGAGTGCAACTAAAGAAATGTATAAAACGTTTGACTTTAGACCAAAGTCTGGCGCGCATGAGTTTACCTTTAAAAAAGGAACGGAACCGAAAAGTCAGGTTAATCTAATTTTCAGTGGTGATACCAAATATGATGTTGAAGAAGCAAGAGCTATGACAGCTTTGGGAGAAATTCTAAGCATTAAACTTATTGAAAAACTTAGAGAAGAAGAAGGTGGTGTATATGGTGCTGGAGCAAGAGGTTCTATTAGCAAAACCCCTTATGGCAGATTTAACTTTAGTATCTCTTTCCCATGTGCACCAGAAAATGCGGAGAAATTGGCAGATGCTTCTATTGCGGAATTACAGAAGATTATTAAAGATGGTCCAACAGCAGAAGACTTAGATAAGGTTAAAAAAGCCCAATTACTTTCGAGAAAAGATGAACTAGAACAAAATAGATTCTGGATGTCTTTTATTAGAAATGCAGATTATAATAAATCTGACTTTAACAATGTGGTAAACTATGAAGAGAACATCAACGCCATTACAGCTGCAGATGTGCAAGCTGTAGGTAAGAAATATTTAAACGATGGATTCATAAAAGCTATTCTTCTTCCAGAAGACCAATAAAAGCTTAAAAAATAGATGAAAAGGCGGTATTCAACCGCCTTTTTTGTTTAACCAATGTTAACAACTTCCGTTTTCTAAACCCATAATTAATTGTATTTTTAAACCCTTATAAAACCAAATCTTTTAATGGGTAAAATTATTGCAATTGCTAATCAAAAGGGAGGTGTAGGTAAGACTACAACCTCCGTTAATTTAGCCGCTTCTTTGGGCGTACTCGAAAAAAAAGTCCTACTTATAGATGCCGATCCACAAGCCAACGCAAGTTCTGGGTTAGGGATAGATGTAGACACTGTAGAAATTGGCTCCTATCAAGTGCTGGAGCTTACTAAAACAGCTAAAGAGGCTATTGTAGCGTCAAACGCACCTAATGTCGATGTAATTCCAGCTCATATAGACCTTGTTGCCATTGAAATTGAACTCGTTGACAAGGATGATCGCGAATACATGCTAAAAAAAGCATTGGAAGAGATAAAATCCGAGTATGATTATATCCTTATTGATTGTGCGCCCTCGTTAGGGCTCCTAACTTTAAATGCTTTAACAGCTTCAGATTCTGTTATTATTCCTATTCAATGCGAGTACTTCGCATTAGAAGGGTTAGGGAAATTGTTAAATACTATTAAAAGCGTACAGAAAGTACATAATGAAGCGTTAGATATAGAAGGTTTACTTCTTACAATGTTTGATAGCCGTTTACGCTTGTCTAACCAAGTTGTTGAAGAGGTACAAAAGCATTTTACTGATATGGTTTTTGAAACCATCATTCAGAGAAATGTAAGACTCGGAGAAGCGCCAAGTTATGGCGAAAGTATCATAAATTATGATGTAAGCAGCAAAGGTGCGGCCAATTACCTTAGCTTAGCTAAAGAGCTTATTAAGAAAAATGAATTGTAATGGCAAAGGCAACTAAAAAACAAGCGTTGGGACGAGGGCTATCTGCCTTGTTAAAAGACCCAAATAATGATATATCTTCAGCAGAAGATAAGAATGCAGATAAGGTTGTTGGTAATATTGTAGAATTGGATATTACGAGTATTGAGGTTAACCCCTTTCAACCAAGGACTAACTTCAACGAAGATACTTTAAAGGAATTGGCATCGTCTATTAGGGAATTAGGCGTTATACAACCAATTACAGTTCGAAAACTTGCCTTTAATAAATACCAGTTGGTCTCTGGTGAGCGTCGCTATAGAGCTTCTAAATTAATTGGACTAGAGACTATCCCAGCTTATATTAGAATCGCTAATGATCAAGAATCTTTAGAAATGGCATTGGTTGAAAATATTCAACGCCAAGACCTTGACCCTATTGAGATTGCTCTTTCCTACCAGCGCCTAATTGAAGAAATACAGCTTACTCAAGAACAATTGAGCGAACGCGTCGGTAAAAAACGCTCTACTATCGCAAATTATTTAAGACTTTTAAAGTTAGATCCTATCATCCAAACCGGAATGCGAGATGGTTTCATTACAATGGGTCACGGAAGAGCAATGGTCAATATCGAAAAGTCTATAGATCAATTAGAGGTTTACGAAAAAGTAATAAGCAATAAATTATCTGTTAGGGCAACCGAGCAACTCGTTAAAAACTTAAACGGTAAGGATAGTAATAGCGAGGTTAGTAATAAACAGGAAATCCCTAAGTATATCAAAAAAGGAATCAAAGACTTTTCTGAGTATTTTGGTCATAAAATCGCTGTAAAAATGGGTAAAGGTGGAAGTGGTAAAATAACTATTCCATTTCATTCCGAAGAAGACTTCAATCGTATAAAAAAATTAGTTCAACGTGCTAAATAGAAGGGTTTTTATTGGCCTTTTGTGTCTCTTTTCCGTTATCAACGCTTTTTCCCAAAAAGAAAATGATAGCACTTCAGTTGATTTAAAAGATACCGCTATTATCGCCAATGAGAGCCTCGTAAAACGAGAAATAGACCCTTTAAGACCCTCAAAAGCAGCTTTTTACTCAGCAATACTTCCAGGCTTAGGCCAAGCTTACAACAAGAAGTATTGGAAAGTCCCTATAGTCTGGGCAGCCATTGGAACTGGCGTTTACTTCTATGTCAGAAATGACAATCAGTTTAGCAGATATAGAGATGCCTATAAAAGACGTTTGGCGGGCTTTAAAGATGATGAGTTTTATGGTCCTGGAGAAACCCCTTTTATTTCAGATGATGCTCTTATAAGGGCACAACAACAATTTAGACGTAATAAGGAAGTTGCACTTTTAGTTACCATTGGACTATATGCGCTTAATATTATTGACGCCAACGTTGATGCACATTTATTACAATTTAATGTTGACGAGAACCTCTCGTTTAGACCACATTACCAATACAATCCTATGGAACACTCTTCAGATTTAGGACTAACCTTTAATTTTAAATTTTAAATGAATATTGCATTGCTGGGATATGGAAGAATGGGAAAAAGTATTGAGGCTATAGCCTTAAAACGCGGTCACTCTATTGTTTTAAAAGTAAATACCGATAAGGACCCGTTGGACTTTAGCAACACTGATGTTGCAATAGATTTTAGTCTCCCTAATACTGCAGTCAAAAACATTAAAGCTGCTCTAAGTGCACATGTGCCGGTAATATCAGGAACAACAGGCTGGTTAGATAACTATGACGACATTAAGGCTTTCTGTAAAGCACAAAATGGTAGTTTTATCTATGCTTCTAATTTTAGTTTAGGAGTTAATCTCTTTTTTGAACTCAATAGAAAATTATGTGAGCTAATGAGAGATTTTAAGGATTATAATGTAACAATTGAAGAAATTCATCATATGAAAAAATTAGATGCCCCTAGTGGTACCGCCATAAGCCTTGCTCAAGACATTATAAAATCTACTGAATATTCTAATTGGACCCTAGGTGAAGCACAGCCTGATTCTATTCCAATAAATGCTAAACGTATAGAAGATGTTCCTGGCACTCATGAAGTGAGCTATAATTCTCAAATTGATGCAATAAGTATTAAACATGTTGCGCACAACAGAAAAGGATTTGCCCTTGGTGCTGTAATTGCCGCAGAATGGATAAAGGACAAAAAGGGAATTTACACCATGAAAGATGTGTTAAACATTGGTTAATCACATTTTAAATTGAAACAAATTAAAATATTTTACAACCTATTAAGGCTAAATAAGACGTTATGAACTGGACAGGATGGTTTATTTTTTTACTTATAATTCAAGCTATTCATGGCTTAGGCACATGGAAACTTTATATAAAAGCTGGGCGCCAAGCATGGGAGGCATTTGTACCTGTATACAACGCCGCTATACTTATGAAAATTATAACGCGCCCTTGGTGGTGGGTTATATTATTGTTTCTGCCCATTGTAAATCTTATTATGATTCCCTCGGTATGGGTTGAGACGGCGCGCGCTTTTGGCAAGGACAGTAAACTTGATGCTCTATTATGTATTGTTACACTCGGATTTTACCTTTACTATCTCAATTATGCAACAGATGTGAAATTTATTGAGAATAGACAACTAAAGCCAAAAACCTCATCAGGCGAATGGATAACATCGATTTTATTTGCCATAGTTGCTGCGACTATAGTGCACACTTATTTTTTCCAGCCTTTTGTAATTCCGTCATCATCTCTAGAAAAGTCGTTGTTGGTTGGCGATTTTCTCATAGTGAGTAAAATTCATTACGGCCCAAGAGGTCCAATGACCACGGTAGCAGCTCCAATGGTACATGATACCATACCTGTATTAAAATCGAAATCATACTTATTCAGTGACCAATTTGAAGAGCGCAACTCTTCATGGTTAAATAAACTACAACTCCCCTATTTTAGGTTACCAGGGTTTGAGAATGTAGAGCGTAATGATATTGTCGTTTTCAATCAACCTGCCGACACCTTGTTGGATATGAACAAGTTTAAACCGGACCGTAATTACTATAAACCTATAGATAAAAAAACCAATTTGGTAAAACGATGTGTTGGGGTTGCTGGCGACACCCTAGAGATAAGAAATGGTTATGTGTTTATAAACGGTAAACAAAATAAGTTACCGCCAAGAACGCATCTTCAATTTTCGTATGATATTAAGTTTAAAAGAAACCTTCAGCCATCGCGAATGCTAGGTATATTGAAAAAATATGATATTACCGACGGATTAGGTTATGGATCTACAGAAGGTGCCTTCCGCATTCCTGCTGCGACTGATGAAGCTATTGCACGGTTAAAGGCACACCCAGAAGTCGCTTCGATAAAACCCATAAAACGTGCAGCTGGAGAACCTGAAGAAACATTCCCTAGGGATCCAAATTACAAATGGAATGTAGATAACTTCGGTCCGCTATGGATACCAAAAGCTGGGGCTACGGTTAACCTAACGGCAGACAATATCGCTATATACAAGCGTGCTATATCAGAATACGAAGGACATGAAGTGGTGACAAGAGGAAACCAAATCTTTATAGATGATAAGCCAGTAACATCTTACACCTTCAACCAAGACTATTATTGGATGATGGGAGATAACAGACATAACTCCATTGATAGCAGATTTTGGGGTTTTGTGCCCTACAATCATATTTTTGGGAAACCTGTGTTTATATGGATGAGCATTGATGGATTTACTGAAGGTATTAAAAATTGGAAATTCCGTTGGGATAGAATTTTCACTACCGTAAGTGGATCTGGAAAACGTACCTCTTATTTAATCCCTTTTCTTGTTGTTATTCTTGGATTTACCATTTACAACAGGTGGCGTAAGAAAAAGAAAGCGAAGGTCTCTTAAATTATTATTCTAATTAATGGATTGTCTTATCCATCCGTGCTATTTTCCTAATATTGCTCATTTTTTGGCAATGTACAAAGCAAATACGGTCCATTTAGAAGTATGCGACAATTACCAAAAACAAACGTACAGAAACAGAACAGAAATTTATGGTGCCAATGGTAAGCTTAGCCTTACCGTACCTGTTATATACTCTCAAACAAATAGAAAACAATACAAAGATGTACAAATCTTTAATTCTGAAAAATGGCAGCAGCAGCATTTAAAATCATTGACTGCAGCTTATAGCACTTCACCTTTTTTTGAGTATTATATTGATGATTTAATGCCTTTATTTACGAGGTCATTTACCTACATTTTAGACCTAAACCTTCTAAGTATAGAATTTTTACAGAATGCCTTACAATTAGATGTATCTCTAAAGCACACCAAGACGTTTGAAAAGACAACCAAAGAATTACGGGATAGAAGACACCTTGTGAACCCAAAAGAAGCCACTATATTCTTGACGCCTTATACCCAAGTTTTTTCGAACAAACACGGTTTTATATCCAATCTTAGTATTTTGGACGTATTATTTAATGAGGGCCCAGCTACGGAGTTATATTTAAGTAAACAACAACTATATAAATGATGAAGCCTTTAATTCACTATGGCTTGCATTTTGGCCTTCCATTGGCTATAGCGATTATAGGCTTTAAAAAGAATTGGCTTAAAGCTTATGTCATAATGCTATGTGCATTTATAATAGATTTAGATCATCTCTTTGCTACGCCAATTTTTGACTCATCGCGTTGCAGCATTAACTTCCACCCTTTACACAGCACTTATGCGATTATTATTTATGTTTTATTGTTACTGCCCAAACTCTCTAGACTTTTTGCATTAGGTCTACTAGCGCATATTTTCTCAGATGCTATTGACTGTTTAATGATTTAATTTTAAAGTCGTTTTAATTGGGAAATGGTCAGACAACTTTTTATCATAAGACTTATAATTGTTAATTTCAAAAGACTTATCTGCTAAAATAAAATCAATTCTTAAAGGGAAAAATTTAAAACCAAACGTCTTACCAAAACCATTACCTGCTTCTTCAAATGTATCAACTAAATCGTCTTTAAGACTGTTGTAGACGTAGCTGTAAGCCGTGTTGTTAAAATCTCCCGTAACTATAACTTTATACGGACATTTTGCCCTGTGAGCATTAATAAGCTCTACCTGCTCTTGCTGAGCTTTAAATGTTGTGCCTAAGCGTTTAAGTAAATTTTCAGATGTTTCTTTTCTAAGAGCATCGACCTCTGTGTTTATACCCGAAGATTGTAAATGGATATTGTACACTCTTACGGTATCCTGTTTAATCTTTACATCTATAAAAATTCCGTTATTATTAGTGTTTGGAAATTCCAAAGAGCCACTATTGATTATTGGGAACTTTGAAAAAATGGTTTGTCCACCTCTAATAACACCACTGTACTTAGAGTTATAATCATAGTAACCTTTAAGTTCTATTCGCCCTCCCTGCCTATATTCTTGTATGCTTAAAATATCCGGTTGCTCAGATTCAAAGAGTGCAATGATGTCTTCTTTTATTGTTTTACTTGGGAGCCATTCATAAAAATTAAATAGCCTCACATTAAATGACATTACGGTAAAATTATCCTTATCACTAACATCTTTGGTAGACGAAAATTTATAAAGCGAACCTATATAACCATAACCTAATAACAAAACCACGAGAGATAAAAGGAGCTGTTTCTTTACCTTTAGCAACCAAAACACAGCGAATAGAATATTGAGTATTAGCAGCAAAGGCACCACCAAGCTTAAAACAGAAAGCGTAGCAAAGGTCTTTGGCGGAATGAATGGAAGGACATAAGACAGTAATAACAAAAATGCAACCAGACTATTGACCACAAACATTATCTTATCAAAAATACCTAGACCTTTCATAGTATTTAATCCTGCCCAGCCTTAAAGAGAAATTCCTTCTCTTCTGCCGTAAGACTCTCATAACCACTTTTACTAATTTTATCGAGAATCATATCTATTTTTTTCTGCTTATTAAACGCTTCAAACTCCTTTTTAGTTTTTCCTGCGAATCCAGATTTTCCTTTTTTTCTATGAACGGTCTTTAACTTAGACTTTGGCTTAAAGTAACTTGCAATACTATCCATTAAGCGCTCAAAACCAGCTCCAAAATCATTTCCTTTTTGTAACTGAACAGCATAGATATAACCAAGAAGATATCCACCAAAATGTGCTACGTAGCCACCACGATTTAGGCCTAACAACAATCTTCCAGCATCAATCACCACAAAGAAAATAGCAATATGCATCCATTTAACGTTAAAAGCGTTAAATAACCTAATTTGTGTATGAGGCATATATACAGCAATAAACAATAATAGAGCAGAAACTCCTGCTGATGAGCCTACTAATATACCTCTAGCACCAAAAAATTCAGCAAAAAAAAGATTTGACACTAGTAAATAGGCCATTCCGCCAAACAAAATGCCCATTAAATACACATTGAGCATCATTTTTGTCCTAAATAAGTTGGTTGTTGCTCTAGCCAAATAGAAGAGCAACAGCATATTAAAAAGCAAATGAAAAAAGCCATTATGTAGAAATCCATAGGTTAGGATAGACCAGGGCTGCACTATGAAATCCATAAAGTCCGAAGGCAACTTAAAATAGTTGACGATATACAGACCTATAACCCTACTCAATATAAAGTCTACAATAAAAACAATAACATTTACAACAATGAGCTTACCAAAAATATCTAGGGTATTGAATTTATATTTTAAATTTTGAAATGTACTCATAACTAGTTCCAGCGGTATTTATCATTTTCATTCTTCTTCCAAAAATACATAAGTAAAAACCCTGTTAACGCACCACCAACATGCGCCATATAAGCTGTATTACTTGGACTAAATATAGATTCTCCAGACAAGGCTGAAAACAAATCTAAAGCGATAATGGCAGGTATAAAATATTTTGCTTTAATGGGTATAGGTAAAAAAATGAGCATAAGCTTAGATTCTGGGAACAACATCCCAAAAGCCACTAAAACGCCAAAAATAGCACCTGAAGCACCAACCATGGTCGAATTATAAGCACTTATAAAAGCTTCAAAATTATCTCCAAGAATTGTTAACCAGCGCGTATCATACTGACCTTCCGCCAGTATGGCATATACTTTGGACTCTGAAATGCCTGCTGCTATTAAGTCAGAAAGTCCTGTATTGAACTGAAAATACAAAAATGCAATCTGAATAACAGCAGCACCTAGCCCTGAAAGCAAATAAAACACAATGAATTTTTTAGTACCGAATATCTGCTCAACAGCAGTACCAAACATCCAAAGAGCAAACATGTTAAATAGAATATGCATAAAATTGCCATGCATAAACATATGTGTTACAACTTGCCAGGGCTGAAAAAGGTCATTCTTGGGAAAGAATAGGGCAAACCATTGAAAAAACAGTTCCTTATTGCCAATGAGAAACGTCCCGGCAAACATTATAACGTTAATAATCAGTAAGTGCTTTACAGCATCAGTTATTCCTCTTCTCATAAACTTACATAAATCGTTTTTCTAAATCGTCAACAGACATGGTTATAAATGTTGGTCTGTTTGTAGGTGAAATATTAGGATCCTTACAGGCGAACAACTGATTTACTAGGTGTTCTTGTTCTTCTGTAGATAAAGATTGTCCATTTCTTATAGACAGACTTTTTGCCATGGACTTAGCCAAAAGGTCTGCAGCACTAAAATTAGCATCTGGCACATCGTTTTCAATATCATTTAGCAACTGGTCTAAAATTATAGACACTTCGCTTTCAGACACACCTACAGGAACTCCAGTGATAACAAAACTATCTTGTTTAACTTCTGAGAATACAAAGCCAGTGTGTTCTAAATCAATTTGAACCTGTTTAATGAGCTCAATTTCGGCATTAGAAAACTGTAACTGAAGCGGAAACAATAATTGCTGACTCGTGGCCTCTTTTAGCGTAAGTTGTCTTAAGTAACCCTCGTATAAGATGCGCTGATGCGCTCTATTTTGATCAATCATTACAAGACCAGATTTAATAGTGCTGATAATATATTTTTGTTGCAATTGAAACGTTGTTTTCCTTGTTTCAATCGTATTTGTTGAAAACATAGAACCTGTTTTGATATCTCCTTCAACAGTAAAGGTATTGACCTCAATCTCTGATTGATTGATTTTTGAAGATGACTCTAGTCCAATGTACAAACTCTCCCAATTGCCAGCTGATGGCTTATTATGTCCGGTTGATTTATGAGTTCTTTGATGAGGCCTCTCTTCTTTAAATGGATTGAAATCTCTATCAACCTCAACCGCAGGTGCAGAAGCCTGCTTATTTTTATAACTATATGGCGTGTTAAATTGATTTTGTTGCTCAAAATCTAAAACTGGCGCAATGTTAAACTGACCCAAACTATGTTTTATAGCCGAACGTAGTATAGCATATAAAGTGTGCTCATCGTCAAATTTAATCTCTGTTTTTGTGGGATGAATATTAATATCTATGGTTTTGGGGTCTACTTGGAGTTGCAAGTAATAGCTTGGATGATAGCCTTCCTTAATTAAGCCTTCAAATGCGGCACCAACGGCATGGTTTAAATACGCACTTTTTATAAATCTATTATTAACGAAAAAAAACTGTTCTGATTTAGATTTTTTAGCAAATTCTGGTTTACCTACAAAGCCTGTTATCTCTAGTACCTCTGTAAGCTCTTCAACCGGGACCAACTTCTCATTAGTTTTGGGACCAAAAATATGCACAATACGCTGTCGGTAGTTTTCAGATGGGAGGTTGAACAACTCACTCCCATTGTGATAAAACTTAAAAGCTATAGTTGGGTGTGCTAATGCCACTCGATGAAACTCATCAGTAACGTGCCTTAATTCTACAGTATCTGATTTTAAGAAATTCCGTCGCGCCGGTATATTAAAAAATAAATTCTTTACAGCAATTGAAGTACCCGAGGCAGCAACCACTACTTCTTGTCGTTTAATTTCGCTGCCTTCAATTTCAATTTGATTACCCAACTCATCGCTTGGGAGCTTTGTTTTAAGTTCTACATGTGCAATAGCAGCAATACTTGCTAATGCCTCTCCTCTAAATCCTTTTGTGTGTAATTGAAATAAATCTTGAGCTTCCCTTATTTTTGAAGTAGCATGGCGCTCAAAACTCAAGCGCGCATCTGTACCGCTCATACCTTTGCCGTTATCAATGACTTGGATTAGAGTTTTACCAGCATCCTTAACAATTAGCTTAATCTCTGTAGCTTCAGCATCAATGGCATTTTCTAACAATTCCTTCACCACAGAAGATGGACGTTGCACCACTTCTCCTGCAGCGATTTGATTAGCAACATGGTCTGGTAATAGTTGAATAATATCTGCCATTAGCTTTGAGGGAAGAAAATTGACAAATCAAAATCTATTATAAGCAGAAAGAGAAAAATTAACACACTAACAATAATAATTACACGACGATTTACATTGTTATCTCGGTTACTTTTATAATCGTCTAACGCTGCGTTAAATTTTCCTTTAAGTCCTTTGGCAGGATTGACAGTTGTTCTATAATCGTCAAACTTGTGTTTAACTTCATAAGGGCTTCCTTCTCCCTTATAATAACGCGGCTTATAGTTATACTTTTTATTCTTTCTTTGTTTTAACAATCCCATAAGTCTATTAATTTATATATCCCTCTAGAATATACATTGCAACAATAATTGCAATTAATAAGATGATTAGTGTTTTTAACGGTAAAGGTTTTGCAACATTTTTGGTAGTCTTACCTCTAACCTCATCCCTAATTGCATCCCATCTGCTCTCCAAATCATCTTCAGGTGGCACGCCGCCTTCATTTTGATAACGCGGTTTATATTTAAAACGCTTTGGCTTCCTTTGCTTAAACAATTAATCGATTTTTCTACTCTAACCTCCTCAAAAGTACTTAAAATACAAGCAAAATATACCTAAGGATACCTTAAAATTATCAACAAAAAAGATGCCAAGCTTAGGTGTTTGGCCTAAATAACATTTTCAAATTGTATGGTATTATTTACAGTTACTCTTTAAAACTACCGAGTACTGAAAAACTACAATTCAATACACAATACCCAATAAAATTATTTGGTCTTCTTTCTAAGGTCAGCCATTTTAATCGCAGTAATAGCAGCTTCAGTACCCTTATTACCATGTTTACCACCAGAGCGGTCTATGGATTGTTGCAAGTTGTTATCTGTAAGAACACAAAAAATAACTGGTATATCACCTTTGAGGTTTAAATCTTTTACTCCATGAGTAACGCCTTCACAAACAAAGTCAAAATGCTTGGTTTCGCCTTGAATGACACAGCCAATAACTATTATTGCGTCTAACATACCAGATTCTGCATAAATGCTTTTACTCATTCTTGCAGCGCCATAGGTAAGCTCAAAAGTACCAGGAACATTCCAGCGCACTATATTTTCCTTTAATGCTCCACAGTCAATTAGGGCATCAAATGCGCCTTGCCATAAGCCTTCTGTAATTTGTGAATTCCACTCAGAAACAACAATCCCAAACCGAAAATATTTCGCATTTGGGATTGTTGCTTTATCGTAGTTAGATAGGTTTTTGTTTTCAGTAGCCATATTACATACTTGCCTCCACTTTACCTATTAATATTTTCACAGTGCTCGCCTCTGTTGAGCTAGAAAATTCGGATTCTATACGTTTAAGATAGTCCAATGCTTTTTGATTTTCACCTAAATCAATTGCGATTTGTGCTGCCTTCATAAGGTACATTGGTGTCGTATAGTTATTATTGGATTTGTTAAAAGCCTTTTCGTAATAGTCTAGAGCGTCATTAGGTTGCTCTAATTGCGCAAAGGCATCTCCTATACCACCTAGTGCAATTGGACCTAACATTTTATCATCACTAGAAAAATCGCTTAAGTAAGTGATGGCGTTAGAATAATCCTTTAAATTAAGATAAGACATCCCTGCATAATAATTAGCCAAATTAGCCGCTGGAGTGCCGCTGTACTCACTTATAATATCTAGCATACCGTACTTACCCTCACCACCGTTCAAGGCCATTGTAAACAATGAATCAGAAGAAATACCATTAACGGCATCTTCAAAATAAGACTTAGCTTGATACATCTCATTCATCGCATCTTTGGCCTGTGGCTCTACCACAAAACGATTGTATCCTAAATAAGATAAAACTACCAAGGCAATGGCTCCAATAACACCTAAAATATAATTCTGATTTTTAACAACCCATTCTTCGGTTTTAGAAGCGCTTTCGTCTAAAGTATTAAATACCTCAGCCGTAGTTGAGTTTTCCTCAACTATTTCTTCCTTCTCCTTTTTGGTTTTCGGTTTATAGCCTCTTTTCTTATACGTTGCCATATGTTCTCCTTTTGTGCGTGCGCAAAAATAAAATATTTATTGGGATTTAAAAGCCTATTTATTTGTTATTTTTGAAGAATTTTAAAGTCGATATTTCCTCTTGAAATTCACTAAAATTGGGCAAATAGCACTAATTAGATGCAAATAAAAACGCTATCCTTAGTCAATTATAAAAATTTTGAAAGTCAGGATTTTGATTTCGATTCTAAAATCAACTGTTTTGTTGGAGCTAATGGAATCGGAAAAACAAATGCGTTAGATGCTATTTATCATCTCGCCTTCGGTAAAAGTTATTTTAACCCTGTTGCGCTTCAAAACATTAAGCATGGAGAGGAATTTTTTGTGATTGATGGCCATTTTATAAAACATGATAAGCAAGAGAAAATTGTTGTGTCCCTGAAGCGTGGTCAAAAAAAAGTTATAAAGCGCAATGGCAAAGCCTATGAGAAATTCAGCGAACATATAGGCTTTATACCTTTGGTGATTATTTCTCCTGCCGATAGGGACTTAATTCTTGAAGGCAGTGATGTAAGACGAAAATTTATTGACAGCGTTATTTCGCAGAGTGACAAAGCCTACCTCAATACCCTTATAGCCTATAATAAAGTATTAAGCCAGCGAAATGCACTTTTAAAGTTTTTTGCTTTAAACAATACATTTAATGCAGATACTCTAGCGATTTACAATGAACAGTTACATACTTATGGGAAAGTAATTTTTGAAAAACGGAATGCCTTTCTCACTACATTTATTCCCATTTTTAAAATGAGATACTATGCCATAAGTCAGAGTAATGAAGTCATTGACCTAACGTATAAAAGCGATTTATTTGAAGGCGAATTGAATACTTTATTACAATCTAATATTAACAAAGACAAGGCTCTTCAATATACCAGCGTTGGTACCCATAAAGATGATTTATCATTTTTAATAGAGGATTATCCAATTAAAAAGTTTGGTAGTCAAGGCCAGCAAAAATCATTTTTAATTGCCTTAAAATTGGCACAGTTCGATTTTATAAAGCAACAAAGCGGTGTGTCACCTATAATGTTGCTCGATGATATTTTTGACAAACTTGATGAAAACAGGGTCGCTCAGATTGTAAGTCTTGTTGATAACGACCATTTTGGTCAAATTTTTATAAGTGATACGCACCCAGATCGCACTGAGGCCATAATAAAACAAATCCACCAGTCGTATAAAATCTTTAGGTTATGAAAAAAATAGTCCTTTTAATGGTTCTCATCATTTTTTCATGCTCGGAGAGTCCAGAGAATTACATTCCGCATATAGAAGGATATTGGGAAATAAAAATGGTAACATTTCCCAATGGTTTTAAAAAAGAATACACCATTAACGAAACTATAGATTTCATCAGTGTAAATGATAGTCTCAAGGGATTTAGAAAAAAGCTCAAACCGGGTATAAACAATACTTATTATACTTCCGATAATGCAGAGGCTATTGAGCTTAGAGTTGAGAACGACAGTCTTAGAATCCTTTACTCTACCCCTTTTAATACGTGGAAAGAAACTGTTATTAGAGCTAATGAAACAGAATTAGAGATTTTAAATGAAAATAAGGCACTATATTTATACAACAGATACAATTCCATTGAGTTAAGTATTGATTAACACAAACCTTAAAAGTCTTAAAACGGCTTAAATCTTGATTAATGGCAAAACGAAGTAACGACAATCAATCAATAGAGGATATCCTTAAAGAATTTGTCCAAACCAACAATTTACAGTCTGGCCTAGACAAAGTCGATGTGCGAGATGCATGGATTAATCTTATGGGAAACGGCGTTAACAACTATACTACAGCCATTGAGTTAAAGAACGAGACATTATATGTTAAATTGAGTTCTAGTGTATTACGGGAAGAACTTAGTTACGGTACAGAAAAAATCATTGCTATGCTCAATGAATCCCTTGGTAAAGAATTGGTTAAAAAACTAGTATTACGCTAATCGCCTTCCTAAAGTTTTGTAAAATCATTGGCGTCAAACTAGGGTTGTCTTATCTTTATAAGACTTATGAAAACCCTTTTTTTCTTTTTAACATGCCTTTTCTATATGCAAGACGCCACCCTTTTTAAATTCAATAAAAACAGTAACCTCCAAAACTGGCGAATTTTAGATGATGTGGTGATGGGTGGACGTTCCAACGGTGAATTTACCGTCTCAAAAGAAGGATTCGGAAAATTTTATGGCGACATCTCGTTAGATAATAACGGAGGGTTTTCATCAGTGCGCTACTATTTTGAAACTAAGAAAACGAAACCGTTTTCAAAGTTTATTCTTAAAATAAAAGGAGATGGAAAGCGATATCAATTTAGGGTAAAAGACAAGAGTAATCAAAGGCATTCTTACATCTACGAATTTCAAACCTCAGGCGATTGGGAAACTGTTGAAATTCCATTTGACAAAATGTACGCCTCATTTAGAGGCTATCGTTTAAATATTTCAAATTTTGATGGAGCTCAAATGGAGGAAATCGCATTTCTTATCGGAAATAAAAAGGAAGAATCCTTTGAACTATTAATTGACACCATTTTACTAGATTAAAAATTCGTCTCATATAAAATTAGAAAAGCGTCTTCTGCTTTTTGATTTATTTGGTATTTTTAGAACATAAATAATTCCTTAATGAAATACCTTAAACTTATCCTCTCTCTCGTATTGACGATTGTAGTTTTCTATGTTTTAAATACTAAACTAGGTTCTGTCCCTCCAATTGCTAAATTTTTAAATCCTTACACAGGCATATGGCAAAACGAAACTCCAGAAAATGTTTCGGGCGAAATGACTATTTCTGGATTTGTGGAACCTGTGACCATTCATTATGATGATTTATTAATTCCACACATATTTGCCCAAAATAATACAGATTTGTACCGAGCTCAAGGATATGTTACAGCAAAACACAGGTTATGGCAATTAGAATTTCAGACTTATGCCGCAGCTGGTCGACTCTCAGAAATTGTGGGTGAAGGGGCAATTAATTACGATCGCCAACAGCGTAGATTAGGTATGGTTTACGGTGCAGAACAAGCGTTGGCAAAAATGAAAGGCGATTCAGAAACTATGTCTTACCTCCAAGCGTATAGCGACGGTATCAATGCCCATATTAATTCCTTAGAAGATGAAAATCTTCCGGTTGAATATAAACTACTAGACTATAGGCCTGAGCCTTGGAATATCAAAAAAACAGCGCTACTGCTCATGTACATGACCAAAACACTTGCTAGTAGAGAACACGATTTAGAATACACCAATGCTTTGCGAATTTTCGGTGAAGACACATTCAATAAACTCTACCCAGATTTTTTCGATATCGTTGACCCAGTAATACCAAAAGATACCGATTGGAGTTTTGTAACAGCTGAGCAAACTGCAAGACCCTTAAGCGAAATACCATTAGATACAATACCCGAAACACTGCCGAAACCTAACCCTAATAACGGTAGTAATAATTGGGCGATATCTGGGGATAAATCTGCGACAGGAAACCCTATGCTAGCAAACGACCCTCATTTAACTCTTAACCTCCCTTCTATCTGGTATGTCATGCAACTCAGCACACCAGAACATTCTTCTATGGGTGCTACACTGCCAGGAGCCTTAGGAATTATTTCAGGATTTAACACCCATATTGCTTGGGGAGTAACCAATGCAACGAGAGACCTTTTAGACTGGTATAAAATTGAATTTAAAGACAACAAAAGAACGCAATATAAATATGGAGATGGTTGGAAAAATACAACTATGCGTATTGAGGATATTCAGATAAAGAATGGAAAGACCATAAAGGATACAGTCCTATACACACATCATGGCCCTGTGGTTTACGACCATAATTTTAAAGGAGACAATGCACTTTCTGGTTACGCCATGAAATGGATTGGTCTTGAGGGCGGCAATAATCAAAGCACCTTTTTAGATTTAAATCAAGCAAAAAATTACAATGATTACCTCAATGCTATTAAACCTTATGTCGCTCCAGCACAAAATTTTGTATTTGCTTCTACAGAAGGTGATATCGCTCTATGGGTTCAAGGAAAATTTCCTAATAAGTGGGAAGGGCAAGGCAAGTTCTTAATGGATGGGAGCAATCCAGACCATGATTGGCCAGAATTTATTCCCCAAGAATTTAACGCACACACCAAAAACCCAAAACGTGGATTTGTGAGTTCAGCTAATCAGCATCCTGTAGATGAGCAATATCCCTTCTATGTCTTTAACGATGGCTATGACACGTATCGCAGTCGTATAATAAATAATTTCTTTAGGTCAAAGGATAAATTCTCTGTTGAAGATTTAAAAGGCCTTCAGAATAGCACGTTTAATTTAAAAGCTTCTGAGATGCTTCCCTATATTTTGGAAACTATGGATACCTCATCCTTAACCGAAGATGAACTTAAGATTTATAATGAGATTAAAGATTGGAATTTTTACAGCAATATTGAAAAACGAGCTCCAAGTATTTGGAGTACATGGTGGCCAAAATTATATATGAAAGTCTGGGACGAATATGAAATTGAAGATGTTGCCTTGGATAGACCCTTTGCGTATCAAACTATTTATATGTTAACCCATATGCCCAATGATGAGTTCATGGACATAAAAGAGACACCAGAAACTGAAAGTGCCCAAGATTTATTTTTAATGACTTTTAAAGAAACAGCAAAAGAACTCATACAATGGAAAGTCGAAAATGGCGCCTATACTTACCAAAAGTATAAAGGTACTTTTGTTGGCCATTTGCTCCAAGGATTACCTGCTTTCTCTAGATTTGAACTACCTATCGGTGGTGACGGAAATACTGTTAATGCCATGTCCAAAAACCATGGGCCGTCCTGGCGAATGGTCATAGAACTAAGCTCACCTCCTCAAGCTTACGGTATTTATCCAGGAGGTCAATCAGGAAATCCAGGAAGTATATATTACGATAACCTCATTGATGACTGGGCTGTAGGAAAATACCACAAACTAAACTTTTTGCAAACGAATGAAGCCAATGAGGGCATCATAGGGACTAAAACTATAAAACCTTCTAACCAATGAATAGAAATCTAATTAATTTCCTCACCACTTTACTATTAGCTATTTCGTTTTCTTTCTTTTTACCATGGTGGTCAGTAATGGTTGCTGCAATACTAACGGCAATTGTAGTTCCACTTAAAAAATCTGCCGTTTTCTTTGTACCATTTTTTACTATCGCGATATTTTGGATTGGGTATAGTTTTTTACTTGGTAAGGACAATGATTTTATACTAGCAAAAAAAGTCGCTAATCTTTTGTCTCTTGGTGGAAATCATTATTTATTGCTGCTCGTTACAGGAGTTATCGGAGGTCTAGCTGCTGGAATAGCTGGTGTTTTTGGTAAGCAGTTAAAAAGCTTTTCAAATACTACTGAGCAGTAGGAGTGTTTTTAGACTCATAAGTCTCAATATACCGTAAAGCCCTTTTATTGCGCTGATTGGACTTATAGGCCTTTTTATAATTTTCAAAAGCCATAATACTATCCCCACTTTTTAAGTAAGCATTGGCCAAACTATCAAATACGTTATAACTATTGGGATGAAGTTTAATATTTAACTCAAACACTGCAATAGCGTCGGAGAACTTTTCATCTCTAAGATATTTATAACCTAAATTATTTATATCCCATTCATCAATAAACGGACTTGTTGAATCTTTTTCCTTAATTGCCAAGTAGCCTTCTAAAGCATCTTCATAATTACCACCTTTTAAATGCATAGTAGGTGTTTTAAAATCAGTAGCCACCTTTAAGTAGTCGTATGTAATTTCGGATTCTTCAGTTTCTGGAATTATAGAGATATACCGTTTACCTGTTTTGGGGTGTTCTACAAAGCGTAGTTTTTGATACATGTCCGGGACAAAAAACTCATTTTCACTCAATACTACGGGCTTCACCTCTCCACCTTTCCAATTTAAAAACAGTACATTATCCTTATAATAGACCTCCATTAGATTATCATCATTATAAAGATATTTCCCTGAAGTTTTTCCCATAAATTCTTCAGAATACTCTATAGACTTAGAACAGTTAATACTAATTAGCATTAGAATGAAAATCAATGAAAATTTCAACTTCATAATAAAAGGAATTGATGGGTTAAAAAAAAGTCTCACTAACAGTGAGACGATTCTTTTTAAAATTTGTTACTTATGTAAACGTTGAGTAACATATTTGACTTGTCCAATAAAGGCCAATAGGGATGTTTATTTTACACCCATAAGCTCAACATCAAAAACCAAAGTAGCATTCGGTGGGATTACTCCTCCTGCTCCAGCTGAACCATATGCCAAATCACTTGGTATAACCAATCTGGCTTTATCTCCAACATTGAGCAAACAAATACCTTCATCCCAACCTGGAATAACCTGACCAACACCTACTTGAAAATCAAGTGGTTTATTTCTTTTATAGGAAGAGTCGAAAACAGTCCCATCAGCCAATTGGCCCTTATAATGTACTGAGACCGTATTCCCCTTTTCTGCTTTTTGTCCATCTCCTTTTTGGATAATTTTGTATCTCAAGCCTGATGCGGTTTCATCAAACCCAGCTGCTAATTTATCTAACTCAGCCTTTACAGCCTCGCGCTCCGCAGCGACGCGCTTTTCTCGAGCACCTTCAAATGTTCTAAAAGCTTCTATAGCGTTAAATGACTCTGCTGAAGCACCTTTCCTAATGATTTCAACTGCTCCAATAGTATCACCTTGTGCAACAGCATCAACCACATCCTGACCCTCAACTACATGACCAAAAACCGTGTGTTTTCCATCTAACCAAGGGGTTTCTACATGTGTTATAAAGAATTGGCTTCCATTGGTTCCGGGACCAGCATTGGCCATAGATAACTTTCCAGGAGCATCATGTTTTAAATCTGGATGAAATTCGTCATCAAATTTATATCCTGGATTTCCTGTTCCTGTGCCTTGAGGACAACCTCCTTGAATCATAAAATCTGGTATGACCCGATGGAATTTAAGACCATCATAGTAAGGTGTGCCTTGAGGCTTAGCTGAATTTTCTAAATTCCCTTCAGCTAAAGCCACGAAATTACCTACTGTCCCTGGTGTTTTTTCATATTCTAAATTAATTAGAATATCTCCCTTTGTGGTTTTAAATTTTGCGTATAAACCGTCTTGCATTGTTTTGTTTTTTATTTAAGGCTGCAAAGATAGGAAAGTACCTTGAAAGAAGGAAGGCAAAGACGGCTGTTAATGCTAGCGTTATCAATCTTAAAATTAAGATTTAAAATTTTGGATCAAAACAAGGCTATCTTAAACCTAATTCGCCACTTCGCTAATAAATTTGATACGGTATAGGCGTAGCTCCTCATCTTCGTAATCTCCATCAAACTCTTCAATAGCATCTGAAATTTTATCCGTTTCTGAGTCCATAAAATAGTCATGAATTTCTTCTTGTTGGTCTTCATCTAAAATCTCATCAATCCAATAATCTATATTAAGTTTTGTACCGGAATAAACAATGGTTTCCATTTCCTTAATAAAATCTGGCATGTCCATACCTTTTGCTGAGGCTATATCATCAAGTCGTAATTTTCGATCAACATTTTGAATGATATAAAGTTTTAAGGCCGAATTAGAACCTGTCGATTTAACCACCATATCATCTGGCCTAACAATATCGTTTTCCTCGACATAATCTGAAATGAGATTCACGAAATCTTTACCGTATTTTTTAGCCTTACTCTCCCCAACACCGTGTACATTAGACAACTCCTCTAAATTTATTGGATATTTAAGGGCCATGTCTTCAAGCGAGGGATCTTGAAATATTACAAATGGTGGGACACCCAATTTCTTAGCATTTCGTTTTCTTAAATCTTTTAGCATGGTCATCAACTTTTCATCAGCAACCGCGCCGCCCCCTTTTGCGTTTGTTATGATACCATCATCAGCAGTTTCATCATAGACGTGATCTTCAGCCATCATAAAGGACCTTGGATGTTTAATAAACTCATGCCCTTCTTCTGTGAGTCTTAAAACCCCATAAGTTTCAATATCTTTTTTAAGTAGTCCAGCGACTAAAACCTGACGAATTAAAGCCATCCAATGACGAGCGTCTTTATCTTTTCCAATACCGAAAAAAGGCTGTGTGTCTGTTTTGTGAGAAGCAATTAAAGCATTGGAATTTCCAACGATGACCTGGACTAAATCTTTAGATTTATATTTCTCGTTTGTACTTTTTACTGTATCTAAGAGCACTTTTACATCAGCCTGAGCTTCAACTTGTTTTTTGGGGTTTCTCACGTTATCATCCATATCGCCACCCTCACCAGTTTCATTGTCGAATTCTTCACCGAAATAATGAAGGATAAACTTTCGTCTTGACACAGAGGTCTCGGCAAACGCAACCACTTCTTGTAACAACGCATGACCAATTTCCTGTTCAGCAACAGGTTTACCAGACATAAACTTCTCTAATTTTTCAATGTCCTTATAAGCGTAATATGCCAAACAATGTCCTTCTCCGCCATCTCGCCCAGCACGACCTGTTTCTTGATAATAACTTTCTATACTTTTAGGAATATCATGATGAATTACAAAACGAACATCGGGTTTATCAATACCCATTCCAAAGGCAATGGTCGCGACCACAACATCTACATCTTCCATTAGAAACATATCTTGATGTTTTACCCGAGTTTTTGAATCTAAACCCGCATGATACGGAACAGCTTTAATACCGTTGACCTGAAGCACTTGTGCCAACTCTTCCACTCGCTTGCGACTCAAGCAATAAACGATACCGGATTTACCTTCATTCTGCTTAATAAATCTAATGATATCTGCATCAACATTTTTTGTTTTTGGACGTACTTCATAAAATAAATTAGGACGGTTAAAAGACGCCTTAAAAGTTACAGCATCAGTCATCCCTAAACTTTTAAGGATATCCTCTTGCACCTTAGGTGTGGCCGTAGCAGTTAAACCTACGATTGGTATATTATCTCCAATACGCTTGATTATATGTCTCAGATTACGATACTCAGGCCTAAAATCGTGTCCCCATTCACTAATACAATGCGCCTCATCAACAGCCATAAAGGAAATAGTGACCGATCTTAGGAATTCTACATATTCCTCTTTTGTTAACGATTCTGGTGCAACATATAGAAGTTTAGTAATACCGTTTACAATATCATCCTTCACTCGTCTCACTTCAGTTTTGTTGAGAGAAGAATTTAAAACGTGCGCCACCCCTTCGTGATCCGAAACTGCTCTTATGGCATCAACCTGGTTTTTCATTAAGGCAATTAATGGTGAAACCACAATAGCTGTACCATCCTTTATTAAGGCAGGTAGCTGGTAACACAGCGATTTACCACCACCAGTTGGCATAATAACAAAAGTGTTATTTCCCTCAATTACATTTTTTATAACTTCCTCTTGAAGTCCTTTAAATCCCGTAAAACCAAAGTATTTTTTTAGTGCGGAGTGTAAGTCAATTTCTGCAATACCCATTAATCCCTATTAGTATTTTATATACATTTGCAACAAGTTTAAAGATAACTAATTTCTTTAATTCAAAAAAACGTCTTAACCCACAAGTTTTGAACACAAAACAATCCATTTTAGCAATCGCTAAGAACACTATAGAATCCGAAAGTAAAGCTATACAGAATTTAGCAGAATTATTGACAGATGATTTTGCTGAGGCCGTTGAATTAATATATAATTCTAAGGGTCGCGTTATTATCACTGGCATTGGAAAAAGTGCTATTATTGCTACAAAAATTGTCGCAACTTTAAATTCTACAGGTACACCAGCTGTATTTATGCACGCTGCAGATGCCATACACGGTGATTTGGGATTAATCTTAGATGACGATGTTGTAATCTGTATCTCTAAAAGCGGAAATACTCCCG
This sequence comes from Winogradskyella pelagia, assembly GCF_017581965.1. Classification (GTDB taxonomy): domain Bacteria; phylum Bacteroidota; class Bacteroidia; order Flavobacteriales; family Flavobacteriaceae; genus Winogradskyella; species Winogradskyella pelagia. The sequence goes on from NZ_JAGEVF010000005.1 coordinate 74,256, forward strand.
AAATTAAAGTTTTGGTACCATTAATAAAGAACGCTAAAAATAAAATGATAGCCATAACTGGGAATAAAGAATCATTTTTAGGACAACAAGCAGATTATGTTTTAGATGCCTATGTAGAACAAGAGGCCTGCCCTAATAATTTAGCACCCACAACAAGTACAACCGCACAATTAGTCATTGGAGACGCTTTGGCAGTTTGTTTGTTGGATTTAAGAGGATTTAGTAGTAAAGATTTTGCAAAGTACCATCCTGGTGGCTCATTAGGGAAAAAGCTTTATTTAAGAGTTAGTGATTTATCCTCCCAAAATATGAAACCACAAGTGCAACTGAATAATAGCATTAAGGAGGTTATTGTAGAAATCACAGAAAAAATGTTAGGCGTAACAGCTGTTGTTGACAATAGCAAAATCGTTGGAATAATTACAGACGGCGACCTAAGACGTATGCTAAGCACAAGTAATGATATTACTTCTCTAACCGCCAAAGACATTATGAGCTCTAATCCGAGGCGCATTGACGAAGATGCCATGGCTGTGGATGCTAAAGAACTCATGGAAGAGTATGGAATTTCACAGCTGCTTGTAGAAAGCAATGGTGCATATGCTGGAGTTGTTCATCTGCATGATTTAATAAAAGAAGGTATCTTATAATGGCTACAAAGAATATTGATGAGATGTCATTCTTGGACCATCTTGAAGATTTAAGATGGCACTTGATAAGAGCTACCCTAGGTGTTCTCATAGCTGCAACTCTAGCCTTCATCTTCAAGAAATTTATTTTCGATACTATAATTTTTGGTCCTACCGAAATGGATTTTGCCACCTATAATGGTCTTTGTCAAATTTCTAAGTTGTTTGGTATAGAAGACACTACGTTTTGTGCCGACAAGTTCCCATTCGTTATTCAGAACAGAACCGTAGCCGGACAGTTTTCTGCTCACATTTGGACCTCTATTTATGCAGGTTTTATTATAGGTTTTCCCTGGGTATTGTATCAGCTGTGGGGTTTTATTAGTCCTGGCTTAAAAGAATCAGAACGTAAAAACTCTAGAGGCTTTATTGTAGTGGCATCCTTATTATTTTTTATAGGTGTACTATTTGGCTATTACGTTGTAACGCCATTATCAATAAATTTTTTGGCCAATTACACCATTAGTGAAAAAATCTTGAACGAATTTGATGTAAGCTCTGTCATCGCCATTGTAAGGTCATCTGCTATTGCTTCTGGTTTTGTGTTTGAGTTGCCCATAATAATTTATTTTCTGACCAAGGTTGGTTTGGTTACACCACTAATTTTGAAAAAGTACCGAAAATACGCTTTAGTCATTGTACTGATTTTAGCTGCCATTATTACACCACCAGATATAACAAGTCAGATTATTGTAGCTATACCAATCTTATTGTTATATCAAGTGAGTATTTATATTTCAGCAATTGTTGTTAAACGAGAAGCCAAAAGGCAATCAAAAAAATAAGACTTAAAATATGTCAAATAGTGTAGAAGAGTTTAATGCTTATCGTTCCAAGATGAACGATAAGATTTTAGCCGACAATAATAAAATTGTAAAACGCATATTTAATTTAGACACCAATGCGTTCCAAGAAGGTGTCTTAGACAAAAAAACTAAAGAGCTACTCGGTCTAGTTGCCTCAACAGTGTTACGTTGTGATGATTGTGTTAAATATCACCTTGAAACCTGTTATAAGGAAGGACTTGCCAAAGCTGAAATAAGTGAGGCTTTAGCCATTTCAACGTTAGTTGGTGGTACTATTGTGATTCCGCACTTAAGGCGTGCTCATGAGTATTGGGAGGCTTTAGAAAACCAGGGTTAAATTCAACGAACAATCGTCTAGAGAAGAGCATTTCATATGATTTTGCTATTTTTAACGTTATAAGAAAAGGCATGAAGTTACGCGCAGAGCATTTAATGAAATCCTACAGCGGCCGTAAGGTGGTTAAGGACGTTTCCCTTGAAGTAAATCAGGGAGAAATTGTTGGTCTTTTAGGACCTAATGGTGCTGGCAAGACCACATCCTTTTACATGATTGTTGGAATTATCAAACCTAATGGTGGAAATATCTATCTTGACAATACCGATATTACAAAATTCCCAATGTACAAAAGAGCCCAAAATGGCATAGGTTATTTGGCACAAGAAGCTTCAGTATTTAGAAAACTTAGTATTGAAGATAATATTCTTAGTGTACTACAGCTTACGAAATTGAGCAAAAAAGAACAACAAGACAAAATGGAATCTCTTATAGAGGAGTTTGGTCTAGGGCATATTAGAAAAAATCGTGGTGATTTACTTTCTGGTGGCGAAAGACGTAGAACCGAAATTGCACGGGCTTTAGCAACCGACCCAAATTTCATTTTACTCGATGAACCCTTTGCTGGTGTAGACCCTGTTGCTGTGGAGGATATTCAGCGTATTGTTGCTAAACTTACTAAAAAGAATATCGGTATTTTAATTACGGATCATAACGTTCAAGAAACCTTGGCTATAACAGATAGAACCTATCTTATGTTTGAAGGTGGCATTCTTAAAGCAGGTGTGCCAGAAGAATTGGCCAGTGATGAAATGGTGCGTAAAGTATATTTAGGCCAAAACTTTGAACTACGTAAGAAAAAGTTAGAATTCTAATCACAAAGAATTTTTTAATTTCTCACAGTACTTCCTAATAAATCTACCAAATTATAACAAATGAGTATTAGACTTTTATTTATAGCTATTCTATGTTTATTCCTAATCAAAATTAACAAAAATCTAATCACAGTTGTAGATAAAAAAGCTTCAAAAAGCATCCCTTACGTAACCATTTCTTTCGGAAATAATGATGGTATTTATACTGACCAAAATGGAAGATTTGATTTAAGCTTAATAACATCTGACTCTATAAGATTATCCAGTCTAGGATATCAATCAAAAATCATTGCAATAAATACAATACAAAGAGATACTATTTTTTTAAACCCTACTGATATTCAACTGAACGAAGTATTAGTTTCTAATAAGAAACAAAAATTTAAAACAAAAAAGATTAAATCTATTAATGATAGAGATTTTTTAAACTCGTATAGAAACCCCATTGGATGTGAAATAGCGTGTCTTATAAAAAATGATTTTTCGAAAAATGATGTTCAATTAAAATCAATAACAATTCCATCTTACAACAAAACCATGGATTTTAATGGAGCGAATAAGCAGGTTCTAAAGCGTCACGCATTTTCTACATTATACAAAGTTAACTTTTACTTCAATCTTGACGGAAAGCCTGGAGAAAGAATAACATCTGACACTTTAACAATTCAGTTTAACGAGAAAACGGATAAGTTGAAAATAAATTTAGAGTCTCATCAAATCTATTTGCCTAAAAATGGATTATTTATATCATTATTAAATCTAGGACCTGCCAATGCTGAAGGAAAATTAATTCCGACTTCTCCGTATTATGAACAAGAGACAAAAAAGGGCAAGTTGAAATTTGTAAAACACATTAAACCGTACTTTCCTGTGAACTATTATAAAAATGAAAATTTCACATACATGCGAATTGCTTTTGATAATGATCTAGCATGGAAAGTTTTCAATCTAAATAATTCTAATCAAGACAAGTTTAATAATATTAGCTTGGGTTATGAATTAAAAGTATTTAATTAATTCTATTATGATAAAGCTAGCTTAAAGTCGCCTTTTGTCTTGGCAAAAACTTTGAAATACGTAAGAAAAAATTAGAATTCTAATTAGTTTTTGATTTCATTTTAGACCGAATAGTCTTGACACCTTTCACAAGGAGCAAAAAGGGTATCCCACCAAAAATTCCAAAAATAAAATCTCTTAAAATATCTGGTAAACTTCTCAAAAAATCATGCAAAAAATCGAGATAATGACTAAAAATACCTCCAGCAACCAGTAGTAAAGCTAAAGTACCAACAACCGCAAGGCTTTTAATAATCCAAGGCAAAGCTTTTATAAGACCCAATCCTAAATAATAGCTTATTCCATTGCTTCCATTAGACCTCCTAACCAATTTATAACCAATATCATCCATCCTTACAATAAAACCAACAATACCATAGACTCCAACAGTGGCTATTAAAGCTATAAAAGAAACCACTATAATCTGAAAAGTCAAGGATTCGTTAACAACAGTTCCCAAGGCGATTATAACAATTTCTACAGATAGTATAAAATCCGTAAAAATTGCTGATTTAATTTTCTCTTTCTCAAGGTTCAATAGTTCCTCTTCCGATTTAGCTTTTTTAACAGCAATGACCTTTTGCTTTTGGTGCGGCACAATAAACTCGTAAATCTTCTCAACGCCTTCATAAGCCAAATAGAATGCACCTATAACCAGAATTACAGTGACCATCCAAGGCAAAAAAGCACTCAATAAAAATGCCAATGGAAGTATGATAATTTTATTGATCATAGAACCCTTAGAAATAGCCCATAATACCGGTAATTCTCTAGAAGCCTTGAATCCCGAGGCTTTTTCCGCATTAACCGCCAAATCATCACCAAGAATGCCTGCTGTTTTCTTAGTAGCGACTTTTGTCATAGAAGCAACATCGTCCATTATAGCAGCGATGTCATCTAATAATGCAAAAAAGCCTGAAGCCATAGAAAATATCTTTATTTAAAGTTGAAGTTACACTATATTTTTAGAATCCAGTAATGATAATAAAACATAGAGCAATATAATTGGAGGGATTGCAGCAAATTGTAATACAATAAGTAATACTATACTTAAAATTAAGAACACATAACGTGTGGCATTTGCCTTAAAACTCCAGTCCTTGAACTTCAAGGCAAAAAGTTTGATATTAGAATTTAATAAATAACAACTAAGTAGCGTCACCACAATTAAAAACCATGTATTAATTATTAACCCATTCATAATATCATTATTCTGGTATTCTAAAATTAGAGGTAGGGATAATATCAATAGCGTATTTGCTGGTACTGGTAATCCTTTGAAGTAGGTTTGTTGGTCTTCATCTAAATTAAAACGTGCTAATCTATAGGCCGAAGCAAGAGGAATAAGTAATCCTATTAAAGCAACACTATTTAAATTCGATACAATCTGGTCCCAGCCTAATGAGTCATTCCAAGATTGAGATTTTATTAGGTTGCTATCATCAACGGATAAGGCGATGAGTTTATACATTATTATACCAGGCACGACACCACTTGTTACTAAATCCGCCAAAGAATCAAGCTGAATGCCCAATGGACTTTGAACCTTTAATTTCCGGGCTAATAAGCCATCAAAAAAATCAAAAAATATACCCAACACTACAAAAAATGCAGCTAAGACAAAATTACCTTCAACAGCAAATAATAGGGCAATGCAACCAGAGAATAAATTAAGTAAAGTAACCGCGTTAGGAATATGGTGTTTTATACCCATAGATTTCGTTTATGTAAAAATAAAAAAGTATTTGGGTCAAAAAACAATAAGAACCTACTTTTCAAGTTTAATAGATAGAAAAATATTGCGCATCTTTGTAAAAAATTTTGCTGTTGAAAAATTACATAGTAATTCTCGTAGCACTTACTGCATTTACTACCCAAGCACAAACGACCAGAAAATATTCAAATGAATTCATGAATATCGGTGTAGATGCAGCTGCTTTGGGTATGAGCAATGCTGTTGTGAGTCAAACTGCCGATGTTAACTCTGGGTACTGGAATCCTGCCGGATTGGTACATATAGAGGACAACCAATTAGCTTTGATGCACTCTAGTTATTTTGCCAACATAGCCAACTTTAATTATATCGCATACGCTATGCCAATTGATGATCGCAGTGCCGTTGGTATCTCATTAATTCGGTTTGGTGTTGATGATATTTTAGATACTACTCAGCTCATTGATGAACAAGGCAATATCAATTATGATAGAATTAACACCTTCTCAACAGCAGATTACGGCCTAACCTTTTCATATGCTCGTAAATTACCATTAGACGGTCTCAATATTGGCTTTAACGCAAAGGTGATTCGGCGTATAATTGGAGACTTTGCCTCTGCCTGGGGATTTGGGCTAGATGCAGGAATTCAATTTGAAACTAAAAATGACTGGAAATTCGGACTAATGGTTAGAGATATCACAACGACTTACAATGCGTGGTCCATAGACGAGTCTAAGTTTGAACAAATCAGTGGTGCTGTTGCTGGTCAAAATCAAGAACTGCCAGAAACTACAGAAATTACCATTCCCAAGATGCAATTTGGGATTTCAAAGAAATGGATTTTCAATTATGATTACTCGCTCCTAGCAGCCACTAATATGAACGTAAGGTTTATCGAAAGTAACGATATTATATCTACATCCTTTGCTAGCATCAATCCTGCTTTAGGATTCGAATTTGGTTATACGGATTTGGTGTTTCTAAGAGGTGGTTTAGGAAATTTTCAGAACGAATTACAAATTGATAATACACAAGATTTAACCTTTCAACCCAATTTTGGTGTTGGTTTTAAATATAAGGGTATTCAAATTGATTATGCCTTTACCGATATTGGCGATCAGAGTGCCGCTCTTTACTCCAATGTATTTTCATTAAAGTTAGACTTTAGTATTTTTAGATAATGTAACGCTTATGAAACTAAAGATACTCAGTTCAGTTCTTGTTGTTTTATTTCAATATAGCTTTTCACAGTCTATCCAATTATCACAAGATGCTACCATATCTGTATTAACTTTTGGCCCAGGACAATCCTTAAATGATGCTTTTGGGCATAATGCCTTTCGAATAACGGATACAACTCGTGGTATAGATTTGGTATATGGTTATGGCGAATACGATTTTGAAGCACCTTTTTTTTATTTAAAGTTTGCACAAGGCAAATTAAACTATTTGCTCAGCCGCCATCGATTTAATGATATTTACCGCTATTATTCCCAAAATAATAGAACGATTAAAGAGCAGATTTTAAATCTAAGCACTAATGACCAGCAAAAGCTCTTTAACTATTTAGAAAACAACTACAAACCAGAAAATAGACGCTATAAATACGATTTCTTTTATGATAACTGTGCCACGCGTATTCGAGATGTTGCAGAAGGTTCAATTTCAAAGGATATTATTTATAACGTTTCAGACACATTTGTTCCTAAAACCTTTAGAACATTAATTTATGAGCACGTTGATAAAAATTCCTGGGGTGGCTTAGGTATTGATTTAGCCTTAGGGTCTATAATTGATCAAGAAGCAACAGCACGAGAGCACATGTTTTTACCAAAGTATATTCACCGCTCATTTGCAAATGCAACTTTAGATTCTGAAAAAACATTAGTCAAATCAGAATCTAAATTATTTCAGGCAAAAGAAATAAAGGACCATAGGGTTTTTCTATTTAGCCCGCTAGTAATTTTAAGCCTCCTCGCCTTTTTAATTCTCTATACAACTTATAAAGATTACAAAAATAGATTACGAAGTCAATGGCTCGATGTGAGTATAGCAAGCTTTACCGGTTTTATCGGAATTATTTTAACCTTATTATGGTTTGCTACAGATCACACAACCACTGGTTATAACTATAACTTGCTTTGGGCTTTTCCTTTTAATTTTATTTTGTTGAGGCAATTAAAAAAGTCTCAACCCAAACCTTGGGTAAAGGGTTATTTTAAATTTCTGCTGGTAATGCTTTGCCTTTTAACACTGCATTGGTTAATCGGTGTACAGGTTTTTGCCATAACACTCATTCCCCTTATTGTCGCCCTAGCAATTCGATATATTTATTTTTTAAGAACTCTTTAAGTCTAAGAGCTACTGTCCACGATAGTATAAAATAGTACTCATTGTCTTTAGAAAGATATTAATATCTAAAAAAACACTGCGATGCTTAATATAATACAAATCATATTGTAGTTTGGTTAGGCTATCCTCTACCGAAGCACCATAACGTTCATTAACCTGCGCCCAACCTGTCAGACCAGGTTTAATGATATGTCTGGTTTCATAAAAAGGAATAATCCGAGAGAGCTCATTAACAAAGAATGGTCGTTCTGGTCGCGGACCTATGATGCTCATCTCGCCCTTAAGAACATTAAAAAATTGCGGTATTTCATCGAGCCGCGAACGTCTTAAAAACTTGCCAAAAGGTGTTATGCGCTTATCGTTTTTCTGCGCCCATTTTACACCATCTTTTTCAGCATCAGCAATCATAGTACGGAGCTTTAAAATTTGAAAAGGTTTACTGTTACGCCCAATACGCTCTTGCTTATAAAATAATGGCCCTTTATTACCTAAAAGATTCCCCAAATAAATAAAGGGTAATATAAATAATCCAAAAGCCAATCCGAGCAATGAAATAATAATATCAAATAGTCGGTGAAAGAAAATATAGAGTTTATTTTCATTACTTCGACTAAAGGGAAAATACTTGTAGAAATCCTTTCCCACAAACTGTATCGGAACACGTTGCAGCATCTGCTCATATACCTGAGTGTATTCTCTAATTTTAAAGCCGCGTTCCAGCAGTAACATCAAATCGTGATAAACTTCAGCAATAATGGCTTCGGCGTTAAAACTAGCTACAAGCACTTCAGATACTTGTTCTTTTTCTATGACCTCTAAAAAGTTTTTAGCCTTAAACTCTGGCAACCCTGTATATTTTATAGCATCCTCATGACTTGGTTCGCTATTGATAAATCCCACAATTTTATAGTTAGGGTCTTTTGTATCTAATGCTTTTACCAAACCTTCTAAGTTAGAAATCTCAGCAACTAACAAAACACGTTTGTAAAATCGTGGGGACTCAATTAAATAGATGTAGCCCAAGCGCCAAACTAAAATGGAGGCTATTAAGGTTAAATAAAAATAAAGAATTTGAATACGTTCTTCTGGTAAAAAAGGCGTAACTACGGGAGTTAACATATAAAATAGTACCACTGTAGAACAAGTAATTACAGTGTTTCTAAAGGTGGTATCGAAGCGACTAGCCCGTTTTAAGTGATACAATTCAAATACCGTCCCGAATACAATTATGTACAGTAGTAAAACTATAATTTCGGTAAGGTTATTTTGATTAATAAAAAGGTATTCATAATCAAAGAAAAGACCTAGAATATAAACCCCGAGGAGCACCATGGCCATATCCATAAGGCGCAATAGCACCTTACGTTCCGATACTTCGAAATGAATTCCTTTTTTATTAGTCATTTTAAGGGTTAACGCTCAGGTAAATATAACAAGTCCTATTCAAATTAACATATGTTTATAATAAAAAGTCTTGCCATTTTGGTTTAACGGCGTCCCAGTCAAATTGTTCCACTTTAGTTCTTGCGTTTGTTATAAGTCGTCTTCGTAAATCAGTATCTTTTGTCAGTTGAATAATGGCGTTGGCCATGGCCTGAACATCATTGGATGTTACCAAAAGCCCCTCAAACTTGTCCTTAATCAGATAAGGCAAACCTCCAACGTTGGTAGAAACCACTGGCAGGCCTAGAGCCATAGCTTCTATAACACTTACAGGTGTATTATCAATTGTAGTTGTGTTTATAAATATGTTGTGGTTCTTTGAAAGGGCTATCCATTGTGTTTTGGTCATTAGCCCAGTAAAGTTAACTTCTAGGTTCTTTTTTTTGGCCAACTCCTTACAGGTTTGAAGTGACCCATCGTTTTCGGGACCAACCATTGTCAATTCGGCCGAATAGCCCTTAGTCTCCAATACTTCTAATACCTTTATCGCCAAAGTGGGATTGTATATTTTTGAAAATGAGCGCACCCAAAAGAGCTTGACACACTCTATTTCCCTATCCTTAAAAGGGTAGATTTCAAGTTCAATTGAATTTGGAATATATAATACCTCCTTGTAATCATAAGACTGAAATACATTTTTTAAGAATGGAGATGGAGCCACCAATTTCTTAGCGTATCTAAAAATTAAGGCACTCTTTTTTGGATGATGTTTTAGTCTATATTCTAGTTGACCACCATGAAGAATAGGAATATAAGGTAAATTTAAAACCCTACACAACTGGCTAACCAAAAGCGCATAGTAAAAATTAGTAGTACTATAAGTATCAATAAGCACAACATCAGCTTTCTTGCGTCTTCGCCAGACCGTTGCCATCATATCTAGAAGACGCAGAACCTTGTTTGATTGCCGCGATGCAATATGCACCTCACAAAACTCTTGCAAGTAATGCCCTAGAGTATCTATTGAGGAAACCGTTCTACCTTGGGCTTGCAAGGCGTTTCCGATGTATAGGACGTTTGTCATAGGTAACATTTAATAAGGCCAAGCCATATATAAATCCTGGAGCGGCAATACGCATCGCTGAATGATTAATTGTAGCAAACCAAAATACAAGAAAGGCATAAAAGAATATATTATACGAGTTTTTCGCATACATATCTAGAGGCTTAAAAATTAAAATAAGCAAGATTATAATACCCAAAATTCCGTGCTCAGAAAGTAATCTACTCATCTCATTATGAGAGGCAACAACATCGCCTTGGGTAATTAATCTAATTTCTTTCATGCCATTGGCACCAACACCAAGGAATGGGTTATCAATAAACCCCTCTAATTCAGAAAGAAAAATGTCCAATCGCCCAGCACTTATATCTTCTTTTTCTCGTCCTAATTTATCCTTTCCCGAATAACGTTTATCAATGAGCCCACTAGTTTGGCTTGAACTTATAGTCCATATTACAGTCCCAATTACTATTAACGAAATAAAATAGACAATAATATTGCTTTTTTGTTTAGTCTTAGATTTTATGTAGACCATTATTAGAAAAGCCGCTATCATTAAAATTGCAGTGAGTACACCTCCTCTGCTAAATGTAACAATTCCCCTAAAAGCGATTAAACTGAATATAGCTACATTGAGAATCTTTAAGCCGATATTCTTTGAATTTAAGAAAAACTGACTACAAAATACAAACATACCTAGGCCCAGCACAGTTGAAACCTGATTAGGACCAAACCCTCCTGAGGTTGCAAAATTTGACTCCGTACCAGTAACAATATCTTTTATGCTAGGCGTATATAAAAACAAATATGTGGTTAAAGTAACGATTGGCAATCCAACATATAGCAAAATAGTTTGGACTTGTTTCAGGGTTAACTTTTTATTATAGCAATACAAGGCTGAAATTCCGAGGCATACAGGTCCACTTAAAACAAACGCTACATTTTTACGCAGGTTACCATCAAACCGAAGATCAATTGATGCTATAACGATTGAAGGTATTAAGAATATCAATACTAAGAAATAAGGATAGGCTTTGTTAGATAAACCACTATAAAACATACCGATTAGTAAGAATAGAATAATAAAATACTTTGAGGACTCATAAAACAAACCAGCACCTGTCATCCTGAATATCACCTCAGCACCAACTATATAACAACAAGCCATAAGAACCTTAAGTACTTTTTCATTTTTGGGTGCTGCGATAACTTGAAAGAAGAAATACCCAATAACAGCATAGAAATATAGACTTGGAAAAATGCTCAAATAATACATCATCAAACCTAGAATGATATGAAATATAATTTGAGATATATATTTTGTTTCCGTCATCAAGTAGAGGATTAAACTCTATTATAGGTTTCAACCACTTTGGTTAAAACCGCATGTTCTGAATATTGATTTTTTACATGGTTTTGAAAATTCCTTGCAGTTTCTTCACGAAATAATCTGTTTTCTATAAGTTTTTGTATGGCTTTAGCAATGACCTTTGGACTATCATTATTAAGTAAAATACCATGAGAACTATTAGGAATCAATTTAGCACATTCGCCTACATTGGTACTGATAACAGATAAGCCTGCAATACCATATTCTAAGAGAGCCAATGGCAATCCTTCTGATTTTGATACCAGAATTCCAATTTGGCACTGGCTCATAATATTAAGAACATCGGGTCTACTTCCATAAAAATATACATACTTCCCTAGTCGAAGTTCTTCGATCATTATAAAAACATTTTTTGAATATTTATCTTCAAAATCTTTACCCACTAAATGTAATGTCCATTCTGGATTTAAATCTATAATTTCCTGAAAAGCCTTAAGTAAACTCATTTGGTTTTTTTGTTCTCTTAAATTTGCCATGCATAAAATGCGTTTTCCACTTTTCCCTTCTAATTTGGTTACAGAAGTTGTTTTAGGATTGAGAACGGAGAAATTCCTGATTTGTTGAACATTCTTACAATACAGATGCTTACTAGACCAAGATTTAAGCCTGTAATTAACACAAAAAATATAAGAAAAAAAAAGCGAGCAAAATTGAAGAATGCGCTTAGGGCGCTTATCCAAAATTTCACTATTTCCGTAATGATCATGCCATATCAACTTTAATTGAGGCAATAAGATTTTTAAAATTGTTGCAATAAAGAACGATGAGGCATGAGCATGAACAATCTTAATTTTGTGCTTTAAAATGTAACGCCTTAGCTTAAAAAAGGCTTTAATATCTATAAGTCGCCTTCGTCCTAAAAAGACATAACCGACATCCTTTTTTAAATCTCCAAGCAAAGGACCTTCTTTTCGTGTTGTGCAGAGATGACTTGTCACATTGAATTGAGTTATTCCATTAGCATAGTTTATGGCCATACGTTCTGCACCACCAGCCTGTAATGTATCTATTATTTGCAAAACACTAAGCATCTTCTAATATTTTTTGAATTTCATTCTCTAAGCGATCAATGGTATAGTTCTGAGACCATAAAAGTGCCTTTTCTGCCATATTGTTTAAATAATCCGTTCCTTTAGCTATTTCATTATCTATTTTAGTAATTGCAGACTCGGCATCTGAATCAATTAAAATGCCACGTTTTCCATTATCTAATATCCATGGCAGACAAGAAATTCTGGTAGAAATAGGAATGGCTCCAAAGAACATTCCTTCAGCAATGGCTTTTGGCCAGCCTTCACTTTTTGATGGCAAAATTGTAAAGTGGGCATCAACCAAGCACTCCTTTACTTTGGCTTTATTTTGATTTCCATGTATAAACACAAAAGAATCCATGTTATGATCCTTGACCTTGTTTAAGACTTTTGTCATTAAATCACCATCTCCGAACATATGAAGCTCCGCTTGGTATCCTCGTTCTCTTAATTTTAGAATTATTTCTATTGCAAGCATTGGTCTTTTACCAATCACCATGGCTCCAATAAATACAAATTTAATTTTGTTATTAAAATCTCTTGTTTTAAATGGCACCTTCTCACAATCATAATATGTTGCAGAAAGGAAAGGAGAAACATTAGGTGACTGGTTGGGCCACTCGCCATAAACCAAGAGCTTCATTCGCTTTGTGAGCACTGTATTAGATAAAATCCATTTCTGAAACCTATAACCCAGAGGCTGTTTACTAGTTGGATTCCAATTTCCAGCATATTTAGTACTTTTCGGCTTTTTTGGGAAAAATATTTGAATTACCGCTGCTATAGCAGATACATTACTAGGACAGCGTAAATGCAAATAATCTGATTGCATCATTGCTCTTGAAATTCTATAAATAATGGTCGGTAAATTAAAACACAATCTCAAAATTGAAAGTGGTGTTTTAATATTGAACTTAGGAAGCATTACTAAATCTATGTCAGGATGGTCATAGCTTATATCTATTTTTGCCAACTGTTCAGAATCCGAGTAATTCCCAACTACAAGAACTTTTTTAAAATGGCTGGTCCAAATATTCATTTCTGAAATATAAGGAGCATAGCCATATAATTTTCCATTCACTTTTTTGTGTTCAACAAGGGTAAAAATGGCAAGTGTATGCTCTTTATGATTCAAAACTTTTGATTAAGTGACGGATTTATAGAAATTCAAATTCTGATTTATTAATTTATTTGTATCAAACTCGGATAAAACATATTTCCGGGCACTAAGCCTAATGGTATCGCAAGTCTCAGCATTATTGAGTGCCCAAATTAGTTTTTTAGCAATGTCTTTGCTTTCATAAGGGTTACACAACAACCCTGTAACCTTGTGTTCTACAAGTTCTTTACCGGGTCCAAGTTCAGAATTAATCACAAGTTTTTGCATGGCCATTGCTTCTGTAACAACTAAGCCCTGAGTCTCCATGAGCGATGGAAAAACACAAACTTCTGCCTTAGCAAATTTTTCTGATAGATCACTTAAAGAAACAGCACCTTCAAAATGAATCCGATCAGCATATTTACCTAATTGTGACAAGACTTCTTCTTTAAGAAAACTAATATAGGATTTTCCATCAGGAAAAAACCAATCCCTACCATAAATGAACAACCTAACTTTCGGGAACTTTTGCATAACTAATGGCATGGCTTCAATTAATTTTTGAACTCCCTTTTTTTCACAAACAGTACCGGCAAATACAATTGCATGTTTCTTCATACCAACATCAATTCTCGGAGCAAATACATCTAAATTCACCGGATTTCTAATCGTAACAATGGGCTTATTATGATAGCTAAGATATTTGTTAGTGTGGATCTTCACATAGTTGGACACAGCAATGAAAGCATCAGATTTCTTAAATGATCGCTTTTCTTGATATCCTTTCCATTTTGAAATACCTCGTTGTTCTGCCTCAGAAAAAAAGTGATGACCACCATGTAACCGAATAATATATTTTACAGATTTCAGTTTCTTAATAAAAGCCAAACCCAATTCAGCAGTTTCTACTACAGATATAGCATCTTCATTATGAATTTCCTTAAGTTTTCTATTAATAGAAGCATTATTTAAAAACCAAGTTAATCCTTTAAAAACCTTTGGTTTTAGTCTAAAGATGTTAACTCCATTATCATTCTCTTGGAGATTGGTCTTCGTATAATTATTGATACCAACTACAGTCACTTTATGGCCAGAACTATGCAGTTTTTGTCCAATGGTTTGAATAAAAGACCCTATCCCTCCGTGAGGAAAACCTTCTTTTGGATATTCAGATGTAACAAAGCAGATATGCATTACAAAAGTGCTTTAGTAATGTTAGCAGAACTCTGATTTAAAGGGGTTAAAACTATCCTTTCCATCCATTTTTTTCGATCTAAGGCGACGTCATCAGGTCCTTCAATCACAGCTAATACAGTCTTCAAAATCGTATTCTTGTTATTTATCCAAGCAACTGTGTCTAATCCTTTCATACTTTGAAAATGCTCATACTCATAAATAACTTTTGTGCTCCAAGCACTATCATTAGATGGATTATAATTTAAATAAATACAAGGTTTATTGAATGTTGCAAAATCTAGGGCCATTGTGGAACCTAGGTTTAATACAAGGTCACAATGATAGGCTAGATTAACTTGTATATTTATATCTTGGTACTTAGGGAAATAGCCGGTCCACCCTAATTGGGAGTCTATATTCCATAAGGGATCAATAACCCGAATAAGGTCCTTAAATTCGTTAATTACACCATCATATCGTTCGGAAAAATCAACGGGACAGCGTCTAAAGATAATTTGAATCTTAGATGCAACAGGCTCTAGAGCTCTGGCGATATCTAACAGATATTGCGGGTCATAAGGAGAAGTGGTTACATCATCACCACTATAACAAATCCATGCCTTACTGCTATCTAAGCTATACTCATCTGCAAATTCCTGTCGTGATTTAATTCTATTATGTTCGGTATAGAATTCAAACTGTGGTGTCCCAGAAATAATTATGTCAGATTGAGGAATTTCTGGATAATATGCTCTCATTTCATTTTTCATCCATGCCGACCAAACCAAATATTTAGTTGTTCTAACGGCTAACCGTGCTTTGGGTAGATTATCCCATGAAAATATGGCTGTGACGGTTTTTATTTTAAGCTGGTCAGCTGCAATGCAAAGCGGTAATAGTCCTGGTACACGCTGGTGCGTTATTAATATTGAATCTAGATTCATTGCACTGAGTTCTTTAGCAAAAGACTCAATATAAGATTTGGAAATTCTCGAATTTCCATGCCTTTCAATGGCAATAATTCTGTTATAGTTTTTTGATAATACAGTACCAATAAACTGAGACAATGCGTATAAAATTCTAACCTTTAGGTTATAGTCTTGTGGCCTCCAATAGGTTAATATGGTTGGATTCTTTTTAATACGACTATAAAACTTCAATCTTGCGTAGGTACTCGATTCTCGATGTAGACGCACCAACCAATGCTCTGCCTTAAGTGTAATCTGCTTAAAATTAAATTGTAGCTTATGGATATGCCTTATCTCATCGAAGGCCTCAATGGGCAAGGTAGACCAGATTGTAACATGAGCAGATTCTTTTAATAAAGTTGGTATTTTAGAGTATAAGTAATTCTTAATTCCTACTCCATCTGGTACAACTATAAGAACATGTTTTTTAGAAAACATCCTTAAACTGTTTTTGATGATTTAAGGACCAGATTGCGTCAGTTTCAAGACTTTTTATAAACATTTCTCTTGAGTTTCCTGCGCCAAAGGATTCTACCTTTTTTGGATCTAAAGCCTTAACTTTTTTTATAGTCTTTAAAATATCCTTATGGCTTGGATTACAATTCAAAATACTATCTGCACTAACCCGATTGCGCTGTCTCGATCCAATATTTATTGTAGGGATACCATAATAAGGAGCCTCTCTAACTCCCGCACTACTATTGCCAATAATAAATTGTGAGTTCTTAAGAAGGGTTAAAAAATATTCAAATCTCACTGAGGGAAAAATGCGAAATCGCTGATTTTTATTCAGCTTTAGATACGCCTTTAAAATTAACTTACTACCCAAATCATTATTTGGATAAATCACAACATAATTTAAACCACTATCTAATAACCCTTTAACAAATTGACTTGCTTCTGCTTCTAAAGTATCTATTTCAGTTGTCACAGGATGGAACATAGCCAAACCATAAGACTTAAATGGAATTTCATAGTAGTTTAGGACCTCCTCCAATTTGGGTAAATAATCTGAAAACATAATATCAACGTCTGGTGAACCAATGGTAAATATGGAGTTTTCTAATTCACCCATTTGAATCAATCGCTTTTTGGCCTTATCATTGGAGGTGTAGTGAATATGGCTCAATTTTGATACGGAATGTCGTATTAATTCGTCTATTGTTCCTGAAATTTCTCCGCCTTCTATATGAGCGACCAGTACATTATTTAAGCTACCAACTATTGCACCTGCAAGGGCCTCTACTCTATCTCCATGAACCACTATTAAATCTGGATTTATGTCTTTAATATACTTTGAAAAACCATTAATAGTTTTAGCTAAAGTTAAATCCATAGTGGCTTCATCTGTATGGTTCTCGAAGGTAGTTACATGTTCAAAACCACAGCGTTCTACCTCAATAAGGGTATAACCGTATTCAGGCATGAGGTGCATTCCCGTTACAAAAATAAAGGGTTCAAAATTGGTATGATTTTCAACACCCTGTATTAAGGCCTTAATTTTGCCAAAGTCTGCCCTTGTCCCAGACAGAAATACTATTTTACGTTTTAGATTCAATATTTATCTGGCTTATTTAGTAAAAACTTTATTTTAAAAAACAGTCGATTTAAGGCATAAAATAGGTCTATTATACATGCCCTAATTATACCTAAACACTCCAAGACACCTGTTTTAATTACTTGGCCAAAGACCAAATCTTTGTGCCACAGTTGATAAGACCCAAGTAGCTCTTTTTTAAATCTGAAAAACTGCTGTTTTTTTGTCCTTTTTATATCATAGTTAAAAATAGATGGTGAAAACTCAATATCATAGCCATGTTTTAAAACTCTTAGGGTCCATTCTTTGTCTTCAAATGTTGTTATATCATCTTTAAATCTATGTTTCTTCCAAATTTCTCTATTAAATGCTGAACCACAAAAAATGAGACCTGACTTATTGGGATCTTGTAGGACAGAAATTTCATTGATGTAATTTTTGTAATCGTTGCTTGTGTGCAAGCAGCGTAGTCCTGCAAGATTCTCGTTGGCATTAAAGCGCCTAACAATTTCATCAAAAAAATCATGGCTAACAGGATAAGCGTGTGCACTAAAAATAACTACTATTTTATTAGTCGCATTTTCGGCCGCCGTATTGGCACTACTTCCATATCCAAAATCATTTATTGTAACAAATTTAGCATCATACTTTAAAGAAATAGCTTTACTCTTATCAGTTGATAAATTATCAATAACTATAATTTCTGAAATACATTGGTCATAACGCTCTCTAAGATTTCTTAACAGAAATTCCAGAGCATCAGCCTGATTTTTATTCCTAATGACAACAGATACTTTAGTCTCCATAGCAGCTCTTTCTACAATTTTGATGCCCACTCCTTAAATTCCACCAAATTTAAATGCTGCAATCTATGCTCATTAAACACATCATATTCAAAATAAGGGTTTGACATAATTGATGAGATATTATTAAAAAGTGGAAAGTTTGATTTTGAAATCACCCCAACTCCCCAATCAGTATCAAAGCATATGGAATACAAATCTTGTCGATGTCTATATTTATAAAAGGCTTTCCAAGTGGTTCC
The DNA here is from genome assembly GCF_017581965.1 of Winogradskyella pelagia. Classification (GTDB taxonomy): domain Bacteria; phylum Bacteroidota; class Bacteroidia; order Flavobacteriales; family Flavobacteriaceae; genus Winogradskyella; species Winogradskyella pelagia. The sequence goes on from NZ_JAGEVF010000005.1 coordinate 92,717, forward strand.
ATTCCAAAAGATTCCAGCCGGCGAATTCTTAAAATCATAATTTTCTCGCTGATGGTATTCGGTTGGTGGATTGCAATCATGAAGCACTATAAAGCCAGTTTTATGAATATATTTGAGACTGTTTTCAATATCTCTATCCACTTGATAAGAGGTATGGAGTCCATCAATAAAAACAACATCGAAACGAATTGAATTGTCTATTCCACTTAGTTTATTTGCATCTAATCTTGCAAAAAAATCATCAGATGTTAGTTTAAAATCAACGGGATTGGATTTAAATTCCAATCCAGGATCTACAGAGAATTTATTAACACAATTTACTTTTTTGTAATTGGCATCAGGATTTCTAACTCCAATCTCAAGATAATTTTTAGACGCCGTAAGCTCCAATAAGGCGTTTATGATGGTAGTTCTTGAAGGACTTTTGCCCAACTCCTCACTGGATTTTAATTTACCTTCATCAAAATACGGATCCTTTAAAATGGTTCTACCGGTCCCTATAATTTGTCTTATCTTATTAATCATGCTCTTTTTAGCGCTCACTATTATTTATATCTTCCCAAGTGAGTTGTTCGTCATTTTCAATATCTCTAGCAGCACTTTTTCCGATAATTGAGTTAAACCTTTCCGCCAGAATTTCTCCTGTACCAGGACGCTTAACCCAAATATTTTCTTTTGTAAATGCTTCGCCTTTTTTAATGTTTTTAATACTGCATATGGTGGCAAAGGCAAAATCAATAGTCACTTGTTCTTCTTTAGCGGGTTGTTTAGTACCTCCGCGCATTGACCAAATTTCTTGGCTACCGATTATAAGTTCTCTGCAAGCTTGCTCGTCCATGCTACAGATAATATCAGGACCTTGTCGATTCATATGATCTGTAAAATGACGCTCCAAAATGGAAGCTCCTAAGGCTACAGCTCCCAAACAGGCATTATTATTAAGGGTATGATCACTTAATCCAAAGACATGTTCTGGAAAGGCCTTATGTAATTCCATCATTGCTCCATATCGTACCAAGTGGGTAGGTGTTGGATAAAGGTTAGTGGTATGAAGTAAGGCCAAGGGGACATGATATGAATTAAATATCCCAACAGCCTTCCTTACACTCTCTATTGTATTCATACCTGTACTCAAAATAACCGGCTTTCCAAATTTGGCAATATGCTCTAATAGAGGATAATTATTGCATTCTCCTGAACCAATCTTATAGGCTGGAATATTGAAATCTTTTAGACGGTTGGCTGCTGCTCTGGAAAAGGGTGTAGAAATAAAGGTCATGCCTTTGGCTTCTGAATAAGCTTTCAATTGATATTCTTCATCTTCGTTTAATGCACATCGCTCCATTATTTCATAAATAGACATCTTAGCATTTCCTGGAATCACTGATTTGGCAGCCTTACTCATTTCATCGGCTACGATATGTGTTTGATGCTTCACCACTTCAGCCCCTGCTCGTGCCGCCGCATCAACCATTTCCTTAGCAATGTTTAATGAGCCCTCATGATTTATACCTATTTCAGCTATAACAAGTGGTGGAAAGTCACTACCTATTTTCCGTCCCGCTATCTCTATGTAAGAATTATTCTTCATTATAATTATTTAGTACAAATTGCGCAAACTTTAAATCATCGTAAGTATCAATATCAACTTCTGCAAATTTATGATTTACTATTAAGGGATATGATGCTTCATTAAAAATTATATTTTTCTTTATTAAGTGTGGCGTTGTTATGTACAACAGGCCATTCTCATAATATAATGGTTCTAAATCTTGACTGCGTTGACCAATTTCATAATTGAAAGGCATAAATTTATCATTGCTAATTTTACCTAACTTTCTACAATTTTCACTCACAGTAAAAAGACTTTTATGTGATTTTTTACTTAATATTTTAAAGGCTTCTTGTAGTAGAAATTTAGGGCGCAATGGATTGGTTGGCTGAAGCAAAACTACAGTTTCAACCGTATCATCCAAATCACTTAAAGCATGCTTTAAAACAGAAACCGTTGAAGCAAAATCATCGCTAAGGGCCTTAGGACGGTCTATAGTTTTTGCGCCAAATTTCACCGCAACATCCTTAATAACCTTACTATCCGTTGAGACATATATATCATCAAAAATTGTGCTTTGATTTGCATACTCGATAGAATGAGCAATTAAAGGCTTACCGCCAAAATTAATGATGTTCTTGTTAGGTATTCGTTTGGACCCTGCTCTTGCTGGTATTATGGCTATTGTTTGTTTCACCTAGAGTTTATATCTATAAAAAATATTGAACAAAATTTTGGATAGTTTTGAGGTATAAGGGTACCAAAACCTATTTCTCCGTTTGGGATGAAATGGTAAATATTTTTTGAACACATCATCCTTACTTGTCTGATTTGAGTTTGCCAAATTATAATTTTGCACCTTTTCCATCCAAGGTTCAATTTGATTGCCCATGTGATATGCTCTGTTAAAATAAGTTGCTAAACGCATACCTCCTGAATTATTTATTGGTTTATCACAGTAGGTTCCTTCAGAATAATTTCCAACGAGAGTGAATGAGGGCTCTAGAGGCACAGATTCAAAAAACAGTGCCCTTCTCATACTTAAGACCTGATGTCCACTACCCATTATCGCCTTAATACCATTTGATTTTATAGTAGGCCATTTTACATTCTCCTCTTCACGTTCCCAATTAAAACTATCTAAATATCTATTCTGGTCCTCGTGATTTTCAGGAATTACCTGCGCTTTAAACTTAACCTTCCCCATTAGGATTTTTGACATCGTAGAAGAGGTCTCGTAATTATAAAACTGTCGGCACGGTATAGGGGATACAGAGGCTACATCCTTAACCTTTTCAAAAATGTCTTCAACATCATTCTGCCATCCAAGTTTGTAGAGTATATCAACATCTGAAATGGTTATTAAAGGCTCTCTACTGGCTCGTGCTGCTCCAATTAAAGCGTCTATTTTTCCTATATTATTCTTATGATATACAACGGTATCTATTTTGTTTTCATCTAATTTAAGCTTCAAATAATCTGTAACCTCCGCACAAGAAGCATTATTTACTACCGTAATTGCACAATTAGAATTGGTTGTGACAATTGCTGATTCCAAACATAGTTTAAAGACTTCCAAAACATTTTTATAATAACCTTCAAGCGATGGAATAAAAACTACAATAATGAGTCTGTGACTAGATTTTAATTTAAGCTTTTTAGACTTTTTCTGAGGATTCATACCTACTCTCATAATCCATTATCTAATCTGGGTTTTGAAGCCTAAAAATAACCTTTTTATAAAGATTTTCTATAGCTTCTCGTTTATATCTGGCCAGATAGCGTTTTCTGTTTTCTAAGGCTATAGTCTCAATTTGGTCTAATGTCAATGACCTCAACATATTCAACATTTGTTTAAAACTTTCTTCATCATAAATATTAAACCAAAACTGATTTTGAAGGCCTGCTAACCTTTCTGGCATGGCACCAACGGAGGTCGAAATCACCAACCTTGCAGATGCCATGGCTTCCAACCCAACCAAAGGACCAGATTCGCCAATGGATGCTATGATAATGGCATCGGATGCTCTGATCTGTTCTACAATGTCATTTTGAGAAACAAATCCCTTTAAGCTGATATTATTTGCCGCTTTACATAACACCACTAATTCTTCGTGCAAAGGGCCATTGCCTATTAGGCTTAGACTCAATCCTGATCCATAGCGTTTAAAATATTCCACCAACTCCAAAACGCCTTTTTCAGGTGCAAGTCTTCCTATAAACAGTAGTGATTGAAATTTACAGGCAGGTTCTATGGCCAGCATTTCATTTTCTCTGAAGGTACACTGATCTATGATTTTATATTTATGGTGCTGCAAAAAAGACAATCGCTTAGCATTGGACTCTGAGTGATGTATAAAGTATGTTACCTTCTCCAACCATGATTTATGAATCCTATCCGACTCTAAAATCATACTGGATGTTCTTATAACTACAGGTTTATCGGTAACAAAGCCATATTCTACAATCTCTTTTATAAACGTACTACTGATCTGAGCACAGAGCACCACAAGATCAGCACTATCAACCATTGCTTTTAATATTTTTACTGCACTGAATCTGTATCCAGTTTTTCGTGATACTGCATTAGAACAATAATCACTTAACAACTTATTTTTGTTGCCTCTTAAATAACTTAGGTATGCCCAAAACCTAAACCATAAATTCTTCTGAAGGATTAATTGGTTTAACTGGGAGACCTGTTTCTTATCAACAAAACCAAACAATTGCGAATCATCTGTGTAATTTATTGTGGATGTGATATGCACGTCATAACCATCGCTTATCAGGGTCTTGGCAATAAATCCAGTTTCCAACTCTCTACCTCCTACATCTCCAATTGGACCAATGATGTGAACTTTACTCTTCATTTCGAAGATTTGAAGGGTTTTAGAATGAAAGCAATAATACCCAAAATTACGGTTGTGATTTTCCTAAATAGAGGAAATTTTTCTATAACCTTAAGATATCTAAATCGATTATTGGTACTAATAAAGTGATTGAATATATAACGGTCATCTTCATTGTTATAGACTCTTGGAAAATACGCTTTTAGAACCTCATTTCTTTCTTTGTAAATCTTTTCTAAATTGTCCTTTTGGGTTGAAACACCATCAACATCAAAAACAGTAATGGTTTCCGGTAGTTTTAAATAAGATTCATCATTTAGACCCAAAACCTTAAGGAAGAAAGCCCAATCTGAAACAATCTTAAAGCGCTCATTATATTTACCATACTTTTGAAAAAGGTCTCTTTTTATAAACGTAGAAGGGTGCGAAACCGCATTACCTACCAAATACGAAAACGTCATTTTTTCCGGATGCTCCCTCAACCTTTTACCATTGGGTTCATCAAAAATGATATGACCAGACAGAACCGAATAATCTTCTGCAAAATAGGGATTTACTTTATCAAGAACTTCAGGGTTTTCCAATGTATCACCACTATTTAAAAACAATAGGTATTTGCCTGAAGCCTTATCAATACCTTTGTTCATGGCATTATAGATGCCGCTATCTGCCTCAGAAAGATAGGATAATTGAGGATAATTGAAAGATTTTACAATGTCCGAACTATGATCTGAAGAGTTCCCATCGATAACAATATGCTCAAAATCCCTCCAGGATTGAGAAGCTATACTTTCCATGGTCTTTTTGAGGCCAATGGCATTGTTGTAATTGATGGTTATAATTGAAAGCTTCATTCTGTTTTGGTTGCGTTTTTAGATTTTCAATATGCTAGGTTTTGCCCAAACTTATTTAGTTAAATCTATTTCAAAATATCTTTAAATAGTTTCATATATGCTTTGGTCTGAACTTGCAATCCATATTTTCGGTAGGCCTCTTCCCTTATGCGCGCTCTGTTAAATGTGTGCTTAGTTTCCAAAAACTGCTTAATGGTTGCTAATAATGACTCGCTACTTATAGCTTTAGTAAGTAAGCCGTTTTCACCATCTATTACCATATCGGTAATACCTCCAACAGGAAACCCAATTACAGGTGTTCCGCAAAGTAGGGATTCTATAACCGTGTTTGGTAAATTATCCATTAATGAAGGAATGACAAACACATCTGCCGAAGCATACACCATACTCATTCTTTGCTCATCTTTTATTGCTCCCAATTCTATGGTATTGACCATTGGTTCTATATCATCTGCTTTATTACCTACCGCACACAAAACCACATCATCGCTCTGCAACTTGGATAAAGCATGTTCTAAAAAAGCATAGCCTTTTCTGTGGTTATGGATGGAGTCTGCAACAAAAAGAATAAAGGTCTTATCCTGAGGAATGTTTAAAACTTCTCGGAAATGGACTTTATTCCTAGGTTGAAAGATGTCTGAATCGATGCCATTCGGAATTAAACTTACAGGATAATCCCTAAACAAAGGACTTTTACTTATTTCGTTGGTCATCCATTGGCACAGGCTTACCAAATGTAAATTATTAACGTTTGATAAGGCAGCCATTTTTAAGGAAAGGTTTTTTTCTGCGATACACATTTCATTTTCAGGAATACATCGTTGTATTGGGTGTCCTGAAGCATCCATACCCAAAATGGTTTCTTTATAATGTTCTCCGCCTGTAAAAGGATTCATATCGTGCAATGTCCACACCACTGGCTTCGTATTCTTCTTAAAAAACGAAGCATAATCTAAAAATCCTGCTACCCAATGCAGATTAATAATATCTGCCTCTTTGTACAATGGTGATGTGGTTATATCGAAATCGGATTGCGGAAAACTAAACAACTCTAAACCTGCTTCCCTACTATTTAAAAACTCTTGATCTCTGAATTTTTGTGTTTTATAAATCCCTAAAAAGCGTAATGCGCTAAAGCATTTTTGCTTTAATCGTTGAAGTATGCTTTTTTTCTTTTTGGTTGGTTGAAACTGATACGTTTCCGTTAATGATTTCTCTTTATGCTTTAGAAGAACCTTAGCATCAACACCTTCTTGCAAAAGACCTTGGTGCAAGCGCAAACATGCATTTGCCGCACCACCTTTGTCGAACGTATTGACGATTAGTATGTTCATACATTATTTTTTTCCATAAATGCATATTCCAGAGGACAGTCCTAAGAACTGCAATAAAATTCTATAAAGAAGATTGAAATATTCCAAAATTAGCTTTATACCTGTTCTCAACTTAAATTTTGAAAACGCCTTTATGGCATACATTATTTTTGGCGAATGTATATTAGGCCAATACACAGGATGTCCCAATCTATAGTGGTCTTTTATAAATAGTTTAATGCCGTTCTTCTCTAATAAATTAGAAAGATTACCCATCCTAAAAGCAAACAAATGTCTAGGTGGATCCAATGCAAATGGTCTTACTGAAAGCAACTTGCTGAATGACACATTTTTAAAGTTTTCGGTATATAATTTCAAATAAAAATCCTTGACTCCTTTTTTGAATAATATTTCGATTCCAGCATTGTTATCGGTTTCGATTATAAAAATACCGTCGTCCTTTAAGATTGAGGAAATACTTTCAATAACTTCATTTGGTTCGGTAACATGCTCAATAACATGCCTAAAAAATACGACATCGTACTTTTCGGTATTGCTTGAAAAAAATTCGTTTAAATCCTTCTTAATTATAGATTTGAGATTCAGTTTGTTTTTTGCAAAATCCACTGATACGGAATCTTTTTCGACCAAAATTGGTGACATTCCATATTCTGAAGCTGCTTTGGAGTAATAACCCAATCCTCCACCTAAATCGAGAAAGGTTTTGCCTTTACTTTTTTCACCATTCCATTTCAATCTTTTTAAATAACCCTTTATTGATTTTGATGCACGACTCATTTGCACTTCATTAAATGAAATTGCTTTTTCTTGGTACATGCCTGTGTAATAGGTGTTCAGTTCATCTACCGAAGGTTGTGGGTGTACAAAAGCCACTTTGCATTTTGGGCATCTGTATATGGAGTTATCCGTTTTTTTATGTTCCAAAAGAAGCTTTGGAGTTATATTATTTTCGCACACCTTACAAATCACACCAATACAATTAGATTGTTAAACTTTCGATTGTTTTTAAATTTTCGAGCATCTCGTTGTCTTTTAAATACGCATGTATTTTACCTCCCATTGTATAATCTATGGCAATGAAATCGGTCTTTAATGTATGTGCAAAAAGTACGGAATGGAATCGCATACAGATATTTAACTTCGATTTTTTCATGGCCTCAATAATAGAATCTACAGTAGATAATTTTTTATTCATCACCACACGCACATCGCCTTGAAAATAGGTGTCGATAAATCGTCTTGAAAAATCCCTGTCATCATTACCCACAACAAAATTATGCATATGGTGCAATTCTATTCTATCGACATTAAGCCGCTCTGCCTCTCGCTTTATCAATTTTGCAATGCCTTGCTCCAAGGTTGTTTTTTTTTGTTCAAAAACCGATTTCTCTCCTGGAAAATACTCAAAGGTCCAATCTCTCAAAAAACAAGAAAGCACGTTCTCATTTTTTACATCAATCTGTTCACTTTGGCCTAAGACAAATCCCTTGGCAGGATCACCAAACAATTCTGCTTCGTTTTTGTATCCAAATGCATTGTAAGCCGCAATACTATCCTTGTCTCTTAACTTAACATAGTCCGTTAAAGAAAAAATTTCCTTGACGGTTATTAGGTATTTTTCGTGTTTTAATGGTCCGATACCACATCCAAAAACGGTTGTCTTTTTACCATAGGCTTTGGCAATTTTAAATCCTAAGTAAGGCACGTACAATACCTCTAAATCCATCAACGGACCACCTCCCATAACAATCTCATCCGAACTTTTTGCATATCGTAATAAATCCAATGTTTTAGTGGATACTACTTTTGCTTTCAATTCTAATTCTTCACAAGTTCTTTCGGTTACAAATGGGTATAAACTGCCAATAACAAATTCGACTTTACTGTTGTACTCCTCTTTGTAGTAGTTTACGATTCCGCCCAAAATAGCCTTATCGCCAACGGTTTCGGTTCCATACCATCCAAGGACAAAAACCGTAAACAAGCTCGAATCGGTCTTACCTCCTTTTAATACTTTAGCGAGTTTCAATGCTCTGCCAACCGATTTTATATTCAAAATTTTAGAGTTGAATATCGCTTCCAACTCAATCTTTCGTTCTTTGTATGTTATTGGAGCATGGTAATCGTGTATGCAGCTATTGCAGTGTTCTTTAAGGATGCGTTCTTTCTCTTCAAAATTGTTCTTATAAATATCTAGGCTAGATAATTCCAAGGCATTGCCAATGATCTTGGATTTAGGAGCGCAGTAACTGATTTGACCTTTAGAACCCAAAACAATTCCATCATTATGATAAGGACAGCCTATAAGCCTATCTCCTCCTTTTAATATATTTTGAATACTTGAGTACGTTCTTTGGAAAGTTCCGTTTTTCTCATAGGTGAGTTTTAGCTTTTCAAAAAACAGAAGCAAATTGAAGGTTTCATCTGCATTAAAATTTCTAATGACCTTGCCACGATCTTGATTATATAACCTGTTTATGGTTTCCGCGATTCTAAAACGCCCATACATATTGTATTTTTTGGCGTAATACAACAAATCATCAGCATCCCAAGCGTTTATTTTAGAAATTGTACAACCGAAGGAGGTTGGTATTTTTAATTCCTGTTCCAAATAATTGAAGACCTTTATCGCTTTATCAAAATTACCCTTTACACCTCTTACCTGGTCGTGTGCCTTGCCTACTCCGTCAATAGATACCATTGCTGAAAAATGAACTCCATTTTCGTCGCAGATGTTTTTTATTTTCTTAATTCTATTGATTACTTCTTCGTTCTCGATGGCATTGGTAATAATACTCAATCCCTTGATGCCTGGAACTGCCTTTATAATAGAGCTATATATATCTGGTAAGTCTTCACGCAAAGTGGGTTCTCCTCCGGTAACACCAACATATTTTAATTCTGAAAACAAAGGGTCGCAAAGGACAGTCTCTAATTCTTCTGGAGTGATTTCGAGCTCTTCCTCCTGTTTCCAAATGTTGCACATGGTACATTTGGAATTGCAACTATCTATAATGTTTAAATTTAGGATACTTGGTTTTGCGTTAACATCTAAAGACTTTGCTTTATTTAGACGATAGAGGTGCCTTCCCTGTCGGTATATCGTCTTTAAACCATGTGAAACTGAACGCATATGCCTCTTAAATTGATTTTTTTAAATACCATTTATACTTGAATCGACCTTTGCAAAACCGTTATTTCTTTCATTTATATCCTGATTGCCTATATGGTAATTTCTTTTTTCTCAAATGCATCAAAATCTGAATTTGGATCTGCATTATAAATTTCGAAATTACGACTATTTGCTTTCATCTTGAAGGACTCGTACAGTTTATATGTTCTACAATAGCTATAAAGCCGTTCCTTTGGTTGTCTTCCTGTAAATGCTGGTTTTTCTGTTATTATTCCATCTTGTTTAAGGTAAAACTCCAAAGACGGTTTGCTATGGTCATAAAAATGAAAATAGCCTTCTTTATTCTGCCAATCGTGGTCAATACCCAATAAATTCAATTCCTCCAATCCCATATAATAACCCAACTGAATGGCAACCATAGCAACCGTTGTAGGCGAAACAATCCTTTTTGAAAAATCTATGGGAAAGTTACCTCCATAAGCATATTGATATAGTTGGCGTGATTTAAAAACAGATTTTGCCAATTCAAAATCCTTTTGCTCTACAAAAACAATAGTGTCTTTTGGAAGCATTTCCTCAGCCCTTGCAAACCAATTTTTAAATACATTTTCTGTTATTGGCGGATGCGATGATGCAAAGATGTGAACCTGAGGATTTATGGTTTTAATATCTGGGTGTTCATGGAAATTTCCCATTGAGATCATCAAAGCATCTTTATCTAACTTTTTCAAATCTAACTTATTTATAGAAGGAGCGGACCCAAGGATGAAGCCCTTTGAATGAGAGCTAAATATATTTTTTAGCTCCGTATTTTCAGGAAATAAGACATCCTTTTTCAGCAACTTTTTCACCTTAGCTCTTATCAACTTGAATACCTTGGTCATAGTGTATTTTGGTTTAGGTACTTTGCATCGATTAGTGCTACATTGGTCGCTCTGTTTGCTCTATTGACGTTCCAATAGTCCCCTGAAAACACATTAAAATTTAATACATGGTGCAAAAGATCTATTTGCTTTACAACCCGTATTGCCGTTTGAACCACTACCACAACATAGTAACTGCCACCTCTTAACATGAGCTTGGGTAGTTCCAAATCAACATAAGAATCTATCGAATGGAAGGTGATTCCCATTTCATCTGAATAAAAATCGGCAATTTTATTTTCATTATTATCGTAGATCACTAAACCAAAAACTAAATCCTTATGATTTACTTTTTCATTAAATACCATGTGCAATCTAAACTTGGCGTAGTCCCCAGAAATAAGCTCGGATACGGCATTTCCTTGCCTATTTAGTAATTCTACTTTAGAGAATCTGATTTCGCCAGTGCCTTTACGGTCAGTTCGTTCTAATAAATTATCGGTATTGAGACTACTTTGGCGATTGATATAAAAGTTAACAGCTTCTTCAGAACTACCTTCAAAAATAGATTCACCACTCTCTAAAACGATACCTCTTGTGCATAAGTTCTTAACTGCTGCCATATTATGACTTACAAATAAAACGGTTCTTCCATCTGAGCTTGATATATCCTGCATCTTGCCTATAGCCTTTTTTTGAAACTCTACATCGCCTACGGCTAAGACCTCATCCACTACTAAAATATCTGGCTCCAAAAATGCCGCAACTGCGAAAGCTAAACGAACTCGCATCCCCGAACTATAGCGTTTTACTGGTGTATCAATATATTTCTGGCATCCAGAAAATTCTATAATCTCTTCAAGTTTCGATTTAATCTCTGTTTTTGTCATCCCCAAAATAGCACCGTTTAGAAAGATATTCTCACGGCCTGTCATCTCCGGATGAAATCCTGTACCAACCTCTAATAAAGAGGCGATTCTACCCTTTGTCCTAATTACCCCTGTGGTTGGGCTGGTTACCCGAGATAAAATCTTTAGTAGGGTGGATTTTCCAGCACCATTCTTCCCTATAACTCCCAAAACCTCACCGTTTTGCACTTCGAAATTGATATCCTTCAATGCCCAAACATAATTACTCTCTGAAGCTTTGCGCTGGTCATTAGTATCGCCAATCTTTAAATAAGGATCTTTCTTTCCACGCACTTTGTACCACCAGCGATTGATATCATGACTCAGCGTACCCGTTCCTACAGTACCTAAGCGATATTGCTTACTGAGATTTTCACACTTTAAGATAATATCTGCCATTTTTAAACCGTATCAATAAATTGTTTCTCGGTTCTGTTAAACACCACTAGACCAAGTAAAAAAATTATAACGCTTATCATCGCTGTATACCCAAAATTTGTCCATGTAAAACTTCCCGTATCTAAAAGCATTTTTCGAAACCCTTCTGTAATCTGGGTTAAAGGGTTGAGCTCCACCAATCGTGCTACTAATGGCGGAAATTTTAATCGTGCTTCTGATAAGGGATAAGGCACTGCTGAAACGTACATTAACAACTGTACACCAAAGCCCACTAAAATTGTTAAATCTCTATATTTAGTGGTCATAGCAGAAATTAACATTCCTAAGCCTAGACCTAATAAGGCCATCAATAAAACATAAAGGGGAAATAAAAACACCAAACCGCTAAGAGCCACGGTACTCCCCTGCCACCAGTAAAACAGAAAAAAACCAAAAAATATAGCCAACTGTATACTGAACTTAAGCAGGTTGGAAATCGTTACGGACATAGGCATAATCACACGCGGAAAATACACCTTCCCAAAAATAGCCTGATTTTTGGTAAAGGTATTGGAAGTTCCCGTTAGACATTCTTTAAAATAGTTCCAAGCGGTAATTCCAGCCAAATTAAATAAAAAAGGCGGGATTGAACCTGTCTGTATTTGGCCAAGATTATTAAATATAAGAGTGAATATAAGCGAAGTAAATAACGGTTGAATTAGGTACCACAGCGGCCCTAGAATAGTTTGCTTATAAAGAGTAACAATATCCCTTTTAACAAAAAGGAATAAGAGATCTTTATACCGCCATATTTCCTTAAAATTAAAATCTATTAGCTTTTGCTCTGCAGAAATTGAATAGAGCAAGTCATCATTAGTAGTTTTCAATACAGACTAATTTTAAGCTAATATAAGAAATGAAGTCATGTCTTAAATAAAAATCAAGGATTTTAGATTTATATAAAACGTAACAAACCAGAGAATAGTCTGATAAGACTAAATTTTATCAAATAAAAATTGATATTATTTTTTTGAGTATTAAAACCTAGATACTAAACCACGAAATTAGTATTTTCATGATTTAGTTAGGAAGTAAAATAATCCCAAGTAATTTTGAGCCCCTCACGTACTGTAAACTGCGGTTCATAGCCCAATAGCTTATTAGCTTTGGAAATATCTGCCAGTGAATCACGCACGTCACCTTGTCTTGGTGGACCATACACTGCTTGCAATTGAGAATTAGCAGCAACCCTCAAAGAATCCCATAAATAATTAACAGAAATACGCTCACCACAGGCTACGTTAAACACTTCATTTTTGGCATCCTTGGAGGCAAAAAACCCTTTAATATTGGCTTGCACTGCATTGTCCACAAACGTAAAGTCTCGAGTCTGCTCACCATCACCATTAATTTTAGATGGAATATTATCCTTTAAGGCCTGCATAAACAAAGGGATTACTGCAGCATAAGCCCCATTAGGACTTTGTTTCGGCCCAAAGACATTAAAATAACGTAAGCCGATAACGTCAGTGTCATAAGTTTTGCCAAATACATCCGCATATAACTCATTAACATACTTTGTAACCGCATAAGGTGATAAAGGTTTACCAATGTTATTTTCTACTTTTGGCAGGGTTTTACTATCTCCATAGGTAGAACTAGACGCTGCATAGACCATACGCTTAACAGTTGGACTATCCTTTAATGCAATCATCATATTTAAAAATCCTGAAATATTGACAGCATTGGTTGTTGCTGGATCATTTATAGATCTTGGTACAGAACCTAAGGCCGCTTGATGAGAAACATAATCAATACCTTCCATGGCCTGTTTGCAGGTTTCTAGATTACGGATATCGCCCTCTACTAATTCAAAAGCTGGGTTATCCATAAACTCCGTCAAATTTTCACGATAACCATTTGAAAAATTATCAAGGACACGTACTTTTTTAGCACTGTATTTTAAAAGATATTCAACAATGTTAGAGCCTATAAAGCCTCCGCCTCCTGTTACCAAAAAACTAAGTTGAGACAGGTCTTGGTTATGGTATTGATTTGAGAACATAAATTTATGATTATTGAAAATAGAAATTATAAGCGTGCATCTACACTATTTGAAGGCAATAAGGACTTCACGTCAAAAACAACACAGCTTTGAGCTTTTAAGTTATCCAATGACATATTTAAAAATTCGTTATGCGATACCGCTAAAATAATAGCATCGTACTGAGGTTTCAATTCAGACAATTCGGTTTTAAGATCTAAACGATATTCATGTCTTACTTCTTCTTTAGAAGCCCAAGGATCGTGTACATCTACATTGACATGATATGATTGTAATTCTTTAATAATGTCTATAACTCTAGAATTTCTTATGTCCGGACAATTTTCTTTAAACGTGATGCCTAAAACCAACGCATTGGAACCTTTAATGGTAGCTCCATTATTAATCATCATTTTCACCGTTTCTGTAGCCACATAACTTCCCATACTATCGTTCATTTTCCGTCCAGCTAGGATTATTTCAGGATTATATCCAGACTCTATAGCTTTTTGGGCCAAATAGTAAGGATCTACTCCTATACAGTGACCTCCCACTAAACCTGGTGAAAACTTTAAGAAATTCCATTTGGTTCCTGCGGCCTCTAAAACCGCCTTGGTATCTATATCTAAAAGTCTAAATATTTTAGATAGTTCATTGACAAATGCAATATTAATATCGCGTTGAGAATTCTCAATAACTTTGGCAGCCTCCGCAACCTTAATAGAAGGTGCTAAATGGGTACCTGCTGTTATTACAGCTTTATATAGATTATCAATGCGCTTAGCCACTTCTGGGGTAGATCCAGAAGTTACTTTTAAAATTTTTGTAACCGTATGCTTTTTATCTCCTGGATTAATGCGCTCTGGAGAATAGCCTGCATAAAAATCGGAATTATATTCTAAGCCAGAATGCGTTTCTAAAACCGGAATACAGATTTCTTCAGTAGCTCCAGGGTAAACAGTAGACTCATAAATAACAATATCGCCTTTATCCATAACCCTTCCAACAGTTTCACTCGCCTTAATTAATGGTGTAAACACTGGTTTATTAAGGGCATCCGTTGGTGTGGGGACAGTGACAATATAGATATTACAGGATTTCAAGGCTTCTGTATTATTAGTTACCAATAAACCTCTTTCTGCGGTTTCATCCGTTATTAAAACAGATTTTAAAGCGTCATCTTCAACCTCTAATGTCTTATCTGTACCAGAGTTTAATTCATCTATTCGCTGCTTATTGATATCGAAACCAACAACATAGAATTTTTTTGCAAATTCAACAGCAAGGGGCAAACCAACATAACCTAGACCAATAATAGCGATTCTGTCTTGTGAATGTGTCATTTGTTTAAAGTAGATTTTAGAATGTAGATCAAATCTAAATAAAAACTATAATTTGAGACGTAGTTTTTATTGATTTTCACTTTATCTACCCAAATAATCGTTCTATTGTAGTGGTCTGGGTCTTTTTGCCGTTCTAATACACGCTCCTCATCCTTATATTTTAACGTCGCAGGCCCTGTTATTCCTGGCTTCACATTTAAAATAATCCGATCATCACCTTCTAATTCATCTGCGAAGCCTCGCACATCGGGTCTAGGCCCAACAAAACTCATATCACCTTTTAACACATTAAAAAGCTGGGGCCATTCATCTAATTTAGACTGCCGTAAAAACCGCCCAAGTGTTGTAGCACTCTTATCTAGATGCCCTAATAAATGTGGTTCCTCGCGCAATGTCCTTAATTTATAGATGAAAAATGGTTTGCCATGTTGCCCAATACGTTGTTGACTAAAAATGCCGAAAGCCTTTATATCTAAAGATGCAAGTATAACCAAAACGACAATTGGAAAAAAGAGCACGGGTAATAGCAACACGGCGAGGAGTAAATCGAAAAGACGCTTAGTTTTAAGTTGAGTAGATGTTATCAAAGTATACTATTCTATAAACTCTGAAAAAAATCACCAATCCTTTTAAGCATGGATTTCTTGTCACGTTCGTGATAGGCATTACCATAGACACCATAACCGTAGCCATAACCGTAGCCATAACCATAGCCGTAATTATTACTGTTTTTGTGCCTATAAAAGTTAAGAACAAAATGAATGTTCTTTAATTCTCCTTTATGGTATTTGGCGTTTACTAACTGTAACATGCCCTTTTTAGTATAATCTAATCGAACCATAAACACCGTAGCATCAGCATATTGAACTATTTCTAAGGCATCTGTAACCAAACCTAAAGGTGGTGTATCTAAAATGATTATATCATATTCTTTTTTGAGCTTAGTAATCAGTTCCTTTAATTCTTCACTCATCAACAATTCTGAAGGATTGGGTGGTATGGGTCCAGAAGTCACCAAATCCAAATTTTCGATATGTGTCTGAGTTTTGATTTCAGCTAAAGATGCGTCTTCAATTAAATAATTAACAATTCCTTTCTCATTGGTTATCCCAAAATCATCAAAAATTTTGGGTTTACGTAAATCCAGACCTAAGAGTATGGTCTTTTTACCAGACAAAGCATACACTGTAGCTATATTTATAGAGGCAAAAGTTTTTCCTTCTCCACTTACGGATGACGTAATCATTAGCGTTTTTGCACGATCTTGAGAAGGATTTTGCTTAAAAATAAATTGTAAACTAGAACGAAGCGCCCTAAAAGATTCAGCAACTGCGGATTTTGGTTTTTCATAAGCTACCAAATTATTCTTGTAGCGGTATTTTCCAATAAGACCTAAAATCGGAATTTTGGATAATTTAACAACTTCATCCGAGCCATGTATCGTATTATCTAGCAGATGGATGACAAAAATGAGCAAAACAGGCGAAAAGAAGCCAATCATTAAAGCCAACATATAGTTTAACGACTTTTTAGGACCAATAGGCCCATTACCTATGTCTTTAGCTTCATCTATAACTGTAATATCAGATACATTAGCTGCCTTTACAATAGCCGCTTCACCACGTTTAGCTTGATAAATATCATAAGCCTCACGACTTATATCTAATTTACGTTGAATCTTTAAATACTCTTGTTGTTCTATGGGCAGCTCGATTAATTCTGATTCAAGCTGAGCTATTTTTTGATTAATTATTCCTAGTTGTGTTCCAATTGTCTGTTTGGTGACTCCAACGGTTTCTAACAAAACCTTTTTTTCTGTATCAATGCGTCTATCGAGTTCATTAAACAAAGTTGATCCTTCCTTTGTTGAATACTCCAGATTTTTACGCTCCACTGATAACCCAATAATATTTCTAACACTTGATAAAATATTGATTTCTTCAATCCCAACAGATGTAGGTGATACAATCTGGGAGTAATCTGTTTTAGTACTTAAGTAGTTTTCTAAATTATTTAAATAATTTAGCTTAGATTGCTCAATTAATTTGTCTTTATCGAGTCCCTTTAAACGCTCAGATAACTGAGTTATCTCCTCCTTTACATCAACGACTTTATTGATCTGCCTAAAGTCATTCATTTCACTGGTTATGGCTTTTAGGTCCGCATTAACAGCACCTAAACTACTATCAATAAATTTAATGGTATTAGTAGCATACAAGTTCTTTCTTTCCAATTCCGTTCTGCTAAGTATGGCTGAGGTTGCATTTAAAAAGTCAACGATTTTTGACTTGTTTAATCCAATTAAGGATAGTTTTAAGACTGAAGACGCATCTCTAGAAGCCGGAGCAATGGTAATGGCATTTTTATATTGGTTGACAACCGAATCGAAATTAAGATAACGAATAAAATACTCTTCATTTGGGTTAATGCTTACCCCAGGCTTCAATACTATAACACCACTAAAAAAAGGCAGGTTTATAGAATCCCCAAAATTAAACGTTTTATTTAAAGATTTTGGTGATATGCTCAATTGGATTTTATCTTTGGAATCATAGTTTTGGCCTACACCAGAATTAATCTCTAAATCATAAAATATCTCAAATTTTTGATTATCGAGAATTCGTATTCCAATAGGTTGATTTAGGAGTTGCGGTTTAGTCTTATCCGTATGCATGCTAAAGGGTGCCGCCTTATAAATATCTAATAAATGGTATTTACCTTGTTTGAGATATTGTTTATAATATTCCAAAGAATCCACAACCAGTTCATTATGTGAACGAGTTTTTACCTCGGTAATTATGCTTCCTACTTTTCCTGAGACACCGCCCCAATTAAAGGAAATACTTGTGTTAGCTGTAAAAAACGGATTTTGGTCGTTATTAACCGTTATCAATGATTCTAAACGGTATATATTCTGTTTCCTCACATTAATAAAGTAGGCCACAATTAAAGCGATTCCAACACAAAATAATAACAACTTCCATAGGTTTAAGACTTTAAATAAAAAGCCTTTAAAGTCGAAACCAACATGTTGCTGTTCTATATTGTCATATTCATTGTAGTCCTTGAAATCCATTTTATCTTGAAGACAGAAGAATTATTGATGTTGTTATAGCTAATAAACTGGCTATCGTTGAAATAGTAGATACTAAAGTCTCACCTGTACCCAAAACCTTTTGCCTAAGCGGTTCTACATAAATTATATCATTAGGCTGAATATAATAATAAGGTGATTTCATAATTTCAATATCTGTTAAATCTAAACGATGAATTTTCTGCCCTTGCGGATACTGCCTGATAACGGCAACATTTTTTCTATTTCCTGTCAATGGAATTTCACCTACGTTAGCTATGGCCTCAAAAATATTCACTCTATTTTTAAATACGGTTATTGTGCCTGGCGATCCTACTTCGCCATTCACGGTAAATCGTAAACCAGCCAATTTTACGGTTATAAATATATTAGCCGTTTCTTTAAATTGTTCTTCTAAGAGCCGTTCTTTTAACAGTGCTTCTATTTCTTCAGTGGTTAAACCAATAACCTTAAAACGTCCTAGCTCCGGAATTCGTATTTCACCGCGCATATCTACAGTAAACCCATCAAAATAGGCACGCTCTTCACTACTGGCATTTAGTATACCCTCGTCACTGATAGGATTGAAAATCTGAACATTATCTTGATCGAGTACTTTAAGAGTAATATTCAAAATATCATCAATTTGAATTCTATACGGTTTTTGCACTTCGGATAAATTGTAAGGAATCGTGTCATTCAGTCCGTCTTCCTTATTTTGCAAATAGATCGTATCCTTATATGGAATACAAGAAGAAACTACCACTACAGAGATTAAAACTATTGCTATTAAAAAGCGCTTCATTAAGGACGATAGATGATTACAGACAAATATAATGTATCAACAACAATAACAAAATAATTGGTATTCTTTTTGGTTATTTGCCATCTTTGCAAAAAAAGTGTCTTGAATTACCTCAACGCAGAACATATTTCTAAATCTTTTGGTGACCTCATTCTCTTCGAAGATTTATCTTTCAGTATTCATAAGGACCAAAAAATTGCTCTAATCGCAAAAAATGGTAGTGGAAAAACATCTATTCTCAACATTCTTTCTGGAAAGGAGCAACCAGACCATGGACAAATTGTTATTAGAAAAGGACTTCGGCTTGCTTTCTTAGATCAAGAACCAAAACTCAATAGCAGCTTAACAGTAGAAGAAACAATTAATGCCATGGATATTCCAATACTTCGTACCATCGAACACTACGAAAAGGCCTTAAAAGACCCAGATAATACTGAAGCCTATCAAAAAGCTTTTGAAGCCATGGAAAGGGATAATGCATGGGAGTTTGAGAACCAATACCAACAAATACTTTCACAACTACAACTCCATAATTTAAGTGTTAAGGTATCTACCCTTTCTGGCGGACAAAAAAAAAGATTAGCACTTGCGCAGACCTTACTTACACAACCTGACATTCTCGTTCTAGATGAGCCCACTAATCATCTCGACTTAGAAATGATAGAATGGCTTGAGGACTATTTTTCCAAAACCGATATTACCCTATTTATGGTGACTCACGATCGCTATTTCCTAGAACGTGTTTGTAATGAAATTTTAGAACTAGACCACGGAAAATTATATGCTTACAAAGGGAACTACTCCTACTATCTTGAAAAAAAGGAAGCACGTCTTTTGGTTGAGGCATCAGAACTGGGTAAATCCAAACAATTATATAAAAAAGAACTGGACTGGATGCGCCGCCAACCTAAAGCGAGAACTACAAAATCCAAGAGTAGGATAGACGACTTTTCTGAAATTAAAGCCAAAGTCCATCAACGAAGAAAAGAGCATGAGGTACAATTAGAAATCAATATGGAGCGCCTAGGAAGTAAAATCATAGAATTCCATAATGTATCTAAAGCCTTTGGCAATACAAACATACTTGATGGATTTGATTACACTTTTAGAAAAGGGGAACGCATAGGTATCATTGGCAAAAATGGTACAGGAAAATCTACCTTTTTGAATCTTTTAACCAATAGTCTTCAACCAGACGGCGGAAAAATTGTTATCGGCGACACAGTTAAAATAGGGTATTATACCCAAAAAGGCATTAAAGTTAAACCCGGACAAAAGGTCATAGAGGTCATTAAAGCATTTGGTGACTACCTACCCTTGGCCAAAGGGCGCCAAATTAGTGCGCAACAGTTATTAGAGCGTTTTCTATTTGACCGTAAGAAGCAGTACGACTTCGTCGAGAAACTTAGTGGAGGTGAACAGAAGCGATTATACCTCTGTACGGTACTTATTCAAAACCCAAATGTATTAATCCTTGACGAGCCAACAAACGATTTAGATATTGTTACCTTAAATGTACTAGAAAGCTTCTTACTGGATTATCCGGGTGTCCTTGTCGTTGTGTCACATGACCGCTATTTTATGGATAAAATTGTAGATCATTTGTTTGTGTTTAGAGGTCATGGTATTATTGAAGATTTTCCTGGTAATTATTCTGATTTTAGGACTTATGATAGTAGCAAATCTGAAATTTCAGAAAAACTAGCACCAGTTACTAGCACTATTACCAAATCTGAAAATATCAACAAGGCCAACAAATTATCTTATAACGAACAAAAGGAGTTTAAAAATTTAGAGTCTAAAATTAGATCTCTAGAATTAGATAAAAAACATCTAGAACAAAAATTTACTAATCCAGAGCTTTCACAAGATGCTATCAATACCTTGTCCCAAGAGCTACAAGAAATAATCACTGCTATTGAGACGAAAGAACTTCGTTGGTTTGAGCTTGCTGAAAAATTTGAATCGTCTTGATTTATCAAGTTTTTTCATATTTAAGATTTATTTGGTCTGCAACCAATCATCACGGTGTGCACTCGCCTTTTGTTTTTAAGTTTGTTACTGAATGCCTCTATGACAAAAGCAACTATGAGGCATATAGCGCTATTCAATCCTACAGAAAAGAACTAATTTCAGATAAAACCACTATTGCCATTTCTGATTTTGGAGCAGGTTCGCGAGTATTTACCTCGAATAAAAGAACCGTTTCAGACATTGCCAAACACTCAGGATCGTCTCTCAAAAAAGCAAAAATACTTTTCAGGATTACCAAATATTTTAAACCAAAATCCATTTTAGAACTTGGCACGTCTTTAGGCATAGCAACCTATGCGCTGTCAAAAGGAAATGAGGGCAGCCACATTATGAGCATCGAAGGCTGTGCTAATCTATCGAACTTCGCCAGTAAGTGTATATCGGACTACAAAGTGAAGAACATTACCTTACAAACTGGTACATTCGACCATAGTATTCAACAACTCAAACAACAAACTTTTAATCTTGTTTTCGTGGACGGACACCATTCTAAGGTAGCGACTCTAAAAAATTTTGAAACCTTACTCTCATATGTTGATAATGACACTATTTTTATTTTTGACGACATCTATTGGTCTAAAGAAATGACCGAAGCTTGGGAAGAAATTAAATCGCATCAAAGCGTTACGGTTTCTATTGATTGTTTTCATTTAGGCCTTGTGTTTTTTAGAAGAGAACAGGCCAAAGAACATTTTAAAATTAGAGTGTAACAAGGTTTTAACTTTAACGTCTTATTAACTGTAAAATCGTGTATCTTGCGAGCATGAGCTAAATACAATGTTGTAAAATATGAGTAATAACGTTATTGAAATTAGAGGAATAATCAGAGATTTTAAACTTGGGCAAGAAACCGTTCATGTCTTAAAGGGTATCGATTTAGATATTAAAAAGGGTGAATATGTGGCCATTATGGGTTCATCTGGGTCTGGAAAATCAACTTTAATGAATATACTTGGTTGTTTAGATACGGCGACTGCAGGAAATTATATACTCAATGGAAAAGACGTGAGCCAAATGTCAGATGATGAACTCGCGGATATTAGAAACACCGAGATAGGTTTCGTTTTCCAAACGTTTAATTTATTGCCGAGAACTACAGCATTAGACAATGTGGCACTTCCTATGATTTACGCTGGCGCCTCTAAAAGTGAGCGTATTGAGCGAGCGTCTGAGGTTTTAACAGATGTAGGCTTGGCCGACCGTATGGACCACAAACCCAATCAGCTCTCTGGTGGTCAACGTCAACGCGTTGCTGTTGGTCGAGCTTTAGTTAACAAACCTTCAATTATACTTGCAGATGAACCTACAGGGAATTTAGACTCAAAGACGTCTTTAGAAATCATGCAACTTTTTGATGCTATCCATGCTAATGGCAATACCGTAATAATGGTTACCCACGAAGAAGATATCGCCGAACACGCTAAACGTATTATAAGACTTACTGATGGCATGGTGTCCAGTGACATTGTTAAAGAATAAAAAGTTCTAACTCCTTCTCCAAGCCTTGCCCTTTAACATATAATTGGCACTACCCAATTAAAACCAAGCTTTATGCTCTATGGTTTAATCCTTACCTTTGTTATCTCAATATTAAACCATATGACTTGAAAGTATATACAAAGACAGGAGACAAGGGAACCACAGCCTTATTTGGAGGGACTCGGGTTCCTAAATACCATATCAGAATTGAAAGTTACGGCACTATAGATGAACTCAATTCACATCTTGGGCTTATCCGTGATCAAGATATCGATAACCACTACAAATCGGTTATAATGGACATACAAGACCGACTTTTCACAGTCGGTGCAATTCTAGCTACCGACCCAGAAAAAGCGACTTTAAAAAGTGGTAAGGCACGTTTAAATATTCCGAAAATTTCAAGTGAGGATATTGAGAAACTAGAAAAAGAAATGGACCTTATGGAAGAAAGCCTTCCTCCTATGACTCATTTTGTGCTTCCTGGCGGCCATCAAACCGTGTCATTCTGTCATATAGCCAGAACGGTTTGCCGCAGAGCTGAGCGATTAGCAGTACATCTTAATGAATTAGAACCCTTTCAGCCAGAGACACTAACTTATATTAACCGACTATCGGATTATTTATTTGTCTTGGCACGGAAGTTGTCTAAAGATTTAAAGGCTAAAGAAATAAAATGGATACCGAAAAAGGAGTCCTAATATATCTAAAGCCTTAATGTTGATGCCTCAAGAATAAAATCGACAGAAAAATCATACCACACTACGTTCTTTTTATTAATGAATAATTAATTTGATTTTTTCTTGAATTATTCAACTAAAAAATTATTTTTGCAAAAATTAAAATTATACGCGAATGTACTGGACATTAGAACTAGCCTCTTATTTAAGTGATGCCCCTTGGCCAGCAACCAAGGACGAACTTATAGATTATGCGATTAGAACAGGAGCACCTTTAGAGGTTGTAGAAAATCTGCAAGCCATTGAAGACGAGGGTGATTCTTACGACTCAATCGAAGAAATTTGGCCGGACTATCCAACTGACGAAGATTACCTCTGGAATGAGGACGAATATTAAAATACTGTAATATCAAAATAAAGTCTCTTGCGTTTATCTAACTGAGAGACTTTTTTTATTTTCGGATGTTTTAATCGTTCATCGCAATAATCACAAAAACGAATATATAAGTATTGAACCAAATCGTTCAATAATAACACAATACAAGACCCATGGGAATATTAGATAAGGTAATAAAGGTATTTGTTGGAGATAAATCCAAACAAGATGTCAGCGCCTTAAAGCCAATTGTAGAACAAATTAAGACTTTTGAAAAAGATTTAGAGCGCTTATCGCACGATGAGTTAAGAGCAAAAACCGAAGCCTTTAAAGCTAAAATCGCAGAAGCAAGAGCTCCTTTCCAAGCGAGTAAGGAAGAACTTTTGACTAAAGCTGAAGCTACCGAAGATATAGATGAACGCGAAGATCTTTACCAAGAAGCGGATAAAATTGAAGATGATATTTACGAAGTTACAGAAAAGGTACTCAATGATATTTTACCAGAAGCCTTTGCAGTAATGAAAGAAACGGCAAAGAGGTTTGTGAACAATACCTCTTTAGAGGTTACAGCAAACGCTTTTGACCGCGAGGTGTCTGGATCAAAAGACTATGTAAGTCTTGAAAACGATAAGGCGGTTTGGGCCAACTCTTGGGATGCCGCAGGTAAGCCCATTACTTGGGATATGGTCCACTACGATGTTCAGCTTATTGGTGGTATTGCCATGCACCAAGGAAAAATTGCTGAAATGCAAACTGGTGAAGGTAAAACTTTAGTTGCTACATTACCGGTATATCTAAATGCTCTTGCAGGTAAAGGCGTTCACCTCGTAACTGTTAATGACTATTTAGCAAAGCGTGATAGTGCTTGGATGGCTCCGTTATTTGAGTTTCATGGTTTAAGCGTAGATTGTATAGATTATCACAGACCAAATTCCGATGCTCGCCGTAAAGCCTATAATGCAGACATTACTTACGGTACAAATAACGAATTTGGTTTTGATTACCTACGTGATAACATGGCTCATGCGCCTGAAGATTTAGTGCAACGACCTCACCACTATGCTATCGTAGATGAGGTGGATTCTGTTTTGGTAGACGATGCCAGGACACCATTGATAATTTCTGGTCCTGTTCCTAAAGGTGATGAACATGAATTTGACCAATTAAAACCTAAGGTACAAAGCATTGAAGAGGTGCAGCGTAAATACCTGGTCGGTGTTTTGGCTGAAGCTAAAAAATTAATTGCAGCTGGTGATACCAAAGAAGGCGGGTTTCAATTATTACGCGTTTATCGTGGAATCCCAAAGAACAAAGCACTTATAAAATATTTAAGTGAAGAAGGTATTAAGCAGTTACTTCAGAAAACTGAAAACTTCTACATGCAAGACAACAATAGGGAAATGCCTAAAGTTGATGCCGAGCTTTACTATGTGATTGATGAGAAAAACAATCAGGTAGAATTATCTGACAAAGGTGTGGAGTTTTTATCTGGTGAAGACGACCCCAATTTCTTTGTAATGCCAGAAATGGGTACGGAAATCGCCAAAATTGAAAGTCAAGGGCTACCTCCAGAAGAAGAAGCCAACCTTAAAGAAGATTTATTTAGGGATTTTGGTATAAAATCTGAGCGTATTCATACCTTAAACCAATTGTTAAAAGCCTATGCCCTATTTGAAAAAGACGTACAGTACGTGGTCATGGATAATAAGGTAATGATTGTCGATGAGCAAACGGGACGTATAATGGACGGTCGTCGTTATTCTGACGGATTGCACCAAGCCATTGAAGCTAAAGAAAATGTAAAAATTGAAGCAGCAACCCAAACTTTTGCTACTGTAACCCTACAGAATTATTTTAGAATGTACCGCAAATTAGCCGGTATGACAGGTACTGCTGTAACGGAAGCAGGTGAATTTTGGGAAATCTACAAATTGGATGTTGTAGAAATACCAACCAATAGACCAATTGCCAGAGATGATAAAGACGATTTAGTCTATAAAACCAAACGCGAAAAATACAATGCGGTAATTGATGAGGTTGTGAGCTTATCTAACGCTGGTAGACCAGTATTAATAGGTACCACTAATGTTGAAATCTCAGAGCTTTTAGGAAAAATGTTGAGTATTCGTAAGATTCCACATAATGTCTTAAATGCAAAGCAACATAAAAAAGAAGCGGAAATTGTAGCTCAAGCCGGTAATTCAGGGCAGGTGACTATTGCCACAAACATGGCTGGTCGTGGTACAGACATTAAACTAAATGACGACGTTAAAGCCGCAGGAGGTTTAGCCATTGTAGGTACAGAACGTCACGATTCTAGGCGTGTAGATAGACAGTTGCGTGGTAGAGCCGGACGTCAAGGAGACCCAGGAAGTTCTCAATTCTATGTGTCCTTAGAAGATAATTTAATGCGTTTATTTGGTAGTGATCGTATTGCGAAAATGATGGACCGCATGGGATTAAAAGAAGGAGAGGTTATTCAGCATTCCATGATTTCCAAGTCTATTGAGCGTGCCCAGAAAAAAGTTGAAGAAAACAATTTTGGTGTTCGAAAACGTTTGTTAGAATATGATGATGTAATGAACGCACAACGTGAAGTTGTTTACAAACGTCGCAGACATGCCCTTCATGGCGAACGTCTGCATGTGGATTTGGCCAACATGATTTATGATACTTCTGAAGGTATCGCAATAACCAATAAAAATGCCAATGACTTCAAGAATTTTGAGTTTGAGTTGATTCGTTATTTTTCAATGGCGTCGCCAATAAGTGAAGAGCAATTTGCTAAAATGAGTGACCAAGACATTGCGGGTGTTATATATAAAGAAGCATTCAAGAATTATCGCGAAAAAATGCAACGTGCTGCAGATTTGGCATATCCAGTCATTGAAAACGTTTACAATACGCAGCGTGACAGATTTAAACGTATCGTTGTGCCATTTACGGATGGCGTTAAAAACCTTCAAGTTGTTACCGATTTAGAAAAAGCTTATGAATCTAAGGGAACGCAGCTTATCAATGATTTTGAAAAGAATATTACCCTTGCCATAGTTGATGATGCTTGGAAGACCCATCTTAGAAAAATGGATGAATTAAAGCAATCGGTACAATTGGCTGTTCATGAACAAAAAGACCCTCTATTAATTTATAAATTCGAAGCTTTTGAGCTGTTCAAAAGTATGATCGACCAGGTGAATAAGGATGTTATTTCGTTCTTATTTAAGGGAGAAATTCCTCAAGAAACAGCTGATACAATACAGGAAGCCAAGAAACGCAGAGAAGAAAATTTACAAACCCAGAAAGAAGAGATTCCAAATATGGACGAACGTGCAGCTCAAAGTAGAGCTGCTGGCGCTGGTGCTTCTAGAGGACAGCAGCAAGTAGTAGAAACTATTGTTAGGGAACAACCTAAAATTGGTAGAAATGAACGCGTTACCATAAAACATGTGATGAGTGGTGAAAATAAGACCGTAAAATATAAGCAAGCCATTCCACTTATTGAAAAAGGTGAATGGGTGCTGGTGAACGATTAGTACTTTTCGTACGCAATACAATCTTTTTTAAAAGCGAAAAAATCCTGATGACTAACATCAGGATTTTTTGGTAAAGACAACGCCATCTTTAATATCTTGTAAATGGGACTAATGTTTCTTTTTAGAGATCCACATTTAAGGATTTACTTTATGTTTCATTAATCAAGGATAATTATTTACTTCCTTTACTAATAAGACACATATATTTCATAAAAGTCACAACTACAGAGGAATTGAGATTCAAATAGTCAATTTTTATTATCTTAACTGCACTAACTAATCTTTATAATTATGAAAAATGTATTAGCAACCCTTGTTGGCTTCATTGTGGCTTCAATAACTGTTTATATTCTGGAATCTTTAGTTGGTCACAACCTATTTCCTTTACCAGAGGGCGCCAATCCTATGGATATGGAGTGGATAAAAAACAATATGGACCAAATACCTATAGGTTCTAAAATATGTGTTGTCATTGCTCATTTCACAGGAATTGTATTTGGTATGTTGGTAGCTGCACTGATTTCTAAAAAATCGCTTGTCCCAAGTTATATTGTAGGAGGGTTAATGTTGGCTGCAACTTTCTTTAATATTGTGATGTTGCCTAAAGAATTATGGTTTACACTATCTGACGGACTTTTTGTAATTATTGGTTTTTTTATTGGTAAACAACTAAGTAGTAAAAAGATAAAAAAAGACTCTAACTAAAATAATAGGACTTGCTCATTTAGAATTCTTATCGGTTGTTGCTTTTTCTGAAAATTGTACAAGAGTATCTGGGCCATGAGTTTTATTGATTATACAACTTACAAATAAAACTACAACAATAGATTTTAGCAAAACAAAACTTCTGATAATGCGAATAATATATGCTTGAGGTGCTTTGAAAGAATTAACTATGACAACACAACCAGTAAAGGTAGAGTGAAAGCAATTCTAATGCGTAAGAAAATTAGCTAAACACATTTCCTATTGAGTATATTAATAAGTTCATATCAAAGCCCTAAGAAGCAATTGTTTATTTGCTATCTTTCTAACCTTTAAAATTTATACCTTGATTTATTAATATATTTCAATAGTGAAAACTTTTTCCATTATAAAAGAGCATAAACTATTTTCATTAATAATTTTATTATGTATTGTATCCTCATTGAGGTCCATCTTTATGCCATTGATTGCCGATGAGAATACCTATGTTAAAATAGGATCAAATATTTTAATTGGGAAGTACTTTCTTAAAGACTACCCATCTACCGTTACACCTGTCATCCCTTTTTTAATTGCCTTTTTTAAGACTACCGTTAATCCAATCATTGGATATACAATTCATAAGCTTTTCCATATTCTCCTTGCAGGTTTAGGCTTTAGATATTTGTACCTGTTTCTGTCTGGTCAAAACCTCAGTAAAAATGTGATATTAGCTATTGTAGCTTTAACAGCAGTTAACCCCATTGGAATCACCTTCTTTGGTAGATTATATCCCGAAGGGATTTTGATGTTCAGCTTTTGGGGTTTTATGTATTATTCAACTGCAGCAGTTAGAACAAGTCATTTTATAAAAATGCTGTTTTTCTTTATGATTTTAGTAATGACTAGATACGTTTACGCCGTGCTAGGAGTGCTTATTGTAATAAACTTTTTTAATTACTACAAAAGCCTACCAAGAAGATCTCTATTAAAGATAGTAGTATATTGTATAATTTTTAGTTTACCAATTCTATTCTGGGCTAAATACATTTATAATATTGAGCAGATTGTAACTTCAGAAGAAGTAAGTTACTTTAAAAGGTTTAAAAGTGAGAATCCGATTATATATAATCTTAAAGCAGGACTTGGCCTTATAAAGCATGAAGAAGTTAATAAAGTAAATGGAATTCCTGCCTTTGCGTCATTATTTGTGCCAATTGACGGCTACAGAAGTTATTTTTTAAGTATCGCACTCATTGTTGCTTTTATTGCGGGTTATATAAAAAGTAAGTTGCCGTATGGTTCAAAAATGCTCATCCTTGCTTTACTTCTTGTAATGATAGGTCTTATTTTTGCTGGAACTGGATTTAGCAGATACTGGTTAGTTTTACTTCCAGGATTTATTTTAGGTTTTTACTATTTAATATCTAATTTAAACCACTCCGATAAATGGATTGCTTATGCTGCTTTTATTTTGTGTTTTATCTATATTATCAATGAATTGAGACTAGATTATCTAATACTAAACAGA
Organism: Winogradskyella pelagia; assembly: GCF_017581965.1. GTDB lineage: Bacteria > Bacteroidota > Bacteroidia > Flavobacteriales > Flavobacteriaceae > Winogradskyella > Winogradskyella pelagia. The sequence continues at coordinate 122,170 of NZ_JAGEVF010000005.1, forward strand.
TATCTTTAAGGCCTATGAGTACGAAGGTTATAATCTATATGCCGGCATTAAATGAAGGCCCTACCATAAAGAAAATACTATTATCCGTTCCTAAAAGAATAGATATAATTTCTGATATTGAACTTTTAGTCATTGATGATGGAAGCACGGACAATACAGTTTCTGAGGCTAAAGAGGCCGGAGCTACAGTTATCAGCCACAACTCTAACAAAGGAGTTGGTAGTGCATTCCATACTGCATTAAATTATGCTTTAAAACAAGGTGCAGATATATTGGTTAGTATCGATGCCGATGGACAATTTGACGTAGACCAAATTAATAAGATGATTTCACCTCTATTAAACAATAAGGCAGACTTTTCAATTGGAAACAGATTTAACAGCGGAAGGCCACAAGGCATGCCAAAACTTAAATATTGGGGCAATAATAGAATTAGTAAGATTGTTAGTTTTGTGAGTAAAATTGAAATTAAAGATGCTTCCTGTGGGTTCAGAGCTTATTCTAAAGATTGTCTTTTCAATTTAAACCTAGACGGGAGTTTTACCTATACCCACGAGGCAATTTTAGATTTGGCCAACAAAGGCTATAGAGTTGCTCAAATCCCCGTAAATGTTTTGTATTTTGAGGATAGGGTTTCGCGTGTTGCTAGTAGTTTAACACGGTATGCACTTAAAACGTCTTCAATAATTTTTAAATGTCTTAAAGACTATAAACCACTGCATTTTTTTGGTTCAATTGCCTTAGTGATTTCATTAATAGGGATAATACTTTGTGGATTTGTTCTTACCTATTGGATTTCTACTGGTAGCATAACACCCTATAAGAGCGTAGGTATATTTGGATTGGCACTAGTTGGCATGTCTCTCATCCTAGCAGTATATGCACTCATGGCCGATATGTTAGGGCGAATTAGAAATAATCAAGAAAAAATTCTATACTTCCAAAAGAAGCAATATTTTGAAAATAATTAAAAAGAATACAATTATTCAACTTATTAAGTATGTGAAAATAAGTTTAATAAGCTATACGTATGTATTTATAAGTCTTTTTATCCTTGTTGATTATTTTAATGTAAACGAATCCTTTTCTTTTTTAATAGTATATGGAGTACTGTATCTATTACTTTATTTTATTCAAATGAAATACTTATTCAATACGACGCATAGCAAAAAAAAGTTAGCACGATTCATTCTAACAATACTCAGCTTTTATTTCTTAGCCAACCTCTTCTATAATATTTGTATTTATTTAAATATTGATTATTTAGTCGCCACTGTGATAACTATTGGGATACTTGCTCCAGCAAGGTTTTTGGTCTACAAATATTTAGTTTATAATTAGACGCTTATACCAAATCTAGAAGTAACATAGGGTCCGGACAATTGCTTTTATAAAACTCTAAATTAAGCTGATTGCTTACTCCTGGGTAATCCCCTTTACAATCTTGAATATCCCGAATAATCTGAAAATGCAAGTGCGGTGGATAATCTCCATTTACCTCGTCAGTACCCAAGGTCGCAATTTGTTGTCCTCTCTCAATCCTCTGCCCTATTTCTTTTTCTGTAAGAGATTCTAAACTTAGATGACCATAAAGCGTATAAAATTTATAACCTTCAATTTGATGCCTTAGAATAAGAGTTGGACCATAATCGCCATAGTTGGTGTTGTTCTTGAAACTATGGATAGTTCCTTCTAATGGTGCATAGATTGGGGTATGAGCTTCTATCCAAATATCTAGACCAAGGTGTATATTACGCTCTTTTAATGCGTCTAACTCATTAAAATAATCACTCCGTTGATAAATGCCACGTCGTTCTAAATATCCGCCATAAGCCGCTTGGGCCCTATTTTTTTGTAAAAGATTCCAGATATGACGTCCTAAGTCTTCAGAAGAGGAAATATCAACATCTTGCAATTTTGGACTATCTAAGGACAAGTCCAATTCTATAAATTTAAAAGTTTTTGATTGAGGACCTAATATAGGAAAGACCTCAAAGCCAGAAAGCACCTTATAAAACTGATTATTGGACATAAAAAATTTCCACAAAAATAGGAATCTATTTAATGGAAACTACAATAGAATGTCACTAAGACAGTGATATATTAAAATTACAATTAATTCATAATAACACTGCTGAATTTAGCATTGACCATAATAGTACGTTCTGAGTATTTATCTTCAGGGTAATTTCTTATTGTTTTTTGAGATGTTGGCTTATTGTTCAACTTTGAGCGCGTCCCCTTAAAATAAACGTTATAATCTGAATTTTTTGGCAAGTTAATTAAGGCATCACTATTTTCTAATACTAGATTTAGCGTTTTGAAGGTTTGAGCAAGATTAGATATTGTTAAATCTCCAAAACTACCATCTATTATCCCAGTATTTTTTAGAGTTTCTACGAGTATATTAGATGATTTTGAATTTAGAACTAAATTCGATGCATTCTTTATTTGAGCCTTTTCAACAAAGTTCAAATTTAAAGTACCCAAGCTCCATGTATCTATAACTAGGGGTGAGTAGGATACATTGATGGAGGTATCGCCTCCATCAATGTGTTCTGCTACTAAAAATGAATGTGAGATGTCTCCTGTGGCATTATATAGCACAGATGAAATCTTTAGCTCACCATGCCTAACATTCATATTTAGTTTAGCTTTTTTTGGAATCTTTAATTTAATGACCTTTTTCACTTTTTCAGAATTCCCAGATCTATATCCCCTTACCCTAACCGCATCACGTCGTTCTCTGAGGTTTTTATTTCGTTTTTCATATCCTTCTGCGCGCTCAGCTTCACGTGCAGCCCTCATTGCTTCGCGTTCTGCCATCTTTGCTTGTTGTTGAGCCATCTGGGCTGCTGACTGCTCCCATTGTGCGGATTGTTTTTCCATCCGTTTAGCTAAATCCTCACCCCAAACTTCCATTTTTTCGGCCCATTCTTCTCCAAACTTCTCACCCCAAGCTTCCATTTTCTTGGCGTAATCTTCTCCAAATTTTTCACCCCATACTTCCATCTCTTTAGCCCATTCTCCTTCAAAGCGCTTGGCATATTCATCTCCCCACTTTTCCATTTTCTTTTGATAATCTGACTCTCCAAATCGTCGCGCCCAAGCCTCCATTTGTTTTTGAAGTTTTTCTCCACCTTCCTTCTCATAGCGTTTACTCCATTCAGCCAGATACTTTTCCCCCTCTTTTTGATATTTATCATAGTCAAAAGTAATTGTAGTAATACCACTTGGTAGTTCTGGTAGCTTTGGAAATTCTGGCATCTCGGGAACTTCTGGTAGTGTTGGGAATTCAGGCATTTCTGGAATATTTGGGATGCTTGCCATATTTGGTACCTCAGGAATATCTGCCAATTTAAATTCTAAGTCCCTTAAAAGGTCATCATAATCGGAATCAGAAAAACGTCCTATGCTACTTCCTCCTCGAGTTGAAATTATTACTTTATCATTAGAGGCATCCACATCTAATTGCCAAGCTTCTAGTGCACGTTGTAATTCTTCCTTGGATAATTCGTCACTTTCTATGTAAGCCTCTACCTCAATGACATCTCTATTCCATGTTCCAATTTCGATTTCTACATAACTAGTGTTTAAATCTATTTTAACCTCTTTGTTCACCTTTATAGACTGCGAGGTTTTACTTAACTTCTGCTGTGCATAACCTAATGTGGTGCAAAAGCATAATACTAAAATTCTAATCGTTTTCATTGTTGTTTTCATTTAACTGTTCGTTTTTTGATTGATGATTGTGATGTATTTATATAGATTCTTCTCTGAAGGCATCTTCATTAAATTCTTGCAGTTGATTCTTTAACCTCATAATGAGATTAAGTCTAAATTTTAAGTTGTCAATGAGTGCATCTAAGGTTTTCTCATTGAGTCCGTTATCATTCCATTCTAAAGTGAGTCGGTCATACTCATCATTTAACTCTTTCAATCTCACCATGTATCCATCTATTAGGTCTTTATTTTCAGGCGTAAGCTCCAATTTTGAAAGTTCTAGGTTAATACTAGCTAAATAATAATCCTCCACTTTTTTTAAATCTGGTGATACATCACCAAGAGATTTTAATGTGGTACCATTACCCATCTTAGTATCAGGGTTGGTGCCTGGAAACATAGTAAACGCACCGTAAGCTAAACCAAGTAATACTATAACACTTGCAGCAATACTAAATAAATTAAAACTTGGTCTTCGCATATCATTGGGTAATTCACTCTCTAACCGCTTTAAAAATCGGTCTTCATGACCCTGTGACATAGGTGGCATAGGTTTAACCATATCCTTGTTATCAAAAAGGTCTCTAAGATCTTGTGCCATTTCTATTTACTTTTAAAAGGGTTTGTAATTTTTGTTTTGCTCTAGAAAGCTGAGTTCTAGAAGCGATTTCTGTAATATTTAAAATTTCAGAAATTTCGTTATGATCGTAGCCCTCAATTAAATACAGCATTACCACATATTTATATTTCTCCGGTAACTGCTCTATCGCCATTTTTACATCTTCGATAGTTACTGTATCATCAACTTGCCAAGAATCCTCATAGACTGCATCTACAACATTGAGGTGATGCTCCTCTAGCTCAATCATCCTTTGGTGTTTTGATTTTAAAACATCTATACATCTATTAACAACAATACGTTTTAACCATGCTCCAAAACTCACTTCAGCCCTATATTGATCGAGCTTCATAAAGGCTTTAATAAAGGCCTCTTGAACAATATCCTCAGCCTCCATTGTGTCATTGACAAATCTAAGAGCGACCACATACATACCATCGCAATATTGTTTATAGAGCTGCATTTGCGCTTTTCTATCATTTCGTTTACATTTCTCTATGATATGAACTCGAAGCGTATTGATGTTATTAACGGTTTTTGGTTGATTCTACTATAAAGACGACAGATAATTTATGATGTTGCAAAAAATCACAAAAAAATTTCATTTTTTACAATTAAGATAAAATTAGGTATTTGAATTCCCTAAATTTAGGGAATTCAACTATCTTTAAATTCCTTTTTTGGCGACTGCCAATAAGGTGTTTTGTATTTAATTGTCTTTATTATACCTATGTTAAAACGCTTATTGATTTTTTTATTTATAGTTGCAGTTTGTTTATTCCTCTATTCTGTATTTGTTGAAAATATTTTTTCGTCTAGATTAAGCCCTAAGGATAGTGCCAAAATAGAGCTTAACGATTTAAAGCTAAAGGTAGAATACAACAGACCGTCGAAGCGCGAACGACAGATATTTGGAGCCTTGGTCCCTTTTAATAAGGTATGGCGTACTGGAGCTAATGAAGCGACAACTTTCGAGACTAATAAAGACCTTTTGGTAAACGACCTATTGTTAAACAAGGGAAAATATACAATATGGACCGTACCAATGGAAAATACTTGGAAGGTGATGTTTAACTCGAGGCAATATGCTTGGGGCGTAAACGAGAAAATGGAGCCCATGTGGGATCCTAATTTTGATGTGATAGAAACCGAAGTTCCTATTGAAAAACTTGAAACCGTAGTTGAAAAATTCACCATTGCCTTTGATAATAAAACGGGAGATCTTAAATTAACAATGGCTTGGGATAATACGCTCATAGAAATACCTCTTAAAGAGGTTGCCAGCGAAAAGCCTTAAGTGTAATAATGGCAAAAGACAACATATCTCGAAAATCTGCACTTGAAGAAAAAGAAGGGATTACATCTCCAGAAACAACGAGTTCTGCTTCGGCTAACCGCATTAAAACTAATCGCAAAAGACAACCTTCAGTCCAAGAGTTAGTTAAGGGTATTATTAATGGAGACATAACAGCTTTAAGCAGAGCCATAACACTAGTAGAAAGTACAAACCAGCGACACACTGAAAAAGCTAATGCTATTATAACAGCTTGTCTACCTCATTCTAACACCTCTAAACGTATTGGAATTACAGGAGTTCCAGGAGTTGGCAAAAGTACTTTTATTGAAGCCCTAGGAGTTTACCTTACCAAAAAAGAACATAAAGTAGCCGTACTTGCTGTTGACCCAAGCAGTACATTAAGTAAAGGCAGTATTCTTGGTGATAAAACAAGAATGGAAGATTTAGTTAAGGATAAAGCGGCTTTTATAAGACCTTCTCCTTCTGGAAACTCTCTAGGAGGTGTTGCAAGAAAAACTAGGGAAACCATTATCTTATGTGAGGCCGCTGGTTTCGATACAATTATCATTGAAACCGTTGGCGTTGGCCAAAGCGAGACCGCTGTACATAGTATGGTAGATTTCTTTCTTTTGTTGAAATTAGCTGGTGCTGGCGATGAGCTTCAGGGTATAAAAAGAGGTATTATAGAAATGGCTGATGCCATAGTTATCAATAAAGCAGACGGTGAAAATTTAAAGGCTGCCAAATCGGCTAAATTAGAGTTTAACAGAGCCTTGCACCTGTATCCTATTAAAGATTCTGGCTGGACACCAAAAGTGAGCTTATGTAGTGCGCTAGAAAAGGAAGGTATCGCAGAGGTCTGGGATATGATTACAGACTATATTGATCACACTAAAAATAATGGCTATCTTGAAAAAAATAGAAGTAATCAAAATTTATTTTGGCTACTTCAAACTATTGACGAGCGCCTTAAGTCTAATTTTTACAATTCTCCAAAAATAAAAATCGAATTAAAAAATCAAATGCAATTAATTGAAGAAGGTAAAACTACTCCATTTGCAGCCGCGGAATATCTTTTAAACCTTTAAAAATTCGCTTTAAACCATTCTACTTGAGCACGAACACTATCCAAAAGTGTTGTTTGTGGATTGTAATTTAGCAATCGCCTTGCTTTATCTATATTAGCTTTAGTTCGCAGCTGGTCGCCAGCCCTTTTAGGTTTAATTTCTATTTTAATCTCTTCACCTATAACTTCTGCAACGGCATCAATACCGTCTTGGGTTGTATGCTCAACCTCAGTTCCTAAATTAAAGATTTCACCATCAACCTTACCCTCATTACCAATGACACTAACAATACCATCTACAATATCGCCAACGTAGGTAAAACTCCTTAGGTGTTTATCGCTACCTTCAAATAGAGGAAATGCTTCACCTTTTAATCCTAAATCAATGAGCTTGGTATACATTTTTTCAGGTCTTTCCCTTGGACCTATTACAGAATACAATCTCAAACTACAAGAATTCATTTGTTTCTCGCGGCTTTTTTGTAGTACTAATTGCTCAGCCGCTAACTTCGTAACACCATAATGTGATGCTGGCTTGGGGGCAATGTCTTCTGGGTAGGTTGCTTCTAAACCATAAATTGAAGACGTACCTATATTCACAAATAGTTTGAGATTAGAGCAATCCAAAGCAAAATCAATGAGCAATTTGGTCGCCAAGACATTATTGGTAAAGTAATCTTCAAAAGTTGAAGTTTGAGATATTCCTGGCTGGGCTGCAAAATGAAAGATATAATCGAAATCTTTCGGTAATGCGCTATATGCCTCAGGTACTCTCAAATCCATTTTAATGATTTTAGCCCCTTTACTTTCAACAGCCTTAGCGTTCAACTGTTTTAATTTTAAGCTGTAATAGTCGCAAAAGTTATCTACACCAACAACTTCATGTCCTAAACTAAGTAAGCGCTCTGCGGTGTGAGAACCAATAAACCCTGCAATTCCAGTAACTAAAATCTTCATAATATCCTATTTGTTAGACACAAATTAAACCCTTTTTTAGCTTTAAATCAAAAGGCTTTCGGTGTAATGCAAAAAAAGGATATTTTTATGCTTACATGGATTTTAACGGCAGAAAATATCGTTTAACTATCATAGTTCCTGTTAACAATGAGGAAGAAAATTTACCTCGACTAGCAACAGAACTGTTTAATTATTTAAAAATAGCAGTTGTCCCAACGCAGGTTCTTTTTGTAAATGATGGCTCAACGGATAATAGCGAAGCCTTGATTGCCTCAATATGCAAGAATAATAACAGTTTTAATTATATCTCCTTAAGAACCAACGGAGGATTAAGCACCGCACTAAAAGCTGGTTTTGACATTATAGAAACCGAACTTACAGGTTATATTGATGCCGATTTACAAACCTTACCCAGAGATTTCAATATCTTATTAAAGCACATTGATTCTAATGATTTAGTCATGGGTTTTCGGCAAAAAAGAAAGGATGCCTTTTTAAAATATCTTTCTTCAATACTTGCCAATAAGTTTAGGCGTATTTTTACTAGAGACGGTATTAATGATACAGGCTGCCCTTTAAAAATTATAAAAACAGACTTCGCTAAACAACTTCCTCTATTTAAAGGAATGCATCGGTTTTTACCTGCGCTAATCCAACTGCAAAAAGGTAGGGTTATGCAAGTACCTATAGAGCATTATCCTAGAGTCTTTGGCAAATCGCACTTCAATTTACCTAATAGAGTATTGGGCACGTTTATAGATTGTTTCATTTTTCTTTGGATAAAGAAACGCTTCATTACATATGACATCTCAAATTCAAACACAAAACCTGAGTAACATCATGATGTCTTTATAAAACGCTGAGACAAATAATTATTGAGTTTAAAAAATACAAATCCGGAGAGGGCACCGAATGCCATACCACAGACGACATCTAGAGGGTAATGCACACCAATATAAATTCTACTATAAGCCATTGCTGCGGCCCACACCAAAAGAAGAAAAATTAAATTTTTATATGTATTGCGTAAAATTAAACCCACAAAAACAGCCACTGCCATTGAATTGGAAGCATGGCCTGAGAAAAAACCAAATCGTCCGCCACAGCCTTCTTTGACAATTCGCATAATGCTTTGTAAATCTTCCTGATGGCAAGGTCTATAACGCTCAAATCCGTATTTAAAAAGGTTAGTTATTTGGTCTGTAAACGTTATCAAGGCCACAACAACCAATATAAGCATTAATATGCGTTGCTTACCAAGATGCTTGTAGAGTAAAAACAAAAGCAGGGCATAAAATGGAATCCAATTAAATTTGTGGGTATAGAACATCCAAAACCCGTCCCACTGCTCTGTTCCTAGATTATTAAGGAATAGAAACAGTTCTTTGTCATACGTTAACAGTTGGTCTAACATCAGTCTTCGTATCGTTCTATTTCCCTATCATAAAACTCGGTTGCCATTCGGATGCAATTCTCAGTTTCTCCTTCGAGCTCCTTTTGGTCTTGGTCGTCGAACTCCTCTAGCCACTCTACCTCATCATTTTCAAGATTAATAATAAACCTTGGAAACTCGGTATGTATAATATAAATAGCTTCAGGATAGTCTGAATTGTCACCTAGGATAAACTTTGGTATTTCCATCTTTACATCTTTTGTTCCTGCAAAATTAAACGCTTTGTGAGATAATGAAACCTAATGTATAATAAAATTGCTGCGGAGGTTAAACCTGCTACTAAGCCTATCCAAATCCCAAGACTACCATAAGCCTGTTCCTTACCTAAGAAATAACTTATAGGGAAACCTATGAGCCAATAGGCAATAAAGGTGATAAGGGTCGGCATCTTTACATCTTGTAAACCTCTTAAGGCACCCAACACAATAACCTGTAAACTATCACTAATCTGAAATACGGCTGCGGCTAACAACAAGGTAGAAGCAATCTCAATTACTTCTTTAATATCACCTAGTTCTGTAATATCATCTAAGTTGACATAAAGATGTGGTAGATATTTATGAAAAAGCACAAAGAACAAAGCAAAAATGACTGCAAAGATGGTCCCAACAAAAAAGATGGACTCTGCAACACGCCTGAGGTTTACAAAATCCCTAAGTCCTTTTTGATTTCCCACACGAATCATAGAAGCCACACTTAAGCCCATGGCTACCATAAAGGTCATGGACGCTAAATTGAGCGCAATTTGATTGGCCGCTTGTGCGTTTTTACCCAAAATACCAGAAAGCCAAATTGCCACAGTAAAAACAGCTACTTCGAAGAACATCTGCATGGCAGATGGTAATCCCAAATTGACTAATTTCTTCATCGGCTGTGCATTGAGTTGAAAGAATTTAATGTTGGTTACATAGGCACTAGACTTATCGCGTTTAGCAAGTAACCACCATAAAAAGAAGAGCATTACTACCCTAGACACTAAAGTACCCACTGCCGCACCCACAATACCGAGTTGCGGAAAACCAAACTTACCAAAGATGAGGACATAGTTAATCACCACATTAAGAACATTAGCCAACAATGTGGCATACATTGGATATTTGGTTAGGGACAACCCATCACTAAACTGTTTGAATGCCTGAAACACAATTAAAGGTACCAACGAAAAGGCCACAAGATCTAAATATGGAACAGCAAGAGCTACTACCTCCTCAGGTTGTTCCATACTGGTCATTAAAGGTTTAGCCAATAAAAGCAAAAGAAATAAAATAAGCCCCATAACCGTACATAGAAAAAACCCATGTTTAAAAACGGACTTGCCCTTACTGAAATTCTTTTCAGAGTCTGCTTCTGCAACTAATGGTGTTATGGCTGTAGAAAAGCCAATACCCAAGGACATGGCAATAAAAATAAAACTGTTACCCAAAGACACGGCTGCGAGTTCTGCCGCACCGAGTTGCCCTACCATTACGTTATCTATAAAACTAACGAAGGTATGCCCAAGCATCCCTAAAATAACTGGTGAGGCTAACCTAAGGTTGTATTTAAACTCTTTAGTGTACTGCTGCATTAACATGCCGTAAAAGTAATAACAATACACTAACGTTGTAGTAAGATTTTAGAATACCTTATAACAGTTTACTAGAAGTAATCCTTCACTTGTTCTTTGGCCTTTTCGTACTCAGCTACCATATCAGCAATAATTTCAGAAACAGGTTTGATATCGTGTATAAGTCCTGATATTTGGCCAATTTCTAATTCGCCTTCGTCCATGTCACCTTCAAACATACCTCGCTTAGCTCTTGCCCTACCTAGCAAGGATTTAAGTTCATCTAAGGTTGGGCCTTTTTTATATAAGTTTTGAACGTCTTCATAAAACTTATTTTTTATCAATCTCACTGGTGCCAATTCTTTTAAGGTAAGTTGTGTATCGCCTTCCTTAGCATCTACCACAGCGTGTTTAAAGTCAGCATGAGCTGAAGATTCTACACTCGCTACAAACCTACTCCCAACTTGCACACCATCTGCTCCTAAGACCATACAGGCTAGCATGGCTTTACCTGTTGCAATACCACCAGCGGCTATTAATGGAATCTGCAGCTGCTGCTTAACCATGGGAATTAGTGTTAGTGTGGTAGTCTCATCCCGTCCGTTATGACCACCAGCTTCAAAACCTTCAGCTACGACCGCATCAACTCCAGCTTCTTGAGCTTTTAAAGCAAACTTTACACTACTTACAACATGAACTACAGTAACTCCTTTACCTTGGAGCCAACTTGTCCAGGTCTTTGGATTTCCTGCAGAAGTGAAAACAATCTTTACATCTTCTTGAACAATAATATCCATGATTTCCTGAATATTAGGATACAACATAGGAACATTAACACCAAATGGCTTATCCGTTGCAGCTTTGCACTTTTGGATATGCTCGCGCAGCACTTCAGGATACATGGAGCCTGCACCTATTAATCCTAAAATACCCGAGTTACTCGCTGCAGAAGCAAGTCTCCAGCCGCTATTCCATATCATACCAGCTTGAATGATGGGATATTTTATTTCAAATAGTTCTGTGATTCTATTAGCCATTTATTGAATTATAAATTTAAAGGTCGAATTAAATTGAGAATTCTTAAGAGTAAGCAAGTATAATCCTGGAGCGTACCTAGATACATCTATTTGGTTTGAAACACCAGTTAAAGATTTAGAATAAAGGGTTTTACCTAAATAATTCATTACACTTACATCATAAGGTTCGGATACATTATTAACTTTTAGTTGGAGCTCATCTTCTACGGGATTCGGATAAATACTGACTTCTACTTTATCAAATTCAGACAGGTTTAACGCTTCGTTTCTTGCCGACCATAAATTTGGTATGCCGTGGCCTAGAAAATCATCTGGCGTGCTAAACTGAGATCCAGATTGTACAACCGCTTCTCTTATTTCTATTGGTGTTAAATGTGTAACGTCTTGCCAAAGGGAGGCTATCCCACCACATAAAATTGGCGCGCTAAATGAGGTACCATTGTTTTGAACAATACTATTGTCAGATTCTATAACAAACGATAATCCTGCACGAGCCACTACATCTGGCTTTTGATATCCGATTTGTGCAGCACCTCCTCTTGAACTAAAAGCAACATAATCTCCATTTTCGTCTACACCACCAACAGAAAGGACATTTGGAGAATCGGCTGGCGCGCCAACAGTTTGCCAAGCTGTAGCTCCTGCATTTCCTGCACTGACAACAACTAGAATACCTTTTTCAGCCGCAATAGAAGCTCCTTTGGAGATAAATGCGACCTGCCCATTCATGTCTGACGGTGTGTAATTGTAATTAGGGTTATCAAAAAACCTGTAGCCCAAAGAGGTATTTATCATATCTACACCCAAACTATCCGCGCGTTCTGCGGCTTCAACCCAATACGACTCCTCAACAGGATTCTCACTTCCGACATCTTCTGTTAGAAATAAATAATACGAGGCATCTGGTGCTGTACCTACATAATCATCAGGAATAAACGCTGCCATACAACTTAATACACGTGTACCATGTGAGCTGGCAGTATTGGCGTAAACGTTTTGAGTTCTATTCACAAAGTCATATCCTCCTAAAAGGTTGCCGTTATCACGTAACCGCTGAAATGCATCCATAGTATTTACATTTGGAAACCCTGAATCCATCACGGCAATTGTAATGCCTTCACCTGTAAATCCGCTTACATGTAGTTGGTCAACATTAATCATCTCCACCTGATTTTGGGTATTACCATAATTAAAGCTAACGGCTTGATTTTCTATCGCCATCTTATCTTCGAGTTGACTTAATCTAGAATTAGAACCCAAATTAGTATTGGCAAAATCTACGTAATCTACATATACTAGATTTTCAAGAGACTCGATATCTGTTTGTAAACCTCTTACATGGACCGCATTAAACCACTTTGATTTAGCTAAAACGGTAATTCCAGATTGCAATTTTAAATCTGAAACGTAAATCTCATTTACTGGAACATCACGGTAGTCAATAGAAATACCATGAGCTTCTTTACGATCAATGGCCTTTTGAGTAAGAATAGACGTTGGATTGGCAAGTGCATCTGCCACGTTGGCTTTATCTGTTAGAAAAACCCAGGCATCTTCTTGTGTTTGACCTTGCCAAGACAAACAGTAAATAATGATGACGAATAGATATCGTAGCATTTAATGCAGTTTCTTGCAAGTTAAGAAATTACACCAGAACCTAATAATTCATCACCGGTATACCATGCAACAAATTGACCTTCAGTAATGGCAGATTGTTTGTTTTCAAATTCTACATAAAGACCAGAATCTACTTTGTGAAGTACTGCTTTTTCAAGCGGCTGCCTGTAACGAATTCGAGCTACAACATTCATTGTTTGACCATTGGCCAAGGCCAAATCTTCACGTAACCAATGCAATTCACTATTGGTAACAAAAAGTGCTTTGCGGTATAACCCTGGATGATTTTTTCCCTGCCCTGTATAAATAACATTCTCCTCTACATCTGTTTCAATAACAAAAAGAGGTTCTTTAGTTCCACCTACGGCGAGTCCTTTGCGTTGACCCTTTGTAAAATAATGAGCCCCTTGATGTTGTCCGACAACTTTACCATCATTGAGGGAATATTGAATTTTATTTGATAAATACTCGAGTTCCGCTTGTTTTACCTGAAATACAGGATGCTCAGTATTGTATTTTGAAAAGGCACTATCAACCTCAACAATTACTCCCTCTTTTGGTTTTAATTGTTGCTGTAAAAACTCTGGCAACCTTACCTTACCAATAAAACAAAGACCTTGTGAATCCTTTTTTTCTGCGGTAACTAAGTTCTGTGATTTTGCGATTTCCCTAACTTCTGGTTTGGTCAATTCTCCGATAGGAAATAAGGCTTTGGCTAGCTGTGCTTGGGATAGTTGGCATAGAAAATAGGATTGATCTTTATTAGCGTCAACACCAGCTAACAATTGATGAATCTGCTTTCCGTTTTTTTCAATTGTTCCTTTTCTGCAATAATGCCCTGTTGCAACAAAATCTGCGCCAAGCTCTAGAGCAATATCCATAAACACATCGAACTTAATTTCTCTATTACAAAGCACATCTGGATTAGGCGTCCTTCCCTTTTCATATTCATTGAACATATAATCTACAATGCGCTCTTTGTATTGGGCACTCAAATCTACCGTTTGAAAAGGAATTCCCAACTTCTCAGCTACAAGCATGGCATCATTACTATCGTCTAGCCAAGGACACTCATCTGAAATAGTCACTGAGTCATCATGCCAATTCTTCATAAACAGACCTATAACTTCATAGCCTTGCTTCTTAAGTAAAAAAGCAGCAACACTAGAATCCACACCTCCAGAAAGTCCTACAACAACGCGTTTCATGAGTTTGTTTTATCAATCAAATAGGTCGAAAAAATTTGTGCAAATTTACAAAATAAAAAAGGCTAAAGCGCAACCTTCTTTATTCAAGATGGGAAAAGATTATTCTTTTAGTCGTAACGTTTTAAGATTTTTTGATTGGTGTGATCAATTTCCTTTTTGAGTTCACCGTTTTCATAGTATTTCCAAATACCAGATTTGGTATCATTAGTATATGGACCTTCAGATAGTTTTTTGCCCTCACCATCGTAATTTATGGTAAGACCATTTAATTGACCATTCTTATACATGGACTGCTTAAGCAAAACGCCATCTTCGGCAAACCATTTATACAGACCTTCAAGCTTACCATTGGCATAAAAGGACTCTTCCGCAAGATCTCCGTTTTTAAAGAAAACTGTTTTTTCACCCTCTAATTCACCTTCTGAATTATAATTTTCAATAGTCATAACTTGGTTTGAGTTTTTGTGATAAAACAACCATTTACCAATAAAGCGCTTCCCATTCATTTGCCCCTTACTTATCACTTTTTTGTTTGAAGCATAGAATACAACATCTGAGATACTATCTTTTTCATTGAATACCTTAATAGCACTTAATACACTTAGCCCTTTGTTTAATCTGTAATATTTAAAGGTATCTATTTCCTTACCGTGTTTAAAAACACCTTCATATCGCTTTTGGTCGGTCTGGTAGTAGTTTTTAGTCCAGAAACCCTGACGTTTACCGTCTTTATCGAACCTATTAACCAAGTTTTGGGCATCTACTAGTGTTAAACTTATTGTAAATATTAATAGAAGAAAGATATTTTGTTTGATCATTAGTTAAATTTGCTTAAACAAACATAGATTAGTTTGTGCAATGTTGAACAATTAAAAAACTCAAAAAAATGAAAATTATTTCAAAAACACTTAAAGTACTTACAGTTTTCGTATTCGTACTTGGTTTTACTGGGTGTAGTGATGATGATGATGGTGTCACCGCTGTACCGCAACCAAACATGTTGGAAACAATTCAAAGCGATCCTCAATTGACTTCGTTAGCAGCAGCTTTAGAAGCTACTGGTCTAACTGGAGCTATTGAAACATTAGATGATATTACCGTACTTGCACCTACAAATGCAGCTTTTGCTACATTTTTAAACGGTGCTGATTTAGGTTCGGTAGATGTAGACGATTTAGCTGCTATTTTATTAAATCACGTTCTAGTTGGAGAATTCAGAGCTGCTGATTTACTACAACTTGGTTCAGGTTATGCTGAAGGTTCTTCACCAAACGACCAAGGACTTAACATTAGTGTATATTTCAATACATCCAACGGTGTACGATTTAACAATGCAGGAGCTGTTATCGATGGTGGTGCTGACATAGGTGCATCTAACGGTACTTTACACAAAATTGATGGTGTTTTAGACTTGCCTTCTTTACTGAACCATGTTGAAAATAATAATGATTTTGATACGTTAAATGTTGCTTTAACTGCAACTGGATTAGCTGGTGCAGTTGACACAGAAAATTTCACAATTTTAGCGCCAGACAACGCAGCATTCACTGAATTCAATCCAGATTTAAATGATATCCCTGGAGTAACTCAGGTGCTTTTAAACCACGTGTTAGAAGGTTCAATAACTTCAACGATGTTGGCGGATATGGGAGCTGGTTACAGTGAGACCTTAGCTTCAGGACCAACCGATTTTGACGGAGAAGACACTGTTTTAAATATATATTTTGAAGTAGGAGACAATGTTGTTTTCAACGGGATCTCAACTGTTGCCGCGGCAGATGTTGTTGGCACAAATGGTGTAATACATGGTGTAGACACTGTGATAGACTTACCTACTCTATTGACTTTCGCTGGATCTAACAATGCGCTTAGCGGATTAGTTTCAGCTGTAGGTAGAGCAGATGAAGGAAATAATACGATTAATTGGGGAGCTGCTCTAGCCGATACAAGTTTAACCTTAACTGTATTTGCTCCAGCTGACCCAGCTTTCGATGTTCTATTAGACGACTTAATGTTAGGTGATATTTCAGAGGCACCGACTGATGCTGTTAATGGTTTATTAGAGTTACATGTTGTAAATGGTGAAAACGTAAGATCTACAAATCTTGGATCACTTGGAGGAACTATTCCAACAATAGGTGGAAACTTAAGCTTAAATGGGTTAGAAATTACTGATGGTGATGGAAATGTTATCAACATATTAGCTCCAGATTTAGTTGATATCCAGGCTGTAAATGGTGTTGCACATGCTGTTGACTTTGTAATCCGTGCAGCCAACTAAAAGTGAAAAGTCGAGGCTGATTACCTCATTTTTATATTGATTGATTTAGTTAGTAAAAACCCAGACGCTCGTCTGGGTTTTTTTATAATGCGGAGGTAAAACCAGTTGCACTTAGTTAAAAAAATGGTAAATACTGAGCAGTAAAAATGTGATGACTTAACATCTGTTTAAATTTGTGTTTGTTACACTTGAAAAAGTAAAATAGAATGTTGAACAATTGAAAAACTCAAAAAAAAATGAAAATTATTGCAAAAACTTTTAAATTATTGACGGTAGCCTTTTTGGTTTTAGGCCTTACTGGTTGTAGTGATGATGATGACTTAACTGTTATTCCATTAGAAAATATTATTGATATAGCTTTGGGCGATGACGATTTGTCTGATTTAGTTACAGCACTTTCTAGAGCAAATTTAGTAGATGCTGTTAGAAACAGTAATGATATAACTGTTTTAGCTCCAACGAACGAGGCTTTTGATGATTTTTTCTTGGCATTAGATCCTACAGGAAATACAACCGTGGATAACGTTGATGTCAATGCGCTAACACCTATTCTCTTAAACCACGTTATTACAACACGGTTGCCATCAGTAACGATTTCGTCTGAAGGGGCAGGCTACAGAAATACATTAGCAACGGGACCAAACGATGAGAATTTGAGTATTTTCTTTGAATTGGATGATACTAACGTATTTTTCAATGGAGATGTTTTAGTAGAAAATGCAGACATATTTGCTACTAATGGAATTGTACATAAAATTGATCTTGTAGTGGAACTTCCTACTATAGGAACATTCGCAACGACCAATCCAGCACTTGAAGACTTAGTTGCTGCTTTAGGTTTAGCTGATACCGCACCTAACCCTTCAGCAGAATGGATTAACACAGTACTTAACCCAGAAGCAGGTCCATTTACCGTATTTGCACCTACCAATGAAGCTTTTGATAGTTTGCTATTAGAATTAGATCCAGAAGGAAACACGGAGCTAGGTGACTTAGACCCACAGTTAGTAGATACTGTATTAACCTTGCACGTTGTTGATCAGAATGTCCAATCGGATCAGTTAGAATCTTTAGACGGTGTTATTCCTACTCTTGGAGGTAATTTAACACTGAATGGTACTGTCATTACAGATGGTCTTGACAGAGATAGTAATATTTTAGCTGCAAATGGATTAATAGATATCCAAGCAGTAAATGGAGTAGTACACGTTATTGACAAGGTCGTTAGAGCTCCTGTGGAATAAAAAAATTGATTTCGTTAGTGAAAACCCAGACTTTTCGTCTGGGTTTTTTATTCATTAGATGTTAAAAATTCGATAAATGTTAATACTACGTATATTTTGTTTAACCTTTTATATATATTTGTTAAACAATAATTAAGAGTATAACATCACAACTTTTATTAAAGTTGGTAATTTAAGATTTAAGCTCTTGTTATTACAAAGCTTGCAGTAGTTGTGAGAGCACCACTGTGGATGAATTGTGAAACACAGCAATCGTCACAGTATAATCAAAAATTATGGTTTGCACTTTTGATAAAAGTATACTGCAAGCAGAATAAATTAGGAAAGTCGAGGCTGATTACCTCATTTTTATATTGATTGATTTAGTTAGTAAGAAACCCAGACGCTCGTCTGGGTTTTTTTTATTTATTGAGTATGTTACTGTTATGGCAAAAAACAATAATTCCAACAATGATACTCTTAAACCTGGTGACAAAATAATCATTTTCTTCGGTGGTGTTTTTATAGTGTTGTTTGCTGGATATCATACTCTTTTCAATTATCACGGAAAAGCGGAAACTGATAAAGTACTTATAATTAAATTATATTATGGAGGTATCCTCTTTTGGATTCTTCTTATTACAAGCCTTTATTATCTGTCTTTATCCAACTAAACTGCTAAGAATAAATAACTCTCTTTTCCTTTAAAAAAACAAACCACAAAAACAGAAAACCCTCGGTAATGCCAAGGGTTTTTAATTCTATTCTATCTACTGTTATTATTTCTTTCGTTTGTTCTGTGCTTGCTTTTGTTGTTCTGCTTGCTCCATCATCTCCTTCATTTTTCGCTGAAACCTATTCTCTTTTTTAGGCTTACTCTTGCTCACCTCTATTTTGGCTAAGACCTTATCTTCGTCAATAATATAGTTTTTAATAACTAGCATTATACCAATACTAATAAGGTTAGAGATAAAATAATACAGACTCAATCCAGAAGCATAATTGTTAAAGAATACCAACATTAATAATGGTGAGAAGTAAATCATGTACTTCATCATTTTACTCATGTCTGGCATACCTTCTTGTGTTGGTTGCTGTGCCGCCATTTGTTGACCAGTAGTCATTTTCATGTAGAAGAAAATAGCTATTGCCGCCAAAATTGGAAACAAACTCACATGATCACCATAGAATGGAATGCTGAACCCAGAAGGAAAATCATAAATGGAATCAAATGAACTTAAGTCATCTGCCCAAAGGAAACTTTTCTGCCTTAGATCAAAGGCTGTTGGGAAGAACATAAACAAGGCATAAAATACGGGAATCTGCATCAATCCTGGCAAACAACCACTGAGAGGGCTTGCTCCTGCCTTACTTTGCAAGGCCATTGTTTCTTGCTGCGCCTTTAATTTGTTGTCTTTGTACTTCTCTCTTAAAGCATCTAATTCTGGTTTAAGAATTTTCATTTTAGCTTGAGACAAAAACTGCTTGTACTGCACAAAAGACAATAATATCTTAACTAGAATTGTCATTACAATAATTGCAATACCATAAGGGAAAATACCACTTAACCAAGCGAATAAGGGAATGAAAATGGCTTTGTTAATCCAGCCAAAAATGCCCCAACCAAATGGGATACTCTCTTCTAATTTTTTATCGTAGGTCTTTAATATCTTACTATCTGTGGGACCATAATAAAGTCCAAGTTTTTTGGAAAATTCCCCACCGTTAAATGCTAATGGAATTTTAGATGTATAAAGTTTAGTAAATAAGGTATCTACTTCTTCATCTTCTACCAAATCTAAAGACGTCATCTCTACCTTCTTAAAGGGTTGGTCATTGGTTACGAGAATAGAACTGAAAAAGTGCTGCCTGTAAGACAACCATTCCACATCTTCCGCAACATCATCATCGTCGCTCATTTGTGCCAACTTATCTACCTTGTCCTCGTCGTACATATAGGTTAGCCGCGTATATCTATTTTCGTAACTGATACTTTTAGCATGACTCAAGCCCTTCATTTGCCAATCCATGGTAATAGGCTGTGATGTATTAAATACACCTGTCAATCCCTGTGAGCGGATTGAAAAATCAATCATATAATCCTTAGGCTTAAGCTCGTAGCGATACTCTAAAAACTCCGAAGGTGAGACCTTAAGTTTCATAGAAACAACGGTATTGTCACCGCTTTTGGATACGGAAGGTTCAAAAGGGAAATCCCTCGTATTTAAAATCCTATTATCCGAAGTCCCAAAGTTGATATTAAAGGCATTGTTGTCATCCTTAACTAGATAAATAGGCTCCGCATTATAGTCAACAAAGTCTTTAAGTTTCACCTCTTTAAGGTGGCCACCTTTAGTACTAAATTTTAATTCAAATACATCCGTATTTACTGTGGTGTACTCTTTTTGATTGGCATTTAAAGTTAAGGCATAAGCAAATGAACCTACTTTATCTTTAAGGGCTACTTGTCCGGCAGAGTCTAAAACCTTGGTATTTCCGTAATCCTCTGAGTCGGTTACTAAAGTTTGAGTTTGTTCACTAGATGGCTCCTCTTGCTGGACTTGCTCTTGCTCTGCTTGTTTTTGAGCTTCAATTTCTTCGGGAGTTGGCTGATTTTGGTACATAATGTACAACAGAATACCAAAAATGAGCACAAAGCCAATGATTGAATTAATGTCTAATTTCTTTTCTTCCATATATTCTATGCACCACTTTTGATGCTTGTATTTGTTGCAAATGGATATCCCAAAAAGCTATCCAAAGTTATAACTACGCCAAAGTGGCATATTATTTTTTGTTTTTATAATCTAAAGCCGCCTTTATAAAAGCTACGAATAGCGGATGTGGATTTGCTACAGTACTCTTATATTCTGGATGATACTGCACACCAACAAACCAAGGATGCGAAGGAATTTCAACAATCTCCACAAGACCGGTTTCTGGATTAAACCCTGTTGCTTTCATACCAGCATCTTCAATTTGTCCTTTATAGTCATCATTAAATTCGTAGCGGTGCCTGTGACGCTCTTTTATTGTTGTTTCTCCATATATACTGCCGACCAAACTATCATCTTCTAAGGTACAGTCCCAAGCACCAAGACGCATGGTACCTCCCTTATTTATTATGTTTTTTTGAGACTCCATTAAATCAATCACAGGATGTTGGGTATCTGCATCCATTTCACTAGAATTAGCATCCGAAAGTCCTAAAACATTTCTAGCAAATTCTATTACTGCCATTTGCATACCTAAACAAATTCCTAAAAATGGGATATTGTTTTCACGCACATAACGCACAGCCTCAATTTTGCCTTCTATACCGCGCTCACCAAAACCTGGAGCAACCAGTACACCATCTAAATGTTGTAACTTAAATTCTACGTTTTCTTCATTAAGGTAGGCCGAATGTATTGACTCTACATTAACCTTTACCTCATTTTCTGCCCCTGCATGAATAAAGGATTCTAAAATTGACTTGTACGAATCCTGAAGCTCTACATACTTGCCAATAAGACCAATGGTTATTTCACTTTTTGGATTTTTGTGGCGCTTTAAAAATTCGTTCCAACGGCTTAAATCTGGCGTATCACTTTTTAAATTGAGTTTCTCCAAGACCACTTTATCCAGACCTTCATCTAACATTAAATTAGGCACATCGTAAATAGTTGATGCATCTATAGACTGGATAACCGCTTCTTTTTTTACATTACAGAAGCGTGCCAACTTTGTTTTAATACTATCACTTAATTGATGTTCGGTTCTACACACTAAAATATCGGCATGCACACCACTCTCCATTAAAGTTTTAACACTGTGCTGAGTAGGCTTAGTCTTTAATTCACCCGCAGCTGATAAAAAAGGAATTAAGGTTAAATGAATCACTAGTGCATTATGCTCACCCAAATCCCATTGCAATTGTCTTACGGCTTCTATATAAGGTAAGGATTCTATATCACCAACGGTACCACCAATTTCTGTAATAATGATATCGTAATCTCCAGAATTACCAAGAATTTGTATTCTGTGTTTAATCTCATTTGTAATATGCGGAATAACCTGTACTGTTTTCCCTAAGAATTCGCCACGACGCTCTTTATCTATAACACTCTGGTAGATACGGCCTGTAGTTACATTATTGGCCTGCGAGGTCGCCACGTTTAAAAAGCGCTCGTAATGCCCTAAATCTAAATCGGTTTCTGCTCCATCATCGGTAACGTAGCATTCGCCATGCTCATAAGGATTTAGCGTACCTGGATCTATATTAATGTAAGGGTCTAACTTTTGTATGGTTGTTCTGTAACCTTGGGCCTGTAATAATTTAGCCAAAGATGCTGCGATGATACCTTTCCCTAGTGAGGAAGACACACCGCCAGTTACAAAAATATACTTAGGAGTTGTGGTCATGTTGCGTTATTAAACGCAGGCAAATTTACAAAATAAAACGAGTTAAATGGGTATTGTTTAAGGTTTGTTGATATGTTAATAAAATCAATACCTTTTTAATTAAAACCCTTCAATATAGTGATGCGATTAACTAGATTTAAAATTTTTTTCTAATGGTGTGGATTATAGATTCCAAACCATTGATTTTAATTTCGTGCATTTGCTGCATCATAAAACCTAATTTACCTTCGGGAAATCCTTTTTGGTTAAACCAAGTGTAGTAGTACTCTGGGATATCAATAAGATATTCGCCCTTGTATTTTCCAAAAGGCATTTTGTAATTGGCCAATTCTACTAAGGCCTTTTTGTTATCACTAAAACTCATTTTGAGCTAAATTCTTGTAAACGTTCTAATTCCTTTGCAATTGTGCTTTGCCAAATCTTTTGAGCCTCCCTGTTTATAGAGTGATTGGTTTCTGCATCATAACGTTTTTGGGTTTTATTTACGGCTTTATTAATATCGTTTTGGAGATTGGCCAATTGCTGTCTTAAATTTTGGTTAACCCGAATACTTTTTAATCGCTTCCTAAAATGTCGCGCATAGAGTTCGGTAATGTCAAAATGCAACTGCTCGTGTTTGAGGATATAACCATCGGCTTTATCTTTTAGGTACCAGGATTTATTAGGATAAAAATGGGCTTGCACATTAGTATTATAATCTACAATTCTGCCATCCCTAGTTTTAAGAGAATACCCAAACGATATGCCAGATGAGGTTTGCGCTAAAGCAGACGAATTAGATTGTGGTCTTGCTTTAAAATCCGCCCAAGTTAATGGTCTATTATCCTTCCAACTTAAAGCCTCATCATTGGCTTTTGGCTGACTGAATACTAACAGTAAGAATAGAATAATCCCAAAAAAATTTAAGTGCATTTATTTCCAATTAAAGGTTACATCCTTTTCTATTTCTGGATGTAAACTGTAATGCACAGGACAGGTATTTGCAGTACGCTCTAAGATTTTTTTTGCTTTATCATCTGGACTGCACGAAAAATTTAGCACAACGATTATTTTTGAAATCCGTCTTGGCGAACTTGCCATAATCTTAGTCACTTCTGCGGTACTGCCAGATAAGTCCACATCTAAATCCCTCGCCTTTATACCCATTACTGTGAGCATACAACTTGCTAAACCTGTGGCTACAGTATCTGTAGGAGAAAACGCTTCACCTTTACCATTATTGTCTAAAGGGGCATCTGTAATAAATGAATTGCCAGACTTTAAATGAACACTTTCTGTTCTTAGATTACCTAAATAGGTGACTTTTGAGGTCATGTTAGTTGGCTTTTACAATTTTTAAGTCGTCATACTTTACAATATAAAGTGCTTCATTCGTATAACCACCAAATAAGGACTTGTTATATCTAAATTTATTCTCTATGTGCTCTGTAGCAATATCTGAAGTTGATGCCTCATACAAATCTTCGCCTGCTGCCAATCTCATGAGGACATCTAGCGTCACATCAAAACCTCTACAGGCATATTTACTTGGAGATACTCTATACATTTTGCGATAGGCCTTCTCGAATGATTTTGAAGTCGATTCTTCAAAATCCCTGTTAACCGATGCGTAATGAAATTTTAAGTTAGACAAATGGTTGTTATCAATATTTTTACCTTCAAAGGCTTTGTTCTTATCCAAGGTCACCAATACAATCTCTATATCTTCTATTACAAGACCATTTAGCATACTAATAACACTAGACGCTAGAGCGTTACTGTCAGTTTCTAGAAATACAATTGTTTTGCCTGGAGCAAAGACATTTTCTAAATCTACGGGATATATAAAGAAGCCATCTTTGTCTGACTTTTTAGCTTTACGTGAGAATATTTGTTTGGCCGCTGGAAATTCAGCTTTTAGTTGATTACTAATTGGCCTGTGCTTTAAATCAGAAATAATCACCACTTTATTTTTGGTACTATCGGCTTTGACAAAATCTAACATGGCCTTTTCTAATAACTTATTCTCTGGTATGGTTTGAAACACGTTAGAATAGACTTCCTTTGGCTTTGTCAATGCTGCTATGACAGGTATTCTATCTTCTTTTAATCCTTTGGCAACTCTATCAAAAGCATCGTTATTCATTGGGCCAATTACAGCATCATATTCCGAAAAATCATTTTCTTCTAGCAATTCTCTTGTTCTTGCGGTTTGATAACGTGTATCCATAACCTTTAGATCAGTTGAAATTCCAAGACGCTTAGCCGAATCTATAGCCATCAATGCTCCAGCATGAAAATCCAAAACTACAGAGAGCAGGCGTTTATCTCTAATCATCTCTTTTGTTTCTTGCACAGAGTCCGTGTCTATTCTATTTAACTGAAAGGGCAGCATTATCGCAATTTTCTTAGTGCTAAAATTATTGAGTTTACCGACCAAAGATGCACTTTCAATGGCTTCTCCAAGTGCCTCGGATTCGGCATCAGCTGGTAACTTTAAAACCATACCTGCTTTTAAACCACTTTCTTTTAGCTGAGGATTTAAAGTCTCTAACTCTTCTTGAGTCAACCCTAATTTTACTTTCAATCTATAAAAGCCTTCCTTAGGTAACACCTCATAGTATTGATAGGTAGTATCAATTGCCTTTTCTTCCGTTACCTTAATATTAGGAACGTTCAATTGGTCACCTGGCTGAATGACATCATTCATACCAGGATTTAAACTTTCGAGCTCTTCTGCGGTAATACCAAACTTATAAGCGATACGCCATTTCCCTTCTTTAGGTAAAACGGTATATTTTCTTACCGTATTGGATAAGGTTTGCTTATTGATTATGGTTCTATACTTTGGAATTCTTAAGCGATTTCCCTTTTTAAGGTTCTCTGAATATAAAAAGCGATTGGCCTTTTTGATTTCATCTTCAGTAACGCCATATTTTTTTGAGAGACTGTAGAGCGTTTCCTTACGCTTAACTTTATGATTCTTATAGCCAATAAGATCCCTAAATTCATCTGGAATAGGCTCATTTTTTACTTTAGAGTTAGGTATGATTAAAGTAGAGCCAGGTTGCAATTTAGATTTCGCATCTGGATTTAGAGCAAATATATCGAAAGGTGTTACTAAATATTGCTTGGCAATTGCTTCGATAGTCTCTCCTTCCTTAACGGTATGCGTTTTATAGTTTTGCGCATTGAGATGAAAGGTCAATACAATGAATAAAATGCCTAAAATCGTTCTCATATATGTCATTAATTCTTTTTAGTTGGAAACAAACTAGACATTATTGTCACTTTTATTCCCATTCAATCGTGGCAGGTGGTTTAGAACTGATGTCATATACCACTCTATTAACGCCTTTTACCCTATTTATTATTTCATTTGAGGTTTTCTGTAAAAATTCGTAGGGCAGATTTACCCAATCTGCCGTCATACCGTCTGTACTTTCTACAGCTCTAAGCGCCACACATTTTTCGTAAGTTCGCTCATCACCCATTACGCCCACACTATTAACAGGTAGTAACATCGCACCAGCCTGCCAAACTTTATCATAGAGATTCCAAGATTTCAAATTATTGATAAAAATGGCATCGACCTCTTGTAATATACGTACTTTCTCACGAGTTAGATCTCCAAGGATACGAATTGCTAGGCCTGGCCCAGGAAAAGGATGTCGTCCCAGCAATTGACTATCCATATTCATAGATGCGCCTACACGTCTTACCTCATCTTTAAATAAGGATTTTAAAGGCTCAACCACTTTTAACTTCATAAAGTCTGGCAACCCACCAACATTGTGATGACTTTTTATAGTTGCACTCGGTCCACCTGTTGCTGAGACACTTTCTATTACATCTGGATAAATAGTGCCTTGGGCCAACCATTTTACATCTTGTATGCTATGGGCTTCATCATCAAAAACCTCAATAAAAACTCGACCAATAATTTTTCGTTTTTCTTCTGGTTCGCTCTTACCTGCTAAGGCGTCCAAAAAACGTGCCGAAGCATCAACGCCTTTTACATTGAGCCCCATTCCTTCGTATTGGTGCAATACGTCTTCAAACTCATTTTTTCTAAGGAGTCCGTTGTTGACAAAAATGCAATACAGGTTTTTACCTATAGCTTTGTGCAAAAGCATTGCCGCTACAGATGAGTCCACACCTCCAGATAAGCCTAAGACAACTTTATCATTTCCTAATTTTGCTTTAAGGTCATCTACAGTTTCCTCTACAAAAGACTGTGGTGTCCAATCTTGATTGACTCGTGCAATTTTTATTAAAAAATTATGAAGCAATTGATGTCCATCCGTTGAGTGGTATACCTCTGGATGAAATTGAATAGCATAGGTTTGCTCGTTTTCTATTTTAAATGCTGCATTTTCAACATCTTCGGTACTTGCTAATAACACACCACCTTCTGGAAGTTGCTTTATGGTATCGCTATGACTCATCCAAACTTGGCTGCCCTTGTGAATATTCTCAAAGAAATCCTCTTCCTCTTTAATATAAGCCAAATTGGCTCTACCATATTCTCGCGTGTTAGATTCCGATACTTCTCCACCAGAGAAATGTGCCAAATACTGGGCGCCATAACAGACGGCCAAAATTGGTTTCTTACCTCTAATGTTGCTCAAATCTGGATGAAGCGCTTCATCTGACCGGACAGAAACCGGACTACCTGATAAAATGACGGCATTATAGCTCTCTAATTGATCTGGAATTTTGTTGTAAGGATAAATTTCTGAGTAGATATTTAACTCTCTTACACGGCGCGCAATTAACTGGGTATATTGCGAACCAAAATCTAAAATAAGTACCTTATTGTGTTGCATGTGCAAAAATAATAATTGATTTCAGATTGTTGATTTACCAATGGCGATTTTTTAAATAGTTTTTAACAGAAAACAACAATTAAACTTAGCTATTGAAAAAACTACAAATAGCTATTTTTTAAAATTGTAAAATTGAGAATTCTGGTTTTAAAGGCTCTAGATTGTCTAACAGACTAGGAATGAGATCCTCGCCATACTCTAAATACAATTCAGAAAAGTTAGAGTTACGCTCTTGTAAACTTTCATTAGGAAACAACTGCTCTTGTAGGCCAGTAGAGCGCTCTATTTGGTCTTTTAATTTTCTTTTTTGAGCCTTTAAAAGTCGTTTCTCCAAATGCTTTAGCCCCTTAATTTGCTTAACTTCTTGAGCTTTTACAGCTCCAAGAAATGATTTATCCGTTTGTTCGGCCAATCGGTGTAAGTTCTGGAATTGTTTTTCTAGATGACTTATTTGCTCAGAAAAATCAATATCAATATTGGAGATTTTTCTAACGTGCTTATTGATAAATGTATTTCGTTTTAAAAATAAGTCGGCATTAGATATATCTAATTTTTCCAGCTTGACAGCTTGTTTTTTAGATTTTATTAAAGCTGAATTTCTGAGTAAAAGGATAGGAAACGTCACCTTTTGGGCTTCAAAGCTAGACTTTAATTGCAGCCAATAAATCATTTCGCCACCACCACCAATGTAACAAAGGTTAGGCAATAGTACTTCTTGATATAATGGCCTTATAATAACATTAGGTGAGAAACGTTCTGGATGCTCGTAAAGCTCTTGTTTAAGCTCCACTTTATTCCAAGATATTTCTGAATCTGCGACAGAAAACCGACCATCATTAAAAATAATACGTCCACGTAAACCTTCGGTAAGATAAAACAAATTAATCTCCCTAGGATTTACCTGAATTTTTAAACCCAACTGCTCTAAATGGCTATTGGTTTCTGAGACTTTATTAAATGCAATTTGATCGAACAGTTCTTTTTCTAGTTGCGGTAGTAACAATTGTTTTAGTTCTTTGGCATTTGCATCAATGACTACCAAACCGTGTTCTCCAAATAAAGCATTAGCAAGATATCGTGTGGCATCAGCTAGAGTTTCATGTTTGAGATAGGCTTCTTTAAACCAAGTCTTCAATTGTTCTGCGTTTTTACCTGGACCAAATTCGGCAGAAACAATTTCTAAAACATCTTCTAGACCACTTGTACTAAAAGGGCCAACGGCTCCAGACTGATTAGAATTCCACTGTATCTTTTTGCCTTTAAAGTTAAAATAATTGATTTCCTCAAAATCGTGATCTTCAGAGGCCATCCAATATATCGGAACAAAATTATAACTCGGATAAGTTTGTTTTAATTGCCTGGCAAGATTAATGGTTGATACTATTTTGTACAAAAAGTATAAAGGCCCTGTAAAAAGATTCAATTGGTGCCCTGTAGTGATAGTAAAGGTTTTGCTATTTTTTAAGGCGCTGATATTATTTAAGGTCAATTTTGAGAGTTGAAGTCCTTCATATTGATCAGAAATGATCTCTGAAAGTATGGCTCTCGAACTATGGTTATACGCCTTTTCCTTTTCAAGGATTTGATGCTCGAAATTTTCTAAACATGGAAACCTGTTATAAAGCCTTTTTAATTCTGAATCTTCAGCAACATAACGGCAAATAAAATCAGAAAAATATCCCGTTTCCTTATAGGGAATAAAATCGGTGGTTAGGTTTTTACTCATTAATTGTTGCAGAATCAACCTTTGACAAGGTTTTCATAGATGTTAACAAAGGCATAAATATAAGGTACATCATTTTTTTAACTGCTAATTTTTAGTTAATTCGCATGGACTATACGTCTTGGTACAATCAACTAACTCTTTTTCAATGCGACAAATTTTTCTTCTATTGGTTTTAAGTCTCGGACTACAAAGCATCATCTGTGCTCAAATAATACCAACCCCTACCGATGTTTTAGGCTATGAATTAGGTGAGCATTTCAGCAGGCATCATCAAGTAGTAGACTATTTTAAGACCGTTTCAAAAATTAGACCTAAACAGGTAGTTCTAGAACAGTACGGCCTAACGAATGAAAGACGACCACTTTATCTGGCTTTTATTTCTAGCGAAGAAAATATTGCCAACCTAGATAACATTAGGCGTAATCATCTAAAAAATGCTGGAATTTTAAAAGGTGAATCCTCTAACCCGGAAATTGCCGTGGTTTGGTTAAGTTACAACGTTCATGGAAATGAAGCCTCTAGCACAGAAGCCTCTATGCTTACCTTATATAACCTTTTAACCGAGCAACAAGACCTTTTAAAAAATACGGTTGTAATTATAGACCCTTGTATTAACCCAGATGGTAGAGATCGCTATGTCAATTGGTATAACGAAACTTCTAGTCAGCCAAACGATATTGACCCTCAAGCTAGCGAACATAACGAGCCTTGGCCAGGTGGAAGACCTAATCACTACTTGTTTGACCTCAATAGGGATTGGGCTTGGGCAACCCAAATTGAAACGCAATCACGACTAAAAGTATATAACACTTGGATGCCTCATATCCATGTAGATTTTCATGAGCAAGGAATTAATGAACCGTATTATTTTGCTCCTGCAGCAGAACCTTTCCACGAGATTATTTCAGATTTTCAACGTGACTTTCAAACTCAATTAGGTAAAAACCATGCCAAATATTTTGATGAAAATGGATGGTTATTCTTTACGAGAGAACGCTTTGACTTACTGTATCCAAGCTACGGTGACACCTACCCTACTTTTATGGGAGCTATTGGTATGACCTATGAACAGGCTGGACATGGCAGGGCTGGTCTTGGAATTATTAACGACGAAGGAACGCTTCTTACGCTTAAGGACCGACTATTGCACCATACAACAACTGGAATTTCTACAGTTGAAATGGCCTCAAAAGAAGCGAAAAAACTGAATTTTGAGTTCTCTAAGTTTTTTGATAATTCTGATTTAGAGTATAAGAGTTTTGTACTTAGTGGAAATAGTGATAAAATCAATGCCGTAAAGCGCTTATTAGACAAACACGACATAGGGTATGAGAATCCTAATAGAGGTAAGGTTTCAGGATACGACTACGGCAATGCTAAACAAGGTAGTTTACAGGTTACAGAAAAAGACCTTGTTATACATACCAATCAACCTAAGGGTAAAATGGTAAAAGCACTATTTGAGCCTAATGCTAAACTTTCAGATTCGTTAACCTACGATATCACCGCATGGAGTATTCCTTATGCTTATGGATTGGAGGCTGTAGCCAGTAAATCTAAAGTTTCAAGTTCAGAATTATCAGCTATTAAAACCCTACCAACCATTTCTGAGGCATATGGCTATGCTTTTCATTGGGATACTCTTAATGATGGTAAATTTTTAGCAGAATTACTCCAAAACGATTTTAGAGTCCGTTTCACGGAAAAACCATTTACCTCAAATGGTGTTAGTTTTGACCGTGGGTCATTAATAATTACTAAAGGAGACAATACGCATTTAGACAACTTCTTATCAGATTTAAAAACTATTATTCAAAATCATGAGCAAGAAGTATTTTCAATAGCGACTGGTTTTTCGGATAAAGCTCCAGATATAGGGTCGCCAGACATTAAGTTAATCAATAGACAGAAAGTTGCTATCCTTTCAGGCAATGGTACTTCGTCTTTGAGTTATGGTGAGCTTTGGCACTTTTTTGAAAAGCAATTACGGTATCCATTGACTTCGATTAATACGGATAACCTAAACCGTACAAATCTAGATAACTACAACGTGTTGATTATACCAAATGGGTATTACGGTTCTGTAATTAACAAAAACGGTCTCAGTAAAATCAAAGATTGGGTAAGGCAAGGTGGAAAAATAATTGCAATCGGTAATGCCTTACGAAGTTTTGCAGGTAAAGAAGGTTTTGGCTTAACCGAAAAAAAATCAGAAACAAAAGAAGGGTCTACTAACCTAATGGCGTTTGCAGATAGAGAACGTGCCTCAACTAACGATATGATAACTGGTGCTATATTTAAAACCAAAGTGGACAATACACACCCTATGGCTTACGGTTATCCGTCGGACTATTTCACCTTAAAATTGGGAACCACTAGCTATGACCTATTGAGTAGTGGATACAATGTTGGGTATATCGCAGCACCAAACGTATATTCTGGATTTGCGGGTAAAGCTACCTTAAGCAAACTAGAAAATTCAATGATTTTTGGTGAAGAACGTATGGGGAGTGGAAGTTTTATTTATATGGTTGACAATATTCTCTTTAGAAGTTTCTGGGAGAATGGAAAGTTATTTCTGGTCAATTCTATTTTCTTCGTAAATAATAACGCCTTTGAGCTTTAAAACAAATTTTATAATGAAACAAATTACAAGTACCATATTAATTCTATTTTGTTTAGTTTTTATTTTCGGTTGTGAAGGCGAGAAAATAAATACATCCAAAAGTGAACTCAATGTAGATTTTGAAAAATTCACTTTAGATAATGGATTAACCGTTATTCTCCATGTTGACCGATCAGACCCAGTTGCAGCTGTAGCTTTAACAGCTCACGTAGGTTCAGCGCGCGAAAAAGAAGGCAGAACTGGCTTTGCACATCTCTTTGAACATTTGTTGTTTTTAGAATCTGAAAATTTAGGAAAGGGAGGTTTAGATAAAATGAGTGCGAGAATTGGTGGCTCTGGTGCAAATGGCTCTACAAGTAGAGACCGCACTAATTATTTCCAAACCGTTCCCAAGGATGCTTTAGAAAAAATGATTTGGGCAGAAGCCGATAAACTAGGTTTTTTTATTAATACAGTGACTGAGCCAGTATTAGCTAAAGAAAAACAAGTAGTCAAAAATGAAAAACGCCAGCGTGTAGACAACCAGCCTTATGGCCATAATTCGGCTGTAATCAACAGTAATCTATATCCTAAAGGGCATCCCTATAGTTGGGAAGTTATAGGCTCCTTAGAAGATTTACAAAATGCTACGCTCCTCGATGTTAAGGAATTCTACAAGCGTTGGTACGTTCCTAATAACGTTATTCTTACAATTGCTGGAGATATAGATGTAGAGCAAACAAAGGATTGGGTAAAAAAATACTTTGATGAAATTCCACGAGGTGAGGATATTCCAGAAATCAAGAAACAACCCGTCAATCTAAAAGACTCTAAGCGCTTATACTACGAAGACAATTTCGCAAGACTGCCTAGACTTACAATGGCATGGCCTGGAGTGCCACAATACCATGAAGATTCCTATGCACTTAGTGTATTATTGGATTATTTGTCAAATGGAAAAAATGCACCATTACATAAAGTATTAATCGATTCTGAAAAGCTTACCGACAATGTGCGATTTAGACAAAATAACTCAGAAATAGCCGGACAAATAATGCTTTCCGTTACAGCATTTAACCAAATAGACCTTAATACTGTAGCCAAAGCTATCCAAGATGGGTTTAAGGATTTTGAGAATAATGGTATTTCAGAAAAAGATTTAGACCGCATTAAAGCTAAACAAGAAACCAATTTCTATAGAGGTTTATCAAGTGTACTGGGGAAAGGGTTTCAACTAGCCCAATACCAAATATTTGCGGGCGATGCCAACTACATCAATGAAGATATTAAGCGTATTTTGGCAATAACTCCTGCAGATGTTAAACGTGTATATAATACATATCTAAAAGACCGTCCTTTCGTAGCAACAAGTTTTGTGCCTAAAAACCAAAGTGATTTGGTGTTACGTAACTCTCAACTTGCCAATGTTGTTGAAGAACAAATTGTAGATGGTGCTGAAGAATCCTTCGACCCTAAACTTATGGCTAACTACGAAAAAACACCTAGCAGCTTTGACAGAAGTATTGAGCCACCGTATGGAGAGCGACCTGAATTAAAAATTCCTGAAGTTTGGAAAGAAGAATTAGAATCTGGATTAAAGGTTTATGGCATTGAATATTCTGAAGTGCCCTTAGTTCAATTTCAACTGCAATTAGAAGGTGGATTGCTTTTAGAACAAAAAGACAAAATCGGTGTTTCTAATCTTTTGGCCGCTTTAATGACAAAAGGTACAGCCAATAAAACCGCTGAAGAATTAGAAATAGCGATAGAAAGTATAGGGGCTACAATAAATGCTTATGCTACAGACACTAATATTACAATTTCTGGGACTACGCTTTCTAAGCACTACGATGCTACAATGGAGCTGCTCACTGAGATTTTGCTATATCCGCGCTGGGATATGGAAGAATTTGAACTTTTAAAACAAAGTACTTTAAATGGTATACAACGACAAAAGGCAAACCCTAACAGTATTGCTTCTAATGAATTTGCAAAGCTTCTTTATGGTGATAATAATGTGTTGTCATACAATAACAACGGTACAGAAATCTCCGTAAAAAGTATTTCTATAGCAGATTTACAAGAGTACTACAGTTCTAACCTTACACCGCAAAATGCTAAACTCCATATTGTTGGTGACATTTCTTCGGAGGAGGTAGCAAAAGCCCTACAAGAAATTAATACCAACTGGCAATCTAAGTTTGTTGAAATACCGGAGCTGCCAATTGCCAATTCAATAGATGCTTCTAAAATATACTTTTATGATGTTCCAGGAGCTAAGCAATCCGTACTTAGAATTGGCCGTTCAGCCCTTAAGGCAACCGATGATGATTACTACGTTTCTACAGTGATGAATTATCGCTTAGGTGGTGGCGGGTTTGCCTCTCAACTTACTCAAGAGTTGAGAGAAACCAAAGGTTATACTTATGGCATAGGCTCTAGATTTAGCGGTAATAATTATACAGGGACATTCTCTATAAGTAGTGGCGTTAGATCAAATGTAACTCTAGAATCTACGCAATTGATTATTTCCATTCTAGAGAACTATGGCGAAAATTTTAGTGCCAGCGACCTAGAGGTCACAAAAGGATTTACAATAAAAAGCCAAGCTAGATCCTTTGAGACATTAAATGCAAAACTCAACATGCTTAGTGATATTAGTAATTATGGTTTTTCTGATGATTATGCGATTAAAAGACAAAACAAGGTGAATGATATGACATTGGATGAAATTAAATCACTTATAAATAAGTATATCACCCCGAACCAAATGATATATTTAGTCGTAGGAGATGCTAAGACCCAGTTTGATAAACTAGAAGCTCTTGGATTTGGCAAGCCAATTTTACTCAATGAGTAATCGCTAATTTCGTTGGTATCAGCTTCTCAAGAATTGATTATCTTTAGAGTACTAATAAAAAACAATTCAAAATGAAACTAGGTGCATTTTCAATAAGTCTAGCAGTTAAGGATTTGAGTACATCTAAAGCCTTCTATGAGAAGTTAGGATTCGAAGTTTTTGGAGGAGCAATGGACAAAAACTACATTATTATGAAAAATGAGTCCACTTTAATTGGCCTATTTCAGGGTATGTTTGAAAACAATATTCTTACTTTTAATCCAGGCTGGGACGAAAATACTCATACTCTAGAGCATTTTGATGATGTCCGAGATATCCAGAAGGATTTAAATTCTAAAGGGATAACATTTGTTCAAAAAGCGGATGAAACTACTACGGGTCCGGCCAGCTTTGTTATTTTAGATCCCGATGGTAATGCCATTTTGGTGGATCAGCATGTCTAGGCTATTCTATTTGTCTTAACATAAGATCAAGAAATATCCAGAATATTGCGCGTATCTTCGTTAAAAATTGTTGGATAAACGTGTCTCAAACCACTATTCTTTCATTATTCCAATATAAAGGATTTAAACCAAAATGGCATGCGCTTGGCCGTATGGGACGTCCACCGTTACGCAATCAAAACTTCCAAGGATTAAGCTTTTGGAAACCCTTTGGTACTGGCAGTGGTAATGGTTTTTCTATTTGGCCAGACTTTTCAACGTTTGGGCTACTTACTGTATTTGACTCCGAGGACAATGCCAAAAAATTTCTTAAAAACAAATCACTTAAGGAATATGAAGCGCCTTCCATAAAGCATTCTCACGTTTTAATGCACTCTATAAAAGCCCACGGTCAATGGAGTAAGCAAGAACCTTTTGTGTCGTCAGTGGGCCACGACCCGTCAAAACCACTTGCCGTTATTACAAGAGCTACAATTAAACCTAAACTTGCACATAAATTTTGGTGGCATGTGCCGTCCGTATCAAAATCTATGGATGGCCACAAAGGGTTGATTTTCTCCAAAGGTATTGGCGAGTGGCCTATTTTTATGCAAGCTACATTTTCATTTTGGGAAACTGGGGAGGATATGATGGCATATGCCTATAAAAATCAAAAGCATGCGGAAATGGTAAAAAAAACACGAGAACTAGGATGGTACTCCGAAGAGTTGTTTTCGCGCTTTCATCCTTTTGAAGTTAGAGGCCATCTCATTGATTTTAAATTAAAGTAATCCCTTTCCGCCTAATTCGATATGCTAAACTGATAGACACCAGATTCTGAAGAATTTCCTGCAGCATCCTTCGTTACCACGTACCAATAATAAATAGTTCCTGGAGTTACAGAAACCGTGAGTTGATTAACATTAACATCTGTTGCATTAACACTAGGTGGATTCTCTATCCCTAAATACACATCGTAATTTACAATATCGTCATCAAGATCACTCCCATTCCATTCTAAGGTTAGACTATTGGTAGATGGAATTGTTTGTGCCATTGCGGGAGATACAATTTCTGCCGGAAAAGGCGTGTAATTTTGAATACCTAGACCAGCATTATAAAAATTCCATAGGGCGCTTTGTTTTGTCTCTCCTTGGTGGTTATATTCTACAGACCATCGGTATGGTGCGGCACGATTTATAACGACAGGAAAAATAAAATCTACAGTATCAAATTGCGAAATGGAGTTAGTTGCTAGATTTTCTACCGTGAGCGTATAAACATCTGCATTGGTATTTGGTTCCCATTCAAATAATACAGTACTTTCTGTTGGTGTTAAATTTATTCCCTCATTACACAATGAATTTTCAAATGGAAACACTAGTTGTACACCGTTGGGTGCGTCTTGTCCATTCCCATTACCGTTCTGATTCTCATCACCATCAGAAGATTTACTACAAGCAAAAAGCAAAGAAATTATTATAATTAAAGTACCTAATCGTCTCATTCCTTAATAATTTTTTGGGTTGATATCATGGATTTAGATTGAACGGATATTACGTAAATTCCTGATGCGTAAGGGCTCATATCAAAATATACTTCGGAGCCTATGTTTTTTATTGTTTTTGACCGGAGTAATTGACCATATGGAGAATAGATATAGAGTTGTATATCTTCATCTTCAGCAGGGTAATAAATAGTAAGTATGTCCTTAACCGGATTAGGATAAAACAATGCGTCTTGAGACACAAGAATTCTTTCTTCATAGATTCCTTGGCAATCCAAATCTGTTTTTACCTTTAAATCATTAATTCCGTTTTGTAGTTGAAGAACTAATGCAGGGTTGTATGTGGTAAAGGTTTCGCCATTTAGTTCTATATGATATTTAGAACTACCTGATAGGGCTAGGGAAATTTCATCTCCAGAAGCCATCCTATTCGAAAAAACCTCCAATGGCTCTGGTTGAGTAATTACAATGGTATAGCAAATTTCATAGTCTGGCCATTCCTCTATAGTAATACATAAACTATAGGTACCAGCCAATAGATTGAATATATCAATGTCATTTGTGAAATTATATTCCTGATAGAAATCGTCACTTATTAAAGTTGCCGTGTAGGCATAAAGCTCTTGTCCAATTATAGTAATTTGGCCGTTATTGCTATTTAGACAGGTTTCACTGGTTACCGAAACCGTAAAATTATCTGAAGGTAAATCAGGAATTGCACATCCAAATAAGTCTACTGCTGCACCAAATGGTGTATTCGGACATTGGTCGTCTTCATTAGGGATGCCATCATTATCTGCATCGGCACATATGGTCTGGTAGCTTGATGTTTCATCTTTAAACCAATTATCGTAAAAACCATCAACATTATTAATTACAGCAACAGGATCATCAACTAAAATGCAACTTAAGCTTGGATTATTAGTGGCATTGAAAAGTTGTAAATTTTCATTGTTTCCGTTCTGAAGGTTCAATTGATCGGCAATTAGTTGATTAGACTGACAGAACAATAATCTAAGACTAGTGTTCTGTGTTACATCTAAGGCTGATAATTGGTTAGAAGCACATATTAGCTCTTCTAAATTAATAAGAGCATCAACATTTAATTGCGTCAATGCATTATTTGAGATATCTACATCGATAAGATTGAAATTATTATTAAGATTAATCTGAGAGATTTGATTACTGCCTAAATCTAAGTCTGTTAATTCTGTGAGAATAGACACATCAATATTCGTAAGCATATTCTCCGAGGCGTTAAGGTTATTGAGTAACAAATTGTTACTTAAATCTAAGGTTGATAAAGCATTGTTTTGAATATTAAGTGTGGTAAGGTTCAAAAACGCCTCAATACCTGTTAAGTCTGAAATCTCACGTCCGCTGACATCTAAAAATACCAAATCTTCAATTTGTCCCGTAAATACGTAGTCGTCTAAAGGGCCAGAGTCATAGCCCAAATCAATTAAGGCCTGTTCAAAATTATCATCGGGCACAAACGTTTGGCCAAAGAAACATTCTGTTGACAATTGTGCCGTTGAATCGATAAGCCAATTTGAACCATTTGGTACTGTGCCATTATCCGATTCTATGCATAATAAATTGGGGTTGTTTTGAGCATTTAGATTTGCTAGAATAGCATTCTGCCCATTTCTGATATTCAAAATTTCTAACATATTAAAGCTACAATCAATACTTATAATAGCTTGATTTTCTTGAAAATTTAACTCTGTAATCTCATTGTTTTCACAAGCAAACACTTCTAAAGACAAAACATCTGCAGGGATAAATGCAGTAAATGCATTGTCTGCAATATTTAGGTCTAAAAGATTTTGGTTTTGAGACAAGTCTAAAGCACTGAGAGCGTTTCCTGAGGTGTTTAAGGCAGTAATTTGTGTATTATTTTCTAGCTGTAATTCGGTTAACTGATTCCCTGAAATATTTAAGTTGAGCAAAGCTATATTATTACTTAAATCAACGTCGATAAGATTGTTGTTAGAAACATTGAGAGTTTCTAAATTCTCAAAATCCTCTATACCTGCTAAGTCAGCAATACCATTACCACTAATATCTAGATTAGTTAAGCCTTGAATATTTGAGGTAAGTACAAAATCATTTAATGGCGCAGTATCTAATCCTAAATCTATAAGGGCTTGTTCAAAATTATCATCAGGCACAAAGGTTTCACCAAAATTACAATCTACGCTGTAAGATGTATCCTCGTCCTTTAACCAACCAGCTCCAATACTATTTTCGTCATCAACCTGAATACATTCTAAATTTGGATTACCTGTAGTATTTAAACTTGCAATATCAGGGTTAATACCATTTTGGAGATTTACAAAATCAAATAGGTTGTTCGACAAGTTTATGGATATCGTCTCTGGGCAAAATTCGTTCTGGCCAGGCTGAAAAGTACAAGCAGACAATGCCATGGTTGTAAGGTCTAACGGACCTTCAATCTGATTATTACTAACATTTAACACCTTCAATACACTGAGATCGTTTGATAAGGTGAATTGCGTTATTTGATTTGAACTCACATCCAAATCTATAAGACTGGCGTTGGCACTTAAATCCGCTTCGTTTAGTTGATTGGAGGACGCATATAAACGCGTTAAAACCGTATTTGTATTAAGTTCTAGTGCAGATATAGCATTAAAACTGCAATTGAGATGATTTAGAACAGTATTAGAAGTCACATCTAAAGTGGATAGCTCATTCTGTGACAATAAGGCTGTATCTAAATCTAAATTGGCAGACAAATCAATATTAGTAATTTGATTGTTCGTTAGAGATAAAAAGGTTAACCCAGGATTTGCTGATACATTAAGTGCAGTTAATTCATTTGAGCTACAATTAAGTGTCTCAAGACCTTGATAATTATTAACCAAAATAGTAGACAATTCATTATTGGCACAACTCAATTCAGTTAAGCTGGTATTTGGTATAGTAGCTGTGGTAAGGGCTGTTAATCGATTGCTGTCTGCATTGAGTTCTTTTAAAACCAAATTATTACTGATATCTAGAGCGTCTAAATCATTATTTGAGCAATTTAAACGTCGAAGAAGTGCATTGTTATCTATTTGGAGTTGTGCTAAATTATTGTTAGCGCAATCTAGTATTTCTAAATTAAGATTTTGAGAAGTATCGAGGTCATTCAAGTTGTTATCAGCGCAAAATAATTCTCTAAGACTAGGAGTTCCGACTGAATTAAAAACGCCATCAACTCCATTGATATCGTTAGTTTGAAGAAAATTTGAGCTACAATTAAGCCGCTCCAAAAACAACATATTACTTATATCCAAAGCTTCTAAAAAATTACTGCTGCAATCTAATTCTACTAAAAGCCTAAAATCTTGGATACCTGTTAAATCCTGAATGCTTTTATTACCAACCTCAAGGATTTGGAGCGTTTCAATAGCTGAAGTTAAAACAAGTCCATCAATAACATCATCATGCCCTAAGTCAATGAGTGCTTGCTCAAAAAACGGGTCTGGTATGGCAGTAAACCTGTTATTTTCGCAGTCATCATTATAATCAGCAATTCCGTCTATTTGCCATGTTGCCGGTATATTACCCAAAACAGCATTATCAACTGTAATACAAAACAGTGTTGGATTATTCTGAGCATTAAAATCGGCCAAATTATTGTTGTTACCACTGGCAATATTTAAACGCGATAGATTACTAGTGTTGCATGTTAGTGAAATTAAGGCAGCGTTAGCAGTAAGGTCGAGTTGTTCAATATTATTACTTGAGCAATTTAAGGTTTGAAGCGAGACGTTAGAACTAAGGTTTAAACTCGTAAGCGCATTGTTAGAGACATTTAAATCTTCTAAGGCGGTAAAATCTTCTATACCTGTTAAATCAGCTATTGCAAGATTTGGGATATTTAGGATGTCTATTCCGACGATATCTGCAGTAGACACAAAATTATTGAGTGTGCCATCAGAATCTATATTTTGATCAATTAAATATTGCTCAAAATTATCATCTGGAATATAGGTGCCACAATTTAGATTATAGTCAGCCATGGCATCTTTTTGCCAACCCGCAGCGCCATTTGCATAAGCCGCATCATCTACTTCTATACAAAACAGACTATTATTATTTGTAGCATCGAAGGTGGTAATAATTGTATTATTTCCATTAGCCATGTTTATGGCAAACAAATTATTATCATTAGCTAAAAAACTCACCATGCTAGTTAATGCAGAAACATCTAATTGTTCAATTTGATTGAATGATGCATCTAAATCAGCCAACAGTGTATTGCCACTTACATCTAAACTAGATAGTATGTTGTTAGAACAATTAAGAATAGTTAAAGCTATATTATTAGTAAGGTTTAAACTTTCAATAAAATTATTCCCACAATACAGTTCGAGTAATTGTGTATTTGAGGATAGGTCTAAATTTTCAAGGTCGTTATTGGTAATATCTAACTGCACTAATTGAACATTATTAGAAAGATCGACATTCTCTATACTGTTGGTGCTACAGTTTAGGTTCTGTAATTGTATAAAATCTTGAATTCCTAAAAGGCTTGTAATATTGGAATTTGCAATATCTAAATCAGTTATAACATTAATATTCTCTGTTAAAACTAAGTTATCCAATGTATCATCCAAACCAGCATCTATTAGCGCTTGTTCAAAATTGTCATCTGGTACATAGGTGAAAATATCTACGCAAGCGGCATCGCTAAAATATGTCCAATCGTCCTTGACCCAACCTTCGGGTGTAAAGCCGTTATCGATTTGAATACAAAATAAATCTGGATTATCGGAGGCATCGAATAGTGATACCAAATCATTAAATCCATTGTTTACATTTAAAGACACTAAATTATTACGAGAAACATTAATTTGAGAAGCACTCTGACAGTCAGTCTCTGGATCAGTTTGCGGATCTGGACATATTATGGAATTAATTGAAGTTAAATCTAAATTAGTTAAAATATTATTGGAGACATCCAAATTATTGATTAAGGAATTGGCATTAAGGTCTAATGTATCAATCTGATTTGAAGAACAAAACAAACCTTTTAAATTTGCATTATTTACAACTACCAATTCTCCAACAATTCTATTATCGGAAATATTCAATTGCCTTAATTCTGTATTATTTGATAAATCAATTTGTGCTAATTGATTGTCTGAAGCCGATATACTGCGTAAAGCTGTATTATTGATTACATCCAAATTTTGAATTTGATTATTAGAACAATCCAAGGTCTCTAAATTTGAATTGTTGCTAATATCTAATACTGTTAGGCTATTAGATCCACACACTAATGAAATTAGGTTGGTATTGTTTGAAATATTGAGCACAGTAAGATTATTCTCGCTACAAAACAATATTTCCAAAGCTGTAAAATCCTCAATTCCGGTGAGGTCATCGATACCCAAGTTTGAAACATCTAATAATACCACAGCATTAATCCTTTCGGTCAACACCAAACCATTGTTGGTAATACCATCACCCATACTTTCGGCATCGCCTACATTAACAATGCTTCCATCTTCAGAGTGGGTTTCAAGATAATCCTCAAAATTGGCGTCTGGTATTGCAGTGGTTTGTGCTTTTGCCAAAATAGCAAAGGACATAGCTGTTAGTAACGAAATAAGAACTTTAGTTTTCACAATAGATTGGTTTTGTTTCTTTTTTTAGTGTTTAGAACTTTGATCTATTTCTTTGTGATAATGCAACTGTTTTTGGAGCTTACCGTGTAGTTCAGTGATAAAATCTTGTCTAAAACCACCGTCAGTTTGTAATTTTTCCCAAACCTCTTTATTAGCGTCGTATAATCCTGACTCTTTCATAGACTCCTCTGCCGCAACTATGGCCTTTTCGATATCTGTTTTTGTTATTTCAAAATAAATAACATCTGTTTCCTCCAACTCAACAATTTCATATTTCCTTTGGTTGTGCGCAGTACCTGAAACGGTAGTTTGGGATTGATCTAACTGTGTCAATCTCTGAGTTTCTCCTTTAGCCAATGCATCTAATATTTCATTCATTTTATTTTTGAGGGCATCAATCTCCAATTGTTGCGTAGTGATTTTTGCTTCAAGCCTTTCAACAATGTGGTTATTGTCGTTTGTATTTGTGCCAACAACAACATTGATTAAATTAAAAGCTGAGGCTTCATTATTCTCTTCCCAAGCAACACCCACGATATTATTTATGTCTTTTAATGTGATTTTTTCTGGTGACACTGCAAGTCCAATGCCATCATTTCTTCCACTTGGTATAATGTAATCACCCTTATTGACCTTCCCATACACTTTAACTGGCACTTGTCCCATAAAGGCAACCTTTTCATACTCCTTCTCTCGGTTTTTTTGCGGCATATTACCTAATACTATAGGTTTACGAGACACTACCATTGCACGCTCAGCATTCTCTGTATTCTTTGATATTTTTCCGCCTTTTACTCCAACAATATCTCCAAAAATCATTTCTTCATTTATATTTTCCCGCAACAAATATTCCGCATAGTCACCAGCTCCAGAGGCATAGGTTACGCCTTGTAAGCTTACCCTATTGTCTAGAAATAGGTTTTTATTATCGATGGCATTAAAGATTGCAACACCTGTTGTAATTGCCTGAATAGTTACCACTACAGATTCCGTAGTATATTTAAATATCATCGATGGAATTGGCGCAGTAACGCAAGCGCCTATGCCTGCACAGCCTGTTGATGAGGAAAATGCCATGGCTGTACCGGTTACAGCTGCATATACGTCAGCTCCTGCAAACAAACCACTTAAACCTGCATCATAAATAGCCCAATCCAAACCTCTTACATTGAAATTATGGTCTGCATTATTTTCAAACTCATTTTCTTTTTCTCCTTCTATTCTTCCCCATGAAATATTTGAGCTATCATTTTCATCATCGTAAAAAGTGATAAAGTTGGTACTATTGTTACGACTTCCATTAACCTTTATGGCCAGACCATTATTACCGCCGTCTATAAGCACTGGATGATTTGACATTTCGGTCCCTGTATTCGGTAAATTGGAAGTCAATCTAATTTGATTTCCCATGCCATCAATACGAGTTACACCATTTAAAGTCGTACTTTGATTAACCACCAAATTATCAGCGGTTAAGTCTCCAAAGCTAGCCTCACCATTTACTGTTAAATCGTTTAAAGTGGTTAAACCAATTACATCTAAAGTGCCATCTAAAGCCGTATTACCATTCACTCCTAAATCACCTGTTAATTCGGATGGACTACCATTATTTACAGTGAATGCTTCATTAAGGTTTGTTTCGCCATCTACGGTTAATGTTCCCGTAAGATTGGTTGCATTACCGTTATTGACGTCTAAAGAACTATTTAAATTGGTTGGGCCTTCTACTTGTAATTCACCGTTTAAGAAGGTACGGTCGTCAACGGTCAATGTTCCTGTCGCCGTTATATTTCTATGATAGGCATAAGGCAAAAAAGTGAGTCGTTCCCTACTCATTACCTCAAAATTACTACCAGCATCAAAGTCAA
Source organism: Winogradskyella pelagia (assembly GCF_017581965.1). Classification (GTDB taxonomy): domain Bacteria; phylum Bacteroidota; class Bacteroidia; order Flavobacteriales; family Flavobacteriaceae; genus Winogradskyella; species Winogradskyella pelagia. The sequence continues at coordinate 166,042 of NZ_JAGEVF010000005.1, forward strand.
TTTCAACCCTAAGGTCTTTTGGTGTACCATCCCAGCTTATTTCTTTAAAATAATCGTGATCAGCATCTCCAATTAACAGATTGATGCGCCCAAATTCGTCCGTATCTGTTACTTGAACTTCTTGAAATTCTATTTGGTTTGTGCTATCAAAAATAGTAAAGCGCACGGCAATTGTGGCATTGGGCAGATAGTTACCCTCACTGTCTACACCTGGTAATTCTAAATCATCAGGACCAATTATAACCGCTTGGTAGGTAATACCGTCTGTTTGGCCAAAGGATTTCAGGGCCATGCCTAGAAATAGTGTTAATATTAAAATTCGTTTCATAATAGCTGATTTTTGAGAGGTTATTTTTTTAAATTTTTATAAGTTTTTCGTCTAGTCGTTTTGTTCCAGACATTACCCTAAGCACATAAGTTCCTATGGCAAGATCTGTGAGTTGCAGTTCAATTTCTTGGGAAGGCAAGGCCTTTTGTTTGCGGATGACCCTTCCATTGATATCTATTAATAGAATAGAAATTTCATCTCGTATTACTGTATTAAATGCTATGGTAACTTTATGGCGAAAGGGATTTGGATGTATTTTGGCCACAAGTTCAACATCTAATTCTTTGATAATTTCTATTTTGGATAATGGCTGTTGATAGCCTTGCCTTAGATAATAACCGTTATTAAAATAAGTCCCTATAACACTTGCTTGACCTATACTATGACTAATTTTATACGTACCAGATGGTGTAGTTATAGTTTGAGAAGAACCGCTGCTGGCCAAATTGGAGCTTACAATCCGATAATTTGATTCTTCTTGTCCGAAGCTGTTGCTTATAAAACCATTGAGAACCAATAAACCCAATACAATTTTTAAAAATTCGTGTTTCATTTTAATTTTTTTTATCCCTTTTAAATTCTAAGTTAAGACTATATTAATGTTAAATCCTAGGGAGTTACAGTATGTCCACCTTTTGTCCACATGGTTGTACCAGCTTAAAAATCGCAGTAACATTTGGGAAGATTTATGATAAATCCGATACCAAATTGGTGTGCATTTAGATTAAGCTTCTCGTTACTATCACCACTATTTGCCAAAACAGACTGCCCATAGGTATAACCCACAAACAAGGCTGTACTTCTTGATATCGGATACTGCATTTCCACACCACCACGAAAAAACAAAATGGTGTTATTGAACTCTGGCTCCCCAACAAGGTTAAACACTTCGTTGTTTATGGTTTGTGTACCACGTATTAAAAATTCAGAGGCCACTGAAGCATTGAACATAAATGTTAAATCTCGAAGTCTAAACATCTGAATACCAATTCCGCCTTCCAAACCGAGATAACTCACATCCCATTCAAAGAAATTATCTACGCTAACCTCGCTGCCTATAGCACCATAATTATTGAAACTAGCACCCAAGGTCAAAAACAATGTTCTCCGGTCATTGATACTTTGCCTATAGCCCATACCATAATAGGCCTTGGATGTTGATAGTAAATTATCCAATGGTCGACCTTGAGAATTTTCATAAGCAAAAGAAGACACATTGGTTCCTAATTCAATATAAAGTTGTTGTCCTTGGCATGTTAATGTTACTAATACAACAATCCATAAAAATGGACGAAAAGACATCATGGCATTCAGTTTTGTTACAGCTAATGTAGACGTCAAAACCGAGGTAGAAAAGGAAAAAAAGCCATGTCCACACTTTGTCCACCACCAAACATACGTCTGTTTTAAAATTTTTTTGACCTTTAATATAGGTGGACAAACACTAACTCTTTATTATTTATAGTGTTGATTTTCAATATTTTATAAATATTTTTAAAGTGTATTGAGGTTTAATTCAAACAACAAAATTCGGTATGAAAACGTATAAGTTTCTAAAAGATGTCCAATTTTTAGCCAAAAGGAACTATGTCACCCTAAAGGTGGACAAAATTTGGTTCGTCTTTATTCTCGGTGCTTTAGTAGTTCAGGGCATACAAGGTCAAAATCAGAAAAAAATCGATAGTATTTTGTCAATTGCCAAAACTCAAACAGATACTACTCAAATTATGTCCTATGCAGAAATCTGGGCTGAATATATTTTTAAAGATCCCTTAGCTTCAAAACCCTATTTGGACAGCACTCTTGTATTGGCAGACCGCTTGGGCAACAAATCCTTTATCGCTCGCACAAAAAATTATCTTGGTGTATATTACAATATGACCTCCCAATATGAAAAATCTGATTCAGTATATGATAAGGTCATAGAGCTCTACGCTAAACTTGGTGATAGTGTTATGATGTCCTATGCCTTAAATAATAAGGCAAATAGCCTTCGGTCCCTTGGGAGACTATATGAGTGTCTCGAAGTTCATATGCAAACCTTAAAATTAAAGGAAGCTATTAACGATACAGAAGAAAGTATTGCAGCAAGTTATTGGAATATTGGGAATATTCAGGGTGATATTGAAAACTATGACATTTCCAATGAATACTATTTAAAGGCTAAAACCATATATGAGACCCTAGGCAATAAAGATGATTTAGCAAGTGTTAATACCAACATAGCCATAAATCTTAAAGGCCAAAAACAATATGAAGAAGCTAAACACCTACTCATTGATGTTGTACCTTACTATAAAATCAATAATTACTACAACGATTTGGCTGGCGCCTTCGATAATATTGGTTGGATATATGCTCAACAGGATAGTTTAGATATCGCTGAAAACTATTATTATAAAGCACTTGAGATAAGCAGAAATTATGGCGAAAAGTCCTTGGTTGGTTTAAACCTAAGACACCTTGGTGAATTATATAATATAAAGGGTGAATATCGACAGGCACTACGTTATATGAAACAAGCCCTTGAAATTAGTGAAGAAACGAGTACTAATAAAAAGAAGATTGGCGACCTTCTTGAAATATCCAAAGCTTATGCAGGACTAGGTCGTTACAAAAAAGCTTATGAGTATCATACCTCTTATCATAAACTTCATGATGAAATTCTAGGCAAGGAAAGTGTTAATCGTATGAACGAAATAGAAGTACTATATCAAACTGAAAAAAAAGAAAAAGAACTGATCATTAAAAATAACAGAATTAAACTGCTTGAAGAGCGTAAACAGAAAGCCGAAAACGAGAAACTATTTTTATTAATCTCCCTCTTAGGAACTATAGCTCTAGCATTTGCCATATTTTATGGATTTAGGCAAAGAGCAAAACGCAATACAATTGAACGCGAAAAATTAAACAATAATTTAAGATTTAAGGAAAAGGAACTCACCACACACGCCTTGCACTTGGCTCACAAGAATGAAGTTTTATTAGATTTAAAAGAACAGCTCAAGGAATTAAAGGCAGACTCTAAAAATGCACGTCAGTACCAGAGCATCATCAATAACATTAATTTAGACATTAATAATGATACTAATTGGGAACAGTTTAGAAGTTATTTTGAAGACGTTCACAGAGACTTTAATTCTAAAGTGATGAACACTTACCCTGAGGTTAGCAATAACGATTTAAGATTAATGGCTTTGCTAAAAATGAATTTATCAAGCAAAGAAATTGCCAATATCTTAAATATTTCTGTCGAAGGTGTCAAAAAAGCCCGATATCGTCTACGTAAAAAATTGAAACTATCTACTGAAGACTCTTTACAAGAATTGGTTATTGATTTATAAATCAGCTATTTACAAAAAAACGTCCACGATTTGTCCACTATGTATTAGGTTACTGTCCACCGATTGTCTATCCTTATTTTTTTTATTCATCTCTCTCTCAACCTAGGTTTGTAGTGTCATTAAATAATGGCAAACAGTTTTGTGGTGCCTTGCGCTGGTTTAGGCTGCAGACGACCAGTAGCAAGTCGCTACAAAAACTAAAGTAAAACCACAAAACACAAGTCTTATGAAAACACAATTCAAAATTTACAGCCTTTTTATGGTATTCTTACTCATTGCTATGTCATGCAGTGATGACGGTGATAGCTTTACACCGAGCGCTTCGGATATCATGGTTAACATTGACGAAAACCCCAATAATGGTCAGTCTATTGGTACGGTAGCTACTAATTTAACCGGCACCTTAGTCTATAGCATTTCATCTCAAAATCCAGCAAATGCATTTGCCATTAATAGTAGCACAGGTGAAATCACTATTAATGACTCCTCAAAATTTAACTACGAGGAGACCGTCACATTAGAAGCTATTATATCAGTTACCAATTCAGAACAAAATGCCACATCAACGGTAAGTGTTACTTTGAATGATATAGATGATATATGGTATTTCCTTAGTTCATCGCGAGATGCTTATTTGACTGCAGAAAATGATACCTGGATAACAGTTACAGAAAACGAGTACAACCAACTATCAGAAAATTTGATGCAAATCACCAAGAACGGGACATCTGATGACGAATTTAACACCAATTCTACGTTTTCTAACGGTAGTGGTAATTACACATGGTTTAACGACAATGGTAGAACCATACCCTCAAGCAGTTATCTCATTGCGTTTAAGCTAAATTCATGGAGTAATAACGCTGCGAGTACGCAAGTAAAGATTTCTACTAGTGAATCTACTGGTCCTTACATGGCTATGGGTTCGGTCTTACCCGAATACAATTCTGGCAACCGCTACTTCGTGTATAAAGGTGCCAATTCAGCTACTCCAAATGAATCGTATATAAGTGTATTTGCATCAGTTGCTATAGGTGCTAAATCACTCTCAAGCTCTATATATAGGTACGCCAATGGAAATTCGGATGTTTTGACCAATGCTGATGGTGGCTTTGTAATTCTTTATCAAGGCTTAAGCACAACAGTAAAACAATGGGACTAATTTTAATTATTAAGTTATGCAGTTGGTTAATTAAGAGCAGGCGAAAGCCTGCTTTTTTTTAAGATACTACCTCGCCATAAAGGTCAAAATCCTCAGCCTCTATTATTTTAACTGTGGTAAACTCACCAGTTTTTACATAGGTTTGACTAGCATCGATTAAAACCTCATTATCCACATCTGGGGAATCAAACTCCGTACGCCCTACAAAATAATTACCCTCTTTTCGGTCTATTACTACCTTAAAGGTCTGCCCTATTTTTTGTTGATTCAATTCCCACGAAATCTGTGACTGAATTTCCATAATTTCATTCGCGCGCTGCATTTTTACATCTTCAGGAACATCGTCTTCTAGGTTGTAGGCATGTGTGTTTTCCTCATGTGAATATGTAAAGCAACCCAAACGTTCGAAGCGCATGTCCTTTACCCAATTTTTAAGAATTTGGAAATCTTCTTCCGTCTCGCCAGGATACCCAACAATAAGTGTTGTCCTGATAGTCATTTCCGGGACTTTTGCTCTAAAATCTTTAAGTAATTTTGTGGTTTTTTCTTTTGTGGTTCCACGACGCATACTTTTTAAAATAGCGTCAGAGATATGTTGCAATGGTATATCTAAATAATTGCAAACCTTTGGCTCGCGTTTCATCACATCCAAAACATCCATTGGAAAACCTGTTGGGAAGGCATAATGCAAACGAATCCATTCAATGCCATCAACTTTCACTAAATGCTCCAGAAGTTCAGCAAGGTTTCGTTTTTTATACAGATCTAAACCATAATAGGTCAAATCTTGGGCTATAAGAATCAATTCCTTAACACCATTAACTGCTAAGTTCTTAGCCTCAGTGACAATGTCTTCTATAGGTGTACTCTTATGTTTGCCACGCATTAAGGGTATAGCACAAAAACTGCATGGTCTATCACAACCTTCAGCTATCTTTAAATAGGCATAGTTTTTTGGTGTTGTCGTTAAGCGTTCTCCAATTAACTCATGCTTATAATCAGCACCTAGTGCCTTTAACAAACTTGGGAGCTCAGTAGTACCAAAGTACTGATCAACGTTCGGAATTTCTTTTTGTAAATCTGGTTTATACCTTTCACTAAGACACCCTGTAACAAAAACTTTATCGACCTCGCCATCTTCCTTTTTTTGCATGTAATGCAAAATGGTGTTCACACTTTCTTCTTTGGCATTATTAATAAATCCACAGGTATTGATAACCACAACATTACCTTCTTGCTCATGTACGACGTCTTTTCCACTGGCCTTGAGTTGACCCATTAACACTTCACTATCGTAAACGTTCTTACTACATCCTAGGGTTACGACGTTAATCCTGTTCTTCTTAAGTGTTTTTGTTCTCATGCTTCTTTCGGTCAGTTGGCAAAGATACACAATGAATAATGATTTACGATTGTAGTTTTACAATTGCTATATTCAGGTTTTAAACCTTTCATATATTTATGTGTCTAAAGTTAAATACTGTTTATGAAGTTTATTAGATATACATTCATCATTTTATTTGTGGGTTTTATAATTGCATGTTCAAATTCCGACGATTCTTCAGATGGTGAAAACCCTCAAAATGAAGAGCTATACTTTCCGCCTTTAAATTCTGATATGTGGGAAACCAAAGCGATTTCTGATCTCAATTGGAATGCAGCTGCTTTACAACCTCTTTTAGATTTTCTTGAGGATAGCAATACTAAATCCTTCATCATTTTACATAATGGTAGAATTATAAATGAATCCTACTTTAATGGCACAACTGCATCTTCTAATAATCCATGGTTTTCAGCTGGAAAAACGTTGACGGCATTTATGGTTGGGGTGGCTCAAGAAGATGGTTTATTAGATATTAATGATTCGTCTTCAAATTATTTAGGAAATGGCTGGACGAATTTAACCTCTGAGCAAGAAAATGCTATTACAGTGAGAAATCACATAACTATGACTACAGGATTAGACTATAATGTTGACTTTACATGCACAGATGCTAACTGCCTTAGCTACTTAAACGAACCTAGCACATATTGGTACTATCATAACGCACCTTATACACTAACACAATCCATTATTTCTGGTGCATTAAATTCTGATTTCAATTCTTATTTCAATTTAAAGCTTAAAGACAAAATAGGCATGCAAGGGTCATGGGTTTCTGTTGGGTATAATAAATTCTATTTCAGTAACGCTCGTAGCATGGCTCGTTTTGGATTGCTTTGTCTTAATAGAGGAATTTGGAATGAAGACATCGTTCTTGGCGACACCAACTATTTTGAAGACATGACAAAAACCTCGCAGAACTTAAATCTTGCCTATGGCTATTTATGGTGGTTAAACGGAAAATCTTCATACAAATTACCATCATCAGAAGATGTATTTACAGGAAAACTAATACCTAATGCTCCTGATGATTTAATCGCTGGCTTAGGTGCGATTGATCAAAAATTATATGTTATACCAAGCAAAAAGTTGGTGGTCATACGCATGGGAAATGATGGTGGATCCGGTGAATTAGGACCGTCTGGTTACGATAATTTACTTTGGGAAAAAATAAACTCCCTAATCAATTAATTATAGCCCTTCGGAGGAACTCGCATTTTTGAAGCTTGTTCATAAACATAAGCCCATTCTAAAAGTTGTTTTTCTTGGAGACGCCTACCTATAAAAGTTAAACCTTTCGGTATGCCCTCCTTGGTGTATCCCATTGGAACAGTAAGTGCTGGATATTCCGCTACGGCAGCTTGGCCCGCATGATAATTATTAATAGATAAAAAGCCATCTATTTTTTGAGCATCAAATGGTGTATCGAAATAGAGCTTTCCATTAGTCTTAAGTGTATCTTTAATACGCTCTAAAAAAGTATCATCTCCTTTATCGTCAACAATACCTTTAAAAAGGGCCTGCCCATATGGCATTGCTAAAGCAGAGTCTGCTTCATTAAAGGCCATTACATCGGCAACTGTCCTTAGTTCAATTGTTTTATCAGCATAGTTTTCCATATATAATGGCAAATCTTTACGCATATCTAAATTCAAAAGATTTATAAAATTCGGCAGGCTAACGCGCTCATCTTCAATTTCTACAATTTCAGCACCTTGTTGTTTTAAGACTTCGAGTGCATTTACAAACAAGCTATCCTCCAAGAAACGTTTAGGAGCACCGAAGCGTTTACCTTCCAAACTAGCCATTTTTATTTTTTTTGTGTAAAAGCCAGATTCCCAAATAACCATAAAGGCCTTACTATCTGTTGTATCCTCGCCAAAAATAGCATCTAGCACTATAGCATTATCTATGACGGTACGAGTAATAGGACCAGCTGTATCGAGTGTTGATGAAATAGGAACAATACCGCTCCGACTCACTAAACCAATGGTTGGTTTAAGTCCCACTACCGAATTTTGGCTTGCAGGCGATAGAATAGAACCAGATGTTTCACTTCCAATGGTAGCTGCAGCAAAATTAGCTGCAGCAGAAACGCCACTACCAGAACTAGAGCCACCTGTATCTATAGTTCTGCGACCATACGGATTCAAAGTTTGCCCTCCAATAGCAGAATAGCCACTTGGACACTCACCGCAAAAGAAATAAGCCCATTCGCTTAAATTAGCCTTACCTAAGATTAAGGCTCCCTTTGATCTTAATTGATTAACAATAAAGGCGTCTTCAGTTTTATTGTCTTTTAAAGCTAAAGCTCCTGCCGTTGTGGGTAAATCTTCCGTGTTAATATTATCCTTTAATAAAATTGGCATCCCATAAACCGTATAAGCTAAGCTATCCACATCAGCACCTTCATTGAACGCTAAAGCTTTATCCCTTGCCCGAGCTTCTTTAATTACGTTCGGATTAACTGATATCACAGAATTAAGTGATAGGTCGTTTTCTCTATCATACTTACGTATGCGATAGAGATAAAACTTGGTCAATTCTTCATAAGAAAATTTACCATCTGTAATGTTACTCTGTATTGTTGGAATATCTTGTTCAAGAACCATCGGTGCTATTCGACTATAATCCGCATCTGAGAAATCTTCCATTTGAGGACTTACATCGGCCCAAAGTTCTGCCTTAGTGATAACCTTTGAATCTAATACTAAGAATTCTCTAAAATCTTTTGCAGAGATAGCTTCAAGGTCATCGTCGTCCGAAGAAACTTCAACTTCTGTATTGTCAATTTCAATTTTTTGGGTTTCAGTAGGAGTTTCTGTTGTAGTTTGTTTGTCGTTTTTACATGAAAAGATTAAAAGGAAGACTAGAAAAAAGAAAGTATAGCGCATGGTTAGTATTTTGCATAAAAATACAAAATGCGACTAGTTAATTAAAAATAGACCTTGAAGAAATTAATATAATTCTGAGAGAAAGGCTTGTAATTACTTAAAAAAGGAATCTACAAACTCGTATTTATTAAAGACTTGTAAATCTTCAATACCTTCACCTACCCCGATATATTTAACAGGAATTTGAAACTGATCACTAATACCAATGACAACACCTCCTTTGGCAGTACCATCGAGCTTTGTTACCGCTAAAGATGAAACCTCTGTGGCAGCAGTAAATTGCTTGGCCTGCTCAAATGCATTTTGACCAGTTGAACCATCTAAGACTAAAAGTACGTCGTGCGGCGCATCTTCAACTACTTTTTGCATCACTCGTTTAACCTTGGTTAACTCATTCATTAAGTTGACCTTATTATGTAACCTCCCTGCAGTATCGATGATAACAACATCAGCATTTTGGGTAACTGCACTCTGCAAGGTGTCATAAGCTACGGAAGCTGGATCGCTACCCATACTTTGCTTTACAATTGGCACATCAACGCGGTCTGCCCATACCTGTAACTGGTCTATTGCAGCAGCCCTAAACGTATCAGCTGCACCAAGTACAACTTTGAGTCCTCGTTTTTTAAATTGATAGGCCAGTTTCCCAATAGTAGTTGTTTTCCCAACACCATTTACACCTACAACCATCATTACATAAGGTTTATTGCCATCTGGAATATTAAACTCTGTAGCTTCGCCAGAATTAGTCTCTGAGAGCAATGCCGCTATCTCTTCCCTTAAAATTTGATTTAACTCGGATGTGCCCAAATACTTATCTCTTGACACCCGTTCTTCAATGCGCTCAATTACTTTTAAAGTTGTATTGACGCCAACATCACTTGTAACTAAAACCTCTTCTAGATTATCTAAGACATCATCATCTACTTTAGACTTCCCAGCAACCGCTTTGTTAAGTTTTGTAAAAAAGGAGGTTTTTGATTTCTCTAAGCCTTTATCTAAGGTCTCTTTCTTTTCTGAGGTGAATATTTTCTTAAAAAAACTCATGTATTTCTTTTTCTTTAAGTGAGCAATAACCTTGCCCAACAGAGAACCTGCTACGTTGTCAGGTTGAAGTCAAAAATAAGCATAAAAAAACTGCTTTCAAACGAAAGCAGTTGATATCACTTTTACCTCTGTTCCGAGTTTATTTCTTACTTAACCAATCATTCACAAATTCAGGTGCCATAACTGATTCAACGAACATATACGCTCCTGTCTTAGGAGATTTCACCATCTTAATGGCTTTAGTCAAACGCTTAGAGCCTGTCTGTAATGATGCTACTGATTTCTTTGCCATACCTCTTTAGAGTTATTTGACATTTTCACTTCTGTGAAAATCTCTTATTATTATTTGATTTCTTTATGAACCGTCATACGCTTAAGAATGGGATTAAATTTCTTAATCTCCATACGGTCTGGCGTGTTCTTTTTGTTTTTGGTTGTAATATATCTTGATGTTCCTGGCATACCTGACGCCTTGTGCTCGGTACACTCTAAGATTACTTGAATTCTATTTCCTTTCTTTGCCATTGTTATTTGACTTTAGCGTATTTTTATTTGTAAAATCCTTTAGCCCTTGCCGTTTTCAATGCAGCAGCGATACCAATTTTGTTAATTGTTTTTAATGCAGCCGCAGAAACCTTCAATGTTACCCACTTATCTTCCTCAGGGATGTAGAAACGCTTTTTAATCAAATTCGCATTAAACTTGCGTTTTGTTTTATTCATGGCGTGAGATACGTTGTTCCCTACCATTGCTTTTTTCCCTGTAAGTTCACAAACTCTAGACATTCTTCTTAATCTTTAGGTACGTTATTCAAAAACCGGGTGCAAATTTAGTAAATCTTTATCTTTCAACAAACTTAAAGTCTTACTTTTTTGAAATTTCTTTAAGCAGCATTTCAAAGGCCTTGTTTGTCGCTTTCATAATGACCTTCTCCCTATGATTACTAAAATTAAATACTTCAGAATATACTCCTTGTTCAGAAGCAATTGCTATCCATACCGTTCCTACTTCTGCATCTGAATCTCCCTTATCCGGACCAGCATTCCCAGTTGTACTTATAGCATAATCTGTTTTAAAAAGGCTTCTGGCATTTGAAGCCATAGCCTCAGCGACAGCTTTACTGACTACAGAATGCTCTTGGATTAAAGATTTTGAAATGGAAAGCACATTTATTTTGGCCTCCGTGGCATAAGACACTATACTACCTTTAAAATACTTAGAAGCTCCAGGTATAGACGTAAATGCCTGTGCTATTCGTCCTCCCGTACAACTCTCTGCAATAGATAAAGTCTTCCCCTTTTCTGTTAACAACAACCCTATTATACCCTCAATTGGATTATCCTCTTCAAAACCAACAAAAATATCTTCGACAAATGGTAGCAAACTATTCACTTTCTCAATTATCGTGCTTTCCACCAAGGTTTTATCTTGGTGCTTAGCCGATAGTCTTAAACGAACTCGACCTAAACTGGGCAAGTATGCAAGCTTAACAAATGAAGGGAGGTTATCTTCAAATTCTTCTATACGGCCAGCAATTGCACTTTCTCCCAAACCATAGGTCAAAAGTGTTTTATGCTTTATATATGGGAAACGATACTTTTCTCGAAGTCTAGGAAACACCTCGTCCTTAATTAGGGCCTTCATCTCGTATGGGACACCAGGAAGGGATATAAATGTCTTTCCATTCTTCTCCATCCACATTCCAGGTGCAGTACCATATTTATTCTTTAAAACAGTAGATTTAGAAGGCACTAAGGCTTGATGCCTGTTAATATCTGAAATTGGTGTTTTTATGTATTTATCGAACAAAAATTCTACATGGGCCAAAACATTTTTGTCCTCTACCAATTCATCATCAAAATATTCGCAAAGTGTATTTTTTGTGATATCGTCTTTAGTCGGCCCTAAACCACCTGTAAGAACAATAATATCTGCATTGTCCTCAGCCTCTTTAAGGGCTTTAAGGATGTGTTCTTTATCATCTTGAACAGAGGTGATTTGATAAACCGAAATCCCAATTTTATTGAATTGCTTACTTAAAAACGCCGAATTTGTATCTACAATTTGGCCAATAAGAATCTCATCGCCAATGGTTATGATTTCTGCTGTCAAAATATAAATTGATTAAGTTTTCAGAACAAAAGTAAAGCTATTTGGGGGTAAATTGATTAATTTTAAAAAACCTTTAAAAGAATTAAATCATCTATGAAACAGAATAGAGTTTTAGAGTCATTATTAATTGGTGCGTTGTGCCTTGGATTATCCTACCAATGTAAAGAAAAAAAAGACGTGCAAACCCTATCAAAACAAGCAGTAACGGCTAAAATTGTACCCCAGTATACCCTTACAAAAGATCAAACACACAATAAGTTTAGTAATTCTATTACACCAATACTCACTGTTGATTCTGGAACCATAATTGAGGCTTACACTGAAGATGCTAGTGACGAACAGTTTAATTTGGATTCCGGCATAGAAGATCTTAAGACACTAGATTTTGAGCCTATACATCCGTTAACAGGACCAGTTTTTGTAAAAGATGCAAAGCCTGGAGATGTACTCAAGGTAACGCTTCATGAAATAGAAATCGGAGATTGGGGTTGGAATGCCATATATCCCGGATTTAGTTTTGTGTCAGACTCTATTAAAGGTGAGTACTTAAGAATTTACAATTTAAAAAGTAATAAATCTACCGTTAACTTCAATGATTCAATTCAATTGAAATTGAATCCTTTTCCAGGGGTTATGGGTGTTGCTCCTGCAACCTCTGACCTTTTGAATACCATTCCCCCAAGGGCAAATGGCGGAAATATGGATGATCCCAATATGACTGTTGGTACATCAGTTTATTTCCCTATTTTTATTGAAGGAGGCTTATTCTCAATTGGTGACGGACATGCCGTGCAAGGTTTAGGTGAAGTCTGTGGCACTGCGATTGAAGTACCGCTAAGAGTTGTCTACGAAATTGAACTCATAAAAGATAAATCCATTAAAGAACCTCAATATGAAACTAAAGATTATTATGCTACAACAGGTTTTGGGACAACCCTGGATATTGCAGCAAAAAAAGCGACACTTTACATGGTAGATTACTTAATGAAAGAGCATCAACTCAGTGAAATGGAGGCATATGCATTATGCTCTCTTGCAGGTAATTTAAAAATAGCAGAAACAGTAGATTTACCGCACATGCTAGTAACAATGCACATGTCAAAAGAGGTACTGGGAATTAATTAGTTACAAATTAAAATCGGCTTTAATTTCGTTGGTTGCATTTTCAACAGCAGTAAGAACCGTCTGAAGTTGTTTATCTATATTCTTATCTCCTTGCTCAAACTTGCCCCAATCCTGTACTTCTATCAAAGTTTCTAAAATCCCTAACTCAAATAAATCAATCGTTGGCTTCATTTTATGAGCGGCTTGGTACGTTTCGTAATAGTCTTCTTCAGGCACTGCCTTTTTTAGACGCTCAGCGTCTTCAGGTACTTCTTCTATAAAAGCTGCTGCGAGAGCTGCAACAAAGTCTTCGTCACCGTCCGCCATTTCACGAACGCGTCCAAGTTTATAATACTGTGGCATTTATTTTATTTTAATGGAAAATACTTCCTCGTTTTCAATGTAACCTTTGAGCTGATCGTCTGCAACAACCTTGCCAACGCCTGCTGGTGTGCCGGTAAAGATAATGTCTCCTATTTTTAATGTAAAATATTTAGAGACATATTCTATTAATTCATCTATTTTCCAAAGCATCAATTCTGTGTTTCCGGACTGTACAAACTTATCATTTCGTTTTAAACTAAAGTTAATATTGTTGACGTCTTTAAATTGGGTTTTTGGCAACCAATTGCCAACAACAGCTGCACCGTCAAAGGCTTTGGCTTTCTCCCAAGGTAGACCTTTAGCCTTTAATTGTGCCTGCAGGTCCCTGGCTGTAAAGTCTATACCTAGTCCAATTTCATCATAATACTTATGGGCAAATTTGCGGTCGATGTATTTACCTACCTTTTTAATTTTTATCAATAGTTCTACCTCATGATGCACATCATTTGAAAAATCCGGAATAAAAAACGGTTGTTTCTTAAGCAAGATGGCAGTATCTGGTTTTAAAAAAACTACTGGGTCTGAAGGACGTTCGTTTTCTAATTCCTTTATATGATCAACATAATTACGTCCGATACAGATAAGTTTCATTTAAGTAATAATTTTTTTAGTGAAAAATTTATAAAAAACTTTAATCGAGTTTGTTATTGAACTGCCTTAGCTTGACTGCTGTCAACACTTTTTTAGTATATAATGGAAAATCGGCATTGAGCAACCAACCAAAATAACCTGGTTCTTTTTCTAATACATCTATAACGCGTTTGCCTTTATGCTTACCAAAAGAAAAGCATTCTTCTCCTTCTTTGTTAAAAGCTAAAAATCCAGCAAAATCGGCAAATTTTCGTCGCGAACTGAACTCTGCCAAAAATTTGGTGTCATTTTCTAAGACATCATATTTTTCCAACTGTGATTTGAGCACTTCATAGGTTGCCTTTGTATCGGCTTCTGCGCTATGAGCATCGTCCAAATTTTTATTGCAATAGAATTTATATGCTGCACTAAGTGTTCGCTGCTCCATTTTGTGGTAAATAGTCTGTACGTCGACAGCAACCCTATTTTTCATATCAAAATCTATATCAGCGCGAAGCATTTCTTCAGCAAGTAGTGGAATATCGAATCTATTGGAATTGAATCCGCCTAAATCGGCATCCTTAATTAAGGTGTGCACTTCTTTAGCAATATCCTTAAAAGTTGGTGCATCCACAACATCAGTATCAGATATCCCATGGACTTTTGTTACCTCAGCGGGAATAGGTATTGTAGGATTCACTAGCTTTGTGTAAGTTTCTTCCTTACCATCTGGATATACTTTTAGAACAGAAATCTCTACTATTCTGTCCTTAGAAATATTTATTCCGGTTGTTTCTAAATCAAAAAAGCAAATGGGTTTATGTAAGTTGAGTTGCATGCGCTATTAATTTGATGCAAATGTAATTAGAAATGAGTAATTGATTAGAGGATGCCGCATATCATTTGACGATTCCATTAAATTATTCGAAATTCGCCACTAATCCTTAATCTAAGTTTTAATGTCAACTATTCTAAACTCACCTTTATCCTTTCAAAACGGTTCTACCATGAAAAATAGATTTATGCTAGCACCGTTGACCAATCAGCAAAGTCATGAAGACGGTGTTTTGTCCGAAGACGAGTTCAATTGGTTAACCATGCGTGCTAAAGGTGGTTTTGGCTTAACCATGACCTGTGCTTCCCACGTGCAAAAAATTGGTAAAGGATTCTCTGGGCAATTAGGCATTTTTTCAGACAACCACATTGAAGGTCATAAACGACTTGCAGAAACCATTAAATCCAATAACAGTTTGGCAGTTGTGCAATTGCATCATGCTGGTATGCGTTCCCCTAAGGAGGTTATTGGTACAATGGCCGTGTGTCCATCGGCTAGTGAAAAACATAATGCTAGAGCACTAACCTTAACAGAAATCTACCAATTGCGGGAAGATTTTGTAAATGCGGCCTTAAGAGCAAAAAAAAGTGGCTACGATGGTGTTGAAGTACATGGTGCCCATGGTTACATTTTATCTCAATTTCTGAGCTCGGATATAAATAAACGTCAAGACGATTATGGTGGGTCACTTGAAAATAGAGTTCGTTTGTTAATTGAAATCATTTACGGTATTAGGTCTAAGTGCGGTAGTGATTTTTTATTAGGTGTGCGATTATCTCCAGAACGATTTGGTATGAAATTGTCTGAGATAAAAACTGTGAGTCAAACATTAATTGATTCTAGACAAATAGATTTTTTGGACCTATCTTTATGGGATTACCAAAAAACTCCTGAAGACTATCCCAATAGCGACAAAACACTTTTAGAACATGTTTTAGAACTCGATTATAAATCCGTAAAACTTACTATTGCTGGAAACATTAGAACAGGAAAAGATGTTAGTAAAGTTCTAGATTTTGGTGTTGATTTTGTAACCATTGGACGTTCTGCTATAATCCATTATGATTTCCCTAATAAAGTAATAAAAGACCCAAATTTTAGACCCATCGATAATCCTGTCTCAGAAGCTTATTTATTCTCTCAAGGTCTCAGTCCTAAATTTGTTAACTATATGCGCAGATGGCCTGGGTTTGTGGAAGAATAATATAAGTCCATCCCATTAAAAATTCTACAAGCAGGTTTATAAATTTCATAATTATTTGATATACAATTCGATAAACCCAACGATACAACCCATTTAAAACACTTTACAACGGTAAAATTCAACAGAACTTTCCTACTTCTTTATCTTGTTCAACTGGAATTTGGATACGCTGTGGTTTAAAAAAAATAGCTCTTAATCAATTCGTTGGTTAAAAACAGCTAATTGAATAAAATAACAATACTGTTGCCTGTAAAAAGGATTTTCCTCAGTATTTACGTATCTCCAATTTAAAAACATGAAAGGTAAAATCACTTGGATTAATAGTTGGAAAGGAATTGGTATTTTATGTGTTGTTTTGGGCCATATTTTTATTGGTGAAACAAGCAGAACTATCTATATATTCCATATGCCATTGTTCTTCTTTATTTCTGGTTTTCTATTTAAACCAACTCATAAATCTAAAAAGTACTTCACCAGAAAAGCCGTTAGTTTTCTTGTTCCCTACATTGCATTTCTAATTCCATTGTATTTTGTTTTTACGGATTTCAGCAATTTTGAATTAAAAGACTTAGCTTCTAATTTTATACCTCTCATTGTTGGAGGGCGAATGCTGCAAGGCCCCTTTGGTGTATTTTGGTTTATAACTTGTTTGTTTCTTACACAACAGGTGATGAACTTTTTATTCCTTAAATTAAAATCTTCTGCTATCGCCATTACCATGTGCATAATGTTAGTATTGGCTTTTCTCAATTCTATATTTTTTCCTTCATTTTGGCTACCATGGAATGCCAATGTTGTTTTAGCCGCAGCACCAATTTTTTACCTAGGGTATATTTATAAAAAAAGGGCACCAAAATTTAATATGAGCATAGTAATTATACTGGGCCTTTTTGTTGTGTTGTTGTCATTTGTATTTCCTAGTAATACTTACGACATGAAAAGTGCAAGCTATGGCATCCCTTTAATTACCATGGCATCTGCCATAATACTCGTACTTAGCTTAAAGTTTATTGCTGTAAGAATGTCCGCCAACCGTTATTTAAACACAATTTTTTCTGAATTGGGAAAAGCGTCCTTGACTATAATGTATTTGCACCTTCCAATAATTGTAATATTAGAGACTCAATTCCCTACTATCCACAAACTGTTCATCTTTATGGCTTCGGTAGTTTTATCTTACTTTACTTACGCTTTATTACTGAAATCCCAATTTACGCGAGGAATCTTTCTTGGCAAACCCAAGGCTTTGTCCAAAATTTTTAGAACGCCAAGTCTATACAATGCACCAGTTAAGACAATTGAAACCATAAAAGTGAAAGAGGCGACTACTGTTGCTTACAAGACTCTATAAAATCTTTTAAAGAGTTTACCTCATTTAAAGAAAGGCTATTTTAAGCCTTTCAGGTAAGTCGTTAATAAAAGGTATTCTATTGGCTATACCTCTCTATCCATATCCCAGGCTTCGAGGTAATCTTTAACAGCTTTAACGAATTGGCCGCCTAATGCGCCATTAACTACCCTGTGGTCGTAAGAATGCGATAGGAACATCTTATAGCGTATCCCTATAAAATCACCATCTGGAGTTTCTATAACAGCAGGCACTTTTCTAATAGCACCTAAAGCTAAAATTCCTACTTGAGGTTGACTAATTATTGGCGTGCCCATTATACTTCCAAAGGTACCTACATTGGTTACTGTATAGGTTCCGTCTTGGATTTCATCTGGTTTTAACTGACCAATACGAGCTCTTCCCGCCAAGTCATTAACCTTTTTAGCCATGCCAAGTAAATTGAGCTGGTCTGCATCTCTAATTACAGGTACAATTAAATTACCGTCTGGTAAAGCAGCAGCCATACCGAGGTTAATGTGCTTTTTCTTAATGATATTATCACCCTGAACGGAGATATTCATCATTGGAAAATCGCGTAATGCTTTTGCCACAGCCTCCATAAAGATTGGAGTGAAGGTGAGGTTTTCACCTTCTCTATTTTTAAAAGAATCTTTATGTTTCTTGCGCCAATTCCATATGTTGGTGACATCAGCTTCTATAAATGATTGCACATGAGCAGATGTTTGCACGGAATCAACCATATGCTTCGCAATAAGCTTACCCATTCTTGTCATTTCGATGATGTCATCATCACTATTGGAAATTACAGGAGCTGGGGCTTTCTTTATGTCTTTGGCAACTGACTTATCCTCTGACTGTTTTTGTTTTGGAGCTTCATCAACTTGCGGTTTATTCTCAGGTTCTTTTGTTGGAGTTGAACTTCTATTTTCTAAATAAGACTTAATATCATTCTTGGTCACTCTTCCATCTGCCCCAGTTCCAGGAACAGTATCTAACTCAGCTTGAGTTATCCCTTCTTTTTTTGCAATATTTCTTACTAACGGAGAATAGAACCTATCACTATTGGAAATTACAGGTTCTACTGTCGCTTTTGCCGCAGTGACGGTTTGAGCAACTTCTGAAACGACCTTTGGCTCTTCTTTAATAGGCACTTCTTCAACCTTTGGAGCCACTGATTCTGACGAGACATCAGACTCTGTTTCTATAACAGCTATGGTTTGACCAACTTGCACAACATCGTCTACATCAAACAACTTCTCTACAAGAACACCATCCACTTCACTCGGTACTTCACTATCAACTTTGTCTGTTGCGATTTCTAAAACTGCCTCATCTGCTTCGATAGTTTCACCAATATCCTTTAACCAAGATGTTATAGTTGCCTCGGCAACACTCTCTCCCATCTTAGGTAATTTAAGTTCAAACTTTGCCATATATATAATTTGAAGGTCTTTCTTAGCTAATTGACTGCAAAATTAATAAAAAAACCGATTTTTTATTGATTTAAATTCAATTTAAACACAGTTATAACATTTTAATTTCACCACGGTCCGTAGCGCTATCGCTACCTAAAATAAAGGTACTAGTTTTAGATAAAAATCTGTAATACACATTAGAATTAATTGAATTCTTTTTCATGTGGCTGATAATAGCTTTAATATTTAGGCTATTGACGTCGTAAACTATGAGGGTGTCACTATCTGCCAAAGGGCTTAATTGAGATGTGTAGATTATATTATTGCCATAAATAGACTTTAAATCTAAATCTTGAGACCTAGAGTAAACAATTACTCTCTTGTATCTAGGCAACTCTGTTTTTGATACATGCCTCACCCTTAGTGCTAATTGAGTCCCTACCGACACCAAAATGTCAAAAAGTATATTTCGCTTAAAATGCTTTTTATAAAAAATCTGCATGGCGCCATAAAACCGTTTGGCATATTTTAAGTCTTTTAAAGTGCTTTCACCTTTGAAGTGAACAACCTTGGCCTTACCAAAATAGTAGTTTTTATAGCCTGCTTTAAACACCTTATAAGACAAGTCAATATCCTCGCCATACATAAAGTAATCCTCATCAAAACCGCCAACCTTATTATAAACCGCTCTTCTAAGAACCATAAAAGCCCCCACCAAAACATCTACTTTTCCAACCTCATTAGGCTTAAGATGTTTCGCGTAATAATCAGAATCAAAACCAAAAAGCTTTTTAAGGGCTATTGACGGAAATGGAATATTCCGTTTGCTTTCTGGTAAAAAATCACCTCGACCGTCTATTAGCTGGCAACCAACCAATCCTAACTCCTTTTGTTCATCAGCAAATTGCAATAGTGTTGAAAAACAATCTTCAGGCACGATAGTATCTGGATTAAGAATACAGACATACTCGCCTTTAGCAATCTTTACACCTATATTATTACCTTTACTAAAGCCATCATTATTTTGGTTTTCTATAAGTATAACCTTAGGAAACAAAGATTTTACCATAGCACAGCTATCGTCATTGGAATTGTTGTCAACTACAATAACCTCTGCGTCGATACTATTAATAGCTCTAACTACGCTTTCAAGACATAGTTCTAAAAAATAGCGAACATTATAATTAAGTATGACAACCGATAGCTTCAATGGACTTTTAGGACTTTAATGAGGTCTCAAATGGAATACGGTCTTGTATGCTTCTACCCAATGTAATTTCATCTGTATATTCCAATTCATTTCCGGCTGCAACACCACGCGCAATTGTTGAAACCGCAACATCGTAATCTTGTATTTGCCTGAATATATAAAAATTGGTAGTGTCGCCTTCCATAGTTGGACTCATTGCAAATATGAGTTCCTTTACTTCCCCAGATTTAACTTTATTGACCAACGACTGGATTTTTAAGTCTTGAGGCCCAATACCGTCAATTGGAGAAATTTTGCCACCTAAAACATGATACAATCCTTTAAAAGTACTTGTGTTTTCAATAGCCATAACATCTCTTATGTCTTCTACTACACAAATAAGTTCTCCAATTCTATTTGGGTTACTGCAGATTTCGCACACCTTCTTATCACTAATATTATAGCACGATTGGCAAAAATTAATTTCGGCCCTAACCTTGCTCAAAGATTGAGCTAATCCTATTGTTTGCTGCTCTGGTTGCCTTAACAAATGTAGAACTAAACGCAATGCTGTCCTTTTACCAATACCTGGTAACTGAGCCATTTCATTAACCGCGTCTTCTAATAATTTTGACGAAAATTGCATAATTGCGAAGGTACTATTTTTAGAAGTAAAAAAGCCTAACTCAGTTTAAATTAAGTTAGGCTCAAAATGATTTCATGGATGCCCTATTCTATTATTACTTTTTTTGTGATTTCACCTATTGAGGTATTCAGTTTTACAAAGTATAGGCCTTCAGCAAAGGCACTTGTGTCCATACGGAGCGTTTTACTAAGGTCTTTATTCTTGGCATAGTATACCAAGTCACCTAAGACATTATAGAGCCTTACGTTCACGCCTTCCGAACGATTCCATTTTAAATTGATAAAATCTTTAGCTGGATTTGGATATACTGACAAATTATCAATATTAAAATCCGAAATACTTAAAGCTTCATCATATAGGTCCGTTCGCCAAAGACCACGTCCATATGTTGCAGCATACAATTTATTTTCTGCCGTATTTATTTCCAATTCGTTTATTCTAACGTTGGGCAAGCCATTATTGAAGGGTATCCAGGTATTACCTAGGCTGTTGTCGGTATAATAAACACCATAGTTCATCCCAACATATAAACCATCCTCTCCATTATCCTGCCATGCCAAGGCCTGAGGCACAAAGTTAGGCAAGTCCCAAGCTATAGAATTCCACGTTACACCATTGTTATTACTAACATAAACCTTACCACTATCTGTGGTAGCAATGGCTACTTTTGCAGGATTCGTTGGATGAATAGCAATTTCATTTATTCGTCCACCATTTAAATTTAGAGAGGCCGCTGTCCAATTTGTATTGTTCCCTATACTTATATAGAAACTGCCGTTAATCGCTAAATATTTTACAGTATTATCTGAGGGAGCAACTTTAAAATGATCTATATTACTACCAAAATTTTGTGAAATGGACGTCCAAGAGTTTCCGCCATTATTGGATTGATAAACCTCATCAAAAGCGGAATAAATTCGGTTATTCACTAAAGGGTCTTGTCCATAAGGTACAATCCAATTCCAGTTAAAATTTCCTCCCTTCCCATCTGGTTGGGCTACGCCGTTAATGGATAAGCCACCGTTAAAGGTCTTGACAAAAGAGCCAAATTGAGATGTACCGTACATTATTTGCGTGTCGTTCTTATCTATAAATCCTTCCATGCCATCTGCGCCCCACCAATCTGTCCAAAGACCATTAGCACCCAATGTTGAAGAACCGTTATCTTGAGAGCCTCCAGTTACAATAACTGGATTGGTTTGACTAATCCCTATTTTATAGAATTGGCGTATTCCCATACCAGTGGTAATATCTGTATAATAATTAGAGCTAACTAATCTTGGATTATCTGCTCTAAAAATTCCACCGTCAGTACCTAGAAATAGTTTAGTTATAGGATTCGTTGAACTCCCTTCTTGAGCGAAGAGCATTATATCAACATCTGCATGGCAATAACCAATGTTTAAACTTGCAGCGTTTCCTGGTGTCCACTGAGAGGTAATACTGAAAGTGGCACCACCATCAATAGAACGCCAAGAATTAATTCCTGCAATATGTACATCATTAGCATCTTCCGGGTGTACAACTATGTCCATATCCCTTGGCGCCTGACCTAGATTATCTTGACCTAAGGTGTCGTAACCAAAATAATTTTTATTATCATGATTGAGTTTTACAAAAGAGGAACCCTCATCAGTTGATTTGTGAAACCCGCCAAACACTCCTCCATCAGCCTCTAAAACATATACAATAGATGGGTCGTCTGCAGAAACACCTATCATTTTTACGCCATTTGAAAATTCATTACTTGCACCTTCAAATCCTTCCGAAAAAACCACACCTAAATTGTCCGCCTCAATCGAAATATCATCAAGGGTTATTCCACGGCCATAATTGGCTTGGCCTTCAAATGCAATATAATAATCACTTGTTGGATTTGGTAAATTTAATGTAATATCATTCCAAGCTGTTACATCGGTGGTATAATGCGCTATTTCTTCCCAATTTGACGATGCTGAAGTTCTATACAATACCTTGAGTTCATCCTGATCACCCAGCCATTCTACTTGAGAATAAGAGAATTTTAAAATAGGATTAGTTGCTCCAGACAAATCTAATGCAGGCGATACTAGACGGGTTGAAGGCGAAGTGAAATTATTGATATAAAACAACCCCAAACCACTACCTGTTTTTGGTGTAACACTACTGTTTTGATTTGCTCCGGTGATTGTCCAAGACAAACTACCAGAAACAAATTCTTGGCTCCAGCTAGCAATTTCGCCACCAGAAGAAAACGTTGCTCCACCATCGCTTGATTTGTAAAATACAGTACCGGAAGCATAGACCACGGAAGGATCACCCGGCTTAAATTCTATATCGTATCCTGTACTAGCACTGCTATGGATACGAGCCCAACTTAACCCACCATCGATTGACTTAAATAAACCGCCTCCCTGCGCACTTGCGTAAATTTTTGACGTGTCAGTTGGGTCGATTAATATCTTATTTACAACTCCATTACCAACATCACTGTGTAAAGACCAAGTTGCTCCTGCGTCGGTTGACTTAAAAATAGTCCCTCCAGTTGAGCCCCAATAATAGTGCGTGTTGTTTATTGGGTCAATAGCCAAAGCATATACATCTATATTGGCCAAATTATCCGTTAAAACTTGCCAAGAAACTCCACCGTCTAAGCTTTTCCAAACCCCACCTGTTTCACTACCTACTATAATATGATTAAGATTACCTTCCTCAATCGCAATTGAAGTAATTCTTCCAACACCAGGATTATAACCCGATGTTGCATTCCAATATGTAGGCCCCATATCTTCCCATGCTCCAACGGTTGTACGGTTGGCAAAACCTTCATTGTTAATTCTAGAATTATAGTCTATAAGTTCGTTGTAATAAAACTCAGGGGATTTCAACCTGCCTGTTTCATCCATTGAACGTTCCGCGAAGTATAACCATCTTCTATAAGGCGTATAGCCAGTACCACGTTCTCTACCAACAGAGTCAAAATACTGCTTTGCTTCATGTTTTATGTCTTCAACTGTGTGAGTTCCTTCGCTTATGAGTTGCTTGTAATGCTGTGCGTAGGTAACTAATACGACAAATAATGTCAATATTAGAGTTGCAATTCTTTTCATATTACTTAATTTATTTAGGGCATTTTTTTCAAAAGTACTATTTTTCCGAAAAATATCCTTTTTGTCCATGTCTTCCTCCGTGATTTTAATGCTAATTGCTAGCTATTTTATAGTTCTAATATCCATATCTTACTTCACAGGCAAAGAGGATTCTAATGCCGCATTTTTTAAAGCAAATAAATCTGCGCCTTGGTATCTCGTGGCTTTTGGAATGATAGGTGCTTCTTTATCTGGAGTTACGTTTATTTCAGTTCCTGGACTAATTGGAGGACAACAGTTTGCGTATATGCAAGGCGTTCTTGGTTTTTTTGTAGGTTATTTTTTCATTGCTTTTATTCTATTACCTATTTATTACAGGATGAATGTCACCTCCATTTACGAATATCTAGAAGTTAGATTCGGTAAAGTCAGTTACAAGACAGGTGCTTTCTTTTTCTTATTGTCGCGTGTTACTGGTGCTTCGTTCAGATTATTTTTGGTAGCTCTTGCTATGCAATACATTGTTTTTGAAAGCATGGGTGTCCCATTTTGGATTACCGTTGTATTTTCTATTCTTTTGATTTGGGTTTACACGTTTAAAGGCGGTATAAAAACTATAATCTTCACAGATACCTTACAAACCTTAACAATGCTAACTGCGGTTGGGTTAGCTATTTTTCTTATCAACCAACAATTAGAATGGACTTATCTAGAGTTTATAAATTCTCCGACATTTAAGGATAAGGGAAAAATCTTCTTTTTTGATGATCCTAATTCTCAAGTTTACTTTTGGAAATATTTTATAGGCGGAATTTTTATAACCATAGCCATGACTGGTTTAGACCAAGATATGATGCAAAAAAATCTGACTTGTAAAAATAATAGAGAAGCCCAAAAGAATATGATTAGCATGTCGATTTTACTTGTAATTGTAAATTTTGCCTTCTTATCTCTTGGTGCATTACTATTTATTTATGCAGAAAAATTTGGCATATCTACACCTGTAGTTGACGGCAAAATACGGACAGATTTACTCTTCCCAGAAATTGCAATGAATCAAAATCTAGGGAATGCTTTGGCTGTTATTTTCATTATTGGATTGATTGCTGCGGCCTACTCAAGCGCTGATAGCGCATTGACCTCACTAACCACCTCATTTTCTGTAGATTTTCTTGATTTAAAAAATAGACCCGAAGAAGAGCAAAAGCCACTACGAAAAAAGGTTCATATTTACATGTCTTTGGTTTTAGCCATCGTGGTTATTGTCTTTAACTATCTTGATGGAAATGTGGTGAGTAACTTATTTAAGTTTGCGACGTTTACCTACGGTCCGCTATTAGGTCTTTTTAGTTTTGGTATTCTAACTAAGCGACGAATCAAAGATAAATACGCCTGGCTTATTGGTATTATGTCCATTGCAATAACCTATGGCATAACCATTTTACCAGAAAGTATTATTGGCGGTTATCAATTTCACTGGGAAATATTACCAATAAATGGAACAATTACGTTCTTAGGATTACTCTTAATCTCCTTTCAAAACGATTAGTACTGGTTAGTACCTAAAAGCACTAAGGTACAGGCTACTTCAAAATTAATGTCATGTGCTTTTAACAAGGTATAGAACTCCGGATTTTCCGTTCCTGGATTAAAAATAACGCGCTTTGGCCGTAAACTTATTATATAGTCGTAATAAGAATCTTGGCGTTTGGGGTTTAAATACAAGGTTACGGTATGAATATCCTTGTAGGCCTTTAATTCGGTGTCAATATTAATACCACTAACTTCACCTTCCCTCAAACCAAAAGCTTTTACGTTGTGACCGGTCTGTTGCAATCTAATCATTGCCATATTAGCATAACGGTTTGGTTTTAAAGAGGCCCCAAAAACAAGTGTATTTTTCATTTGTTAAAGTAATGTTAAGAAAAAATATAAGAGTAACATCCTTCAAATATAGTCGTCTATGCTTTAAACTAATTTCATCAATCAAAAAAAATCAATCACACAATGAAGCACCTCTTCATTATATTTGTAATGCTTTATGGCGGCATTATAACTTCTCAACCCAACGCAATTAACGATATTAAAACAGGTTCTATTTCAGGCAGAGTTATGGACGCCAATTTACAAGAACCACTGCCCTACGTCAACATAATTATTAAGGATAAGGATGGTAAGGTTATAACAGGAGGTATCACCGACAGCAATGGTAATTTTAAAATCAATAAAATCCCAGTAGGTACGATTATTATTGAAATTACATTTATTGGATATAAAAAAGTAACCAGAGAAGAAACTATAGGAAAGGACAATTATAATATCAACTTGGGCGATATTTATATAGAGGAAGATGTTGAGAATTTAGAAGAGGTGACCGTTGTTGCTGAAACTTCTACTATTCAACAGAAAATTGACCGAAAAGTTATTAACGTTGGAAAAGATCTTACAACCTCCGGACCAACGGCGTCGGATATAATGAACAATCTTCCATCTGTGAATGTTGACCAACAGACAGGAAATATTGCACTAAGAGGTAATCAAAATGTTCAAGTGATGATTGATGGAAAACTATCAAATATCCCAACTGCTCAATTACTAAGGCAAATCCCATCTAATTCCATTAAACAAATTGAACTTATCACTAATCCATCAGCCAAATACAATCCAGATGGTATGAGCGGTATTATTAATATCATTTTGCATAAAAATGCCAATGTTGGTTTTAATGGTAACGTCAACTTTGGTTTAGCCTATGAGATTGCACCAAAATTTAATAGTTCTATTGATATGAATTATAGAAATGGCAAACTAAATTTCTTTGGGAGCTATGGTAATAATATTGCAGACAATGTCAATCGAGGGTTTTTAAATCAAGTTGATTCTGATTTAACACAACTCATTGATATTACTGATGAGAGTAATTCTCATTTATTTAAGGTTGGAGTTGATTATTATTTAGCAGACAAACACACGCTCTCCGTATTTACCAATCAAAATATCTTTGAAGGCGGTGCTCTCGGGACAACGGAGCTCGTTTTTGGTGATGGAACTATTGAAAACCAGCTTCAGGTATTGGATAATAGCAATGAAAATAATAGCCAACAATATAATTTTAATTAT
This sequence comes from Winogradskyella pelagia, assembly GCF_017581965.1. Taxonomy (GTDB): domain Bacteria; phylum Bacteroidota; class Bacteroidia; order Flavobacteriales; family Flavobacteriaceae; genus Winogradskyella; species Winogradskyella pelagia. The sequence goes on from NZ_JAGEVF010000005.1 coordinate 193,199, forward strand.
AAATTAGATTTTGATAAAGAAGGTCATAACTTAGAACTTGAAACCGACCACAACATATTTGACAATTCCATTAATACCTCTAACAGTTTTAGTGGTATGGGTAGCAGACCAAATTTTCAAGAATTTACTGAAATTGACCGAGTCAGAACCGAAATTAATCTAGATTACGTCAATCCGCTATCAGAAAACTCAAAATTAGAAACTGGATTACAAGCACGGCTTTTTGAAAACACATCAGACTATTTTTCGGATAGACGTGTTGAGGATAGCAATGGAAACTATATTCCAACCTCAACAAATTTCGATTATGAGCGCCAGATTTATTCTGCTTACGTCAGTTTTAATAAAAAACTAGACAAATGGTCTTATCAGTTTGGTCTTAGAGCTGAAACTGTAACTGTTGACAATACCGCGTTTGAAACGGACTTAAGTACAGGAACAACAACAGAATTTAATTTTAAAAACGATTATACTCAGGTATATCCTTCTGCTTTTGTAACCTATGAAGCTTCAGAAAAGAACTCTTACCAGTTTAGCTTTTCTAGGCGTGTAGACAGGCCAAGCGTTGGTCAGGTTAACCCGATACCCGAGTTTAACACGCCTTTAATTGCCCAATTTGGTAATCCAGAACTTGAGCCTCAGTTCACCAATTCCCTTGAAGTTAATTATACACGTAATCTAGAAAAAGGAAGTATTACGACAGGTGTATTTTATAGGCTCATAGAGAATGAGATCAACCAAGGGGTATTTGTGGATCGCTCATCACTAGGCTCAGGGAGGATTATATTAAGAATTGACAATTTTGATAACACCTCAGCCTATGGCTTAGAGGTTTCGGGCAACTATCGCCCGACTAAATGGTGGAGCTTTAATGCAAGTTTTGATGTATACGGAAGAAAGCAACGCGGTTTCGCAGAAACCCTAGACCCAAATATAAGCAACCCTACAGAAGATGATATTGAATTGAATAGCGTTGAGGTAAATAACTTAATCACCAACTTTAGATTATTCAATAATTTTAAGGTGAACTCTAAATTATCGCTTTCTGCTTTTACGATGTACAGAGGAAAAGATACAGGTTTAAACTTTGAAGTTGAACCTATGTTTTTGGTCAATCTTGGTTTGCGCTACAACTTTCTAGAGGACAATAGAGCAACGTTTAGTGTAAACTTTAACAATGTCCTAGATACCCAAGAATTAAATATAACTAGTGAACGTCCATTTAATCAAGAGGTAAGTTTTAACCCAGAATTCAGCACCATCTTTGTGGGCCTCTCTTATAGATTTGGAGGTGGAAAATATAGGGCCAAATCACGCAAGCAAAGAGACAACGACGAAACTTCGGGTAGTGGTTTTATGTAATTTAATGTAACAATAGATCATATACTAAGTCCTTAAAGTAAACGGAATTAATAGTTGGCATAAATAGTTGATGGTTAGTGTTAATGTTTAACTATTAATCCAGAAAACCCAGAACTTACTGTTCTGGGTTTTTGTTAAAGTTTATGAAATAATGTTAAAGAATGAAATAAATAGACATCCTTTACGTCTATACAATTAAGATAAGTTTTAAGTAATGGTAATTATAAAATTTCTTTTTTATAATTAAGTGTTAGTTAAAGTTGGTTAATAGCTGAAAAAGCCCAGATGTCATAGTCTGGGCTTTTTTTTGGAGCCAAATGATTGTGGTTGATTTAGATTTAAACCATCTTCGCTATATTTACTATTGATGTTTAAGGAAAGTTGATTCCTCTTTTTTTCGGTTTCTTTGATTTTGACATACTTAGAATTAATTTATGATATCTCATTGTTAATTACTAAGTATATAACACTTTTAATAGTAGAATAACATTGTCTTCTATAAACAAAAACAATTCAACAAATTAAATTTCCAAAAACACCACATAAGTTTAGGAATGTAGTCTCTTTACCATTTAATAATAGCACTTCCCCAAGTAAAACCACTACCAAATGCTGCCAAGACCACGTTATCGCCTTCTTTGATTTTACCTTCTTCCCAAGCTTCAGTTAATGCAATTGGGATAGATGCCGCCGTGGTATTTCCATAACGCATAATGTTATTATACACTTTGTCATCACCAAGTCTAAATTTCTTCTGAATAAACTGAGCTATTCTTAGATTTGCTTGGTGCGGAATGAGCATATCAATATCTTCTTTTTCGAGATTATTTGTTTTCAAACCTTCAACTATAGCCTCACTAAAACGCACAACAGCGTGCTTAAACACAAACTGCCCATTCATATACGGATAATACGACACGTCGTTTGGGTCATTTTCTTCCATAATGGCATCAACCCAACGTCCTGTGCTAGGACCTTCTAAGGCCAACTCCTTAGCATATTTTCCTTCGGAGTGTAAATGTGTAGATAAAATACCTTTAGTAGTATCTTCTTCCCGACTTAACACCACGGCTCCTGCCCCATCGCCAAAAATTACAGTAACATTTCTCCCTCGAGTAGAACGCTCTAATCCGCCCGAATGATTTTCACTTCCTATAACCAAAATATTCTTATACATGCCAGTTTTAATAAACTGATCTGCTACCGAAAGGCCATAAATAAAACCAGAACATTGATTGCGTACATCTAAGGCACCAATGGTATCCATTTCTAAAAGTTCTTGAATCTTAACTCCACCGCCTGGAAAATACATATCAGGACTTAAGGTTGCAAAAACAATAAAGTCTATATCATCTTTAGTCAATCCAGCGCGCTCAATAGCAATTTTAGCAGCTTTGGCGCCCATTATTGAAGTTGTGTCATCGCTTGTTTTTGGATCAATCCATCGTCTTTCCTTTATGCCAGTGCGTTCTTGAATCCATTCATCACTGGTTTCCATCCATTCTTTTAAGTCGTTGTTGGTAACAACATTCTCCGGAAGGTATTTACCTACTCCTGTTATTCTTGAGTTATACATCAGTTTATTTCGTTAGAATTACAAATTTAAGCCATTTAGACCTATTCTAATTTCAAATCGTTATGCGTGCATAATAAACAACATTGGGTAGTCTTGACATTAATTTTAACAACATTCCAACGTGTCAAAACATCTATTTTCAGTATCTTCAAACCTCTTAAAAACCAATAGTCATATGAAAGCCATTCTAAAACTTTTATTCTGTTTTTTCATCATAAACAGTTATGCCCAACAAAGTCTCACCTACCAAAAACCCTCTAAAGAAATATTAGACCTTGCCGACGTAGAGCTTGCTCCTGGAGTGCAAATCGATAGCAAAGGCGAACAAATGGTATTACTTTACAGAGACCAGTACAAATCTATTTCAGAACTGTCTGAAACGGAATTGCGTCTAGCTGGCCTGCGAATAAATCCGGTTACCAATATTGGAAGTCGTACCAACTACATTACTAACTTAAAGGTTAAAAAAACATCGGATAAAGAGGCTAAACAAGTTATGGGTTTACCTGAGAGCCCAAGATTGTCAGGTTTTAGCTGGTCTCCAGATGAATCTATGATTGCCTGTTTAAATACAACAACAACAGGCGTAGAAGTTTGGGTTTTAGATATTGAAAAAGCTAAGGTCACTAAACTTACTGACGCTACAGTTAATGCCAATATGGGAAGTACCTTAAATTGGTTTAAGGACAACAAGCACCTTTTGGTTAAAATGTTACCTAAGGATAGACAACCATTAATTAATGCTTCCGAAGCTGTCCCAACAGGACCTACAGTTTCTGTCAGTGATGGTTCCAAAGCTCAGAATAGAACGTACCAAGATTTATTGAAGACGCCTAATGACGAGTTTAATTTTGAACAATTGGCGCACTCGGAAATTGTTAAGGTATCCATCAATGGTACGATTGAGCCCTATTTAGAATCTGCCATGTATCGCGGCATTAGTTTTTCACCAGATGGCAACTATGTTATGATCACAAAAACCAAAAGGCCGTTTTCCTATTTGGTCACCTATTCTAGATTTCCTTATGAAAGTGTTGTATATGACACAACCGGAAAAATGATAAGTGTTGTTAATGATGTTCCATTAGACGAGGTTAGGCCTAAAGGATTTATGGCCACCCGAATGGGAAAACGCAACATGTCTTGGCGCGGTGATCAGCCGGCAACCTTAGTATGGGCCGAGGCCTTAGACAAGGGAGATCCAGCCGTGGAGGTTGACCTCAGAGATGCGGTATACCAATTAGAAGCGCCCTTTAAAGGTAAGCCAAGCCTTATTTTAAAAACAAAGCAGCGTTTTGCTGGTATCGATTGGGGAAATGAAACTTTTGCCGTCGCTTACGATTACTGGTGGAATACAAGAAATACTAAAACCTATACCTTCAATCCGTCTGACCCAAACCAAAACCCGAAAGTAATTTCAGATCGCAGCTACCAAGATGTATATAGTGACCCTGGAAATTTTGTAAGTTCTAAGAATAAGTATGGCAGATATACCTTAAATATCAATGGCGACAAACTCTACCTCATGGGAGATGGTTACACTAAGGATGGTCAGTTTCCATTTGTTGATGAGTACAACATCAAAACCAATACAACCAAACGACTCTACCAATCGCCCTACACAGATAAGCTAGAAAACTTAAATTCTGCTATCGACATGAAAAAAGGTGAAATTCTGGTTAGAATTGAATCGCCAACAGAATACCCGAATTACTATATCAGAAACATTAAAAAGAAAAATGATTTAACCGCAATAACTGCATTTGCTAATCCTTTTAAAAGTTTAGAAAATGTCAGTAAGCGCGTTATCAGTTACAAAAGAGACGACGGATTAGACTTAGAAGGCACCTTATACCTACCCTTAGATTATAAAGCAGGTGAAAAATACCCCATGATTTTATGGGCCTACCCTAGAGAATACAAGGACAAGTCTAGTGCGTCACAAAGCACAACGAATCCTAATGAATTTGTATATCCCTATTGGGGATCACCCATTTATTGGGTAACTAAAGGATACGTGGTTTTAGACGATGCAGCCTTCCCGATTGTTGGTGAAGGTTCAGAAGAGCCTAACGATTCGTTCAGAACCCAATTGGTTGCTAACGGAAAAGCAGCTATTGATGCGGTAGATGAACTAGGCTATATCGATCGCAATAAAGTTGCTGTTGGTGGTCACAGTTACGGTGCTTTTATGACAGCCAATCTTTTATCACATTCTAATTTATTTGCTGCCGGAATCGCTCGAAGTGGTGCATACAACAGAACATTGACACCCTTCGGATTCCAAAGCGAAGAGCGCAGCTATTGGGAAGCTCCAGACATCTATTATAATATGTCACCATTTATGCATGCCGATAAAATGAAAACACCATTATTATTAATCCATGGTGTAGCTGATAATAACTCTGGCACCTACCCTTTACAATCAGAACGCTACTTTAATGCTTTGAAAGGTTTGGGCGCACCTGTGAGGTTGGTAATGCTCCCAAAAGAAAGTCACGGTTACCGCGCCAAGGAATCCATTATGCATATGCTATGGGAACAAGACCAATGGTTAGATACACACGTAAAAAACAGAAAGCAGACAGCAGAGAAAATCGAAAATAAAGAATCCATTAAAAACTAAGATTCTTCTAAATTATAAAAGGCCATTCCAAAGTGAATGGCTTTTTTTATGTCATCTTGTCACAATAACGGTATTGGTATTTTATTTGAATTGTAGAAAACAACAATAAAACAATCACAACATTTAAATCCTACTAGTAATAGGATGACATAAACTAAAATATCATGACAAAAGGAAACATTAATGTATCAGTAGAAAATATTTTTCCACTAATTAAGAAGTTCTTGTATAGCGACCACGAGATTTTTCTTCGTGAGTTGATTAGTAATGCCACAGATGCAACGCTAAAACTAAAACACCTCACCAGTATTGGAGAAGCTAAGGTAGAATATGGCGACCCAAAAATTGAAGTTAAAATTGATAAAGAGGGTAAAAAGCTGCACGTCATTGACCAAGGATTGGGTATGACTGCAGATGAGGTACAGAAATATATCAACGAAGTTGCCTTTTCTGGAGCAGAAGAATTTCTAGACAAGTACAAAGATTCTGCAAAAGATTCTGGAATTATAGGTCATTTTGGTCTTGGTTTCTATTCTGCATTTATGGTCGCAGAAAAAGTTGAAATTATTACTAAATCATTTAAAGACGAATCTGCTGCACATTGGACCTGTGATGGCTCACCAGAATTTACATTAGAGGAAGCAGACAAAACTGAAAGAGGTACAGAAATTATCCTTCATATCGCGGAGGACTCCACTGAGTTTTTAGAAGAATCAAGAATACGAGAGTTATTGCTCAAATACAACAAGTTTATGCCGGTGCCAATTAAGTTTGGGACTAAAGAAATTAACGACCCAGATTTTGAGCCAAAGACCATTACAGATAAAGACGGTAAAGAAACTACAGAGCCGCATAAACAAATAACCGTTGATGATATTATCAATAATCCAAGTCCAGCATGGACAAAACAACCTGCAGATTTAGATGAGCAAAACTATAAAGACTTTTATCGCGAACTCTATCCTATGCAATTTGAGGAGCCCTTATTTAATATTCATCTCAATGTAGATTATCCGTTCAATCTAACGGGAATTTTATATTTCCCTAAGATGACGAATGATTTAAACATTCAGAAAGATAAAATTCAACTGTACCAAAATCAAGTTTTTATTACAGACAACGTAGAAGGCATTGTACCAGAATTCTTGACCATGTTAAGAGGGGTGATTGATTCACCAGATATTCCGTTGAACGTTTCAAGGAGTTATCTGCAAGCCGACGGTGCCGTGAAGAAAATTTCATCTTACATCACACGTAAGGTTGCTGATAAATTAAAGTCAATTTTTAATAGCAATCGTGAGGAGTACGAAAAGAAATGGGACGATATTAAAATCGTTATCGAATACGGTATGTTGTCTGAAGAGAAATTCTTCGAAAAAGCAGATGCCTTTGCCTTATACCCTACAGTAGAAGGTAAATATTACACTTTTGAAGAATTGACCAATGCCATAAAGGCCAAGCAAACCGATAAGGATGACAAAATGGTAATCCTTTACGCTTCAAATAAAGACGAGCAACATGCCTATATTGAAGCGGCAAAAGCTAAAGATTATGAAGTATTGTTATTAGATTCCCCTATTGTTTCGCACTTAATGCAGAAACTAGAAACATCTAAAGAGAAGATTGCTTTTGCAAGGGTAGATGCAGACCATATCGACAACCTCATCAAAAAAGATGACACTACGATTTCTAAACTTTCGGAAGATGAAAAGACCAAACTCGATGAGTTATTAAAGGAGGTCGTCCCTTCTGAAAAATTTATGGTGCAACTAGAAGCTATGGATAGCGGCGCTTCTCCATTTATTATTACCCAGCCTGAGTTTATGCGTCGTATGAAGGAGATGCAGCAGACAGGTGGTGGTGGCATGTTTGGTATGGGCAATATGCCAGAGATGTACAATTTAATTGTAAATACCAACCATGAGCTTGTTGGTGACATTCTAAATACAAAGACTAGAAAAAAACAAGAGCGTTTAATCAATCAGAGTTTAGACCTAGCACGCTTGTCCCAAGGACTGTTAAAAGGTGAAGAATTGACAAACTTTATCAAACGCAGCTATGATATGATAAAATAGTTGACACGCTGATTGGTTTCAGCATCCTACATATATTCAAACCACTCCATTTTTTGGAGTGGTTTTTTCTGTTTAAAACTGACTGGCGTCATTGTAGGAAAAACCCTTTAATAATAGCTTTAGCACTATGTTTAACTAAATCTATTTTACAATGAAAACAATCTATACTTTTTTTTTGGTTGTACTATGTAGTACCCTTACGATTAATGCTCAAAAAGTGGTAGCAGTGCACAGCCCTACAAATGGTGTTCAATATTTTAGCGATAGTGCTGCTTTTCAGGAAGCATACGATGCTTCAATTGCTGGCGACACCATTTATTTACCTGGTGGTACACATACACCACCATCGGTATTTGATAAACAACTGACCATTTTTGGTGCAGGACACCATCCAGATGCGACTACAGCAACATTTGAAACAAAAATTTCTGGTCAAATTACTCTTGGTGAAAATGCAGACGGAATTCATTTAGAAGGACTCTATATTACCTCTAATTTAGTTGTTGGCAACACAAATGATGTTTCAGTAAATGATATTGTAGTGAAACGGTGCCGTTTTGGGAATATATATTCATCAGGTATAACTGAGACCAATACAAGTAATAATAATCTTTTTGTTGAAAACATTATTAATTCTATCTACGATGGAAATAATTTAAGAAGCTCATCGTTCTTCAACAACATCATTGTAAGCGGCAATAGAAATACTAGCTTAACAGATTTATATTTTTCAAATAACGTGTTTCTTTATGAAGATATAAATGGCACAATTTATGGTGGTTTTACATTTTATAATTGCGTTCTACAAAATAACATTTTTGTAAATCAAGGACCAGCACTAAGCTACGGTGCAGATTCCACTTTTGAAAACAACATCTTTTGCCACAGTGCCCCAAGTTTAGGAACAGACCCTACACTAGTAAACAATTATAACTTGACTCGTGCTGAAGTGTTAGTTGACCAAACTGGTGGGGCATTTGATTATGCACATGACTATCACTTACAAGCTGGAGCAGCTACAAATTTAGGTACAGATGGTACAGAAACTGGTATTTATGGTGGTGTGTATCCTTGGAAAGACTATTCCATTCCAACAAATCCGCATATCAGCAGCAAAACAATCTCTGGCGCTTCAGATAGTAGTGGCAATATACAAGTAGATATAAATGTTCATGCTCAAGGGAATTAGATATGAAAGCACTTAAATTAATTCCACAATTGTGGATATTAATAAGCTTGCTTCTTACTATCCACATAACAGCGCAAAATAACATTGTTGGCTATGAGTATGCTTTTGATGATGGCAATCCTCCAACATATGTAGCGGTAATGCCAGCTCAAGCTTTTAATTTGGTAACCGATATTGATGTGAGCACCCTAAACAATGATGTGAATGTATTTTATATTAGGTTTAAAGATGAATTAGGACAATGGAGTTCTATTGCAAGTAAAATATTTGTAAAACCTCCTGAAGCGTTTATAACTGCGAGCACTATAGTTGGGTATGAATATGGTTTTGATGACGATAATCCGCCAACGTACGTTCCAATTACACCAACAGCAGATTTTAATTTGGTAACGGATATTGATGTGAGTAGTTTACAGAATGATGTGAACATATTGCATATTAGATTTAAAGATGATATTGGACAATGGAGTTCTTTTATTAGCAAAATATTTGTAAAACCTCCCGAAACGTTTGCAACCGCAAGCGCTATTGTAGGTTACGAATATGGCTTTAACGATGGTGAAAATATTCAGTACACTCCAATTAATCCAAATGCAGATTTTAATTTGGTAACGGCTATTGATGTGAGTAGTTTGCCTAACGATGTCAATATTTTCCATATTCGATTTCAAGATGATATTGGACAATGGAGCAGTTTTATCAGTAAAATTTTTGTAAAGCCACCTGAAACATTTGCAACAGCAAGTACTATTATAGGTTATGAATATGGCTTTAACGATGGTGAAAATATTCAGTACACACCAATTAATCCAAATGCAGATTTTAATTTGGTAACGGATATTGATGTAAGTAGTTTGTCTAACGATGTCAATATTTTCCATATTCGATTTCAAGATGATATTGGACAATGGAGCAGTTTTATCAGTAAAATTTTTGTAAAGCCACCTGAACCCGTAAATTTCCCAAACAACACCATAGTCTCTTATGATTATTGGTTTGAGAATGACGCGGCAGAAAAAGTCTCTATTACCATAGATACACCAGTGGCAGATTATCTTCTTGCCGAAATTGATGTGAGCCAGTTATGGGCAGGTGAATACAGACTAAATACCCAATTTAAGGATACCTATGGCAATTATAGTGTAATCATGACAGATACCATTAATAAGGCCATACTACCATTGGCACAGTTTAACCAAGATGCTATTGAGATTTGTACTGGTGAAACCATTAACTTCTTAAATACCAGTGTAGACTATGATGACCAGCTTTGGGATTTTGATGATGGTACCACAAGTGATTTGATAGATGTCTCGCACACCTTCAACACGCCTGGAACCTATGAAGTGAGTTTGCTCATCGAAGATACCGCAACGGGATTAACCGATACAACAACGCAAACCATTGAGGTTTACGAAATGCCCTCGAATACAGTTACGGTCTCTACAAGTTTACCTACTTGTTTTGGCGAAACCGTTGTACTAACTGCAGATTATACTAATGGCGATTACCTTTGGTCTAATGGTGCAACTACGAGAAGTATTTCGGTCACACAAGAAGGAACTTACTTTGTTGATATCAGTAATTCTAATAGTATGCTATGCTCAGCAACATCAGATAACATTACAGTATCCTTTGAGTCTGAAATTGATAATACCATTACTGCAGATGCAACCACCATAACCGCAAATTTAGGAGGTGCAAGCTACCAATGGATTGATTGTACAAATGGTAACACCCCTGTAGCAGGTGAGATTAATCAAATGTTTGCACCTACTATAGACGGAGAATATGCTGTTGAAATTACAGTTAATGGTTGTACAGTGGTTTCAGACTGTATTGTAATGAGCAATCTATCTGTTGAAGATTATAATCTATCAACTGCTGTTAAACTCTACCCAAACCCTGTTAGAGATATGCTAAGTGTAAAAACGGACCTAGATATAACGGTTGTCATCTTCAATGTTCTGGGCAATGAACTCAACCGAATAGATTTACATTCGGGTGAGGTACAATTAGATATGTCGAACTATGAAAACGGCTTATATCTAGTTAAGGTTTATAGAACTGGTGACAGTAGCAACAATAGCAAACTATTTAGGATTGTTAAGAGGTAATAGTCTCATTTAGTTAAACGTTTGAGTTAGTTAAAAAACCGCTATAAGTAAAACTATAGCGGTTTTTTTTAAGGAAAAAGGAGTACCTTAGAATAGTTAAAATACTTTTGAACAAAATCAGGCACAGCTTAATTAACCCTATTAATAATACCCATAAATATTGGTGTGTTTGCCCTAAATTATTAAACATCCTAAAATTAATTGTATTTTGATTTTTTAGATTAAAAAAATGGACGAGAGACTCATATCAAAAAAGAAACCGTCATATCCTGTTAGCCAAAGGCTTTCTAACTACCTTACATCTCACGGACGTAATATAAAGATTCCCATATATTATGATGACCTACTAAGGTTTCAAGGTGCTATTGAAATTTTAGACGAAAACGACAATGATACGCTATGGGTTAGAACATATTACGCTGAGCATGAACGTGATGAAATAGAAAGCAGCTTAAAACGCATGTATTCCATTCTTCATGCTGATGGAACGGAAGATATCTTACCTTATCTATCAATAGACAGCATTGACTTTTGCACCTTTGGCAACACCAAACCGTTTCGAGTAAAGGTGCGTAACATAATTAACGACAATTACATTTTTCTTTACATTAAAAAAGCAGATGCCTCTAGGATTTATGGCCTAGAATTAGAACATCTTTTATCTCCAAATCACATCAATTTTATGGTGCACAAGGATACCCTTATCGAAGATCATATTTTGGGTATCCCAGGAGATGTTTTTATCGCTGAGAATCTTGAAAATTTAAGCATGCAAGATAAACGAGCACTAGCTAAAGAATTTGTAAAATTCAATGAGCGCTGCTTTGTAAGACTTTTAGCAGATATGAGGTCTTACAATTACGTCGTTGTAATAACCCAAGATTTTGATCGGGTACAATATCGTATACGCGCCATTGATTTTGATCAACAGAACTACGAAGGCAATCCAAAAGTGTATTTACCTCAGTTTTTAAAAGAAAACAACCAGCTTGTAGATATGACTCTCAAGGTTTTAACTGATGCTTCCATAGAACAATACAAAAAGGAAGAGCGCTCACTATTGGCAAAGCGTGCAAAGAATGAAAAATCAAGACTAGAAGAATTGTTGGGTTGTATGGTTGAAGACACCTTGTCTAAACCCGAAAAAGTTAAGGAGTTGAAAATGGGACTCTTTCAATTAACCAAGGATGTAAACTTTAAGAAGTCAAAAAACATGGGGGAGATTTTAAGAAATGCCTTAGACTTTATCGGCCGCAATTACGTCAACGAAAATCCTTATCTTATTAAATAGGCTACTGCAGGGGCAATGCCTTATCGTATGTATATTGTTTAAACTTTTTTTCGTCTTTAACAAACTCAAAAAAGTCTTCTATGTAATCCTTAGCAATTCCATAACAGCGCTGGCTTTCAAAAAGAGTCTTGTGTGCCTCCAACATGTTAAGAATTTCTGACTCTTTTTCTAAGTACTCTTGTCGTATTTGCCTAAAGTAATTATAGTCGCGTTTATAACCCATATAATAGCGCTGAGTCACTTTTTCAATGGGTAAAGGTTCATTTCTGGTTTCAGATACGATGGCATAACTGGTATTAACAAAACCGGCTAAATCAAAATCATAGGCAACAGGGATAAATTTCTGCTCTTTATAAATTGGTTTACAGTTATGGCTGCTCGTCGTAGAGAAATCTGTATTACCCACCATATAATTGAACATGGCATTTCGCACTGCTGAAAGGTTATCGTAACCTTGAGGATACACCTTTCGCTTTGCAACTTTAGCGTCCAATCGTTTTGCCATTTTAGAATCGTCCTCTACTAAAAAACCTGTAAAATGATAAGTCTTTGTTTTTCTATTCCGCAAATCACTATAGTCTAGTTCTATTAATCGTGTCTTGAAATTATACGGAGAAATAATCTCGTACATCTTGTAAATAAGATACTCCTTTAGAATATTGTCATTCATCCCAGATTCGTTTAAACAAGGCATTACAACTTTTAATAGCTTTTGCCCTTCAAACATAGTAGACTTAGAATTCGCCTTTTTAATCTTTAACTTAAGAGGGGTGAAGTAACAGGTTTTCTTTCTGAAATTTCCTCTAGACCGTAACTTAACATTCAACGTGTCCCAACTACCAGAGTTTGTTTTATACCGCAGTTGAGAGGCCATGTAAGTGGTGTCATCAGTCTTACGTCGCAACTCTTTTTTTGAATATTCTAGTGCCACTGGGAGGGCGGTTTCATTTTCAAAGAGTCCTTGGCTTGTGGCTTCAGACACTGAATCTTGACCAAAGCCTATTAGACAGAACCAAGTGAACCAAAATAAAGTAATTAATTTGTGTGGACTTGTTAAATTCTTGCGAGAATATTGATACCTATAGAAATTCAAATTTTAAAGTGAAGTTAGGATTAATAGCTATTCTCAAATATAATCATTTTCAACTTTAATTAATTAGTATCATTTGGGTTAATATCGTTAATTTTAAGGCGATTAGCTTAATCTTTTTGAAACATGTCTAACGATTATAATAACCCAGCATTTAAAAAATGGCTTCAGCGCCTTCAAGAGGAGAGTTGGCAATTAGAACTCTTAATCTCTGGTTTTGCCATTTTTGGCTTGTTTTCTGCAATTACTCCTTTGGAAGTATTGCTGAAAGAAGCTCAAACAGACGAGAATTCCCTTGCCATATTGCCAATTACTGTAACCTTAATATCATGTGTAATCTTACTATTTAACCTTTTACTGCATGTAGTGCTGCGAGGGCTGTGGATTGGTGCATTGGGACTGCGTTATGTTTCTGGGGACATAGACTACGATTACCTAAACTACAGTCCCAAATTTTCCAATTACCTCAGAAAAAAAGTTGGCTCATTTGATCGTTACATATCAAGATTAGAGAACTATTGTAGCGTTATATTCGCCATTTCTTTTTTGCTCATATTTTATGTCTTAGCATTTATTTTCACTATAGCCTCAATTGGCATAATAATTAAACTTTTACTTTCTAATGATGATTTAGGCAGCTGGGGAAGACTAATAGGAATTCCTTTAATTGTATTTTTTTCAGTAGGAATGTTAATGGTCTTTATTGATTTTGCCACCCAAGGCTGGTTGAAAAAGAAAAAATGGATTAGCAAAATTTATTTTCCGTTCTATTGGGTATTCAGCTATATAACACTATCCTTTTTATACCGTCCATTAGTCTATAATTTTTTAGATAATAAATTTGGTAAAAGATTAAGTCTATTGTTACTGCCCATCTACATCCTTTTATTTGTGTTAACATCTTACACCAATAAAACCTCTAATTATTTTAATAGAAATTTATACTCTAGCGACATCATTGGTATTTCCTCTAACTATGAAGATATGTTAGATGACGAAAAAGATTTTATTGAAGATGTAGTTATTCCTTCAAAAGTAATTACAGATGATTTTTTAAAGATGTTTATGCTCATTAACGAGGATATTGAAAACAATGTTTTTGCGTTTAATCCTAAACTTCAACCTGAGAAAGATATAAGAGGCTTCAGTTCCGACATTGTTTTCTTGAACGACCTTTCTAGAAAAGATAGAGATAGCATTAGACATGCCTATATGAAAACTCTTAACAACGTTTATAAAGTGCGTATAGATAGCACAGAATATGATTGTGAATTTATTTTAACAGAAACCAAGAAAAAACAGAAGGGCTTTGAAACTTATTTAAACTTAAAAGAAGTAGCGCCTGGCAAACATCTTTTTAGCCTTACTAGAAGAGAAATTATAAAAAAAGACACCTCTACATTTTTTGTAAAACAAATCCCGTTTTGGTATTTCCCAAATAAATAACCCTTGCAATGGCCTCAAAAATCAACTTAACCAAAATTCTTGTTCCTTTATTACTAATATTGGGACTGAGCGCTGAAGCTCAACTTAAAGTTTTAGATAGGATTACAAAATACCCTGTAAGCTATGCAACCATTTCCTTTGGTAATGGCAATGGCATTTTTGCTGATGATGAAGGTCAATTTGTGTTTTCAAAAAAAATCTATCCAGATATAGACTCATTATTCATTTCAGCACTTGGATATAAACAACTTAATCTATCTACCAAAAATCTATCGCGAACTCTGCTCTTATCTCCTCAAGCGGATGTATTAGATGAAGTGGTATTAAAATTAAATACAAAAAGAAAGTATAAGGAAGAAAAGCTAAAACCTTATTTAGATGACGACTACTACAACTGCTGGCTCCCGACCATAGAGTCTGAAATTGCAATCTATTTTGCAAAAACAAGCGAACAAGACCAACAGTTAAAGACCATTCATTTCCCTATTGCCCTAGAGTCTCAAGATTGGAAAAAAAGAAAGCGAAGTAATTCAGATAAAAAAGCATTTTCCACGCTGTTTAAGGTCAATTTTTACAAAAATAATAACGGGCAACCTGGTCTGCCATTAACTTATGAAACAATTGTATTTAGAGCCACTGAAAAAGATGGTGACATGTATTCTTTAGATGTTGAAGACTATGGTATATGTATGCCTTTAAATGGACTCTTTGTGTCTTTACAGGTCCTTGGATACACTGATAAAAATGGTAAATTATTGCCCAACAAAAAGTATAAAGAAATAAAAACTGTACAAGGGGTGGTTAAAATACCAACAAATTTTAGACCACTACTCCCATTTACCGAAGCTATCAAGGAAAAAAATACCTTTATCAAAAGGGTTTTTATAGGTGAAAATAGTTGGGTAGAATTTAATAAGGGAAATGGTATTAAGTCAAGCCTTTTAGACAGAAACCTGTTCAACTATGGTGTCGGAATCACCTTAAAGACTTACAAAAACAAGTAACTTCTTGGGATTATTCAACAGGAAAATCAAAATAGGTATTTGGAAACGGTTCCCAACGTAGTGTAAAATGCCACCATTCCTTAGGATAATTCCTAAAATTGTATTTAATCATTACACCTTGCAGTAACTGCCTATTAGCCATTTGCTTTTCAGAAATTCCTTTATAATCTACCCAGGATTGTTTACCAAAAAAATCATAGGGACTCCCCATATCTAATGGCTCGCCTGTGGCACCATCTATAATAGTTAAATCTAAAGTACTACCTCTACTGTGTCCAGATTTTGAGGCAATGTACTCCTCCCTAAACAGATTTTTCTTTTCAACATCTGGATAAAATTTACCTTTATTAATGGTATCATTTAGTTTTTTTGCCCAGCTTATAAAATGGTTCACTGCACGTTGCGGTCTGTAACCATCGTATACCTTTAAGCATAAATTCTGTTTTTGTAATTCGTCTTGTACTAATTTAAGTTGATATGCGGCAGCTTTGGTTAAAATCAAAGTATTTGATGTATAACCGGTAATTGTATCTCCAACAAAATTGTTGGCTCCATAGTAACGCAGTTCAACATCCAAATCCGGAATAATAGATTTTACCCTAACAAATCCATCTGGCAAATCAGTTTGGCCTACCCCTCTAAAGAGCATAAGGACAAAGACCGTGAAAAAATAATAGGTTTTGTATGTCATAGCTATGTACTAAATTAGATAAAAAATTCTATGATATTACTTTCTTCTGAGCAACAGCAGTTGAATCTGCCTAATGCAGAAATTGAATACTATCCAAATTTCTATCAAACAACTGAGGCTAATCAACTTTTTAAGTCACTTTTAAATGAAACTTCTTGGATACAAGATGACATCACCGTATTTGGAAAAACCTATAAACAACCAAGGCTAACAGCTTTGTATGGAGAATTTGGGCAACCCTACTCCTATTCAAATATTACTATGCATCCAAAACCCTTTATACCTCTCATTAAATCAATTCAATCAAAAATTGAGAGAGAAACAAAACAGCAATTTAATACGGTACTTTTAAATTTATATCGGGATGGCAACGACAGTAATGGATGGCATGCAGATAATGAAAAGGAATTAGGGCAAAATCCAGTGATAGCGTCTTTAAGTTTAGGAGAGATACGCCCTTTTCATTTTAAGCACAGACAATTAAAAAAGCAACGTTATAAGTTGTTCTTAAATCATGGGAGTTTATTGGTAATGAAAGGAGAAATGCAGCATTTCTGGTTACATCAAATTGCCAAAACTAAAAAACCAATTAAGGAGCGAATTAATTTGACCTTTCGATTTTTGGTACGTTCTTAAATCAAAAAACCGGGTTCCCTCAAACCCGGTTTTTCTAATTTGCTTTTTTTATTATGTAAGTAGATTTAGGGTCTCTAAGTCAACACAACATAATGCAAATATTAATTAATTAATCCATTGAACTAAAAACTAAATTTTAGTACACTTCAAATATATAATTCACTTTGAAATATACCGCTTAAAAACATATTTAATCGATAAAATACGTAATATTTTAACATTTAAAGATTAAAAGATGTATTTCAACGATTAAATGCGCGGAATTTAAAGAAAACTTTCTCTGATTTATTATACTAAATTTTAGAATTTTTTGTTCCCAATTCTAATAAATCCTTTTAAAAAAGGATAATTTTATAGCACAAAAAATTAAAACTGATGAAATCATTTTGCATTAGTCTCTTGATTGTTTTTTCAATTTCTGTTTCGAGTCAAGATTCAACATACCTAGAAAAAGAGATTTCGATTTCTAAATGGATAGACGGTACACTACTTATCCCTAAAGACATATCAAAGCCCGATTTGGCAATAATTATTGCCGGTTCAGGGCCCACAAATCGAAATGGCAATCAAAATTTTATGAAAAACAATACCTTGAAAAAGTTGGCTATTGCACTAGGACAAAATCGTATTGCCTCCTTTCGTTACGACAAACGCGTGGTCAAACAAATTAGACAAGGTAATATTGATAAAAACACAATGTTTGATGATTTTGTGACGGATGCTACAGACGTTATTTCCTTTTTTCAGGCCGATGAAAACTTTAATAAATTGATAGTTATTGGCCACAGTCAAGGGAGTTTAGTTGGCATTTTAGCCGCAAAAGACCGGGCTGATGGATTCGTTTCCTTGGCAGGTGCCGGGCAAAACATAGGCAATGTTATCGCTGACCAGATTTCTAAAACAGCACCAATGTTCAAAAGCGATACTGACCGTATTATTAGTAGCCTTAAAAAAGGCGAAACAACGACAGATTATCCACAGGCACTAAGCTCAGTTTTTAATTTAGAATTACAGCCCTTCATGATCAATTGGATGCAATATGATCCAACTGAGGAAATTAAAAAGCTAAAAATCCCTGCTCTACTTGTTAATGGGACAAAAGACTTACAAGTTCCAGTTGAAGAAGCAGAGATGCTACAACAAGCACAGCCATCTAGCGAATTAAGAATCATTGAGAACATGAACCATGTTCTTTTTGAAATTAAAGGTGACGAATTGGAGAACGCTAAATCCTATAATGAATCCCAGAGACCTATATCTACAAAACTCATAGAGTCTATTACTAACTTCGTTCAGAAACTTAATTAATCTAGGTTAACTCTATACGCTAATTAAAAAAGCATCTCCATAAGAGATGCTTTTTCACTAACTAACCAACCAATTTGTAATGCTGCGATTTAGAGTAATGTTGTTTGTACAACGTCGCAAGATTGCATTACAAATAACAATTAGCAAGTCTTATGCCAAACTCACATTGTAAATTAAGTTTTATTAAAGTGTAACAAAAAAAAATAATTTGCATACTAATGGTATAAATTATATCTTTATGATATCATTTTAATATCACATTGAATTAATGAATGATTAACCACTTAAATTTCACATCATGAAAGAAGAGAAAATTATTATCCCTGCTAATGGCTATCTAATGCTTTTTATTTTTTTAGTTTTATTTTTTGGCAGTATTGCTGGCATTCCAATAACAAAATCACCTTGGTTTATAATTGGTATTGTGTTAAGTCTTGTCCTTGCCTTCGGGTTTATAATGGTTCAACCTAATGGATCTCGAGTATTATTACTCTTTGGAAAATATATTGGTACTGTTAAGAAAAACGGATTTTATTGGGTGAATCCTTTCTACACTAAAAAGAAGATTTCGCTAAGAGCCAGTAATTTTGATAGTGAACGTCTTAAGGTAAATGATAAGCTCGGTAACCCGGTAATGATTAGTACCATTTTGGTGTGGCGCGTACAAAACACCTATAAAGCAGCTTTTGATGTAGATAACTATGAAAATTTTGTGCGAGTACAAACTGATGCTGCAGTGCGAAAGTTGGCCTCCATGTATCCTTATGACAATTTTGCTGACGAAGGCCATGATGAAGACATCACCTTACGTTCTAGCGTTAACGAAGTGAGCAACGCTTTAGAAAAAGAAATTGACGAGCGTCTATCTATCGCTGGAATAGAAGTATTGGAAGCCCGTATTGGCTACTTAGCTTACGCACAAGAAATCGCGAATGCTATGCTCAAACGACAGCAAGCAACAGCCATTGTCGCGGCAAGACACAAAATTGTTGAAGGTGCAGTTAGTATGGTAGAAATGGCTATTGAAGAACTTAATAAGAAGGAAGTTGTGGATTTGGATGAGGAACGTAAAGCAGCTATGGTAAGCAACTTAATGGTAGTACTTTGTGGCGACAAAGATGCCTCACCAGTTGTAAATACAGGAACTTTAAATCATTAAAATGAAGAAGGAACAAATTTATAGTATAGCTATTGGTAGTGCTCTTGGCACAAGCATAGGAACGACCGTTGGTGCCGTCATTGGAAACGTAGCTATGGGAGTTGTTACAGGTTCGATAATAGGAATTTTCATTGGAGTTGTAATTGCCTTGGTATTTTTTAATGAAGAAACTAAATTATAAATCATGAAAGAATATAAAGTTATCATGCCTAAACTAGGGTTGAGAAACAGAATACAGAAGTATGAAGATGTTTTAAATCAGTATGCTAGAGAAGGATGGGTAGTAAAACACATTGTACCAAACTCTGCAATGGTAATATTAGAACGTGACAAAAACCGTTAGTTATGCCTAATGAGAGACCGAGAATTAGTATTCCTTTAACCCCTCCGGATATAGTTGTTGAATTGGCTTCAGTAGCCATCCTAATTTTAATGTTGATACATACTATAATAGAATACCCAAATCTACCAGATACTATCGCTTCCCACTTCAATGCTAAGGGTGAAGCAGATGGTTACAGCGATAAAGTATTCTTGTGGTTCATTCCTTGTTTGTCAATTGGTATGTATGCAGGTCTATTTTTTCTTAATAAACACCCTCATTTACATAATTATATGGTAAACATTACAGAAGAAAATGCCTTAAAACAATATAGTTTCAGTACAAAAGTGTTGAGAGTAGTCAATTTTTTAACAGTACTTATGTTCGGTTACATAAATTTTAAAATTATTGAAGGCGCTCAAAATGGTAGCTCTGATTTAGGAATGGGCTTTCTAATTACTGTAATAGCAGGAAGCATAATCCTACCAATTTTTATAGTAATCTATCAAAGGCAACTCAATAAAAAATAACAAGCAGTAATTATGTCTAAAAAGAAAGCCTTTGCATTACGGATTAATGAAAATATGCTTAAAGCTATAGAAAAATGGGCTTCAGACGAATTTAGAAGTACCAACGGACAAATAGAATGGATGCTCATGAAGAGTCTAAAAGAGAATAAAAGACAACCTAAAAAGAACGAAGACAAATAAAAGGCAGTCTTTATCTTACTATTTTTTTAGATTCTAAATTTTGTATTTTGCGTCATAAAACTTTCATATGACCAATCAACCCGTTTTTACAGACGACACCATAATTTTCGGAATTTTAATGCTGGCCCTAGGTTTTGTATTCTATACAGAATCTATTAAAGGAGGACTATGGGAAAAATTCTATAAAATTGTTCCAGGACTTTTTATGGCCTATATGGTACCAGCATTGTTGACCACATCTGGTTTAATAGCCTCAGAATGGACTACAACTTCAGAAACCGGTGAGACTATTGAACACAGCTCAAATCTATATTACGTTGCCAGCAGATACCTTTTACCTGCAGCTCTTGTCTTAATGACACTTAGTATAGACTTAAAAGCAGTTTTTAATCTTGGATGGAAAGCACTAATAATGTTTTTTACCGGAACTATTGGCATTGTCATTGGAGGACCCATTGCCATTTTGCTTGTTGCAGCGGTAGCTCCTGAGGTTGTAGGAGGTGCGGGTCCAGATGCTGTTTGGCGAGGGCTATCTACCTTAGCTGGAAGTTGGATTGGTGGTGGTGCCAATCAAACAGCTATGTTAGAAATTTATGGATATAACCAATCTGAATATGGTAAAATGGTTTTCGTAGATATTTTTGTTGCTAACGTTTGGATGGCCATTATTTTAATTGGAATTGGACGCAGAAAGATTTTAAACAAATGGCTAAAGGCAGACACTTCGTCTATAGAAGAGTTAAAAGAAAAGGTGTCATCATTTGCTGATAGCGTAAAGCGTAATCCATCATTAACGGATATAATGGTTATTGGAGCTATTGCATTTGGTGCAGTTAGCTTTGCTCATATAGGCGCTTCATTTTTAGGACCTTTATTTAGCGATGTTGTTACTGATATTGAATCTATTCAAACACGGAATATGCTCACCTTTCTTAGCTCTAAATTTTTCTGGATGATTAGTATAGCAACCATAATCGCAATACTATTGTCCTATACCAAAATTAAGAACTATGAAGGTGCTGGTGCTAGTAAATTCGGTAGTGTCTTCATTTATATTTTAGTGGCCACCATTGGAATGAAAATTGATATTCGTTCGGTTTTTGAATCTCCAGGCCTCATCGTTGTAGGATTAATATGGATGACTATACATGCACTTATGCTTATTGGTGTTGCCAAATTAATAAAAGCACCATATTTCTTTTTAGCTGTCGGAAGCCAAGCAAATGTCGGTGGTGCGGCTTCTGCGCCAATTGTAGCATCTGCGTTTCATCCATCTTTAGCTACAGTAGGTGTGCTCTTGGCAGTACTGGGATATGCTGTAGGTACAATTGCAGCCATTGGCTGTACAATTTTAATGCAATTAGCGGCAGGCGGTTAGTATATCTAGTACAATATATAGATATTTGTTACGACTTATTTTCAATTCAAATTTAAAAATGAAACACCTATTAAGCATATTTTTACTGTGTCTATTAATAACCTCTTGTAATAGCGAGACCGAATCAAACTTCACATTAAAAGGCTCAATTAAAGGACTTAAAAAAGGAATGGTCTATCTGCAGAAAGAAGGTGATTCTACAATTATAAGTCTAGATTCAATGGCCATTAATGGTCAGTCAGAATTTGTTCTTAATACTACTATTGAAGAGCCCATACTTCTATATCTTAAACTCTTTAAAAATGATGGTGAAGAACATTTTATCCCCTTCTTTGCTGATAAAGGAGAAACTGTTATCAACACAACACTGAAGAACTTTAATTTTGATGCCAAAATCAAAGGGTCTAAGCAACAAGAATTACTTGATGAATATTTAAAAGTAATGAACAAATTCAATAATCAGAATCTAGAACTAATTGAAGCCACTTATTTGGCCCAAAAAAATAAAGACAAGGTTGCCCTAGATTCATTGAATACAGTGTCTGAGGCTTTGTTTAAACGAAAGTACACCTATACCATACAATACGCTTTAAACAACAATGACAATGAAGTTGCAGCGTATCTCGCACTGTATGAAATACCAAGTGCCAATCCTATCTATGTAGATTCTATTTATAATGGCTTAACAGAACCTATAAAACAATCGTATTACGGTGTTAAATTAGAAGAGCTTTTAAAAAACAAAAACGTAGAAGAGTAAAGTTTTTTGAAAAAAAAATCCAATCGATAAGATTGGCTTTTTAATTATGGATTATTAGCTATTTATAGTTTGTTAATTCTATCTATGAGAGCCCTACCCTTAGTTTCTAAATCTTCACTTATAGACTTAAAATGTGCTTTTGCATCTTCAACATCACGTGCATTTACTCTTGCTATTAATTCGTCAAAAGTTGCGATGGCATCATCTATTATCGCATCAGTTGCCTTCGTCGGCTTTTCGGTATTGGTCAACTCCCAAATATATACTGCCTCTATAATGTCACCTAGAACATAATTAATATCTTTTTTTAAATCTCTTTTGTTAGCCATAGTATTTCAATTTATTTATGGTACAAATGTAATCATTCCAAGTTTGATTTTAACCATCTGTAAATAGTTAAATATATACCTCAAGAAGTTTAGCGCCTTCACCCTCAATGGTATAATTATCTATTGCTGCCGGCATAAGTAAAGTCTCTCCTTTCTCCAAAACTTCATTAAACCCATTGTTAGAAACAACACATTTACCATCCACACATATATAAATTACAAAGGAGCCATGCTTGTTCTGCTTCTCTACTTGGCCAATAAGGTTAATGAAATTTGTTGTAAAAAATGGACAGCTCACCATTTCATTTGATAGATTAATATTTTTCGAGTAGTTAATCCTAAAATCATCTTTCAAATCAAAATTAAAAGCGTCTATGGCAATATCATTGTGAAGCTCGCGCTCATTTCCATTTTCGTCTACTCTATCCCAATCGTAAACTCTGTAGGTAATATCACTTGTTTGTTGTATTTCTGCTAATAACACTCCTCCACCAATAGCATGCACTCTGCCCGATTCTATAAAATAGGTATCACCAGAACTAACCTTATCAAAATTTAAAATTTGGGTAAGGGTATTATTTTCTAAATGTTTTAAATAAGTTTCCTTATTCATGTCTTCATTGAAGCCAACTATAAGATTTGAATCTTTGTCTGCTTGCATAACATACCACATTTCAGTTTTTCCAAATGAATTGTGGCGTTCTTTAGCAAGAGCATCATCTGGATGCAACTGAATACTCAAGTCCTTTTTGGCATCAATAAACTTAATGAGCAACGGAAAATCAGTTCCGAACATCTTATTGATTTTTGTACCAAGTATCTCTTCAGGGTAGTTATTTAAAACATCTTTCAGCGACATGCCTCTTAGTTCTCCATTGGCTATAACAGAGACATTGCCTTTAACGCCACTTATCTCCCAACTTTCACCAATTTGGTCCTTATGAGAATTTTTCTTTAAAAATGTTTTTAGTTTTTCACCTCCCCATATTTTCTCCTTAAGAATTGGCTCAAACTTTAAGGGATAAAAACGCTTCATAAAGAAAGGAGTTAAAAAGGAATATTTGTCCTATTGGCCAGAGTAAGTTACAAAATTACGAGGGGTCTCGTAAAGCGTTATCTCTAGATGAAACTTTGAGTCAAGTTTTGCTTTTACCTTGTTATAGATTACTACGGCTATATTTTCTGCCGTAGGGTTTAAATCCTTAAACTCTGGCACTTCAACATTTAAGTTCTTATGGTCAAAAGCATCTTCTACTTCAGCTTTAATGATATCCTTCAAGATTTTAACGTCAATCACATAACCTGTTTCTGGGTCAATTTCTCCAGTTACACTAGCAATTAATTCATAGTTATGACCATGAAAATTAGGATTATTGCACTTGCCAAAAATCTCATCGTTTTTCTTAAAATCCCAATCTTTTCTATACAACCTGTGGGCAGCATTAAAATGGGCTTTTCTATGTACTGTAACTTTCATTATTGATTTACATTTATAAATTCATAGAACTCGTCAAAAATAATCTTAAACCATGCTGTGTAGATCTTAGAATTAACAGACATATCAGCTTTAATATCCTCAAGGGTCATCCATTTCCAATCGGCAACTTCATCTTTATTTAAGTTAGGAGTATCCTCATAATACCCAATTAAAATATGGTCTAATTCATGCTCGGTAAGTCCATTGTCAAAAGGGGCTTTATAAATAAACGATGTTGTTTCTTCCAACTCCGTAACAAAACCCATTTCCTCCATTAATCTGCGTTTACCGGCCTCAACATTACTTTCACCATCACGTTGATGGCTACAACAGGTATTGGTCCACAAACCTGGAGAATGGTATTTGTGCAAAGCACGTTGCTGAAGCATCAATTCATTTCTAGAATTGAAAATGAAAACAGAAAATGCGCGATGCAAAAGCGCTTTTTCGTGAGCTTCCATTTTCGGCATTAACCCTATAGCGTTATCGTGCTCATCCACAAGAATTACTTGTTCTTCTTTCATAAAGCAAAATTAACACCTTAGTTTTTAAATAAAGTAAAGGAATTCATAAAAAAAGCCGCTTATAAAAAGCGGCTCTAAAGCTATTTTTTAGTTTTCGTTGCACCGTTCTCCTTTGATGCTCGTAATAATAAACTCTGATCGTCGGTTCAACTGATGTTCTTCTTCGCTACATGCGGAGGAAGATTCTCCCTCGCAACCGCAATCATTGACCAATTGAGATTCTCCATAGCCTTCGGCTACTAATCGTCCTGAATCTATGCCGTTATCAATGAGATACTGCTTTGTTGACTGAGCTCTCCGCTCAGATAGTCTTTCATTGTAAGATGCCAATCCACGACAGTCTGTATGACTCTTAATGTCAATAGTCATGGTTGGATATTTATTGAGCACCGCAATTACTTTCTGCAGTTCTATTTCTGCGTCATAACGTATATTACTTTTATCAAAATCAAAATATATTATAGGTATGTCCAAAATCTTTGCTAAATCATCGCAAGGACCAATAGCTTGCATATCCTTGGCCAAAAATAACTTCAGAAGTAATTCTTGGTTTTTCTTAGGAGTAGAAAACCTTGTTTCATAAGCGATATAGTCTCCTTTTTCTCCTCGAATCAAATATTCCCTTTCGCAGTCTAAAGAAAATTTATAGGCTGCATCGTCTCCAACAATTAATTGCTCAATTTCAGTACCTTCAGCATCATAAAGTCTTACCGTAGCTCCAGGGATTAATTCTCCTGAATCTTTATCAGAGACAGTTCCAAAAACATACTGTTCGCACTCTGGAATTTCAAATGTGTAAATATCGTCGCTGCCTTTACCTCCTTCTCTATTAGAACTAAAATAGACTCTTTTAGTTACTAAATTCTCATAGTAGGCAAAATCATCAGCCTCACTATTCACAGGTTTTCCAACGTTTTCTATTGGGAAATTTCTACTGGAACCTTCACTTACTTTCTTGTCTAATTCTTCAGAAATAAAAACGTCAAAACCTCCTAGTCCAGGATAGCCATTTGATGAGTAATATAGGTCTCCATTTGTGTTAATAAAAGGGAAAGACTCTTGCCCTTCAGTATTTATGGACGGTCCTAAATTTTCGGGAGTTCCTAAAGTACCATCATCATTTACGTCTACCACGAAGATATCTGATTGTCCAAATGTACCTGGCATATCTGAAGCAAAGTATAATCTACTACCTGTTAAGTTTAATACAGGATGTGCTACACTATAAGCTTCACTATTAAAATGTACTTTGTGAATCTCGTCCCATGTGCCGTCTTCACTCAATGTAGCTCTGTACAATTGAAGCCTATTAATACCATCATCATCTTCGTTATACTTCAGTTTATAGTAATTATTTCTTGTAAAAAATATATACTTGCCATTTGGTGAGAAAACAGCGCTAGATTCATGATATTTAGTATTTATTTTACCCTCCAAGGCTTTGACTTCACCATACCCCTGAGATGTTTTCTCAACACTATACAAATCTAAATAGGGTTGTTCATTCCAGCGATACTTTCGTCCACCTCCTCTAGCAGAGGCAAAAACAAGACTATTCTCATATTCTGTTATACCAAAATCGGAATACTCAGTATTAAAATCTACATTTTCTAACTCAATGTCGTCTCTACTTAAATCTTCGATGGTAGCTTTATAATCCTCCTTCGACTTAAAAGCCTTACCTCTTAAGTCGTCAGGCTTTAGCTCATTGAACTTAGCCATCCATTTATCTGAATTCTCGTAGTCTTGTATTCCTTTTAAGGCCAAGGCATATCTAAAATAATATTCTGGATCAACTACTTCCTCTAAAGCAATTAACTCACCGTACCATCTGGCAGCTTCGTCCATTTCATTCCTAAAATAAAATGAATTTGCAAGCTGTTGTAATAGTTCTACCGAGCGATAACCCTTATTAGCAACTTCGAGCAAAACCTCGCTCGTTTTAACATAGGCAAAATCCCTGTAATCATCTTTTACACTTTGAATCTTCCCTGTTTGAGAAAAACTCGCTGTAAAGCAACTGACAAGTATTATAACGATATATTTTGAAAGTGTTCTCATGTTCATAATTTTAGAAGAAACGTGGTGATAAAATTCGGCCTATTTTCTTGACCTCAAATCTCAATGTGATTTCGTGCGAACCGCCGTTGTAATTATTTAATCCAGTTGTAGTTAAATCGTAACCATAGCCAATAAACATTCCTGGTGTGACTTGAAATCCAACAAGTGCACTTACGGAATCATCCCAGCGCCAAGCTACACCTGCCGTTAATTTCTTTTGAAACCAGAAATTAGCCGAGACATCTGCTATTAGAGGAGCACCAGAAACTCCTTTAACCAAAAATGCAGGTTTAAATTCAGTAGTTTCACTTAAGTTAAAGACATAACCTCCAATTAAATAGAAATGCATTCGTTCAGTTGCCACAGATTCTTGAAAATCATCATAATGATCAGTTTCCAAGAAATTAGGTATTGCAAAACCTAAGTACCATTTTCTTGTGTGCATATACAATCCTGCACCAATCATAGGTGAAATTAAATTTAAATTATCATTGAAAGCAACATCTGGATCTCTAAAAATTCCTTTGCTCCAATCTGTATCAAGCATATGGAACCCTCCTTTTACTCCAAAAGAAAGTTTCAAATCATTTTCATTTAAAGGAATTGTGTATGAAAAATTGGCATCAACGAAGGTTTCCCTCGCTGGACCAAGTGCATCATTTACAATATTTAAACCCAATCCTATTCTTTCATTTCGTAAAGGTGAATGAATTCCTAAAGTTTGTGTTTGAGGTGCACCATCAATACCAACCCACTGAGAGCGATGAAGACCTACAACACTCAAAGTTTCTCGTTGTCCAGCATAAGCAGGATTTACACTTAAAGTATTATACATATAATGTGTAAATTGAGGATCTTGTTGGGAAAAACCAATAGTACTAACAAGTGTAAATACTATGGCTACTAATCCTTTTTGAAGTTGTGATTTATGTATCATTTTATTGTATTTCATTAATTAGTACTCTTAATTTCTTCTATTTATGTATAACCATCCAACTCTCGGTTCAGAACCATCTCCTAAATCAAGCACGTAATAATAAGTTCCAACAGGTAACTCATTAGATTGGTTTATAACAACTCTTCCATTGGAAGTACCAGCCCAATCGTTTTGATAACCTTGTTTCGAATAAACGAGATTACCCCATCTATTGTAAACTTCTAATGTATTATTTGGGAAACGTTCTAAACAATCAATTATGAAAGTTTCATTTACACCATCACCGTCAGGAGAAAACTCATTATATATCGTTAAACAAATAGGATCAACTGCTGCTGTAGACTCATCATTCCCAGGATTAACATCAACCCCTCCTAATGCATCGGCCACAAATGCCGTGTTTTGATAATCTCCTATTCCTAGAACTTCAACAGTTACTTCTAGAATTTCTACCTGATCAGGATTTAATTGACCAACAAGCCATTCGCCACTTACTTCTGAGTATGATCCAGTAGTAGAAATGAACGAAATAAAACTATATCCGTCTGGAATTTGCTCACTGATTACCACATCCGTTGCTGTGACATTACCAATATTAGCAACCTCAATCGTAAAGACTACTTGGTCTCCTACTACAGGCTCCAATTCATTCACCACTTTACTCACTTCTAAATCAAATATTGAATTTACCGGAGTAACTGTTGGATCATCTGGATTCCCATTGCCATTATTATCCGTATCATTAGAATCATTCGGGTCATCACTATCATCAGCTACTAAACCTCCGATTGGATCTAATGCTTCAACACTGGCTTGATTAGTTACGAACCCAATATCTAAGTCTATTTGTGTTATCTGATATGTTGCAGTATATGTGGTATTGTCAACATCTCCTGGTAATAACTGAGAGATGGGACCTCCAATTAAATTCAGACCAGGTAATATATCTTGTACAACAACATCCGTTAACGTTACATTACCCGTATTCTCAACTTCAAATACGTAAGTTATAATATCACCAAGACTACCTTCAACACCATCACTATTAGTGTCTTGCAATTGTAGAGTTGTCTTTATTAAACTTATACTAGGCACTTGTGGGATAGTTGTAACTGTAACATCATCAGGATTACCATCAGAATCACTGTCGTTGTCTGTAGCATCGTCCGGATCGTCCGATAAGCTCGTTACAGTAGTACTACTTGGATCATCGCCGCTTACCGTAGCCGTGTTGGCAAAACTGCCATT
>NZ_JAGEVF010000006.1 GCF_017581965.1 Winogradskyella pelagia
TCAAAGCAAATATTCCGATTAAAGCTAAAACTCCGAAGATTATGTAGGTATTCATTCTTATCACGTGATTTTGGTTTAATGTGCTACAACGGTCTCGTATAACCGTCAGTTACGGGTTTATATGCGTTAATTTTCGGTTTGGTACAGACGTTAGCAATTCCGAGTGGATTCGGACGTAGTCGAATCCGCCGTAATTGCGGTTATACATTGTTGGGCATAGTTATTTTTCATTCAGTTCGTTTCCGTTCCATTTATATTTTTTCAATACTTTTTTTGATTTCAATTTGAAAGTTGGATTATCATTCTCATTTTTCTTTATCATTTCATCTTGAAATTCTGTCAACTCAATTGTTTCAGATTCAGCATTGAAAACGTAATCTTTAGTTTTCATTCCAAACTCGTAATCTTCTTGTTCAATTGTTGGTAGTTCAATTAGTTTTTTGTCGTTAGTTACAAAAAAGTAATACTTTGAAGTATCACAATAACAAGCACATTGACTAATAACCACACGAATTATTTTATTAATATTTTTAAATTCCGTTGTTATTAGTTCCTCAACTTTTGAGTCATTTTCGTAAGTTTCAATAAAAACTTCAATTTCTTTCAGTTTATTTCCTCTATTGTCAGTTATATAAATTAGAGTGTTTCCATTAAATTCTTCATTTGATGAAAACATCTTTTCAAATAAAGAGGTGTCATATTTAGTCAATATGAATTCTTCTGATTCAGTATATTCTTGTCCATTAACCAAGAATTGGAATAAGAGTAAAATTGATAATATGATTGTTCGTTTTTTCATAATTATGCCCAACGGTAAAGTGTATGATTTCGTTGCGTGTTTAAGCATTAAATTTAGCAAATAAATCACAGATAGAAAGTCCGCATGGGTTTTCGCAAGTAGGCGAGAACTAGCAATGAATTATACACATTGTTCTCTACTGGCTTTTTGTATTCAGATTGGTTTCGAGCGTTGGCAGAGACATACTCTTTTACAGTTTTGGTGATGTTTGGATGATGCGACTGTACATGTGTATGGCTCGTAAGGTTGACTTTCTGTTGAATTTAGTTTTTTAATTGATTAATTAAATTCTTTATGTTCAAAAAATGAGTGTCTTCCTTATTAAGCCAATTTGAAACAAATTGAAGAACTGTAGATTCGTACTGTTTGCTTTCACCATAGCATTGAATACAAAAATTAAAAAGTAATTCTTTAGAATTTGATGATGCACTTTTGATTATTGAAATATCTTTATCAGGTTTCAATAGTTTTAGCAACTTTTTGGCAAAATCTTCATCCCAAATAATATCTTCAGGAATTAAAAGCGGTAAATAGAACACATTTTTTTTATAGAATTCTAAGTATTTTTTTGCTAGTCTTAGAGTTTCCTCTTCTTTCAATTCTTTGGATTGATTTCCGCCGTTTAAATAAAACTTCACATCACAACCAGTTTGGGATTTTATCAATGCTTTTAGTTTTACACTGGTATCTTGTTGATTGGGTGGTATTGAGTTCAAATCAATTGGCGATTGAAGTTTCTTCTGGTCTCCGTCAAATACTACGTATGTGTCATCAGTGATTTCCATAATTGTAGTAAGTCTTTGATTAATATCATCAGCACCTCCAGGAAGATATTTTGTTACAAAAATATCTTCTGTAGCTTTTCCTAATTTTTCAATGGTTTTATCAATAATGATTTGAGCAGTTCTGTCTTCTACAAGAATAATTTTTTTGGTGGTGTTTTCTATTTCTAATTCGTGGAATGCTTCTTTATAATTTCTATCATTATCAATTACGAATTTACCAGTAGTATTAAGAGTAGAAAATACTTTAATTGATTCATTTGGCATATTCTCGATTAGAAAAGGTGAATGAGTAGAAATAACTACTTGATGTTTTTTCTTTATACATTGCTCTATTAAAAACGACATTAATCTTTTTTGAGCACCACTATGCAGTGATGTTTCCGGTTCATCTAATAATATCAAACTTTCGTTCGATGCATTATATATTTTATGGACAAGAATGACGACTGCTGTTTCACCACTTCCTGCGAACGCTTCTGAATAATTAATATTTTTTTGCTTTAATCTAATCGAGGTTCCCCAATCTTTAAAAAGGTTGTGTTCAATGATTTCAATAGTTTCAAATTCTTTTCTCAATATTTCAGAAACTATTTTTGTTTCAATTTTAGATAAAATTACTTTTGGTTTGTTTCTATTTGGCTTATAGTAAGATATTATTTTATTCGTATCAAAAGCCTCTTTAAGTTTATTGGAATAGAAACGAAGAAAATCTTGTTTGGTTTTATGAGTATTAGAATGAAATTTTAAAAAATGAAAAAATTTGTCAAAAGCACTTAATTCTGTTCTGAAATCAAGATAAACTACATCTTTTTCAATTGGGGAAAACCTTTGCGAATTCTGCATCCCATAACGTTTAATTGGTTTAGCAGTTTCCCAGTAATCAGGGTCATTATCTCGGTGGATTCTTTGTTTAATTACTTCTTTTATTAAGCCATTATCTTTAAATCCATAAATGAAACAATTTCTGTTTTTATCAAACTCTTTAATTGGGTCTAACTCAGTTGTAAACCAGTAATCTCCTAGACTATAACCTTTTGGACAACCATAGAGAGATTGTAATGTTGAACTTTTACCACCTCCATTTTTCCCTACTAAAAATGTAATCGGAAAATCAAATGTGATTTTAGAATCAGGTGCTAAGTTTCTAAAGAATGGATATCTTATATATTCGATATACTTTCTATGAATATCATTGTTTTTTAATTGCTGAAGTGTATTTATATTTTTAACGATTTTGTCAATCATACAAACCTGATTTGTAGATTGAGCTTAAAGTATAGGCTTCCATTTTCTATATAAATTTTACCAAAATCATGTCGTGAACTACTAGCTGTATCTAACTTTGTATTAGTAAAAAGGTAATCTTCAAATTCGTTCCTATTGTAGACATGATAACAAAGAACATCTCCATTTTCTTTAACAATTAAATATCCGCCTGTCGCATCATATTTACCACTCCACACTTTTGAAGGCATCATGCCAAGTGCAACATCTGTTAAGAAGCGTTTTATTTTGTATTCGTAAAATTCGTGCTCATTTTCAATATCAAAGTCTAATGGATTTTTTTCAGATATTTTTTTAACTAAATCCGTTAATTGAGAAAATTTATTTGAATAAAAGTCAAACACTATTTGAGATAGAATTTGTGGCAATAAGCTGTCTATTAAAACAAGATTGTTTGAGAAAATTTGTCTCTCTGTTTTTAAGAATTCAAAAGAACCGCCTTTAGATTGAATTTGAGCAATTCTATCAATAATTTTACTCCTAGTCGAAATAGAATTTATGTCTTCAATTTGCTTGGCAGTTAAATCAACACCATTTATTTTGAAAATGAAATTGGTTGTTTTGCCAGCGTTTAGTAGAGTGGAAGGACTGCCAAGTTGAGATTTAATACTGAATCCTAAAGTTGGTTGCTGATTTGTTCTTTGGTCATGAACTACAATCGTAATGTCAGTTTTAGCAGACGAGCTTGCTTTTAAAGACATACAGTTTATTGATTGCATAAATTCTTCGATTTCTGGAATAGAGAAAGTCCGTTCACGGTTTTCTTTAATTGCATCTAAAAGGAAAATAGCTTTGGTTTTAAACTCTTCAATTGGGATTTTTAAAATTTCTTGTTCTCCAGAAATTAATATTAACTCGTCTTTAATCGAGTATTCAAAATCACCATTATTCTCTGAGCGAAGTATTTTGATTATAGGATAAACCAATCCCTCAAGTTTCTCAATATCTTTATTCCCGAGAAAAAGCTGTTTATCACCTAATAGTTTGAAAAGAGCATAAATTTCACTCCATTCACCTTTGTTACCTGTAATCATTTGCAGTTTAGTTTTTCTATAATTTTTTCTGCTGTTGCTTGGATAGCAGGAACTGCAATTGAATTACCGAACTGTTTGTAGGCTTGTGCGTCTGATACTATTATTTTGAAGTTATCAGGAAATCCTTGAAGTCTGGCCCATTCTCGTGGTGTCATTTTTCTAATTCCCTCACGATTGACTTCACCAGAAATATTTGTTACAGGAATAAAATTTGTAAGTCTATCGTCTAAAACCAAATTTCTTTCTCTTCCCATTCCACCACAAACTACTGCATTTGCTATTCCATCATTTGGTATAATTTCGTAGCCAAATCCATTTCCTTTACTTTCATGTCTCGCTCTATGATTTCTTAAAGTCTGAACATAAGTTGTAGATAAGTAGTATTTAACAGAAACTTCTTGCTCCTCTAAAATGTCGTCTAATACAGCAGTTTTATCTTTTGGTTCTGGGTATTTAAAATCTGTAATACCCAAATCTTTGCGGAAACCAACTATGAAAATCCGCTCACGATTTTGAGGAACACCGAATTCCTTTGCGTTTATTATTTGAGGTTCGGGAACGTAGTAGTTCAAATCTTGTCTTAGAACATTTAAAATCGTTGCTAATGTTTTTCCTTTATCGTGATTGCGCAGACCTTTGACATTTTCGAGAAAAATTGCTTTTGGTTGTTTTTCTTTTATGATTTCTGCAACGTCAAAAAACAATGTTCCACGAGTATCTTCAAATCCACCACGTCTGCCAGCAATTGAAAATGCTTGACAGGGAAATCCAGCGCAAAGCACATCAAAATTATCTGGTATGTAGCTTTTTGTTTTTGGTTTAGTAATATCGCCAAATGGAATTTCGCCAAAGTTTGCTTTGTAAGTTTGCTTTGAGTATTTATCCCATTCGCTTGTAAAAACACATTTCCCATTAAGGTTTTGCAATGCTATTCTAAATCCACCAATTCCAGCAAAAAGGTCAATGAATTTAAATTTTGGTTTTTCAGGTGCTGGGAAAGGAACAGATTTTTTTAAATCGAAAATCAAATATTGAAGAGCCTCTTCTGCAACTTTGTTTGTGATTTGTTCGTTAGGATATTTTTTAACCAACCTTTCTTTTACAAAAGCAAGTGCATCCTTTTTGTAGAACTGCGAGACTCCGTTTTTATGATTATGCAAATAGTGAGTAAAAGAAGCTGGTTTAGAACTCTCTGGCTCAACTACTTTGATTTCAAATAGCTGTCCGTCAATGTTTTCTATATCAATTCTTTCTTTTATCATAAAATAGTAAATTCAACCTTACAAGTTAAAAAAGATTTAGATTGTATGTATTTTTTATTCGATTTTTTGTTCACATTTTTTTGTCGATAAAGTTGCTCAAGCGCAAAGGCAGAAACAGCTCTTTTATTTTTCAGCTTTTGGCGACGCGTTTGGAAAAATAAATGTGCTGTTTAAGCGGTGGCTTTTAGCTTGTAGAGAACGGTCTCGTATAACCGTCAGTTACGGATTAAAGTACTCAAATTTTTCGGTTTAGCACAGACGTTAGCAATTCCGAGTGGATTCGGACGTAGTCGAATCCGCCGTAATTGCGGTTATACATTGTTGTGTGTAGGCTTTTTATTTCCATTTAGTTTTATTGTCAGTCCAAATAAAATTCCAACAACGATGGATGGAATAATTCCAAACATTAAAATCCAGTACATTGGTTTAAAAATATAATCATAAAATGGGTCATCGTGTGTTCCAATATTTTCAATTCCTTCTTGGAAAAATCCGATAAGGCTTGTTAAAAAGGTAGCTGTTATCAAAGTCAGAATTCCGTATTTAATTCCAGTCAGAATATAGTTCCGTTTTTTTACAAGAATTTCAATTCCAGCTTTTTTTCCGAAAAAGTATCCCATTCCGTAAAAGAATGCAATTCCCATTATCACATTAAACCAAAATCCAATGTCAAGAATCCACGTAAAAGATTTTGAAGTTCCGTCCCAAAATATCCAAGTTGGAATTAAATATGCTAAAACAATTCCGATTGACACAGAAATTGTTGCAACTCTAATTCCAATTTTTTCAGCACTTTCTTTGGTCATTTACGATGCTTTTTTCAGCTTACACACAACGGTTTTGGCTATGGTTTCGTTACGGAATGGTACGCGAGTATCATTCCGCCGTAACCATAAATTTAGCAAAAAGGCTTGAAATTCCGATTAGGAATTTCAGCCGTAATGAACTATAGCCGTTGTTAGGTGCTGTGTTTTATTTTTCGAATCACATTTTTTTCAAAGTCAGACAGAATAAATTCTTTTGTTTCTGAATTATAAGTCATAATCTGCATATTTCTTTGGTCAACCATATCAATCAAAAAGTTTTCTGTTTTATGAGTTTGATTATGTGAAAAAATGGCTTTTATGTTTTTTAATTCACTTTCTGATAGTTCATTCAGTGTGTTTTGGATATATCTGTCTATTAGTTCGTCAACATTTGGAACGTCATATTTGGATAGAAAGATTGGAAGGTTTAAGTATTCACTACAATCAGATTTAATTTTTAACCAAATATTGTTTTGTTTCCTGTTCGGCTTTAAGTTTACTTTTTCTATTGCAAAAACTAATATTCCAGGACTTGGGTTTTTGAAGTCAAATTCTACACTTGAATTATCTTGTTTTCTTTGGATGATTTCCTTGGTAGCAGGCAATAATCTGTTGACAGAATCGGAAAGAATTAAATCATTTGAATTTTTAAAGTCAAATATTGCAGAAAGTGATTTATTCTGGCATTCTATGTTTCCACCAAAATTAAAATGCAGTTCAGTTATATAATTTTCAGCTGTTTTTTCTGAAACACCAAATACAAAGTGAATTTCAGATTCATTATCATACCATGTCGGTCCAATTTTTAACCTTAAACCTTGTTTTCTTAAATCAATTGTTCCAATGTCATTAGTTTCATTAACCTCAACTGCACTTACTGTTTTTTGATTTGAACCACATGAGTTCAAAATGATTAATAAAGTAATAAGTAAGTTTAATTTTTTCATTGGGTTTTTGACATTGCACCTAACGTGTTTGTGTAAGGTTTGTGCGGATTGAGCCGAAGCTATTTTTAGCTTTGGTGAGCCAAGTTGCTTGCAACTGGCGAAAAATCCGCTGGAGAAAAATAGCAAGGCTTTGACTTGCCAATTTTCCGATGAAACCATTTGTTTGTTTAAAGATAGAAATTAAAATTGAAGTAGGAAGTAAGCATTAACTTTACACATTGTTAGCTACTGTGACAACTTATAATGTTTAGTTCCGAATGACCTTTCTTTCTCTTAAATTATATTTATCTCCACTTTTTAAAAAATAGAATAATTGGTTTTTATTCGGTATTTTTTTATAAGTTTCCTCATCAAATGGATTAGATTCAATTGACCAGAATGATTTGTCATAGATAATAACATAACTTTCTCCAATAACTTCGAGAATATCTCCTTTGACAACAATAGCTGTACTCTCATCAATTCCGACACCTAAAAGTTCAGGTTTATTCTCAAGAATTATAAACATATCAAACTGTCGATTTCTGCTTAAGACGTGTTGGTCAATAGCGATATTTGAAATAAATCCGAATCCGATTTCGTGGTCTCCCATCATTATTTGATTGTTTTTTGTATCTCCTCTTGCTAAATAAGAACCTTGGATAGTTGCACCTGCAGACGAACCAGCAATTACACCACCTCTGTCCAATAATTTTAATAACTCTTTATGTACTTTGGTATTTAAATAACTGTCTGCGATTCTCCAATGTCTACCACCAGTAAAATAAATACCTGTAGCTTCTTTAATCGGCTTAACAAATTCGTCAGTATTAGCTTCAATAGAATCGCTTGTATGTAAAATAGTAAAATTAGGTATACCATATTCTTTGAAATTTCTTTTTAGTAACATAGTATCTATTTCATTATTCCTAACAAACGCAGTTGGTATAACCACTATCTTTGCGGAATCTCCACCAGCCAGTTTCCGAAATTCTTTCATAATGTTTGTATGTCCAATTTCTCCACCACCAATTGCTATAAGTGTTCCGTTTTTATTCCCAGTGGTTATTTCATTTTCCTGTGCTATATTTTCAACGGGTAACAGTAAAACGATAAAAAGTAGAAATGGCATTTTAATTCTTAACATTGGAAGTTTTTAATTATTAGTAAGGATTTTGAGGTCATTGTAGCTAACGTAATTGTGTATGATTAGTTGCGTGGTTTAAGCACTAAAGTTAGCAAATAAATCACAGATAGAAAGTACGCGAGGACTTTCGTAAATAGATTATAACTAGCAATGAATTATACACGGTGTTAGGCACTGGTTTTTAATCCCAGCCATTATTTTCATTAGTCCAGTCAAAAAGAAAACAGACGTGTTCAAGTTCATTTATTGCTTTCCAAAGTATTCTCTTGTTTTTCGAAAACGCTCCTTGTACATTTAATTTATTCATCATTCCATTCATAAGCGCTTCATTCGCTAGAATTTCGTGTGCTATATGATTTCTTGAATCCGTAACTCCTTTGAGCAGAGCAATGAAGTCTTCTCTCAATCCTTTTCTTTCAAGTTCAACTCTAGTTTTTCCAAGAGTCCATCTTTCCATATCATCAAGACTTCCTCCAAATTTCTCTTCATATAACTTTTTCAATCCAAATTCGAGTAATTGTGCCATTCCCATATACATAGCATACTGCTCAATAAAACTCAAGTTTTCATATTTCTTTAGTCCTTTTTGAGTTCCTTCTCTGATTTGTTCAGCGTTTAGGTGTGGTGGGTTTTCTTCGCTCATTTTTTATTTGTAATCTGGTAAATCATTCCACTTATCAAGCATTTTAGCAAAAAAGTTAGCGGAATAAGTCGATTCGTAATTCATTCCGAGATTTCCAACTTCCAAATCTCCAAACATAGAAACTATCATTTCAATTTGGTCAGAGTTTAAGTCAATCTGATAAAAGTCAGTTTCCGTACTATTCGGTTTTTCGTGCAATTCAGGTTTTTGAATTTTGTTTTCCGATAATATTCGGTCAATTTCAGATTCAAGTTCTGTCAACTTATTAATTCCGAGTTGCTTTTTAGTTTCTTTTAGCGTTCCAAAATCAAGTACGTTTCCTTCTTTCGTAATTCTATTATATTCTTCTGTTCGCATTTTTGGTCAACTTGTGCCTAACGTGTTTGTGTATGGTTAGTTGCGTGTTTCAGCAACTAATTTAGTAAACAAAAACGAACGCGAGAAAATTCCGAAGGAATTTTCCAAGTAAGCAACGACCTAAGCAATTAATTATACACGTTGTTAGGGCACGTATTTTTTTATCAGTCTCCATTCAGTTTCTCGTTTGTCCAATCCAAGAAACCCTTGACTTAAACTCCAATAAAACCTTTCCGCATAATTGTCTCTTTGTACATAAGAGCCATCAGATTCAAAAATTTTAACATCGTCGTAAGTCTTATTATCAATAGTTATTTTGGAAAAAGGAACACTGTCAAATTCCTTTTTCGAATAAATTCGTTTGCCATAAAACCAAGATTCTTTCATGAAAATATCAAACCAAATAATTGTCTCGTCTTCACCAGCAGTTAATTCTATTATACTTTTCCCGTCGAGATATCTGTCATAATTCGGGTCAGAAACTCTGCAATTCAAACGATAAATTTCATACTTGTCAGGAAAAATAGCTAAAGGGTCAGATCCAGCGGAATATTGCTCAAATCCTTTTAAAAATATAGTGTCGAATTTATTTTCAGTAGATTTAAGTACAAGAACTTCTTTTCCGTTGTAAGGAATTAATGAAAAATCCGCTTTGTCAATTTTATAACTCCGACTACAGGAAGTAATTCCTGAAATCATTAGTACAGTTATTAATGTCAGCAGTTTGTTTTTCATATGTGCCCTAACGTGTTATATCAAAACAAAATTAAGTATTTAATGTATTATATTTCGGGATAACAACACTTTTCCTGTTTCTTTTTGGGTTTTTGTTAAAGCCTCTATTGCCATACCCAAAGGACTGCTAATAGTCATCAAATTACGTTGTGCAACATGGGTATATATCATTGTTATTATAGCCAATATGTCTTTTACCTCTAATTTAATTAATTTTCCTACAAGTGGAGAGGATTTTTTATGTAACCATTATTATTTAATGACACCATGCGCATAAATTTCAGTGGCCTATGTGGAGCCGTTTTCCAAAATAAGCTAAAATACTTTAGGGTCCGATTTACTTTTAGTGCGATCCTATCTTTCTAGTATTTGAATGGAGATAGTAACGTTTCACCCTTTCTTTATTTAGATTCGATAGAAGTTGTAAAATATTGAAAATAAAGGATTTGTGGTTAGTGTTCAGTTCCTGTCCCAATTACAGTTTAATATAACAAAAAGAAAAAACGCCAAGTGTACTTGGCGTTTTTTTTTAGGATGGAATACCGTCAGAATATGTGATTCGTATATCGACCTAAGTTTCGATTTATGGAAATTCATTAAAAATTTCATCTACCATCATTACAGATAGATTCTGCCCCGCAATATCCGTTTTAAAGTTTTTGGCTGTACCTACCCATACTAAGGCTTTGGTTTTCGCATTAAAAATTTCTATAACCATATTACCATTCTTAAATGGTCTTGTTGTAGGCGTGCTGCTAGTTGTAGTTGTATAACGTTTTGTTGTAGTAGAACTAGAAGAGCCACTATATGGCATCATACCAGAAGAAGCGCTTTGAGAGGCGGCGCTGTTGGTACCATCTTTTTGAAGGTTGCTTCCAATAGAATTAGCATTAGAAATAAAAACGACTAAATCTGGATTCTTTGAATCCATTGCAAACCCTAATTTATTCATTCGAATTTTCATTTGTTGTATTGCAGATTCATCAAGATTTGAGTCCAACTCCCTATTGTAAGTCGACGCGTTAAAGTCCGTATCTGTTAAATAGGCAAAAGTTCTATAATCAAAAGGATTTTGGTCATTGAGTGTTTTTG
The DNA here is from genome assembly GCF_017581965.1 of Winogradskyella pelagia. GTDB lineage: Bacteria > Bacteroidota > Bacteroidia > Flavobacteriales > Flavobacteriaceae > Winogradskyella > Winogradskyella pelagia. Next base: position 10,871 of record NZ_JAGEVF010000006.1, read on the forward strand.
TTTTAATACGGGAGGCGCAATTCAGCATTAAGATGCAGAGTAGAAGAGGTAAGTTTCGTTTAATAGTTTTCATAATATTATACTTTTAATTTTTCTTTGATTCCATAGGTCTTGGTTCTTCGGCTAATTTATTACCAAGCTTTTTTTATAGCCTATGTTTATTTTAATAGTAAGTCTTATACCTTTTCTTAATCTGTGATTAGATTAGAAAAAGGATTCCAACGTTCTCTTTAAAAATAAAGGATAAACAGCACTTATTAAAGGACTTATAATTATTTTAATAATTATTTAAGGATTTTGAGGAGTTGGTTAAAGTTTTTATGGCATCTCTATTCTATGATATATTTATAACCTTAGCAAGGTAGGTCGGTAAGATGATAGTAGTTTTCTTCGAATCTTTCTAGAAGCAAGTTAGATTAAAGCTTCAAATCAATATGCCTTAACTACTCAAAAAGTTTAGAAGACAAATAGCGGTCTCCACGATCACAGATAATACTTACTATAATACCATCTTTAAGTTGTTCGGCTAGTTTAAGCGCTATAGTTGTAGCACCTCCGCTGCTCATGCCAGCAAATATGCCTTCTTCTCGAGCTAATCTTCGAGCCATTTGTATGGCTTCTTCTTGACTGACGTCGTAAACCTTGTCTACTTTGGACGGGTTAAAGATTTTGGGTAAATATTCTTTTGGCCATTTGCGTATTCCAGGAATTTTTGAGCCCTCAGTAGGTTGTACGCCAATAATTTGAACGTCTGTGTTCTTTTCTTTTAAAAAAGTAGATGTTCCCATAATAGTGCCTGTGGTACCCATAGAGGACACAAAATGGGTGACTTTGCCGTTGGTGTCTCTCCAGATTTCTGGACCAGTGGTTTTGTAGTGAGCTATCCAATTATTTTCATTAGAAAACTGATTAAATGAATAATAGCCATCATTTGCTACTTTATGTTCTGCATAATCCCGTGCACCCTCAATGCCATCTGGGTGCAAGGTGACTTTAGCGCCATAAGCCCGCATGGTCTGTACGCGCTCCTTTGTAGCTGTTTTTGGCATCACGAGCTCGATGCTGAGTTTAAAAACCCCAGCAATCATTGCTAGAGCAATTCCTGTATTTCCGCTTGTAGCTTCAATTAATTTGGTACTGGAGTCGATTTGTTTTGTATCTAAAGCTGTCTTTATCATATTGTAAGCAGCTCTGTCTTTAACACTGCCGCCAGGGTTATTGCCTTCTAACTTAAAATATAAATCTACATTGGGATTGCTGTTAAGAGCAATTGATTTAACTAAGGGTGTATTTCCAATACGGTCTATGATCGTTTTGTTCATGCTTTTTTTGCAATAATTTCTACTTGAGATGTATTGGAGACTATTGAGTTTTCTGGTATTGAATCTGTTATCCAACTGTTTCCTCCAATAATACTTTTAGCTCCAATAATAGTTTTTCCACCCAAAATTGTGGCATTGGCGTAGATGGTAACGTCATTCTCAATCGTAGGATGTCTTTTGGTGTTTTTATATTCTTTTTTAACACTTAATGCCCCAAGGGTTACACCTTGATAAATTTTAACGCGGTCCTCGATTACAGTAGTTTCTCCAATGACAACACCTGTTCCGTGGTCGATAAAAAATGCTTCGCCTATAGTGGCTCCAGGATGTATATCTATTCCTGTTCTTTGGTGTGCATACTCGGTCATGAGCCTTGGAATTAAAGGCAGACCTAATTTGAAAAATTCCTTCGCCATACGGTAGATAGCAATAGCAAAAAATCCAGGATAAGCCAAATAAACCTCACTTAATGATTGGGCTGCTGGGTCGTTGTGCAAAATAGAAGAGGCGTCTTTTTTTAGGCTACAAAATAAATCGGGAATAGCTTCTGTAAAATCATCCCAAGTTTTACAAGGTTTTCCTTTAATATCCGGACATGCCAAGTCCCTAATCTTTAAGAAAAGAGATTCTAACTCAATCAAGGCATTTTCGGTGTCAGTTTCGCTATCAAAAAGGGCATTAAAAAGCAATTCGGTGAAACGTTGCGATTCTAATTTTAGCGATGCCGAAATAAAAACATCTTGTTTTTGTCTATTTATAATGTCAACTAAGTGCGCTTTTTCCATAAAATCAAGGAGTAGTTAACAAAGTTGATAGTTAATTCTATGACTAGCACAAAAATAACGTGAAAATATTCCTAAAGTTTTGGCCTCATCTGACCTTAGTTCAAAATCTTTTAAATCCAAAGTTTTATGCCAGATGAATAGAATTCAGCATGGAAGGCTACGAAATTTATAAGAAGATTAAAAACAACTTCGAATTTTTAAACAGAGAACATCTGAAATCTCTTCACTACTGTATCCTATAGAATTTAAAAAGTCAATAAAAATATCAATTTCAGTTTTTTGTGTTTGATATTCACTGTCATTTAAGATCTTAATCGTACTAAAATTTACTTTGTCTAAATTCTCATATTTACTCTCAACCACAGTCCATTCATAGGATTTGCCGTTTTTCAACCTAATATCATCTGTAAAAAGATGAATTTTGGTATCATAAGTGCCAATCATAGTAGTTTCGGTCGTGCCTAATTCTCTTAAGACAAAATAATAAGGCTTTGTTTTATTTTCTTTAGCCTTCCACTCAAAAACAATCTCATTGGCATATAAAGAAGTACTGTCTAAGGGTTGTAACAACTCTACATAATCACCACGGTATACAACGCCACTTTTATTGTAACCTTTTTTAACGGAATTGGTAAACTCCTTCCAGAGATAGGTAGTCAACTTCTTTTCAAAGGATGTTCTGGCTTTTCTGGGCTCGAGTTTAGACAATTCCTTATGTTTAAACGTACCTGTTTCATGAAGCTCAAAGACCTCACCAGAATTATTAATAATGTAGGCCACATCATCTCTACCCATAATAAGTTTAGACTTTTTTGTGATTGCGGCGCCATTGGTAACAGGTGAAATAGAGTCATTAAGTTTTATAGCAGGCTTACCCTCATATCTCCAAATATATAGGTTACTTTTTTGTCCAAATACTGTTGACACAAACCATAGAGCTAATAGTATTAGCCCTTTACGCTGTATTACTTTAAATACGTTTTCCATTTGCGTTTTGTTTTTATATATCGTGTAAGATGTTTGTAATACTTAAAATAGCTTCCAGATAGGATTACACCAACAAGGATTAAGATAGGATTAAGGACTATATTTTTTGTCAATAGCCAGTATACAATAATGAGAAGGGTTACAGAGAAAATAAACTGAAAAGTCTGTTTTCTTGTACGGTAGCTTATTTTATAATATTTATTGAGTTTCATATAAACCATTGTTGAAAAATACATACAGATAAAGGTGATTATAACTAACCAGAAATGGGATACGCGCTGTATCACTTTATTCTTTATCAGCATATTTACAATATTGGCATGAACAACAGGACCATACATATCCCTGTCACTCTTGCCAAATAGTCTTTCATTGAGTGGCGTCCAGAACTTATCTGTAATATCAGCTCTACTGTCTATACCTTTGCGGCCAACGTATCCTAGAATGACTACTTTATTTTTAAGAAAGGCGGAAGGATTTTCAAAGCTTAAGTCCTCTAATGTAAGAACAGGAAACTTTTCGGTATTACCAGAGAAGTTGATGACTTGTGGAGTTTCGAGCTTTTCATCATAACTGTATTTGGTCCATTTTTTATCGCTGAGATATGTTTTTGCAATTTGAGTGGCAAAGGATGTTCTTATTTCTGATTGTATTTCAGCAAATCCAATAAAATCCCTTACGACGGCCACATCTTCGTCAAAATTAAAATTGGTAAAATTTGGTCGTTTACGGCTTGAAAAAAATGCTTCGTTTTGAATGATGCGTTCATTTTTCACCTCAAACGCTGTCACTACTTTTTTATGTTCTAGAAGTTGAGCCAAAAGCGAATCAGCCGCAAAATGCTCGTCGTGAGGTTCTAATATAACATCAAAACCAACAGCTTTCGGTTTGGCGCTTAAAACGGTTTCTAGGAGGGACGCAATGATTTCCCTATCATGATTTTCAATGTTTATTAAAATAATTTCTTCATTGACCTTGGTGCTTTCCTCAAACTGCTGCGCAAAATAAACATCTAAAAAACTAAAATCCTCAAAAACTTTATGGATTGGGTTAAAGAATCTAACATTGAAAATGGCTAAGTATAGAATACCAATAATGACGCTGGTTAAGATGCTAGAGAAGAAAGCATCTCTAATAAGTAACTTGGTTTTTCTCTTCATTATAGATTAATAGCCCTACTAATATACGTAATTCTTCATATTATTGACAAAAGAGATTGTCATGGCAGTTCTTATTTTGAAGTTTACTTAAAAGAGGCTACCTTTATTTTTCTCCAAATATCTCGCCTACTTTTTTTAAACTGTTGCTATTAATCATTTATATGCTAAACAAACAATTAGTTTTATTATCTGCTGTTTTCTTATTTAAAATTAGCCTCATTACATCTCAAGACTTAAAGCGAGGGCAATGGGAAGGCTACTATCAGTCAGGTCTTAACTATTTAGAAATGGATTCCATACAACAGGCCTATAAGCCTATTAGGAAGTCATTTGAAATAGCTTCAAAATATTTTAGAAAAAAAGAAAAGCACGGTAAGTCATTATTAGCTTATTATGAGGTCAACTTGAAAAGTAGGTCAATTAAAACCATTGATTCTTTGAAGCTTGATGCCCAGATAGTAGACTTTTCAAAATCCTTAAAACCCTCCCAGCGTCTCAAGTATTCCGAAGAAATAATAGAATTGGCAAAATTGTCATTGAACTTTCAACAATCAAAAAAGGCAAGACATCTTTATCAAGAAAGACTTGATGTTCTAAGGAAAGAAAGGGACACTTTAGACTTGAATTACGCCACAACTCTATATGGGCTTAGCTCGAGCTTTATTAAAAATTCCAAGAATAAAAAGAGAATTGAAAGGTACTTGTTACAGTCTTTGGATATTATAAAGTCTAAAGATCCATTTAGTGCATTAAATGAAATTCAAATCTATAAGAGTTTAGTAGAGCTTTATATTGCTACTGGAGATGATGAAAAGGCAAAAGCCAATATACGAGACTTACTAAATCATGTTGAAAAGGTCAACGGTAAAAAAAGTATGGAGTACGCAGTGGCCTTAAAGGATATTGGAGGGTTATATTATTCAATTAAAAACCTATCAAAAGTTTATGACTACGAAAAACAGGCCTCAGAAGCTTTTGAAGCAATTGATTCAACTACAAATATGGGATATTTAGCAGCTAATTATTATTTGGCTATAGTTGAAGAAGAAAGCAATAATTATGCAGAGGCTATAAATATGTATAAGAGTGTACAGAATGTATTTGTGGCCAATGAAAATACTGAAAATCCGATTTATGCAAGAGTACTTGGTAGAATTGCTATTAATTATGATAAGAGTGGAGATTATGCCAATGCTATAAAATATTTTGATGCGTCTTTAGAATTACCAAACATAACCCAGGAGACCTTAAGTAAACGCTTAATGGACAAAGCCTTTTTTTATCAGAATATGGGCAGATATGACAAGTCAAAAGAGACTTACGAAAAGGCTAAAAAAGTAATGGTAAAGGCCTTGGGGGAAGATCATCCGGAATATGCTAAGCTCTTAGCTAACATGGGCAAATTATTCTTTGCACAAGGTAAATTTGACGAGGCTCTTAAATACACAAAATCAGGATTAGACATCATAGTAAGATTTGAAGAGAAGCGTGATGGTCAATGGCATAACTTTCATAGCTGGATATTAGATGATTATTCTGCCACGTTATTTGAGTTAGGTGAAACAGATACTGCTATTGCCCTAATGAAAGAAAACTTGGCTTATTGTGAAACCCATAATAAATCCAAGGATGAAGCTTATTATAATATGCAACAGAGTCTTGCAAAGGCCTATAATTTAACCCATCAATTTGCTGAAGCAAAGCCTTTCATTGATTCGGCTACTGATAGTATTCGTTTGATATTGGGAGAGGACCATGAAGATTATGGGCAGTTCCTTAAAATTAAAAGTGCAACTTATTTTGGGTTACAAGAGCTTGACAAAGGCGTGAATTATTTAAGTGCATCAAATGATGTTTTTATTAATCAAATCGATAAAATATTCCGTTTCAGTAGTGAGGATGAGCAGAAGATTTTTCTGAAGACGATTTCAAAAAACTTCAATACAATGCAATCTCTAGTATTTTTGGATAATATTGAAAACAAAGAACTTAATGCTCTTAATTTAAACAATCAGTTAATTTTAAAAGGCTTGTTGCTTAATAACTCAAAAGGTGTATTTGTTGATTTGAAACGGCTTAAAAATCATTCGATTAATAAGAAAATTCGAAACTATAAAAACAGTAAAAAACAACTTGCAGCGGTTCTTACTGAATCTATTTCTCAACGCAGGTTTAATGTTGATAGTTTAAGACAAATCATAAATGCATCTGAATCGGAACTTGTGCAGATTCATTCAGAACTATTCAGTGAAAGCCAGACATTAGTGCGTAATTGGAAAGATATACAAGCCAAGTTAAGAAATGACGAAGTGGTTATAGAATTTTCTCATTATAATCCTGTGATTAATGGAAAACCCACCAATGCTATTAAATATGTAGCCTATGTATTTAATTCAAAATCTATCTATCCTAAGGCTATTGCACTGTGTAATCAATCTGAAATAAATGCTGCTATTACTAGAAAAACTGAAGACCAAATTTATAATTCAGAAGAGCTTTATAACATGATATGGAAACCACTCGAATCTGAATTGAAAAATATGAAAACAGTATATTATTCACCTAGCGGCTTGTTAAACCAAATCTCACTTGCGGCATTAAAAAATAAGAATGAACCAATTATCCGCGATAAACAATTAGTTCAAATGAGTAGTACCCATAAACTCATTGAATCTAGAGATGATTTTAATATCGAGTCCTCACTGCTTATTGGAGGGGTTACCTATGATTACACGGAAAATGGTATTAGGGAAAATGGAGAGGATTTGAAAAATATTGATAGTGATGTTTATAGCTATGCATTAAGTAAATCGAGAGGGACTAAAAGTCGAGGAGAATCCTGGACATTTCTAGAAGGGACGGTTGAAGAAATTGAAAACCTTAATACCTTATTAACGTCCTCTGGAGTTTCAGTGTCCTTACTCAGTAAGGATAATGCAACTGAAGATGCATTTAAAGGCTTAGACGGAAAAAGTCCAAACCTTATTCATATAGCAACACATGGTTATTTTTATGAAAATAATAACTCTGACATTTCAAAACAGACCAATTTAAGTTTAGAAGATCAGTATCGCTTGGCAGAAGATCCATTGCTAAGATCAGGACTCATATTTGCAGGAGCAAATTACGCATGGCGAAATAATAAAAAGCCTAAAAATCAAATTGAAGACGGCATCTTAACAGCATTGGAAATTTCTAATTTAGACTTATCCAGTACAGAATTGGTCATTCTTAGTGCGTGTAAAACAGGTTTAGGGGATATCGATGGTAGTGAAGGTGTATATGGTTTGCAACGCGGATTTAAAAAGGCAGGTGTAAATCGGTTAATAATGAGTTTGTGGGAAGTTCCAGACAATGAAACTTCAGAGTTTATGACCAAATTTTATAGAAACTGGTTAGATAGCCGCTCTGTTAGAAAGGCCTTTGTAGAAACACAAAGACAAATGGCCAGCATTTACAATGATGCACCCTCAAAATGGGCGGCATTTGTACTTTTTGAGTAATTCTCAGGTCTTTTATCTGTTTGTACTCTCAAATTAACAGATGCAGACTTAGAATAATAATTTTTTTCCTACATTAGGGTCGCTATTAATCAAATACTTAGATTTTATCTGTCTATAATTTCTTTCCCAAATCAGTAATAGACTGGCAATCGAGTATCTATTTTATCCATAAATGAAGAATATTTATACTTTAGGATTATTTCTGTGTATTACCTTTTTTTCTTTCTCACAGAACGAACTTATTAATTATAAGGCTTTAATTAAAGATGGTACTGGGACAATAATATCAAGCCAAGCACTAACGATTAGGTTTACAATATTCAGCGATGCTGTACAGCAATATCAAGAAACACATACTACAAATACTGACATTAATGGGATAGCTATTGTAGATATTGGAGGAGGAAGTACTTCTGATAATTTTGGCAGTATAGATTGGGTTTCGGGTTTACTTTCGTTGAGGACAGAAATTGATACAGGGTCTGGATTTGTAGATATTGGAACAACACCATTTAAAGCTGTTCCCTATGCCCTTAATGTATTTAATAACCCTGGTCTCAGTCGTATTTCGCAGTCTGGCTTTTTTGGTTGGCGCTTGGAGACCAATCCTATCCTAGATGGTAATATCTTAGCTGATATTGGGGATAAATCCGTAGACCTGACTATACATGATGATGGCTTTTGGGGAATTTCAGGCGCACCAGGACGATATGCCTTTGCCGCCAATAAAGATAATTACGCCGGAGGAGAGGCGTCTGCGGCATTTGGAATTGACACCTTTATAACTGGAGTTGCCTCATTTGGAGCTGGCAATCAATTATCTGTTCAGGGAAATTCTTCCGCAGCATTTGGTTTTGGTTTAAACGTCTCTTCTAATTATGCTACTGCTTTAGGTGTATATAATAATGACGTTCCTAATGCCTTATTTATGATAGGAAATGGTGATATAGGTCAACCTTCAAACGCATTGACAGTAGAAGCAGATGGCGCCTCTACTATAAATGGAAAACTTTCTGTAAATCAAAATTCAAATGATTTTATTTTTGACGATGCAATTCAGGGCATCATAAATCAACCAATTAATTCATTTTCTGACGCCAGAGGGTTATATGGGCAAAATACTATTGATGATTATTATGGTATAGGAGTCGAGGGTCTAGGTAAATGGAAAGGAATTGAAGGAAACGTATTCGGCTCTGGTGGTAACTTGTATTATGGAATCAGAGGAAATTCTACAGGAGCTAACACAGGTACAAACTATGGTGTTTATGGTAGTGCTTTTGGAGGAGGCACTAATTATGCTGTTTACGCTGCTGGAGATTTAGCTCATACCGGTGTCATCGTCGAAGCCTCAGACCGTAAATTAAAAACTAATATTCAATCAGTTAGCAACGCCATAGAATCTATTACTCAGCTTAATCCAAAAAGTTACACCATTAAACAAGAATATATAGAAAAAATGAATATGTCTGCTCTACCACAGATGGGATTTATTGCGCAAGAACTCCAGCAAGTTTTTCCAAATTTGGTAACGAATAATGTGCATCCCGGTAGAACTAAAAAAGATCAAAAAATCGAATATTTAGGTGTTAACTACATAGGTTTAATACCAATTCTCACAGCAGGAATTAAAGAACAGCAAGAAATCATTCAGCAACAGCAGCAAACCATACAAGCTCAGGAAACTGTACTCCAAGACTTATTACGTAGGGTAGAGGCTTTAGAAAATCGCGATTAATCAGAGTATTATGAAATCGATTCTATTCAATTGTATTTGTCTTTTCATTGGACTTCTTGCCGTAGGACAAAGTACTGAAAAAAGTAGTATTGATAGTGGTGGTGCCTCCAGCACCATTGGAAATTTAGCTGTGGTGTATTCTATTGGAGAAGTTGCAGTTAATGAGATATCTGCTGGGTCTTTAATAGTTTCAGAAGGATTTATTGGTCCTTTGCAAGAATCAGAACCAGACGACAATATTACTTTTATTCCAGACCCTGAATTTGAGCGATGGTTAAGAGTAAATGGATATGATACCGATGAAACCGAGAATGGTCAAGTATTTACAAGCGATATATCTTCTATTACATCACTTTTTATTGAAGGCTTAGTATTTGTGGTAGATCCTGATACTTTTCTTGAAGAATTAGTGGATTCTTTTGCGATAAATAGTTTTGAAGGGTTACAAGATTTTGCAGGCCTCACTTCGTTTTTTCTGAAAGATAATATTGTTGGCAGTAATTTTCAAATCGATTTTTCTGGTAATCCACAATTGGAGGAAGTTACAATAATTGCTTCACCACGCATTGAATCCGTTAACATTCTAAATAATGAGTTGCTGACCAAAGTGCAAATTGGGACACAGTTTGGAGACACTACAGTACTAAATGCATTAGATATTCAAAATTGTCCAAACCTTGAAATATTAAGAATTGGGTCTTCTATGCTCAATGAGATAAATTTAGAATTGAATCCCGCCTTAACAAGCTTAACTCTAAATTGCCCTATTAATTCTCTTGATGTCACTAATCAATTAAACCTTAACACACTCTGGCTCAATAATACACAAATTGAAAGTTTAGATGTGTCTTTAAATTCGCAACTACAAACGTTTAATGTCCAATCAAATAATAACTTAAGCACAATAAACCTTCAAAATGGAACTAATATACAGATTCAACCAGTTAATATTTTTGACAATATTAATCTAGACTGCGTTTTTGTTGACGATGCAGATTATTCTATAAATAATTGGACTGTTGGTGATTTTAATTATGTAGATGGAGGAGTGTCCATAGAAGATTATACATTAATTTATGATCCAAATGACTTTTCAGATTTTAATGCTGAGGCTAATCAAATATTAGACAACTGGTTAAATACCGCTGGCTTTATAGCCTGTCCAAATGGAGATTGGACTTTTGATTATACAATACAAATAGATGAATCGGTGGATAATGATTTTAACCCTGTAACTAATGTGTCTTTTTTAACCACCTTTAGTAATACAGATTTAAATTTAAATATACCGGCAGTTTTTAATATAGAAGGTTTAACTATAGATGCAGGTGAGAGTATTGGCTCAAGCGGAGAGTTATGTGGCATAGAATCGTACAGTCTATTCAATATTTATACTGGGACCACTAATTTTGATACACGAACCGTGACCCAAGAAGATTTTTTTGTAGTTGAGCCTGCTGGATTAGAATTTGCTGAAACACCTCAATCAAGTGCAACGGGCTTTAATGTAGATTTTCCAGATACGGGCTCAGGTGCTTTTACTTATACTTATAGAGTTGAAGTGAGTAAAGAATTTCAATTTAGGGATGCACCACTTGTTGAACTCACTGATAATACGTTTTTAACAGTAAATGAACAAACGGTACTTTTTGATACAGGAGAAAGTTCAACTTACGTGGTAAGCCCTGGGCAAACGGTAACACTACAAGATTTATTCGATCAAATAGAAGGTACACCAGATGCACCTAGAGGTAATGCAACACTTAGTGATTTTTTTACACCCAATACATATCAAGGTCCACGTCAATATGTATATGACCCTACGAGTGTCTTAACCATTTGCGCAGCTCAAGTTGAGCCCTCAATTCTTAATGTAATTGAGTTGGATTGTGACTATGGGATTTTTGAGTTTGAAGATCCCGGTTTTGAACAATATTTGTTAGACCAAGGAATTGATAAGGATGGATTACTCAATAACGAGGTTGTCATATGCGATGTAGGGAATATTGAAACCATTGAAATTTCTTCATTGTATGCCATTAATAGTCTTAATAATTTGGGCATTTTCACTGGTCTCAAACGATTTCAATTAGAAGGTAATGACACAATTTCGAGTATAGATTTTCAAGAAAATATTGATTTACAAGAGATTTCACTTATTGATTGTGTTATACTAAGTAGTTTAAATGTCTCTAATAATTTAGGTTTAAGAAGCTTAGAGCTTCAAAACACCAGTTCCTCATTTGAGGTTTTAGATATTACTCAAAATTTTAATTTAGAAGTTTTAACAGTTACAAACAGTGGTATTCCATTGGTTGATTTAAGTGGAAACCCTGAACTTTCTGCACTGACTTTAACGAGTAACCCTCTTGTACATATTGATATTTCGGGTAATCCCAATATAGTGGATTTAAATGCTAGAAATAACTTTTCGCTTAGTTTAGTTAATTTACGGAATGGTGCAAATTCTTCAATTGATACCGTTGATTTAACAAATGCACCTTCTTTAAACTGTGTCCTAGTCGACGATGTTAATTTTGTGCAGAATAATGTAAATTGGGCTATAGATGCGGGAGTGTTCTTCACCGATGATAACGTCTGCACTACAGAGGCTATAGATGAAACCGTAACCTTCGATGGACTTGGAAATCAAGAAGAAGTAGAATATTGGTTAAATAATCATGGTGGAGCAGCAGCATTTAGTGATGAGGGATTTAACTGGTCTTATGACATTACAATTGTTCAAACCGATTTTTCAATCCTGTACGATACAACCTTTACTGCCGAGGATGGTGTCAATCAATTTACAACTACTGCAGTCTTTACAATTAATACGTCAAATTTCAATGCTGGTGCTGATTTTGAGCCAGTGTCTGGTGATGTTGCTAATGGCGTGCAAGAAGAAGGAGGTTTATGTGATCTTCAAACTTTTGATATAAGCACTTTCAAGGATACTACGCCATTTACAACTGGAGTTTTTCAAAATTCCGAAATTGCTTTAGAACGAAATCTTGATGAAGGTACAGGTCCTGAAGGCACTACCATAAATGGTACTGTTGTTGATTTTCCAGATACTGGGTCAGGACAATTTTCTTATTATTATAGATTTTCGGTTTCAAAAGAGCTTCAGTTATTCGGTGTACCTGAGCCTATAACCATAACAGATGAGGCGAGTATATGGCATTGGTTAGTAATACCATTTGATCCTGGAGAACAAAAAACCTTGAACGTTTGTACATCAGATATAATTACTTTAACAGACCTTTATAATGCTCTAGATATTGTTGATGGTACGGATGATCCAAACTTTAATCCGGATAATTATTGGTCTGACACTAATGGACCTGTAAATTCTTACTTAGGTCCTGGGCAATATACTTTTAACGCAGGAGCGTTTTTACCGCAATGTGGGGCGAAACCAACTATTGTAACCGTAGTGGAAGTTCCTTGTGAGTTTTCTTTCTCAACAAAAGTACAGCTACAAGGTGCAACCATAAATCCAATTAATGGCGAAGAGAATTTGATGCGTGATAATCTGCGGACAGGTGGATTCATACCGACCACTAGTCCATACCCAGACGGGAAAACCTGTGATTCTAATGTGTTTAACATCTCTGGTAATAATGCCATCGTCGATTGGATATGGGTAGAGCTGAGAGACCCAAATACAGATACAACAATTATTAGCTCAACTTCAGGATTACTTCAAAGGGATGGCGACGTTGTAGATGTTGACGGCATTTCTCCATTAAGTTTCGATGTGCCAATTGGATCTTATTATGTCGTTGTAAACCATCGTAACCATTTAGGTGTTATGACAGCTAACCCATTTAATTTTGATGCTGCTTTTTCAACTGTTGATTTTACAGATTCTAGTACAGTCGCTTTTGGAAATAATGCAAGATCTATTTTAGGAGATGGTAGTCTTGCCCTTTGGGCGGGAGATGTCAATGGTGACGGCTTGGTAAATTTTGCAGGCGATGTCAATACCGTATTGGTGGATATTATATTGTTTCCCGGCAATACCACTTTCAGTTCCAGTTACAGTGCCGCCGCCGGCTATCTGCCATCGGATGTTAAACTGGACGGCAACGTCAACTTTTCTGATGAGATCAATCAATTGATACTTTCCATTATCCTTTACCCGCTGAACACGAGCTTTAGCACATCGTTCAATCTTTTTGAGGAACAGCTGCCATCGCCATCAGCGCTTAGGACAAATGAGCAGATACAAATGGATATGGCCAGAATGGAACAGGCGCAACAAATCATTAATGCTAAAAACAACTAAACATGAAGAGAACAATTACATTTTTCGTACTGCTTTTAATGGGTTCGGTCCTTTACGCCCAATGTCCGGGTAACGCAGCAGGGGTGTATTACCGTTTGGACTGGAACGCCAGTTCGTTGCAATATGAGTTCTATGTGGTTCGCTGTCCCTCAGCGGCTCCTCCGGTAACAGTTGCCGGCACGTCAACGGTGACCATTGTTTTTCCCAACGACCCATCGGATACAAGGACGGTAACACATACCAGCGAGAGCGTTTCCAACTATAACGCAGCAGGAGAGGTGAGAGGTCCTTCGGCAGCACCGGGACTCGATTATTACGTTTTCAATTCCACGGGAGGTAGCAGTTTGATAGGTGTGCTAAACGATGGTGTAGAGGTATTATGGATGACGTTTGCTCCATCGGACGGCAACGACCAGGCAAGGTTGTTCATCAATGGAGGAGACCCTGGCCCGGGAGAACCAGGAATGAACGGGATAGACGGTACCCAAGCGTTCAATATCATAACCACTGCCGGTGTAGCTAACGAGTATAACGGAATTCTTAATTTAGAAGAAGAACAGGCACTTACGGATATTACCATATACCCGAACCCGGCATCGGATACCATTTATTTGGAAGGTTTACAGGGTGCTATAAGCTCTATAGAGATCTTTTCTATCACGGGACAGCTTGTAAAACAAATTGAAAAAGATTTCGTTACCATCAACGTAAAGCCGCTTGAAACAGGTGTGTACTTCCTAAAGATAAACTCAAAGGATAAACAACGGATTCTAAAGTTTATTAAGGAATAAAACCTAGAATTTAGAGTTTTAATTAATTTCTATACATTCTTTAAAATGCTGAAAAATAGGAGCTGTATTTATAAGTAAGAATATTAGGTTGATTTTCAATTTTGGGTATAGCTGTATATTTTGGATAATTAGGTATTAAGCTTTCGGCTTTATTATAATATTCTTCAGCTAGAATATTATTTCCTTGTCGCCCTTCAATCATTCCAAGCCATCCGTAGGACCAAGCCTGTATTAATTTAGGTTTCGAAACATTGCTTTCTAAATATACATTGATATATTTTTTAAATCCTTGTATAGCTCGATTTTGTTCATCGCCTCCTCGCATGGCGCTGTAGAGATAAGCTCTGGCGACGTCAAGCTTTAAAATAATTTGTGATGAATCTATTTTAATAATTTTGTTGAAAACCTCATCGGCCATGCCAATTTCATTTTTCAAAAGGTAAGCTTTCCCTAACTTAATAAGAGCATTTTCTGTTTCAGCGTTATTTTCAATATAGTTTTTCCAATGCTTAACAATATCTGCATCAATATTCTTTGATTTTAAAATCCACTCTCCTTGAGCTGCATAAAATGAATCTATTGGCTTTAATTTGTCTAAATATAACCTCGCCGTTCTGGGATTACCACCCATGTCTTTTGGTAACGTGCCGTATAGGTCTACGAGGAATAATATAGACTCGCGGCAATCATTATTAATTTCTAATATGCGCTTTAAGGTTGCTATACACTTGTTTATGTTTTTAGTTATAATTGTCTTGTTATTACTTTTCATTCCTCTATATGCATCTAGCATATACAAATTGGCTTGATAAAAAAGAAACATAGTATTAGTAGAATCTAATGCTATACTTTTAGTGATAAACTGAAGTTTCATACTGTCTTCAACCGTTCTTGCCATTTCAAAATAAGCTAGGGCATTTGTAGAATCAATTTTAATGATATCATTTAAAATTGCCTTTGCGCCTTCAATATCGCCATTCATTCTTTGCTCATAAGCTTTGACTATATTTTCAATATTCTGGGCAATTAAAAATGTTGAACTAAATAATTGTAGTGCCAGAATCAGAGCTAAATATGTGATAATGGTTTTCATGATATGGATGTAAAAAAGTATTGTTTTAAGATTTAACTTAGTTAGAAAATTAAGTTTTTAACCCACGATTTAAAATGATATTGGTCAGTACTATCTTATAAACACAATGGACTCATATTAAAACTGGAAATGAAATTATCGAAATTGACTTGATACAATAAGTTTACAGTATGCTATATATGAATTATATAAATATTATTATTTTTGGCATTCATTTAACGGGATGTGGCGCAGTCCGGTTAGCGTACACGGCTGGGGGCCGTGTGGTCGCAGGTTCAAATCCTGTCATCCCGACACTTTAAAGCAAGAAGTCCGTGTAGAAAGTTTACTTTCTTAAACGGACTTTGGAGCTTTAAATACAATTAAAGCTTGCTTTAATTTGCAACAAATGCGATGAAAAAGGATTCTTTAAATCCTTATAATCTCAAAGCTTAATTTGCAACAAATGCGATGAAAAAGGATTCTTTAAATCCTTACAGCATGCCAAGCAAAAGGTTCCTTTAGATTCTCAAAACGCTATAGTAATTTAGCTTTACTTTGATACAACTGGGTTATCAAATTTTTCTACCGCTCTAGGATTTCAAATTTTAACAATCCCTTACCAAGCTAAAACAAGCTTTTTCAATAGCTTCGTAAAGCTATGTCATTAGAAAACCAACTTATAAAATTCACCAAAAAAGGTATTTATTGTCCTCAAGGTAAATTCTATTTAGATCCCTGGTATCCTGTTGATTACGCTATAATTTCTCATGGCCATGCTGACCATGCACGTCGGGGAATGAAACGGTATTTGTGTACTGATGATTCTAAAGCTATTTTACAACATCGCTTAGGTGCCGATATTTCAGTAGAAAGCATTCCTTATGATTCAACTTTGACTATAAATGGTGTCAAGGTCTCTTTTTATCCTGCAGGTCATGTTATTGGTTCAGCTCAAATACGACTAGAGTATAAAGGTTATATAGTGGTATTTTCAGGTGATTATAAAACACAATCTGATTTTATAAGTTCACCTTTTGAACCTATTAAATGCCATACGTTTATAACAGAAAGTACCTTTGGTTTACCAATTTATAATTGGAAATCAGAAAAAGCACTTCAAGACCAATTGCAGTCATGGGTAAAAACCAATCAATCTAATAATAGAACATCTGTATTTCTTGGGTATTCTTTGGGTAAAGCACAACGCTTAATATCTTTACTAGATGGTTGTGATGATATTTATGTGCATCGTGCCATTCATAATTTAAATGAGGCTATTTCTGGTTCTGGAATAAAGTTACCAGAAACCAAATTGTGGTCTGCAGATTTAGATAGGAAAATACTTCAAAATAAAATTATTATAGCACCACCTGCTTTGTTAGGTTCACGGATGCTAAAGCGTGTACCAAATTCGGCAACAGCTATATGTTCAGGTTGGATGCAAATTCGAGGTAATAGAAGATGGCAAGCTGTTGATGCAGGTTTTGTGGTGAGCGATCATGCGGATTGGAATGGATTAATTTCTGCAGTAAAAGCCACAGAAGCAGAAAAAGTGTACGTGACTCATGGCTCACAAGCGGTTTTTTCGAAATATCTAAATGAAATAGGCATCAAAGCGGACGAACTTAAAACTGAATATGGCGATGAGGCTTTGGCTAAAGCTGAAAAAGAAACTGAAAATATCGGACGTGAATGAAGCAGTTTTCAGATTTAATTAGCGCCATCGAAATTACCAATAAAACCAATGCTAAGATTGATGCATTGGTGCGTTATTTTAGTACAGCACCAGATAAAGACAAACTATGGCTTATTGCGTTGTTCACGGGTAAACGTCCGTCACGGCCAGTTAAAACTACGCTTATGAAAGAGTGGTGTATGGAATTGACCAATCTTCCAGAATGGTTATTTTTAGAAAGTTATGGTACTGTTGGCGATTTAGGGGAAACCTTAGCCTTATTATTACCAGAACCCACACACCATTTAGATTTAAGTTTAAATGAATGGATGACCGAATTAAAAGCTTTAAAACCTAAATCTGACGATGAAAAGAAAGCATTTGTATTAGAGGCTTGGACAGGGTTAGAACAACAAGAGCGTTTGATTTTTAATAAACTCATTGGTGGTAGTTTTAGAATTGGTGTTTCTAAAAAAACATTAGTGAATGCCTTGGCAAAACTTACTAATATTGATGCCAACCAGCTTATGCATAGCATCATTGGAAACTGGGAAGTGAATTCCATTGCTTTTGAAGAACTCATTCATGGCAAACACATCAACTACGATAATTCGAAACCTTATCCCTTTTGTTTGGCCTATGCGTTAGAAAAGGATTTACCAGAATTGGGTGAACCTGATGATTGGATTGTTGAGCAAAAGTGGGATGGTATTCGTGGTCAAATCGTAAAGCGTAATAATGAAATATATATTTGGTCTAGAGGTGAAGAATTGGTAACCAAACAATTTCCTGAACTTGTAGAAGCCATGTCTAATTTCAAAGATGACTTTGTCATTGATGGTGAAATATTGGCTATGAAAGACAATGATGTCTTGTTATTCAATGATTTACAAAAACGTTTGAACAGAAAAAATGTCACAAAAAAACTCTTGGAAGAGGTTCCTGTTGGTTTTAAAGCCTATGATATTCTAGAATTTAATGGTGATGATATTAGAGAGGATGCTTTTGAAGCAAGACGTCAACGTTTAGAATCTCTATTCAATTCGGTAGCTTTACCAGAGTATATCAAATTATCGTTTTTGGTTGATTTTAAAGACTGGAAAGAACTTCATGCTATAAGGGATAATTCAAGAGCCATCAATAGTGAAGGTTTAATGCTGAAACAGAAAAAATCACCATATCATACCGGTCGTAAAAAAGGCGATTGGTGGAAGTGGAAGGTTGACCCTTTAACTATTGATGCTGTGATGATTTATGCCCAAAAGGGTAGTGGACGACGAAGTTCTAAATATACCGACTATACCTTTGCCGTGAAAAAGGATGATGCTTTGGTGACTGTAGCAAAAGCTTATTCAGGCTTAACAGATAGAGAAATCACAGAAATATCCCAATGGGTAAATAAGAATGCCATTGAAAAATTTGGACCCGTTAGAACCGTAAAACCAGAATTAGTTTTTGAAATTGCCTTTGAAGGCATTGCACTAAGCAATAGGCATAAATCCGGCGTTGCTTTGCGTTTCCCAAGAATTGCCAGATGGCGAAAAGATAAACCTGCAGAAGAAATTGATACGATTGAAACCGTAAAATCACTCATTTTGTCATGCTGAACTTGTTTCAGCATCTGTTAATTTTAATGAATGAAGCGTGCATATCATAATTATTGGGTATACATTTTGACAAATAAGCCAAAAGGAACACTTTACATTGGTGTCACAGGTGGTATAGATGACAGAATGGAACGTCATTTGAATGGTGAAGGAAGTGGTTTTACGAATAAATATAAGTTGAAGATTCTTGTGTATTATGAAGAGTTTCAATTTATAGATGAAGCAATCAGAAGGGAAAAACAATTAAAGAATTGGCATCGCCAATGGAAAATTAATTTAATTGAACAGGAAAATCCTAATTGGGCCAATTTATGGAAACCGTTAGAAGGTATTTAAAAATGAGATTCTGAAACAAGTTCAGAATGACAAGTCAGACTGGAAATGACATAGTATCATCATGCTGATTTTTTTTGAGCATCTACAAGGCAAAGTAAAAATAGTTTTAAAAATAGATTCCGAAATAAGTTCGGAATGACAGATAAATGAATTTTAGAGACAGCGACGGTTTACGAATTATCAACAATTGGATGGCAGAAAAAGGACATGCACCGTTTCCATTTCAGATGCAGACCTGGCAACGCTATACTAACGGCTACTCAGGTATGGTCATTGCACCTACTGGCTTTGGAAAGACCTTTTCAGTTTTCTTGGCGGTAGTTATCGATTATCTTAATCACCCAGAACGTTATCCAAAGGGCTTAAAGTTGTTATGGATAAGTCCATTACGCTCATTAGCGAAAGACTTAGCAAAAGCCATGACAGAAGCGATTGATGATATAGGTTTAGATTGGTCGGTACAGGTTAGAAATGGTGATACACCAACGGCAACACGGCGCAAACAAGAACGTTTAATGCCAGATGTATTATTAACCACACCTGAAACCATGCACTTGCTGTTTTCTCAGAAAAAGAATTCAAGATGGTTTAAAAATGTGAAATGTGTGGCTATTGATGAGTGGCACGAGTTATTAGGCAATAAACGTGGTGTACTGACTGAATTGGCTATTTCACAACTGAGACATTATGCGCCCAAACTCAGAATTTGGGGAATTACCGCAACCATCGGCAATTTAGAAGAAGCCAAATCCGTGCTATTACCTTATGCTGATTTAAAAGTCACTTCGGTAACGGCCAAGCAGAAAAAGAAGTTAGACATTATTTCGGTACTTCCAGATGAAATTGAAGTGTTGCCATGGGCAGGTCACTTAGGAACTAAAATGGTTGACAAAATTTTACCAATCATAGCATCCAATACCACAACTTTAATTTTCACGAATACCAGAGGGCAAGCCGAATTGTGGTATCAAGTCCTATTGAATGCGCAACCTGATTTAGCAGGTCTTTTAGCCATCCATCATGGGTCTATCGATAAGAAACTTCGCAACTGGATTGAAGATAATATCGCCTCAGGCTATTTAAAGGCCGTGGTTTGTACCTCTTCACTTGATTTGGGCGTAGATTTTAAACCTGTGGATTGTGTCATTCAGATTGGTTCGGTTAAAGGTATCGCACGTTTTATGCAACGTGCTGGTCGTAGTGGTCATTCGCCATTTGAACGCTCTAAAATTTACTTCGTACCAACACATTCTTTAGAATTGGTGGAAGTGTCAGCTTTAAAAGAGGCCATTAAAGAGAAGCAAATGGAATCTAGAGACCCAATGGTGCTAACCTATGATGTACTAGTACAGTTTATGGTGACTCTAGCCGTTGGCGAAGGATTTAATGATGATGATTTGTTTCAACGTATTCATCAAGTACATGCCTTTCAGTATTTGACAAAAGAGGATTGGCAATGGTGTTTACATTTCATTACTAAAGGCGGCAAGACCTTAAGTTCCTATGAAGAGTTTCATAAAGTCATTTTAGATGAAGATGAAAAGTATAAAGTGAAAAGTCGTCGTATTAGTATGTTGCATCGCATGAATATTGGTGCTATAGTTAGTGAAGTTAACTTAAAGGTAAAATATTTTTCTGGCGGTTATATCGGCATGATTGAAGAGTTTTTTGTGTCAAAGTTGAAGCCTGGTGAAAGTTTTATTTTAGCTGGTCGTGTATTAGAACTGGTTCAGATTAAAGACATGACAGTTTTGGTAAGACGAAGCAAAGCCAAAAAAGCGGTGTCACCAAGCTGGTTAGGTGGCCGATTACCTTTGACATCACATTTAAGTCATTACCTACGATTAAAGCTCTCTGATGCTTTAGAGCCAGGACGATTAGAAAAGGAACTTCGGTTTTTAAATCCTTTGGTAAGCCGGCAAGATGCACATTCTCATATTCCTAAAGCGAATGAGTTTTTAGTCGAATTGATAGAAACCAGAGATGGGCATCATTTGTTTATGTATCCATTTGAAGGTCGTTTGGTCCACGAGGTATTTTCAGCATTAATGGCATATCGTATTAGTAAAATTAAGCCGATAACATTCACTATTGCCATGAATGATTATGGGTTTGAATTACTGAGTGACCAACCAATTCCTGTTGATGATACTAATATTGAGCAATTACTCACTAAAGATAATCTCATGGATGATGTTATTGCCAGTATTAACGCTTCAGAAATGGCGTCGCGAAAGTTTAGGGATGTTGCTGTGATAGCTGGTCTAGTCGTGCAATCACAACCAGGAACACGAAAGAATAACAAGAGTTTACAGTCGTCATCTGGATTAATTTTCAGAGTACTTGAAGACTACGAACCCGATAATTTATTATTGCGACAAGCTTATACCGAAGTATTTAATCAGCAGTTAGAAGAAGCACGATTACAACAAGCTTTTGAGCGGATTTCAAAAAGTAAAATTATAGTAAAGCGTTCAAAATCATTTACGCCATTGAGTTTTCCCTTAAAAGTAGATAGTTTACGTGGTACCATGAGTAATGAAAATTTAGACAAACGTATTCAGCGTATTAAAGAACAGGCATTTAAAGTAGATTAGTCATTTCGAGTAAAAGCGAGAAATCTCATAATTTTTTAAATAGACGAGTGTGATGTCTCACTTCGTATCGACATGACTCTTATAACTATTTTATCTTTTAAGCTATAATTTGAGCTTTATGTCATTTCGACAGAGCGAAGTATGACCAACGAAAAAACCCATCATCTAAGATTTAAAAACATATGAAATGTGATGTCTCACATATGTCATGACTATATAACCTGATTATTTAATGTTTCCCATTTAGGATTAAATTCAGAAATAAGTTTGTTTTTCTTTTCTCTACGCCATTTCTTAAGTTCCTTTTCCCTTGTAATGGCATCCTTGGGATTTTCAAACCCTTCGTAATAAATTAAATAAACGCAACTATATTTTCCAGCAAATGATTTTTTGGTATTTTGACTATCAAAATAATGTTGTTCTATTCGTCTTTGTATATTGTTTGTAATACCAATATACAAGGTTGTTCTGTATTGATTTGTAACGATGTAAACAAAATGATTCTGAAGCATAAACAAATTTAAAAATAAATGATAAGTCATTTCGAGCAAAGCATGAAATCACATAATTTCGTTTTTTCAATTAGCAACGAGTGTGATGTCTCACTTTCGTTCGACATGACAGAATTTTGAATATTATCACTGAAAATATCACCATTAAAAATGAGGTGTTAACCTTAACCAATCAGCGCGCCATTTATTGGGAAGCTCAAGAAGCCTTAATTTTATCAGATGTCCATATTGGTAAAACTGCTCACTTCAGACGTCATGGGATACCAATGCCAGATGGTATTCTTCAAAAGGATTTAGAACGATTAAAGCAACTAATAAGTCACTTTAAACCTAAGCAATTATTGATTGTTGGTGATTTATTTCATGCAGAAACTAATAGTGATATGATCACTTTTAAATCTTGGTTAGCGCAATTTGAACACCTGCGTTTGATTTTAATAAAAGGAAATCACGATAGACAATCTCAACGATTAATGGATGACTTTAATATAGAAGTTCTTACCACAATAGAGTTAGGGCCTTTTATTTTGATTCATGAACACGATGAAAATGATTTATATTCATTTACGATTTCTGGACATACACATCCTGGTGTATTGATCAAAGGAAAAGGGAAACAGAAGCTAAAATTACCATGTTACCAAGTTAATTCAAAACAGCTGATTCTACCAGCATTTAGTCTATTTACAGGGCTTAATACACGTTCTGAACCGGAAGCCTCCACTTCTTATGCTTTTACAGAGACTTCGATTTTTAAATTTTAGAGCAAATCAAAATTATTTTTTCGTCACTCATATTTGTTGTAAAAAACAAATAGATATTACCACCATCTTTAATTTTTAGTTTTTTACGAATATCACCAACGCTTAAAGGAAAATTACGAGTCGTCACATTAGCTTTACCAATCCTTTCTTTAGCAAATACTTTTTTATTGAAGTGAATTACTTTTTCAATTTTAAAGCGTCTGCCAGGAAATTCAATTAATATGTCTGATGTATATATATGCGAGTGTTTATGCAGCTTTGAAACATCTAGTAAAGAACTAACAGAATTAAATGCACCGGCTTTTAAAATAGCAGCATTTGGTTCGTAGAGATAGGAGAGTGGTTTAGTATATTCAACTAATGCATAAGACTCATCTTTAAACTTAAAGTCAAATTCTTGCTTGTTTTGTTTCGTTAGGTTTACCGTTTTAATTATGAAATCAGATTTACAATCACGTTCTAAAACCCAAAGTAACTCTTTAACTTCATTATTGACAGCTACAATATGCAGTTCTTTGATTTGTTTTAAATCGTTTTGCGTAGCCTTGATATCTAACAAAGGTGATGTTTTAATCATTACGTGTTTGGCATATTTTAAAAATAAACCTTGAAACGTTTTTACGTTCGGCGTGCAATCTGACAATAAGAATACTTTTTTCTTTGTGTCATCTCGACGCGAAGGGTCTATGTATATCCAATCGAAAGGTTGGTCGATTCGTTTTAAAGCTTCAATGCCATTATCATTAAGGCACTCTATATTAGAAATATTTAAGGTTTTATAGTTGTGATTTACGATTTTAGACAGTTCATCATTAATCTCGCAATGTGTTACTTTTTCAATGTGTTTCGCAAAATAAAAAGTATCGACCCCAAATCCACCTGTAAGGTCAATCAACGAACACCCAGACACCAAACTTGCTTTATAATCTGCAGCAACTTCAGAAGACGTTTGCTCAATATTTAGCTTGTTAGGATAGTAAATGTTTTCAGTTTGAAACCAGGTTGGTAGCTTCTTTTGGCAACGCTTTTTAGCTTTAATTTGTTGTACTAAAGTTTTAGAGTCGACATTTGAAAATGGAATGCCTTTTAATAGAATAGAAGCTGCATCCGAATTTAAATTTAAATCTATATAATTCTGAATGTCAGGATTTAAAATAGCTTTGTCCAAACTAAATTATAGATTTTTAGTGAGTTTTTGAACTACGTCATAATCTGATAAAAATTCTTTTAAAACCACCTTAATAGCCGTGTAAGTTGGGATTGCAACAATCATTCCTACTACCCCAAAAAGTAAGCCTGCAATGACTATAACTAAGAAAATTTCTAAAGGATGTGATTTTACACTTTTAGAAAATATGATGGGTTGGCTGAAAAAATTATCTACCAATTGTGCTATTACAAAACCAATCATGACATAAGTGGTTTTGGGTAGAATGACTTCGCTGAAACTCTCGCCTAAATTACTAGACATGCTTAGCAGAAGCATCAGAAATCCACTAACTAATGGTCCTACATAAGGCACTAAATTAAGTAGTGCACACAGAAAGGCTATAACAATAGCATTATCTATACCAAAAATGAGTAGAACAATGGTGTAAATTATAAATAGTATGACGATCTGAAAGATAAGACCAACAAAATATCGCGATAATAAATCTTTAATGCTTAAAATAGAGTGTCTGGTGCGCGTTTCTTTGCCCTTTGGAATAAAAGTCATTATTCCTTCTTCAAACAACTTGCTGTCCTTCAAAAAGAAGAATGAAATAAACAAGACTGAAAACAAACCAATACTGAAGCTTCCCAATCCGCTAACTAAGCTGTTGAAAAAGTTGGGAATTAGCGCAAAATCTAGTTTTGAAAGCAAATTAGAATCCTTTATGGATTGCTCTACATCGATGTGGCTAAACTCAAAGTAAGTGATTATTTGATCGTATAAATTTTCAATATTGGTTTCTAATTGCTGAACGTTAAGCAGTGATAATTTTTGTCCTTGGTCTGCAATTAAAGGGATAAACATGCCCACTAGGCCAACTAGCAAAGCTACAAGAAGTATCATGGTTACAATAACTGCCAATGTATTGTTGAATTTCAATTTGTTTCTTAGAAATAAAACAATTGGTCGCCCTATTAAGGATACAACTGCAGCAACTGCGATATAGACAATTACAGATTGAATTTGATACAAAAAAAATAAAACCAGAATTACGGCTAGGAGAATAGCAATAGCTCTTAAAATTCCATTGGAAATGATTTTTGAATCCATATCTCAAAGATGCTGAAATTAATTTAGCAAGGCAAATTTTAAAAATTAAGTTGCTTTGTGATTTCGTAAAGTGCAATACTGGTTGCTTGTACCACATTCATACTGCTATTGTAACCAAACATTTCTACATGAAGAATATCGTGACTTTGATTCACAGCACTTTCAGATAGGCCAAAGTTTTCATTGCCTATAATAATAGCAATAGGTTTGGATGTATGAATTTTATAATGAGACAAGGGTTTACTTTGCGTTGTAATTTCTAGCGCGATAATATGATGACTAGCTTGAAGCTCTTTAAGAACGTTATCAATATTTCTCTCAATTTTATGGTTAACATACTTCTCTGTAGCGCGAGATGTTTTCTTCATCCGTTTGCCAAATTGTAAATCTTCACCACAAAAAATAAGGGTCTCTACACCAAATGCATCTGCCGTTCTAAACAAGCTGCCAATGTTTGGAGCATTTGTTATATTATCACAAATCAAGGTAATCGGAAAATTTATTTTCTCAAACTGTGATGTATAATGGGTAAGTTGCAATTGAAAAGTTATTAGTTAGAAGTATTTTTTTCTTTGTCATTTCTCGCTACTCTTCCATCTAAAATGTGTCTAATTAATAAATACATACTTCATAATATTGGCACCCATTTTAAGGGCCTTTTCCCTAACGTCTTCCGGGTCGTTATGTACTTCTGGGTCCTCCCAGCCGTCACCAAGGTCACTCTCAAAGGTAAACAATAGCAACAACCGATTGTCTTCAAATATTCCCAGTGCTCGAGGCGCTTTTCCATCGTGCTCATGGATTTTTGGCAAACCGTTAGGGAAGTCAAATGCAGTGTTAAAAACTGGATGTGTTTTTGGAATTGGAATTAAATCTTTATTAGGGAATACCTTCTTCAATTCTTTCCTTATATAAGGTTCCATTCCATAATTATCATCTATATGCAGAAAACCTCCCGAAAAAAGATAATTTCTTAGGTTTTCGGTCTCTTCCTCATTAAAAAAAACATTGCCGTGACCAGTCATGTGTAAAAATGGATACTGAAAAATATCTACACTGCCTACTTCAACAGTGGCAATAGATTCATTGATATTAGTATCTATATTGTCATTACAAAATTTTACAAGATTAGGCAGGGCAGTTGGGTTAGAATACCAATCACCACCGCCTTTGTATTTTAATACTGCAACCTCTTGAGATGATAGGTTAAGGGCTAAAACGCTTACTATGAAAACTAAAACATACTTCATGCTATTCATTGATTAAGGCTACTGTGTGGCAAGCTACGATGCCAGCTGTTTCTGTGCGCAACCTTGTGTTACCCAAAGTTACTGGAATAAATTGATGCTCCTTCGCAGTTTCAATTTCTTTAACAGAAAAGTCACCTTCTGGACCAATAAGAATTAAACAATCAGACTTCTTTTTTAAGGCTGTCTTTAAAGCTATTTTGTGACTCTCCTCACAGTGCGCTATAAACCTGTGGCCTTTAAAATTTGAAGTTATAAAATCATCGAATGATACAGAGGGATTAAGTTTTGGGAGATAACAATGTAAGGATTGCTTCATCGCTGATTGCAAAATTTTCTCCATACGTTCTGGCTTAATGACTTTGCGTTCGCTATGGTCACAAAAAATAGGTGTAATTTCTTCAATCCCTATTTCTGTCGCTTTCTCTAAAAACCACTCGTAACGGTCATTCATTTTTGTTGGAGCAATTGCGATATGCAGTCTGAAAGGCCTTCTCTCTTTGAATTCATGGGATAAGACTTTTACTTCGCAGCGTTTTATATCGGATACTGTGACCTCTGTATAGAACAGATAACCCTTGCCATTGGTTATTACTAATTTGTCGCCTATTTGCTTTCGTAATACTTTGACGATGTGCCTACTTTCATCTTTATCGAAAACAAACGCGGTATCTATTTTGGTAATATTTGGATTATAAAATAACTGCACTAATTTCTGGTTTCAGAAAATTTAAGAACCGTTATCTCCTCAATGGTTTTTGGCTCATGCGACTTTAGTATAACATAATAGGCATTGTCTTCAGCAATATCCACCATAAATATATCGTTTATATTGTGATTTTTAACCTCTTGCTCGAACTTGGCAGGCATTACTTTACTTTCAAACCAACCAGAATCACCGCCTTTCTTGCCATTAATATCCATAGAATAATATTTAGCTAAGGTCTTAAAGTCAAAGCCATCCTTATGTTTTACTATAATTTTGTCTCTCAATGTATTAATTTCAGATAAAGACTTTTTAGAACTATCAAATAAAATGTAATTCACTCGTTCATGAACAACTTTATCCTTATCTAGAACCTTATAATAGGTGGTTTTATAATTAGATTTTATAATTTTTTTACCTCCTTTAGATAGTTTGAATAACTCATCGGCCAATCGCGTCTTATGCTTCTCTTTATTAAAAGTTAAGATTTTACCTTTGGTATTTTTGTTAGATTCTATAAATATTTCAGCTTCCCTTTTGGAATTAACAGAATCGAGTTCCTTCTCAAAATTCATTTGTGAAACTCCAAAAAACGGCATTAAAATAATAAGAAATAATAATTGTTTCATATTAAGGCTGGTGATTGTTTTAGTCTACAAAGCAAATAAAATTCATGAGTCAAACAACAACTCTAGAAATGGCTTATCAACATTAATTTTAACAAATTAAATCTTTAGGCGTGCGGTTGCCATCACATCAAAATCTGTAAAATCATTTTCTAAATACTTTAAGTAACCAACAATACCAATCATTGCTGCGTTATCAGTGGTGTATTCAAATTTTGGGATATATGTAGTCCAGCCAAATTTTTGCTCTCCTGTTTTTAGTGCTTTTCTTATGCCTGAATTTGCAGAAACGCCACCACCTATTGCAATATGCTCAATGCCAGTTTGTGCAACTGCTAATTTCAATTTATCCATTAGTATACCAATAATTGTGTATTGTATTGAGGCACAGATATCATTGAGATTAGTTTTTACAAAGTCTGGACTGACTTTAGTTTCTCGTTGTACAAAGTAGAGAATAGCTGTTTTTAGTCCAGAAAAGCTAAAGTTAAGTCCATCTACTTTTGGTTTGGTAAACTTATATGCTTTAGGATTACCTAACTGTGCACGTCTATCAATTTCTGGACCTGCTGGATAACCCAATCCTAATAATTTACCGCTTTTATCATATGCTTCACCTACAGCATCATCAATAGTTTCACCAATTACTTCCATACTAAAGTGATTATTGACCTTTACAATTTGCGTATGGCCGCCAGAAATTGTCAGGGCTAAAAATGGAAAAGGAGGCGTATTTTGATTTTCTTCGGCTATATAATGAGCTAGAATATGCGCCTGCATATGGTTGACATCGATTAAAGGAATATTTAATCCAAAAGCCAAGGACTTTGCAAAAGAAGTACCTACTAATAAAGAACCCATTAGACCTGGACCACGAGTAAAGGCAATGGCATTTAGCTGGTCTTTAGTAACATTAGCCTTTTTAAGAGCTAAATCAACAACAGGAACAATATTTTGCTGGTGAGCTCGAGAGGCTAGCTCTGGTACAACACCTCCGTATTCCGCATGGATTTTCTGGCTTGAAACAACATTACTTAGTACCCTATTATCACAAAGAATAGCAGCTGAAGTATCATCGCATGAAGACTCAATTCCTAGGATATAAATATTTTCTTTTTTCATAGTATAGATTAGGCACAATAATTGTTAATTTTGATAGCTATAGTCTTATGTTATGCCTTTGAACGTATAATAAACAAAGGTAACTAGATTTTATTCATAAATAAGAGAGGATACATATCAAAAAAGCAGTAAAAATAATAACTAAGGTTGCAGGCATAATCTTACTATTGTTTATTATCTGTTTTCTCATTTTGGGTATTCCTGCTGTTCAAACCAAGTTAGGTCAATATGCTACAAAACGTTTAAATGAAGATTTCAAAACCAATATAAATATTGGAAAAGTTGGTCTTCAACTTAATGGTGATGTTGAATTAAAGGAAATATTAATTAAAGATTATAAGAAAGACACCTTAATTGCCATTGGTGAATTAAATACCTCAATTGTAAGTTTTAAAAATTTATATAACAGCAAACTTAACTTTGGAGATATCGATATACAAGAGTTAACCTTTAATCTCAAGACATACAAAGGCGCAACCGATACTAATTTAGATGTTTTTGTCGCCAAGTTCGATGATGATAACCCAAGAGTAGGACCAAGCGAATTTCTCTTTTCTTCTAGTGATGTTTCTATTGAAGGTGGTACATTTTGTTTAATCGACGAAAATAGAGAGACTCCAGAGCTATTTCGTTTTAATAATTTATTTGCTAATACTACCAATTTTTTAATTGATGGTCCAAATGTGTCTTCAAGAATAAATAGATTCAGTTTTAGTGATACTCGTGGTATTGAGGTTAAAAATCTTATGGCTGATTTTGAATATGCCCTGGATCATATGACTTTTGGCAATCTAAATATTTCTACTAATGAATCAGAGTTAAAAGGAGACCTAAGTTTTAAATACAAAAGAGAGGATTTAAAAGATTTTACAGATAAGGTAAATATAGAGGCGTCATTTAGAGATTCTAAAGTCTCCTTAACCGAACTAAATGTGTTTTTTGATGAATTTGGTATTAATCAAACGGCTCAATTTAACGCAGACCTATCTGGCACATTAAATGATTTAAAAGCTACAAATTTAAATATAAGTACCACAAGGAATACAAAGATACTAGGGGCAATTGACTTTAAAAATATCTTCAGCCCAAGTAAAGACAGCTTTGCTTTAAATGGAAGATTTCAAAATCTATCTTCAAATTACAATGATCTTGTTGCACTATTGCCTAGAATTCTTGGGCGCTCAATACCATCTGTTTTAGATAAGGTGGGTAATTTTAGAGTAAATGGGACCACGAGAATTACGTCAAAGGATATAGATGCTGATATTAAAATAACTACCGATATTGGTTTTGTTGATTCAAATCTCAAAATAACAGATGTTGATAATATTGATAGTGCTAATTACGTTGGAAATATCATTTTCAATGAATTCAACATCGGAGAAATAATTAATGATCCCTTAGCGAAAAATGTTTCACTTAACTTGGACGTCAACGGAAAGGGTTTTACAATAGATGAGTTAAAAACAGAAATTAAGGGAGAAGTATTTAGCTTAGAATATAATGACTACGTCTATCAAAATATAACGGTCTCAGGTATACTTGGAAACCGAGTGTATAACGGATTTTTAAATGCTGACGACCCTAATTTTCAATTATCATTTAATGGATTAGCGGATTTGTCCCAAGAAATAAGGACTTTTGATTTCAAGGCTGACGTTAAATACGCCAACTTAAAGATTTTGAATTTTGTTTCAAGAGATACTATATCCGAGTTTAGAGGCCTTGTAAATATTTCAGCAACCGGTTCTAGTTATGAAAATGCTAGCGGTAAAATAAACATTAAGAACACAACCTATCGCAATCAAGATGACCGCTATAGATTTGAAGATTTTGATATAGTTTCTGAGTTTAAAGGGAAACAACGCACCATTTTAGTAAACTCCCCAGATATTATTAACGGAGAGGTAACCGGAGAGTTTAGAATAAGGGATATACCGAAACTTGTTGAAAATTCTATTGGAAGCATATACACTAACTATGTACCTCATGAGGTTACCGATGGGCAGTATTTAGACTTTAGGTTTAATATTTATTCAAAGATTGCGGCAGTATTTTTTAAAGACTTGTTTCTGTCCAAAAACACCTTTATTGAGGGCAGAATGGAATCTAATGAAAAAGGATTTAACTTAATTTTTAATTCGCCCGAAATAAAATTTAAAGAAAATTTTGTCCAGGACGTAAATTTCACAATAGACAATAACAACCCTGTCTATAACACCTACATAGAAATCGATAGTCTAAATGCTGCAGGTTATAAAGCTTCACAATTTAGATTAGTTAATGTTACAAAGCGAGACACGCTTTTAATAAAATCACAGTTTAAGGGTGGCATAAACAATAGAGATGATTTTGACCTTAACCTTTTTTACACCATTGACGAGGAAAATAAGTCCGTTATTGGGTTTAAAAAATCTGATTTTAAGTTTAAGGAATTTGATTGGTTTATTAATTCTGAAAAAGACACCTTAAATAAAATTAGATTCGATAGGCAATTTAAGACCTTCGACATATTCCCAATTGTTATCAATCAAGGAAATGAAGAAATTTCAATCTCGGGAAAAATTACGGACAACATTAATAAAAACATCAAAGTTAATTTTAGAGATGTTGAATTGGAAAAAATCACACCGCGAATTGACAGTTTAGATCTGCAAGGAGTTGTAAATGGCTACGTTGATTTAGAACAAACTCAAGGTATTTATCTTCCTAAGTCCGATATTAACATAGGTACATTTTTTGTTAATGATTTTGATATGGGAGATTTAACTGCAAAAGTAGTTGGAAATAATTCTCTTACTGAATACAATGTAGACGTGAGCTTAATAAATGATAACCTAACCTCATTATCTGCAAAGGGAATTGTAGATGTTGATAGCAAAAGTCCAAATATAAATTTAGATGTAGCTTTTGAAGAATTTTTACTTAATCCGTTAAATCCTCTAGGAGAAGGTGTAATAAGTAATATCCGTGGTCTGGTTTCAGGACGGGCCATTGTCTCTGGCAGTCTAAAAAAGCCAAGTATAGACGGAGAGCTGTATTTAGATAGGGCAGGTCTGTCTATTCCGTATTTAAATGTGGATTACGGTTTTGATTTTGATTCTAAAGTGACATTGTCTGGACAACAGTTTATTTTTAACAACGTAGCTATGACTGATTCTAAGTTCTTTTCTCAAGGCTACTTAAATGGCTTTATAGAGCACAATAACTTTTCTGACTGGACTCTAGGATTAGACCTTCAAACGGATAGGCTACTTGTATTAAATACTGAAGAAACGGAGGAATCACTTTATTATGGTGATGGTTTTGTTTCTGGAACCGCTATAATTTCAGGCCCAACGGATCAGCTAGTAATAGATGTAAATGGAAGTACTGCTCAAGGGACTGTATTTAATATACCTTTAAATGATTCTGAAAGTTTTGGAGATAATTCGTTTATAAAATTTTTAAGTCCGGAGGAAAAAAAGGCTAGAATTAACGGTTTAGTTGAAGAAGATATTGAGGTTAAAGGTCTTGAATTAAATTTTGATTTAGATGTCAACAAAAATGCTCTTATCGAAATAGTTATTGATAAAGAAGCCGGTAGCACTATTAAAGGTCGTGGTGAAGGTAATTTAGTGTTTCTTATTAATACTAATGGAACCTTTAATATGGTTGGAGATTTTTCTGTATTTGAAGGGGTTTACAATTTTAAATACGGAGGAATTGTTCAAAAACGGTTTGAAGTAGAGCAAGGTGGTAATATAGTTTGGGATGGTAATCCAATGCAGGCTGAGATTAATATAAAAGCTGTTTACAAAACAACTGCCAATCCATCACTTTTGTTAGATAGCCCAATTAGTCAAAGAATTCCTGTAGAAGTAGTTATTCAATTAACAGGGCAATTAGAACAACCAGACCCTAATTTCGATTTAAGATTTCCCAATGTTAATTCTACTTTAAAATCAGAGTTAGATTATAGGTTGTCGTCTGAAGCTGAAAGGGAGACGCAGGCATTAGCACTATTAGGTACTGGAGGGTTTAGAGGAGGAACAACAGGTATGGATTTTACAGGTACCATCTCAGAACGACTTAGTGGTATTGTTAATAATATTCTAGGTGGAGATAATGAAAACTTGAGTATTGGTGTAGATTTAGAATTGGGCCAAGACACACCAGAACTTCAGACCAACAATCGAGTAGGCCTAACGCTCCAAACACAAATAAGCGAGAAGATTCTTGTAAATGGTAGATTTGGTGTTCCGTTCGGTAGTGCAGAGCAAACTACAATTACTGGTGATGTCCAAATAGATTGGTTGTTAAACGAAGATGGTACTTTTAGAGCCAAGGTTTTTAATAGAGAAAATGTAATTAGAAACTTTGGGGAAGAAATTGGTTATACACAGGGCATAGGATTGTCTTACAGTGTAGAGTTTGACACATTCAAAGAATTGATTCAAACTATTTTTTCGGGTAAAAATAAAAACCTAACAGAGCAACCTAAAGCTAAGGAAGAGAAGAAAGAAGATGTGGATGAAAACTTACCCGAGTACATGAGCATGAAAAAAAAATCTTCTAAAACAAAGTCCTGAATCTTATATTATTTTTAAAATTTTAAAATAGTTATTAACGAAAACGTTTGAATTGTTTTCGCTTTTCCTATTTTATGATAATCATCACATTTTTGATATTATTGTTTAGTAATTTTACTGTAAAATCAATATAATGCTCAAAACAATTAAAAAAGTTGCAGTTTTCACTTCTGGAGGAGACTCGCCTGGGATGAACGCTGGTATTCGTTCTGTTGTTAGAACTTGTGCTTTTCACGATATAGAATGCTATGGGATTTACAGAGGGTATCAAGGGATGATTGAAGGTGATTTTGAAAAAATGGATGCGCGCAGCGTAAAAGGGATAATAAACAAAGGAGGGACCATTCTCAAGTCAGCTCGTTCTAAAGAATTTAGAACAAAAGAGGGGAGAAAAAAGGCTTACGACGCATTGTGCAAAGCAGGAATCGATGCTTTTGTGGTGATTGGTGGTGATGGAAGTTTTACGGGTGCCATGATTTTCAATCAAGAGTTTGACTTTCCAGTTATGGGAATTCCAGGCACCATAGACAATGATATCTTTGGTACAACACATACACTCGGATATGACACTGCATTAAACACTGCTGTTGAAGCAATAGATAAAATTAGGGATACAGCCAGTTCTCACAATCGATTATTTTTTATAGAAGTTATGGGACGCGATGTTGGCCATATAGCTTTAAATGTTGGTGTCGGTGCAGGAGCGGAGGAAATTCTAATCCCTGAAGAAGATTTAGGCTTAGATCGATTGCTAGATTCCCTAAGACGCAGTAAGGCATCAGGTAAATCATCTAGTGTAGTAGTTGTAGCCGAAGGAGATAAAATAGGTAAAAACGTTTTTGAGCTAGCAGACTATGTAGAAGAAAATATGGCTGAGTATGAGGTAAGAGTATCTGTACTAGGTCACATGCAACGTGGAGGTAGCCCTTCTTGTTTCGATCGCGTTCTTGCCAGTAGAATGGGTGTTAAAGCTGTTGAAAGTTTAATAGTAGGCAAGAGCAATTATATGGTTGGTTTAAAAAATGATATCATGGATTTAACGCCATTTGACCAAGCAGTAAAAGGAAAATCTAAAATAAACATGGAGCTCATAAGAGTATCCGATATAATGACAATTTAAAGAACACTAAAACTAAATAAACAATGTCAAATTTAAAATTAGGAATCAACGGATTCGGAAGAATAGGAAGAATAGTTTTTAGAGCAACGGTAAAACGACCAGATTTAGATGTGGTTGCAATTAATGACCTTTTAGATGTAGAGCATCTAGCATATTTATTGAAGTATGATTCAGTACATGGTCGTTTTGATGGCACGGTTGAAGTTAAAGATGGTCATCTTGTTGTTAATGGCAAAACTGTTAGAGTTACTGCTGAGCGTGATCCAAAAAACTTAAAATGGGACGAAGTTGGTACAGATGTAGTTGCTGAATGTACAGGGATTTTTACCACCTTAGAAACCGCACAATACCATATAGATGCTGGTGCTAAAAAAGTTGCAATTTCTGCTCCGAGTAAGGATGCGCCAATGTTTGTTATGGGTGTTAATGACAATGAATTAACTTCAAAGCACAAAATCGTATCAAACGCTTCGTGTACAACAAACTGTTTGGCTCCGGTGGCTAAAGTTTTAGATGATAACTTCGGCATTGAAGAAGCCTTAATGACTACAATACATGCCTCAACGGCAACCCAGTTAACAGTAGATGGGCCTTCTAGGAAAAATTACAGATTAGGCCGTTCAGCGCTAACAAATATTATTCCTTCAACAACTGGAGCAGCTAAAGCTGTTGGTAAGGTTATTCCAAAACTCAATGGAAAATTAACAGGTATGGCTTTTAGAGTACCAACTGCGAATGTATCTGTTGTTGATTTAACGGTAAGATTACAAAATGAAACGTCTTATGATGCTGTTAAAAAAGCATTTAAAGCGGCATCAGAGGGTGCAATGCAGGGCGTTTTGGGCTATACTGAGGATGGTGTTGTTTCCCAAGACTTTGTTAGTGATACGAGAACAAGCATTTTTGATGCAGGCGCCGGAATAGAGTTGAATTCTAAATTCTTTAAGGTAGTATCTTGGTATGATAACGAGTTTGCTTATTCAAATAAGTTGGTGGACTTAGCACAAAAAATTAATTCTTTATAACAGAATTTCTAATATCGAAAATTCCGTTAGATATCGTCTTACGGAATTTTCATTTTTAATATTTAGATATGATTTTAATAACTGATGGAGGGTCTACAAAATGTGATTGGATAGCTATAGACGATACCGGAGAAAAACTTGCAGAAAAAATAAGAACCAAAGGATTAAACCCTGCGATTTTAACAGAGAAAAAGCTAAAAAAAATTATTAGTGGTAGTGAAGAGCTAATGCGGTACAAATCTGAAGTAACCCATATCTTTTTCTATGGTGCAGGTTGCGGTACCGAAAAACCCAGGACAATGTTAACCCATGTGCTACAGTTTTTGTTTTTAAATGCACAAATTGAAGTACAAGAAGACACTATGGCTGCGGTAAGAGCCTCATTAGATAATAATAATGACAAGGCCGTAGTCTGTATTATGGGTACAGGTTCAAATTGTAGTTATTACAATGGTAGTAATTTAGAGCAGCGTGTAGTGAGCTTAGGTTATACTTTAATGGATGATGCAAGTGGTAATTACTATGGAAAACAACTTATTAGGGATTACTATTTTAAAAAAATGCCTCAGACCATTCGTTTGGCTTTTGAGCACAAATACAATTTAGAAGCAGATTTTATTAAGTACAACCTCTATAAACAAGCAAATCCAAATGCTTATTTAGCTAGTTTTGCTGAATTTATGTTCTTGAATAAAGATTCTGAATACGTGAACAATCTTATTAAAAAAGGCTTCCGACTTTTTGCCGAAAACATGATAATGCAGTTTAAAGAAGAATTAAAAAATTGTCCGGTTCATTTTGCGGGATCAATCGCTTATTTCTCCAAAGAAGAAATTAAGGAAGTCGCAGATGAGTATGGTTTTAAGGTTGGCAACTTCATTAGGCGTCCTATTGATGGATTAGTAGAATATCATGTAAAAAACTTATAATTGGAAATTGCACTAATTGCTCACGACGGGAAAAAAGCAGAAATGGTTCAGTTCTTAAATGCCCATAGAGAAATTTTAGAACAAAAAAAGATTCATTTAATTTCTACAGGAACCACAGGTAATAATGTTAGAAAAGCGGGCTTTGAGGTTAATGCTTTACTTTCTGGTCCGCTTGGAGGCGATGCGCAAATCGCCGCTAGAGTAGCAGAGGGACAATGCCATATGGTGTTATTTTTTAGAGACCCATTAGACCGTCATCCGCATGAACCAGATATTTTAATGCTAATGCGCTTATGCGATGTGCATAATGTTCCGCTAGCTACAAATCCAGCAACTGCCGAATTATTAATTAAAGCTGTTTAGCTGTTAATTTAGATGTTAATAAATGTGGTTTTCCGTGTTGTATAACTTATAATTTGGTTATATCTTTGTAACGTAAAAATTTATGATACATGTTTGACTTCGATCAATATTTAGGATTTTTAGCTTTTTTAACAATTCTTACAATAGGATTTTGGCTAATGATTTTTTTGTTAACGTTTGTAATTCCTTATTGGGTTTTTGGAGCATCTATCGAGCGTTTTAAAGAAATTCAAGCTGAGAAAAAGGCCAAACGTAATGGCAACATATAAATAAAAAGATATATTAAGTATTCAGAGCACCATTGGTGCTCTTTTTTTATTCTTATTTTTAACTTCTAATCCCTTGTTAATCCTTAATGGACTTCAAACAAAAATTAAAGTTGTTATGAAATTTATGTTGGCTGTTTTATTAATGTTGTCTTACTTTATTCAAGCGCAACAAATCCTTCCGCAACGCGACAGAGCAGAGGTAATAGATAATATCTTAAAAGACCGGTTTGATAATCTTTTACCGCAATTAATGGATGAGACAGGCTTTGATATGTGGATATTGATATCTAGAGAATACAATGAAGACCCTGTATTAAAGACTATGCTCCCTGCAACCTGGTTAAATGCTAGACGACGCACCATTCTTGTGTTTTATAGAAACAAAGAAAAAAATACCATTGAAAAATTAGCAGTGGCAAGATATAACTTTGGCGAAAATATTAGTTCTGCCTGGGAAAAAGAAAAACAACCAGACCAATGGACGCGTCTTATAGAAATTATTGAAGATCGAAAACCACAATCCATAGGCTTAAATTACTCAGACTATTTTAATATCTGCGATGGCA
The DNA here is from genome assembly GCF_017581965.1 of Winogradskyella pelagia. Lineage (GTDB taxonomy): Bacteria > Bacteroidota > Bacteroidia > Flavobacteriales > Flavobacteriaceae > Winogradskyella > Winogradskyella pelagia. The sequence goes on from NZ_JAGEVF010000006.1 coordinate 48,821, forward strand.
TCGTAAAAACAGACTATGAGGCCTTCATGGATAATTTACCAAAAACGTATATATCTAAAGTAAAATCTGCTGAAAGGTTAGCCATTTCTTGGATAGAGACACGAACAGATATGGAAATGGTAATTTACAATCAATTGGTAGATATTACACATGACATTATTGCCGAAGCCTTTTCTGAAAAAGTAATTACACCTGGTGTTACTACAACCACAGATGTAGAGTGGTGGATGCGTGATAAGGTTACTAATTTAGGATTAAAAACATGGTTTCATCCAACAGTTGATGTCCAACGGACAGCTGAAGAATTGGGCAATCATCTATACGCTTTTTCTAACCGACCAGAAAATATGGTCATTTTGCCAGGGGATTTAGTGCATTGCGATTTTGGGATTACCTATCTTAGATTAAATACGGATTGCCAAGAACTTGCGTATGTTTTAAAGCCTAATGAGACTGAGCCACCAAAATATTTACAAGAGGCCCTAAAGCAAGGTAATCGAGTGCAGGACATATTTACTGATAATTTTAAAACAGGAAAAACAGGGAATACAGTTCTCAAAGAATCTCTGGCACAGGGAAAAGCAGAAGGTTTGCGACCAGCTATTTATACCCACGCATTAGGAACTTATGGGCATTCTTCTGGTACAACATTGGGTATGTGGGATTCTCAAGGAGGTGTTCCGGTTACAGGAGATTATCCGCTACATGAAAATACCGTGTATGCCATAGAGCTCAATACAACGGTTAACATTCCAGAATGGAAGCGAGACATAAGGATAATGCTCGAAGAAGCTGGATTTTGGGGAAAAGACGGATTTAGATATGTTAATGGACGACAAACAAAATTATTGACTATTCCCAGAGTTAAAGGTCATCAAGGGAATTAGATTTTGTTTTAGTTATCATATAAAACCATAATGATGCTAATAAACCAATTACACTGAACACTGCTAACACTAAAAAAGCATTTTTAAGTCCGGCAATTTTATCAGTATTATCTACTAAAATACCATACATTGGCCCAGAGAAAATATCTGGTGTATAACCTACAATAGAAACAAGACCAACAGCTGTTCCTGTTAGTGCTAATGGTATTCGGGCTTCTTCAAGGGTAGCAAAATATAAAACTCTGCAAGAGTATACACCAATTGCCATGAGTAAAATATTAATAACAAATAATATGGTGGTGCTATCATCTATTAAACCTGTTGTGAAAACAATACTTGTAAGTGTAGTAAGTAAGAATCCAATAATGAGCCAGAGAGAAGCCTTGGTTTTATCTGCTAAAAAGCCTATGACAACACCAATTATAGGCCTTATATATAACAATGAGGTCCCGACTCCAGCAGACTCAATAGCATTATAGTTCATTACATCTTTAGCATATAGGGTAAATAAGTCACTTGCTTTGTACCCAGTATAGGCACAAAGAATTATGAGCATTAGCAAACGTATTGAGGGAATCTTTAATAAGACTTTGAATTTCCTTAGGTCGAAATAATGTTGATTCGTATTTAGACTTTCATTTTGAAGCGGATTTAGAAAAAAATAGACCAATATCGCAATAAAACCAACAATTGCAGAACATGTCAGTATAACTTGTTTAAAAGCGTATTGTCGGTCTTCTAATGTTGTTTCTGTTATATCCACATCAATAAACCATGAAAAAATTAACACGCCTACAGAACCGAAGGCGGCTGCGACTAAACCACGACCTCCATCTAAAAATCCAAAAGCGATACCTTGTTTAGTTTTTCCTCCCCATACTCTTGTTGCTTTGATCATCGCAGCCCAAAATAAAAATATGGTTGTAAATCCCCAATACCCATAGAGCCACTTAAGGTATTTATATTCAGGAAAAGTTGCAAAATATAGGCCACCAAGCGCGGTAAGAACTAAAGCGATAGACATTAAATTCTTTGGATGAAATCTATCGGCTAAAGGGCCGCCAAATAAATAAGAAAGCAAGGCAATAATACCATATACTGAAAAGCAATAACCTAAATTTTCGTTGTTTATGGCAAACGTTTCAAGAAAAGTAGGTCTAAAAATACGTTGGAGAACAAAAGGTAAAATGAAAACAGCCTCTGCGGCTAATATCAACAATAGTATAACATATATGGGTTGTTTTTTGGTTCTTTCCATGCCATCTCAATAAGGAAAGAAAAAAAAGACTTTAGAATACAAATTAGATTTTAGTTTTCCTTTTAGTTCACGATGCAGAGATTGAAAGTTTTCGTAACTAATTCCTTTACAAATACCATAGCCATAGTGATACTTAAGAAATTCAACATCTAATTTGGTGAGTCTTTTTTCTTGAGATTGACAACTAGAAAAATAACTTTCACAAGGCAATTCGTTCAACATTTTAAAATAGCCTAAAGACTGAACAAATAAACGTTGCATCTCCATGAGTTGTAGCTTTTTGCTAAAATAAACATCTGAATTTATACGTACAGCACATTTGTCTATTGCGCTACCCTTCCAATATATATAAAAGCCAGAATTATTGTTTTTGTTTATTTGAGATTCGTAATCGTAATCCTTATTGGTATAGATGATATAATTAGAGGCTTCAACCTTACTTACATAATTTACAGAAAGCGAATCTATATCGTTAGAAATGGTATTAACAAATCTTTTAAATTCTCTTTTAACATTTTTTTCTAAATGTCTTGCAAAAAAAATATTTATTGGTTTTTTCCAGTAACGGGTAATGCGCATGTTGTCTGTACTATCATTTCTAATGCCAAAGGCAGTCCGCGCATAAAGATTTAAAAATGTCGAATCTTTATAGGTGTAAGGCACCAATCTGCCATGAGGTCTTGGCCTGTTTGTGAGAAGCACAAGCGTATCGTTCTCCGTATATTTTAAATTTAGAGAGTCTATTTTTTGCAACGGGCCAAAGTTCATTGTTCTGTACTGTTTAATTGAAACATAAGTGCTAACTATAGTATCTCCCTCTCGACTCTGAGCATAAATTGAACTAAGATTTAATACGAAAAAAAATATAAGAATTCTGAAATGTTTCATATGTCTGAAAAAAATGTGCGCAGAATGTTTTTGTATTCAGATGAGTTGATCGACTCATGAAATATATAATTATAGTGAATTTTTAAAATGAGTAAGTCGAGTTTTGATACGCTGTCAGAGTTTACATATATTGGACTTATTAAACTCTGATTGTCCCTAAAATAAGCAACCGAAAAAAATCTACCAAGGCTTAAAAAGAAAAGTTGTTTGAGGGTCTTTTCTTGAATGTTTATCTTGTTAGAGTTAGTATTTATTTTTAGAATACAGCTTTTAATTCTAGAAAAGCCACCTCTGGTAATGTTATAGCTACCGTTATTGAAAGCAAAATTCTCTTTTTCCCTTTCAGTCTTTAGATTATAGTTCTCAGCGCTAAATTTTTCATTACTTGACTTTATTAAATAATTAGCATTATCAATGTTTCTTGTAACAGAAATATTTAGATTTTTGATGTTTTTAAAATTATCAAAGAAAGCTAGCAGTTTTACTTTTAAGGATTTAGATATTGATTTATCAAAGTATACCACTATCGGTGCGGTCCACTGATGCAGATTGTACGTTATTTCTGAATTTTCGTTTGTGTAATAAAAAACTGAAGCATTATGAATTCGCAGTGCTTTTTGGGCTAAGCTATCTTTAAAGATTTCTTTATCGAAACTGATCTTTTCTTTAATAATTACTAGACTGTCTTTCTCGAAAACAGGATTTTTAACCGTTTTGAATTTAAAAGGCTGTTGCACAACATGTAGGTATTCCGATTGACTAAAAGCCAAATGAAAATTTAAAACTAAAAAAATTAGAATAAATTCTTTCATAATTAAACTTGCAACACCCCTAAATTAAAAGGTTTTTCAATAGGAGCGTGATTGGCCGCTTCAATACCCATACTTATCCACGTTCTGGTATCAAGCGGATCAATAACACCATCAGTCCAAATTCTTGAAGCTGCGTAATAAGGCGATACCTGATTGTCATAACGGGATTTTATTTTATTGAATAACTCTTCCTCTTTTTCCTTTGTAATTTTTTCACCTTTCTTTTTAAGGGAAGCGGTTTCTATTTGAAGCAATACTTTAGCTGCCGAATTACCGCTCATTACAGCTAGCTCAGCACTTGGCCATGCCACGATTAATCGCGGGTCATAAGCTTTACCGCACATGGCATAATTTCCTGCCCCATAACTATTACCGATAACAATAGTAAATTTTGGTACTACGGAATTGCTAACTGCATTTACCATTTTTGCACCATCCTTAATAATGCCACCATGTTCTGATTTACTGCCTACCATAAACCCAGTGACGTCTTGTAAAAACACCAATGGAATTTTCTTTTGATTACAATTCGCGATAAAACGTGTGGCCTTATCCGCAGAATCGTTATAAATCACGCCACCAAACTGCATTTCGCTCGGTTTGGTTTTAGCACCTTTGGTTTTAACGATTTGGCGTTGGTTAGCAACAATACCAACTGCCCAGCCATCAATGCGCGCATAACCTGTAATAATGGTTTGGCCATAACCTGCTTTATATTCTTCAAATTCAGAGTTATCGACTAACCGCTTTATGATGTCGTTCATATCATACTGGTCCGCTCTGCTCTTAGGCAGAATACCGTAAATATGCTCAGGGTTCTCTTTAGGTTTACTGGCTTTAATCCTATTATAACCCGCTTTATCAAAGTCGCCAATCTTATCCACAATATTCTTAATGGTATCTAAGGCATCTTTATCATCCTTGGCCTTGTAATCGGTCACTCCAGAAATCTCACAATGTGTTGTTGCTCCACCAAGTGTTTCATTGTCTATAGTTTCACCAATAGCCGCTTTTACCAAATAACTTCCTGCTAAAAATATGCTTCCTGTTTTATCTACAATGAGTGCTTCATCACTCATAATAGGTAGGTAGGCACCACCTGCTACGCAGCTGCCCATTACGGCCGCAATTTGAGTAATACCCACACTACTCATTACGGCGTTATTTCTAAAAATACGACCAAAGTGTTCTTTGTCTGGAAATATTTCGTCTTGCATTGGTAGAAAAACACCAGCACTATCAACGAGATAAATAATGGGTAATCTATTTTCAATAGCTATTTCTTGAGCACGTAAGTTCTTTTTTCCTGTAATGGGGAACCAGGCGCCAGCTTTAACTGTGGCATCGTTTGCAACAACAATACATTGCTTACCTTTTATATACCCGATTTTAATAACAACGCCACCAGAAGGGCATCCGCCATATTCCTCATACATACCATCACCTGCAAAAGCTCCAATTTCAATAGATTTTGCCTTAGCGTCTAAAAGATAATCAATACGCTCCCGTGCTGTCATCTTACCTTTACTGTGATGTTTTTCAATGCTTTTAGTACCGCCTCCAAGCTTGATTTTAGCAAGACGATGTTTTAAATCTGAGACAAGAAGCTTATTGTGATCTTCGTTTTTATTGAATTTGATATCCATTAATAGAAAATTGTTTTGCACGAATTTACGAAACATTAAGGTTAGGAGATTATCGTTTTTTCTAAATGAAACGTTAAATATATGTAACATGGTAATATATTCCATGGAATATATTATATTTGAAGTGTAAACTAAAATACATAAAACATGAAGATTTTGAATATTAATTCAAGTAGTAACAGAGAAACGTCCGTCTCAACGAGGTATGGCAAAGAACTTATTGCTCAGCTACAATCTAAATTTCCAAGCGCAGAAGTTATAGAGCGCCATACGACATATTCGGACTTACCTTTTGTTACGGATTCCATGTTAGGCGCCTTTTTTTCTAAAGAAGACCTTACCGATGCTCAAAAACAAATCGTAAGTGTTTCAGAACAATTAGTATCTGAATTAACACAAGCTGACGTCATTGTTTTAACAGCTCCTATCTACAATTTTTCAGTACCAGCGTCTTTAAAGGCCTATTTTGATTTAGTGGCTAGGGCAGGACTTACATTTAAATACACTGAGAATGGTCCTGAGGGACTATTAAAAGATAAAAAAGCATTTATTATTGTAAGCAGTGGAGGTACAGAGATAGGCAGTGATATAGATTTTGCAGGGAAATATATTAAACATTTCTTATCTTTTCTTGGAATAACTGATACCGAAATAATTAAATTGGATCAATTGATGTTTAAAGCAGATGAAAAACAACAGGAGGCATCAAAAAGAATAAGTGAAATTTCAACAAACACCGTTAGTATATAGCATGAAAACAATTATAGCATTGGCAGGGAGTAATAGTAGCACCTCAATTAATAGGCAATTAGCAAATTACGCGGCCTCGTTGGTTGATAATGTCCATGTAAAACAGTTAGACCTTAATGATTTTGAAATGCCAATTTACAGTTCTGACAGGGAAAACGAGTCTGGTCATCCAAAAGAGGCCATTGCGTTTGTAGATGAAATTAGACATGCCGATGGTATTATTATATCGTTAGCCGAGTACAATGGAGCTTATTCTGGGGCCTTTAAGAATATTTTTGATTGGGCAAGCCGTGTTGAACCTAAGACTTTTTTGGGAAAACCAATGTTGCTTATGGCGTCTTCACCAGGAGGCAGAGGTGGAGCTTCGGTTTTAGAAATGGCATCTGACCGTTTTCCAAGACATGATGCTAATATTGTTGGAAAGTTTTCATTGCCTGGATTTCACAATAACTTTTCGGATGGCAGGATTACTAATGAAGAGTTGAATATGAATTTATTGGAAGAAGTAAAACAATTTGAAGACAGTCTTTAGTTATGGTTATTCAAAATGAAAAAATAAATCAAAAAGGACGTTTTTATTTAGAAGTGGACGGTGTTGTAAAGGCAGAAATGACATACAGTTTTGCAGGAGACGATAAATTTATAATAGACCATACAGAGGTTGATGACTCTTTAAAAGGCCAAGGTGTGGGCTATAAATTAGTTGAAGCCTCGGTAGATTATGCAAGAACCAATGATTTAAAAATTATGCCTTTGTGTCCTTTTGCAAATGCGGTTTTTAAAAAGAAACCAGAATATCAAGATGTTCTTTTCTAAGGACTAGTGCAAACTATAATAAAACAGAAAAGACTTCAATCCATGGGTGACTTAGCAAAAGATATCAATTCAACATTTCCAAACAATAGAGTAAAAGCATTACTTAACATTATTTACACGGCGAACTGGATAACTAGTTGCCAAAACGAATTTTTTAAGGATTTTGGTATATCGCCGCAACAATATAATATTCTTAGAATTTTACGCGGTGCCAATGAGCCTTTAAAAGTGCAGACGATTAAAGACAGAATGTTAGAACGATCTCCAAATGCCACACGGTTAATGGATAAGCTTTGTGCTAAAAATTATATTGAGCGATTGCCTTCAGAACATGATCGGCGTGTCGTTAAAATTGCAATTACTAACCAAGGCAGGGAATTGTTAGACTCTATTCCCAAGAACTTAAATAAAGAATTATTGAAAAACTTAAATGAAGAAGAAGCTAAGCAGCTCAGCGATTTATTAGATAAAATGCGATAGTGCATTTTTTTAACCCAATATTTTCCATGGAAAATATAAATAGTAGAAAGGAATTTAAAAATGAAACTAAATAGTATAAAACGAGTAGGGCAAAGTGGTTTTGTAAATATGGGACCTATAAGGTTGAGACAACCAATACCTACTAGAGATATAGACCAAATTGACCCTTTTGTATTACTCCATCATTATGGACCCTATGAGATTTCAGAAGGAAACAACCCTTTTGATTTAGGACCACACCCACATCGTGGATTTGAACCAGTTACCTTTTTATTTCAAGGGGAGCAACTACACAGAGATTCGTTAGGGCATGAAAGTATTGTAAAAGCAGGGGATGTACAATGGACCACTGCAGGAAGAGGTATTATTCATGCCGAACGGCCAACCGACGACTTTGTAAAAAAAGGCGGCACAATAGAAGGTATTCAACTCTGGTTGAATCTACCATCAGATAAAAAAATGATTACAGCTAATTACCAACATGGAAAGTCAGATGATTTTCCTTTGGTACAATCTCCAGATGGCTTGATTGATATAAAAGTCGTTGCAGGTGAATTGAATGGAAATAATGGATTAATTAGTACGCAAACTCCAGTTAATGCCTTTATGATTAAGGCAAAAGCGGGCGGAAGTCAGCTCATTCCTTTTCATAAATCTCATCAAGGAATTTTATACTTGCTAAAAGGGAAAGTAAAAGTAAATGAGGCCGTCACTTTAGAGCTAGATAAGAATCAACTTGTTCAGTTCAATCAAGATGGTGACCATTTTACCATACAAGCAGAATCAGATAGTTTGCTGCTATTTCTTTCAGGCAAACCGCTTAACGAACCTGTGGCAACCTATGGCCCATATGTAATGAATACACAAACCGAATTGCTAGAGGCTATGAGAGATTATCAAATGGGCAAGATGGGTTTCTTACCAAATAATTAGTACAATTTAAAACTATATATAATGAAGACTATATTTCATAAAGCAGATACTAGAGGTTATGCCAATCATGGTTGGCTCAAATCTCACCACACGTTTAGTTTTGCAGGATATCAAAATCCAGAGCGAATGAATTTTGGAATGCTACGTGTATTAAATGATGACATTGTACAACCAAAAATGGGATTTGGAACCCATCCGCATCAAAATATGGAGATTATTTCCATTCCTTTAAAAGGGGCTTTATCACATAAGGATAGCATGGGTAATAAGCGTGCTATTGAGGTTGGTGAAGTGCAGGTAATGAGTGCAGGCACAGGATTAACACATTCTGAATTTAATGATAGTAAAACTGAAGAGGTTAACTTCTTGCAACTATGGATTATTCCCGAAGAAATGAGTGTTAAACCAAACTATGAGCAGCGACAATTCCCGGTAGAAGAGAGAAAAAATCAATTACAAACGGTTGTTGCACCAAAAAATAAGTTGGAAGGTGATGCTTTACCCATAAGCCAACAAGCTTATATTTTTAGAACTGATTTAGATGCTGGTAAAAGCGTTAAACAAGACTTGAAATCTCTAGGAAATGGAGTTTATATTTTTGTGGTTGATGGTAAAATTGAAATTAATGGAAATATACTTGAAAGCAGGGATGCTGTAGGCGTTTCTGAAGCAGAATTCATAGAAATTAATGCCAAAGAGGCTTCCGAAATTATATGTATTGAGGTTCCAATGGCTTAATTACAATCACTTACTTGATTATCAAAGCATTCCATTTAGGAATGCTTTTTTTATCTAAAATCACGATATTTGCAAGTAACTAACTAAAACTAATTTTGAGATTATGGCAATGAATAAAAACACAGTCCTTGCATGGGCTACTTGGATAATGATTTTTGTGGGCTTAGGCTTAATTGCGCTTGGTGCCTTTAGATATGATGAAGTTGCAGGATGGGGATTTGCCGCAGTGGGATTTGGATTCTTTTGTATTTCTTGGGTGTTTAATGCTTTAAAAGGTAGAGTATAATGAGTGACGATAAAAAAGTAATTTTCTCAATGTCTGGTGTAACCAAGACATTTAAAGGTGCAAACACACCAGTACTAAAAAATATTTACTTGAGTTTTTTCTATGGTGCCAAGATTGGAATATTGGGGCTTAATGGTTCTGGTAAATCAACACTTTTAAAAATAATTGCAGGTTTAGACAAGAATTATCAAGGCAATGTGGTGTTCTCTCAAGACTATACCGTTGGATATTTAGAGCAAGAACCACAGCTAGATGATGAAAAAACGGTTTTAGATGTTGTTAAGGAAGGTGCAGCAGAAACCGTTGCAATCTTAGATGAATACAACCATATAAATGAACAATTTGGATTAGAAGAGGTATACAGTAATGCTGATAAAATGGAGAAGCTCATGAATCGTCAAGCAGAACTTCAAGACCAAATCGATGCAAGAAATGCTTGGGAGTTGGATACCAAATTAGAGATTGCTATGGATGCCTTAAGGACTCCAGAAGGTGATAAGAAAATTGGAGTGCTTTCTGGAGGAGAACGCCGACGTGTAGCATTATGTCGTTTATTATTGCAAGAGCCAGATGTTCTTTTGTTGGACGAGCCAACAAACCATTTGGACGCCGAATCCGTTCATTGGTTAGAACATCATTTGGCACAATACAAAGGAACAGTAATTGCTGTAACACACGACAGATACTTTTTAGATAATGTTGCAGGTTGGATTTTAGAACTCGATAGAGGAGAAGGTATTCCATGGAAAGGGAATTACTCGTCTTGGTTAGACCAGAAATCTAAGAGGTTAGCACAAGAGAGTAAAGCAGCATCTAAACGCCAAAAGACTTTGGAGAGAGAGCTAGACTGGGTGAGACAAGGTGCAAAAGGACGTCAAACCAAACAAAAAGCGCGTTTAAAGAATTACGATAAACTTTTAAACCAGGATCAAAAACAGCTAGATGATAAATTAGAAATATATATCCCTAATGGTCCAAGATTAGGAACTAATGTCATAGAGGCAAAGGGTGTTAGCAAAGCTTTTGGAGATAAATTGTTATACGAAGATTTGAACTTTAAGCTGCCACAAGCTGGTATTGTTGGTGTCATTGGTCCTAATGGTGCAGGGAAAACGACCATATTTAAGATGATTATGGGTGAAGAAACACCTGATAAAGGTACTTTTGAAGTTGGTGAAACTGCTAAAATTGCTTATGTAGATCAAAGCCACACTAATATAGATTCCGAAAAAACCATTTGGCAGAACTTTAGCGATGAGCAAGAGCTCATTATGATGGGTAATAGACAAGTAAATTCTAGGGCTTATCTAAGTCGTTTTAATTTTTCAGGCAGTGAACAAAACAAAAAAGTCAAATTACTTTCAGGTGGAGAGCGAAACCGCTTGCATTTAGCAATGACTCTCAAGGAAGAAGGTAATGTATTACTTTTAGATGAGCCAACTAATGATTTAGATGTCAATACATTAAGAGCATTAGAAGAAGGCTTGGAAAACTTTGCAGGTTGTGCAGTGGTCATTAGCCATGATAGGTGGTTTTTAGATAGAATATGTACACATATCTTAGCATTTGAAGGTGATTCTCAGGTCTATTTCTTTGAAGGTGGTTTCTCAGATTATGAAGAAAACAAAAAGAAACGTTTAGGTGCAGATATAATGCCTAAGCGTATTAAGTATAAAAAGTTAGTGCGCTGACCACTAGTTAAAAGAGCCAGTTACATTCTGTCTTTAATTTTGGTTTTACTCACCATATAGGTGACCACCAGTAAAATCTTTATAAGATTCATCGATGTCTTTAAACGCATTGGTTTCCATTAGTTTTTTATTCTCAGCTTTTAACCTATACATTTTTACAATGGCTATTATAATAAAGACTAAAAATATGGAAGCAACTGCTATTAATATCATTGTCAACTGAGTAGTAGTGACCAAGAGCGCTATGAAGTGCAGATTATCAAGCATGTTTGTGTTTTGTTAGATTTGGGTTCTACAGGGCTAATATAGAAAAAAAACAACTACGCAACACTCTTATTTTAAAATAATTACAAATTATTGGCTTTAATTTCCTCGATAAAAGGGGATGTTATATCGTTTAAAAGCAGTGTTTATCGGACAAACAGTGTTAGTTTATAAACTTATTAACAGTCTTTAACTAATACCATTTCATCAATCTAACTTCTATTGATTTATCTGCTGTTTCTACTAGATTTTTAAATTTATTAACGTCACTTAGACCTTCTGTTCCTCTGTAATGATACGGTATAACTTGCTTTGGTTTAAAATCTAATACAGCACTTGCTGCACTTTCAATGGGCATTGTATATGGTAAATTCATGCAGACCATTGCCTTATCAATATTCTTAAGTCCCCGCATCTCTGGAATGTCTTCAGTATCACCAGAAATATATATACGCTCTCCACCGAGAGTTAATACGTAGCCGTTACCTCTTCCTTTTTCATGAAATTTCAATGCCTCTTCACGAAGATTGTACATTGGTATGGCCTCGATGTCAATATTGGATATAGTTTTCTTTTGCCCATTTGCAAGCATTACAGCGTCACTTAATGCTGTACTCGGAATTTGGTCAATGACTGCCTGTGGTGCCACAACAGGAATGCCTTTAAGATTTAGTGCTTCTAAAGTTTTAGTACTTAAATGATCGCCGTGGATATCAGTAATTAAAACCAAGGTCGGTTGCTTTTGATTATTGAAGGCTTCTACTCCGCCGACCGGATCAACATAAACGACATTATCGCCAGACTCCAAAACTAGAGTTCCATGATTAATGGGAATAATTTTTACGGATTTGGTGTCTTTTTCCTCAATAACGATAGCCTCAGAAGTATCGCTTTTTGCCTTATTCTTACACGTAAAAAATAATGCAATAGCAATTAAAAAAAGTGGTGATTTTAAAAATTTCATAGGTTTTAGTTTATTCCAAAAGTAAATAATGCTATTTCATTGCTAAAGGATGTAACATTTTTATAACATTTACTACCTATATTTTATAGGATAAAATTTTTATTCTCATTTAAAATTGCCGAAATTGTCTATCCATTTTTTAACTAAATACCAAACCAAATGTCCGAAGATTTTGACTTATTAGAGACCAATTCCAACGAAAAACCCGAGAAAGTTGATGTCAACTGGGGAAAGGCCATTGACCAAATGAAATCTAAATTAGCTCAAGAGGACGACCCAGAAAGCCGTCAAAAAATTCTTAATGCCACCTTAGATAATGTTGTGGAAATGGCTGAGAAAGATCGCTCAACATTATTAGATGCCATTAAAGACCTTACGGACTATCAAGATGAAGTAGGTATTATGTTTGAAGGTTTTTCAGCTTTAAATGCTGAAGAACAGAAAGTTATCGATGACGCCGTAAAACGTTTGGAGCGTGCTAAAGTTGAATTAGAAGATGCACAAACTAAACCAGATACGTGGTGGAATAACCTTTGGGGTAGAAAATCTAAAATCAAAAGTGCTGAAGACGAGTTGAAGGCTGCTCAAAAGGATCGTGATTCTGCAGATAATAAAGCTAAGGCGATGTTTCAACAACGAATTGAAAACGCGGATGTGCAAACATTGTTAAACGAGCTATCTTTTAAAAGTCAAGCAGCCATAAAGCGATTAAAAGATAGAGAGCTTGAAATTAAAGAAGTTGAAGAAAGTTTAAAAACAGCTATTGTTGAAGCCAGCAACAATCATACAAAAGCTCTTGAAAAGAAAGCAGAAGTAGAAACTAGATTAGACGAGCAATATGCCTTATTAAAACAGGCACGTCAGGCTCTAGATGAGGTGGCAGATAAACAATCTACTGAATACTCTGAAGCTCTGGAGCGAGTAACTCAATTAGAGCAGAAAGTTGAAGAGTTAGAAGGATTGAAGAATGCATATACCACTTTAGCTGCTTCCAAGGATAGTTTTGTGCATAAACATAATCTCACGATTAAGGTATTGACCTCGTTGAGAAGTAATTTGCAAACACATAGGGCAAAACTTAAAAGTGATACCGACGAAAGGTTAAAGTATTACGATGGTTATGTTGTTGCACTTAAGGCCAGAACAGACCAAGAGTTTGCAGCTATTTTAGAGCATTTAGGCGTAAAAACAGACGAACATATAGGAGAGACCCTTGCAGCAATGCATACGGCTAGCGCCAAAGCACGTCAAGAAATGATGGATAACATTCCCGTTCATGAAAAAGTAATGCAAGGTGTGTACAGTAGTTATGCCGAAGCGCTACAAGAAATCCGTAATAAAGATGGTGAAATTCAAAAGAATTTTGCAGATCGCTACGGTATTGATATGAAAGAAATATTTGATGCTTACTATAATGCAGATGATACTGCAGTAGAAAGTAGTGGCGAGGAACCTAAAAAGTCAGAAACCAAGGAGGACGATCTACTTTCGTAATTTTTAAGGATTATTTCAATAAATTAATATTGGCCGTTGGCAATGCTAACAGCTTAAGCGCAAAGTATCAATGATTGTAACGCCACTAGATTCAGCAGTATTAGACTCTAAAGAACAGTATGTGTTTTATCACAAAATGATAGATTTCACACTGAAAGAGTTAATTGTAGCTGTTCAGGCCAATAAAATTTGCAATGATCAAGAAATCCAGCTGTTTAAACAATATTGTGACCTTTTATTGTACTCCATTGAGGCCATGAGAGTTAAATACATGTATGACGATGAGGAAAATATGAAGGTGGATTTAACAGATTCTGGTTTTCCTAATTATTTGGAGTTTAGATATCTGTTTAATGATTTAGGGCTACGAGAGGAATTTTTGGGAAAGTTGACACCAGTGGAAGATTTAAAAACTGAATTTTTAGATACCTTAATGCGTAAAAAGCAGCTCGTTTCCAAACGAAAGTTATTCCAGGCGGCTTCAATCGTATATTATTCATCAGCAAAAAAGGAGTATATCTTTAATCGGTTTGTTCAAGGAAAAATCATTAAATCTTTAGAGCATTCTGATGGAGATTATATGGTAAGCTGGAGTTTCTATGATGTTACGCAAAATAGGCCTTTCATATGCTTTATGTACTTCAACTATGATGGTAGAAACGTTATGGATTACAAAGATGAAATTTATAAAGTATTAAAAAGTGTTGCTGATAGGGAGATGAATTTAGATACAATGGCCTATGGTATAGACAAAAGATTGCCAAAAGTATTACCAAAACAGATTAAAAGGATTGATTTAGGACCAATACACAATGTTTTTGCTAAGGATGAGAATGAAGTAACCCATGCAATTTTAGATGGAATTTCAAAAAAAACCATACCGCTAGAAGCCTATGCCATTTCTTTTAAAATAAGCGAATTAAAATCTAAGAGCGAATTTAAAGAAGGCGGATTTTTTAATAAACAGATTTTTCAGAAATGGGATAGTGCTTTCAATAAATCTTACGTTTTAGCACCTCATAGAATCATACAATTACTTTATAATAAAACGCCCGAAGTCATCAATAAGTTGGCCTTACCACCAATAGAGGTCTCTAAACTAGAAATTAAAATCTAATTACATATATGTTAAAGCTGTAAGTAAAATATATAAACAATAAAGCACCATTTTTCGTGAATTTTAAACATAAATATTTAGTTATTCTCTTTGTTTCAGCAATTTTTTTATCATGCTCAGATGATGACGTGGACAATACAACAAATTTAGAAACAGCAATTGATTTGGTAACTGGCATAAATGCAAAGCAGGATACAAATTCTATATTCCAACTAGGAAACCCAAATGTTAGAATGCCTATAGGTTTTACTTCATTATCTATTATTGCCTTTCCAAATCCTGTAAACTCTGCACTAAATATTAGTCTCTCTCAAACTAATGAGGTTATAACTAATGTTTGGTTAGTGAGGGCAAATGCAGAGAAGATTTTTCAGGACACAGATTTTGATGCCATTTACACTGAGAATACGTATACCATTGACGAGGTTTCCCAAGCTTCAATCCAGGAATTTAATGGTTTTTCAAACAATGAAATTATTTTGAATTTAGAGGGGTTAGACACAGGATATTATCGGGTTTTCATAAAAACAGATGATAGCCTTTATTGGGATAATATTTACGTAGATAATGATGGCGTAGACATAACTGAATTTTTTGACTTTTGGGAATAGGGAATCCTAGACCAAAAACTTAGTACCTAAACTGATAGTTTAAACATGGAACATAACTCTACATTCCCAATAAAACAAAAAGAACTGGATATGCTTCGAGATGAAGCGGCATCTTATCTTAAGTCTATTCAATGGGAACAATCCCAACGTGCAAAATCTAGAAATAATGATAATAAAGACGATTCCATTTTATTGTTCTTATCTAGAGCCAATAATGGCAGCAATGTCACAATCACTTCTGTTTCAAAAACAATTTTAGCGCTTAAAAAAAGACTTTTGCCAGAGTCGGTAGCAATTCCTATACATTTAAACCAGGCGTTGTTTGTGTTGCAAGAAGGCATTGTTCTAGGACACTGGATTAAGGATAATTATTATGATGCGTCTGGACTATCAACACTTGCTGAAAACAAAGCTGCCTTGGGCAACAAAGAACGACGTGAGTACGAAAGTAAAATGCAAACAGCTACAGCATATATGCTTTTTGCAACAGCGTATAAAATTGTACATGACTTAATGCCAATTGCTTCAGATGATTTAACGGTAATGAAACACAAATTTGCTGGAATCCCAGAAGTTGCGCTAATGACACCTTTAAAAGGAATTTCTTGTCAGCTTTTTTATTACGATAAATACCTTAGTCATCCAGATATCATCCATTCAGACAAGGATGTTATTGATTTTACAATGGTTTATTTTCAGGCTTTAATTGATGAAATTCAATTACGCAAGAGTTCTTTGGAATTTACAGAAACCATATTAGACAGAACTTATAAATTAGAAAACTCGGATTTTGCAGTTTCTGGCTGGGAGAACGTTTTTCAAGGCTCCGCTAAGAGTGTAGAATTTAATAAAGTTCAATTCGAAGAGATTGTAGGAAATAAGGATGCCAAACACTTTGCTAGGCGACTAACTGAGCGCATGTTAAGTTACGATTTTGAAGTACAAAAAAACCCTTTTCAAGAATTAGGAGGTTTTATGCCGGTTTTTATGGGGTATGGTATTCCAGGAACAGGTAAAAGTATGCTTATTGCAGCAATTGCAACGCGTTTAAAGGAATACACAGAACAATTGGAGATTCCGTTTTTATTTCATCCAATGCCAGATACCTTAATCTCTACATTTCAAGGGGGTTCTGCGGAAAAAATGGTAGAATGGATGAAACCTTTACAAGACCCAACACGACTCATTTTTGCACCCATTGATGATGCAGAAAATAACTTACAAGAACGAACTACACAAGGTGTATCTGCAGGTGTAAAAGAAGTTATAGGTGTATTTTTAAGATATACGGAAGGTGCCTATGCCATTAATTATGGTAATAGTTCGATAGGGCTTTTTACAAACCTTCCCGAGATGTTAGACAAAGCAGTTATTTCGAGGGTTCAAGGACGTTTTAAAATTGATGGAGCCCGAACAGAAAATGATTTTTTAGATCAGGATTATTTATGGTGGAGCAGATTTGAAGAAACCTTACCACAATTTGTGAATATGAATGGTCCTAACGATTATAATTATTTAGATGACCAAGGTTTGGCAAAGTCATTAGGCGATATTTTGAAAGCTGTTGAAAAGCCTAGTGAAGAACGGGTAAATGAGGTTTTTGAAAAAGTAGAAAACAAGCACAACGAAGGAGACCATTTATTTTATGCAGCCCTCTATAAAGAAGTGCAAAAGATATTTCCATTCTTTTCATCTCGAGATGTTAGAAATATTCAGTCGGCAATTTCTTTACGGTTAACGGATTTTGATTTGGAAAACGACTGGTTTGAAAATCCCGAAGTTTACTTTAAAAAGGACTATGAGACAAAATTCAATATGTTAAAAGAGTTGATGAAATCTAATATGAAAGGATTAAACTTCTCTGATATTAGGCGTCAAGAAGTTATTCGCTATTTAGATAATGTAGCTACAATAGCCGATACCGATTTTAAACGTAGGGTAGATAAGCGCATCACTCAAATGAATATTGAGCTTGAGGCACGAGAGCAGTTTGATAAGAATTCTCACATTTAATGAAGGTAAAGAATATAGAGCATATTACTTTATCTAATGCTTGGGCAAATTTAAAGCGCATAGATTTTGATTACAAGTTCAAAAATGGGCAATGGAAACGTTTGTCTAGAGAGACTTATAATAGAGGTAACGGTGCGGCAATCTTACTTTTTAATAGACAAAAGCAAACAGTGATTTTAACCAAGCAATTTCGAATGCCCATATATGAAAATTCTCAAGAAGAATCCTTTTCAATAGAGGTGTGTGCAGGAGCTATTGACAATAACGATAGTGCTTTAGAAACGATTTTACGAGAAGTTAGGGAAGAAACAGGCTACATTATAAATACAGCTAACCTGGTATTATCAACCTATACCTCACCAGGAGCACTTACCGAAAAAATGTATTTATTTGTCGCATCCTATGACCATACAAATAAAGTAAACGAAGGTGGCGGCTTGTTAGAAGAAAACGAAGAATTAGAAGTGCTAGAACTTTCATTTGAGCGCGCCATTGAGATGGTGGGCTCTGGAGAGATAAGAGATGCCAAGACTATTTTATTATTACAATATGCTCAGATTAAAAGGTTAATGCACTTATCTTAAAAAAGACCAGTAAAAAATCTATGGAAAAACTAAAGCAAGCCAATCTGTATCGAAGCGAACTCATTCCGGTAAGTGGAAAGCTTGTTGAGCGTTATAATAAGTGTCTTAGAACTTTAGGCTTTTCCCAAACTAAATTACCATCCTTTTCTATTGATGGTGTTGGTTGGAGTCCTGAAATAGCTGAAGAAAGGGGAGACGTACATTATTTAAATCATGGCGATGCAAATCCGCATGGTATAATAATTTCGCCACTACAAAAGGGCAAACCGGTTTATTTACCATTTCATTCTTTTGATAGAGAAATGATGCAGCATGTGTTTAGAACTCATGGACGAAAAATTAATGATATTACGAGAGATTCTGCCATATGTATTGATTTTGACCAAGACATTGATGTGTTCTATGAACCCTTGGATATATTAAAATACGATGATGTTAGTATTACCTTTCGGCTTATAGATAGCTTGGAAGAAAAGCAAAAAAGACAGCATGAGCTCGTAGAGAAATTTAAACATGGGAATAACTTTATTGATGAAGACATCCATAAAGAATTGCTAGACTCGGCTAAAACCTATGGCGATCTGCGCAATCGGGACTTATCCTTGCATCCTTTGCACTTTTCAACAGGTTCATTTTTTACAAGAGCTTTTGATGGTGTATACCTTTTAAGGGATTTTATTAAACCTATTTTGGTTTTTGAAAGTATAGAAGTATATAAGGAAGCCATAAAAGATACCGTACATGATGTTCTCATTTATCATATTGGTCAACCAGAATTAATTGACAAATTAAAGAACCATTTGATTATAGAATGTGATTTAGAACAGATGGTGAAAACACCAAATTACGACAGAATTAAAAAACACGAGCTATATTCTGTCTTAGAACAAACTGAGCACCCAATCAAAGACATCTTAAATGATAAAGTGTTGCTCAAAAGCTATCTCAATAAAATTGATATAAAAAAGCGGAAACAAGTAATGGGTGTTGAGTTATACCTTGAACGGCTTGCAAGGAGTAATGCCTATAAGATAGAGGATATGGTAAATCAGTCGCTTTATTTTGCTTTGCACCAACCACATTCATCCTTAATGCCTAATCAGCGAGATTTAATCCACAAACTCTTAATTAACATAGCCCCTAAGGATGTTTTATTTCTCTATTGGTACGATAAAGAACAGTTTTATAAAAGCTATGCCACATGGGATGACTCCTTTAAGGATTGGGTGATAGAGTGTATTAGTAACAATATTTAACTTAATTAGACTAACTTTATAAGAAACTAAATCAACAATCATGGGAATAGAATTAGTCATTTTCATTACCGCCATTTTGTTTGGTATATTTTTGTATTGGCGAGAGTCTAACGGAAATGGTGCATATCGTTTTTTAAATAAGATAGTTAATAGCAAGGAGCTCCAAATGGATGCAGACAATCCAAAAGGATTTGTTTACAAGCAGGCTTTTATACCAAGATTGGTCTTTGTAGTAACCTTGGTGTTAGTGGCAGCTTTAATTTTAGAATTTCTAACGCCAATTTCGGTATTCGCTAGTTATAATGGAATATCTGCCTTTGCATCTTTCGCGGTAGGAACCTTATTAGGGACTTACTTAGCAAGTTTTGTTATTAAAACCTCTCAAGTTGTTGAAGATAAAAGCGGAAGTATTGGAGATTTAGTTGAAGAAGCTGTAGATAGAGGTAAAGATTTAATAGAGGATTTGAAAACATCAGACGCTAAGGTTGTCGAAAAAGCTAAAGAAGAGATTGATAATGAGCCTAAAGCAGAAGCAGAACAGAAAAGTGCACGAGACCGTCTAAAAGATAAAGGCTTGATGTAATGATTTCAACAAAAGTATTATGATTAAAAGGTATTGGAACAAAGGAAAAAGACAAAAACGGATAACGCTTATTGTAGCTGTCTTTCTGTTATTGGCTTTATTCTTTTTTAGAGATGATTATCAACCGGCTTTACTGTTTTTCAGAAAGTTCATTTTCATTATAATAATCAGTCTACTAGTTCTAGTTTTTGGCTTAAGACGTTTTAGAAGAACGGCAAGCACAGGAGGCAGGTTAGGTATTTTGGGAGTTTTAATTGGTTTTTTTGGGTTACTTTACCTATTAGGCTGGCATCTTCAGCTTTACGATTATATGAAGACCTACAACGTATTCAATGATTTAAATAAAATTGAAATCAACGAATTACCATTAACACAGAATGAACGTATTCAACCTTTAAGAAATATTTTTTCAATGGCTAATGAAAGTGTAGGTGAAACTAAAGACGTGTCTTTACCGCATTTGGTTAGAGTAGACAAGGAGAATAAATGGACCATGGCTATTCAACCTAGTGAGAAATACATTATGCAGCGCATTAGTGATAATACTGAAGAGGTGTTTTCCGTGAGCAGTACTACGCCATTTCCGAGATTTTCCAACGAAAATCGTATTCCAGTGGTATTTTCAATAGGCGAGTCTTTAAAGTTTAGTAGAAATACTTATAACGCTGTTGTACAAAGGTTCAACCCTTGGATGTTATTCAATTATGAACCAAGTGACACCTTTTACATGAAAAATGATGACAATGAGTGGGTTCAGGTGGTAAGCCTCATTAAATGGAAAGGATTCTTTTTCCCTTATCCTACCTTTGGAGGTGTAATGGTAATAGAAAATGGAGAGCACGACTTCAACGATTACCTCGAACGCATATTAATTGGTAAGGGTACTTTTGTAAGTCCAGATGATATTAAAGACTATCCGTTTTTAAATAAACAGAACACCCTATCAGAAAAAGTCTCACAGCTGCAAGCAGAATCTCTTAAGTTCTTAGGAGGTTTTAGTGATCCATTACCATGGAATATGGAGACAGCTGTTAAAATTCCTGTAATGCCAAAAGATCAAAATCAACAACCTTATGTTACAGATTTTAATTTTGCAGGATCTAATACCAATGCTTATAGCGGACTTTATCATTGGTTTGGATTAGAGCCTGTAGGTAAGGAACGCACTAGTTTAAGTTATAGTGTGTTTGTCCCTGCAGACGGTAGTGATGTTCTCTATTATTACGATCATGCCTCAAAAAAACAAGGTTATGCAGGTGTTTCCGCTATGCCCTTAAAAGTAAAAGAATCACGTAAAGAATACGATTGGGAGGCCAATTCACCTGTGGAATTTAGACCATATGTAAAGAATATAGCAGGTCGTAAGCGTATGTTCTTTCTTGGAACGGTGTCTACAATCAGTAGAACAGATGCTCAACAATTTGATGGTTCGGCCACACCAGATTTGGTTCTTATAGACAGTGAATATCGCGATGTCATTTGGATAGATGTAAAACATCCTAGCCAATGGGATAAATCTGTTTATGATCAACTTAACGAGGCTTGGCGAGCCAGTGAGGGGATTGGATACTATTTTCAGGAGTCTCTAGAAGATAAAGATATTCCTAAGAAAGAAAATGATTCATTAAAAGAAATTCCAAAAGAAGTAGATGATAAATCAAAAATGATTGATGAACTTCAAAGAAAATTAGATTCGCTAAAAGCTTAGGAAGAGAGTTCTACCCAGAACTAGGACGATTAAAACTGAACGTTCTAAATTAATTATTAGCCTTTAAAAAATCAGTAATAAGATAACTAATTAATTTGCCTACATAAACCTCGGACTTTTTCTTTGGCACTGCCTCACTGATATGTAAATAGGTTACGTTTTTTTGGCTTGCAAAATAATTAACAAATTGTCGGGCCTGAAGTATAGTAAAGCCAGAAGGAGTGAGAGCAGAGCTAGGAACATTTTCAATTGCATCGCAATCCACTTCAATGCCAAAAGCTTTATTGGACATATGGTTATTGGCGTCTTCTAGTGCCGATTCAAAATCAGACTTTTTATTTATAAATATGTCATCGTAAGTGATGTATTGAATATCCTTAAGCTTATTAATGGTCTTAAATAGTTTTTCCGACGTGTAATTTTCATGCAGTCCAAAGATGAAATAGTTTTTTAAAAAACCTTCTGCATAGGCGTAACTGAAACCATTACCGCTATGCCGTCCTTCTTCTTGCCTAAAATCTGAATGTGCATCAAAATTGACAACATTGATTTTTTTGTTCAGTGCCAAGGAAGCTCCTTTAATATTACCATAACTGTTGTTGTGGCCTCCTCCAATAACAATTGGTATTTTTTTGGCTTTAATAATACAACTGATTAAATAACTAACATCCTTGTCAATTTCATCAACAAACGTTCTGGCTTTTTGGATTTGTTTTTTAGAGGATTTACTCGTTTCTAGAAGCTTTTGAAAATTAGATGTATAGTCTAGATGGCCCAGCAACAAGACTTTATTTGGTTTTGTAAATTGATTTGATTGAATGTTTAACAAAAATTTTACTGCAACATCCCAAGCCTTGGAAGTTCCTGGTATTCCGTGGTTTGCGAATACTCCCACATCATCCTTAATGCCAAAAATCACATACTTAACATCTAAATTCACTAATGATTCGTATATGTTACTGAGATTAGGTAATAACTGAATGTGTTCTCCAAATTTTGATTCTCCCTTACGAGCTTTTATAATGCTATCGCGATCATTAGAAGTGAATAAATTGAGATTTTCCATTTGGTGTATAGATTTAAAGTAAAATTAGTTTTATTTCCTAACCACTAAACAAGAAATTAAAAAAATAATTTAAAACGAAAATTATGGAAGGTTCACAAAACTCAAATATTGGATTAAAGGTTGGACTCGGAATTTTATTGGTCTTATTTTTAGGAACAGCTTTTTATGCATCAAAGCTTTACAGCGATAAGCAAGAGACAGAACGCACGCTTGTTACTGAAAAGCAGCAAGTAATGAATGATCTTAATAATATGGCTAAACAGTATGACGCTGCCATTGCAGAAAATGAAATCGCCAATGACGATTTGATAGAGGCTAGAGAACGCATACAAGGGTTAATGGACTCTTTAAAGATATCGCAGAACAGTGTTAATAGCTTGTGGAGATATAAAAAGAAGTTTTTAGCGCTACAAGAGGAGATGGATGAGTTATTAGTTGAAAACGATAGGTTAAAAGTAGAGAATGAACTATTGGCAACATCGCTAGATAGTACTCAAGTACAATTAGAAGAACGCACTATGTTTACAGATTCGTTATTGGTGCAAAATACAGAATTAGCTAATGTTGTTGAAGATGCAGCTGCCTTGCAAGCTGTTGGATTGAAAGGAATGGGGGTAATTGAGAGAAGTAGCGGAAAGCAAATTCCAACTGAGCGCGCTAGACGAAGTGATAAGATTAAACTCTGTTTTACGGTGGCTAAAAACACTTTGACTGAGGCAGGAGATAAAGAGCTTTATGTGCAAGTAATTGACCCAAAAAATAACGTATTAGGTTCTAATGATCAGATTCAATTTGATGATCAAGTATTAAACTACAGTTTAATAAGTCGTTTTAATTACGAGAATAAAAATCTTAATATCTGCGAGTATATTTCTGTAGGTGAGGAGAAATTTGAAAAAGGTCGTTATACCGTAAATGTGTTTAACGAAAAAGAATTGATTTCAGCATCAGAATTTGAATTGAAATAAAAGCAATGATGTTTTAATATTTGAATCCGAGGGTTAATTCGCTCGGATTTTTTATTCCCATAATTGACCATTGATTATTACTTGGTCTATAGGGCTGTGTCCAAAATAGTAAGGAATATCTTTATAATCATTTAAAGGTTTTGTAATAATGATATTAGCCTTTTTCCCTCGTGTTATACTGCCATACATACTGCTAATTCCCATTGCATAAGCTCCATTAATAGTTGCTGCATTTATGGCTTCCTCTGGAGTTAATTTTAATTTTATACAAGCGGTACTCACAACAAATGACATATTACCACTTGGAGCAGAGCCAGGATTAAAATCAGAGGCTATTGCTAATGGTAAGCCTTCATCGATGATTTTTCTTGCAGGTGTATAAGGAATTCCTAAAAAGAATGAACACCCAGGAAGTGCTACAGGCATTGTATTACTTGATTTAAGAGCCTTTATATCATTGTCATCTAATTCCTCGAGATGGTCAACAGATAAAGCGTTATACTTCACGCCAAGAGCAACACCACCTAAAATATTAAATTGATTGACGTGAATTTTAGGAATTAGCCCATAAACTTTTGCTGCCTTAAGAATAGATTCGGTTTCATCTAAATTAAAATATCCCATTTCACAAAAAACGTCAATGTACTTTACGATGTGAAGTTTTGATGCCTTAGGAATAAGCTCGTTAGTAATAAGCTTTAAATAAGCCTTTTTGTTAGATTTAAATTCATCTGGTACAGCATGAGCTGCTAAAAGCGTTGGTGTAATTTTAGCAAGACTCTCACGTTTAATGCGGTTGATGACCTTAAGCATTTTCAGTTCAGACGCTACAGTTAGCCCATATCCGGTTTTTATTTCAATAGCCCCTGTGCCCATAGAAATAACTTCATTTAAGCGTTTTATGGACTGTGTAAATAAATCGTCTTCAGATGCATCCTGTAAAGATTTAGCAGAGTTTAAAATGCCGCCTCCTTTATTGGCAATTTCCTCATAACTCAATCCATTTATTTTGTCAACAAACTCACCGACACGATTTCCAGAGTAAACCAAGTGAGTGTGAGAATCGCACCAAGACGGTAAAACAATTTTTCCTGTGGCATCAATGGTAGTTTCGGCATCAAATTCTTCGCATTCTTCCATTGGTCCAAATTCAATTATCGTATCATTTTCAATGTACAAATAGGCATTTTCAATTATAGGCAGGTCTTTCATTGCCTCACCTTTTACTATGGTTACATTAGTCTCGTGTACCTGAAGCAATTGTTTAATATTTTTTATGAGTAAGGACATCTAGTACGTTTTATGTAAAGATTATATTTTTTTTGAATATAAAAAAACGCCATCTCCTTAGAAAATGGCGTCTTAAATATAAAACTGGTTTATTTTATTTAAGGCTTCCGACCATGTCTTCTGGTTTTACCCAAGCATCGTATTCCTCTGCAGAGACATAGCCTAGATTAATGGCTTCTTCTTTTAATGTGGTTCCGTTTTTATGAGCCGTGTTAGCTATCTCAGCCGCTTTGTAATATCCGATTTTTGTATTTAAAGCGGTAACTAGCATTAAAGAATTATTAAGTAATTGCTTGATGACTTCATGATTTGGTTCTATTCCTGAGGCGCAATTCAAATCGAAACTTACACAAGCATCACCAATCAATTGGGCTGATTGTAGAATATTTGCAGCCATAACTGGTTTAAACACATTAAGTTCATAATGGCCTTGAGTACCTCCTAAAGAGATAGCTACATCATTTCCTATGACCTGAGCACAAACCATTGTTAAGGCCTCACATTGTGTAGGATTAACTTTTCCGGGCATTATGGAACTTCCGGGTTCATTGGCAGGAATAATTATTTCTCCTATACCAGATCGAGGTCCAGAGGCCATCATTCTAATATCGTTTGCAATTTTATTTAAAGAAACAGCAAGTTGTTTAATAGCGCCGTGGGCTTCTACAATGGCATCATGAGCAGCTAAAGCTTCAAATTTATTATCTGCAGTGACAAAAGGTAAGTCCGTAAATTCAGCGATATATTTTGCTACTAAAACATCGTAACCCTCGGGTGTATTAAGACCCGTTCCTACAGCGGTTCCTCCAAGAGCAAGTTCACTGAGGTGTGCCAGAGTGGATTCTAGAGCTTTAAGCCCGTGATCTAATTGGGAAACATATCCAGAAAACTCTTGACCTAAGGTTAAAGGTGTTGCATCCATAAGGTGTGTGCGCCCTATTTTTACAACGTCTTTAAATTCTATTGCCTTTTTATGAAGCGTATTGCGCAATTGAATAACACCAGGCATCGTAGTTTCTACAACTTTTTTATATGCTGCAATATGCATGCCCGTAGGAAAAGTGTCGTTTGAGGACTGTGATTTGTTAACATCGTCATTTGGCTGTATCGTTTTTTCTCCCTCACCGATAACCTTGCCTGCGAGTTGATGCGCTCTATTAGCAATGACCTCATTAACATTCATGTTACTTTGAGTTCCAGATCCTGTCTGCCAAATTACCAGCGGAAACTGATCATCGTGCTTGCCATCTAAAATTTCATCGCATACTTCTGCAATTTTATCGCGCTTATCCTTATCTAACACACCCAGATCACAATTTGCATAGGCCGCAGCTTTTTTGAGATAAGCAAAGCCATATACAATTTCTAAGGGCATTGAAGATGGTGGTCCAATCTTAAAATTATTGCGAGATCTTTCGGTTTGAGCTCCCCATAATTTATCAGAGGGGACTTTGACCTCTCCCATAGTATCTTTCTCTATTCTATACGACATAATATTTGATTTATATTGATGTACAAATTTAATGAAATCCAACAGCCTAATATCCTTTAACTGCCTGAAATTTGAAGTGCACCAAAGAAATATTAAAAGCCTAAATGATCTTCAAACCATCCAAAAAACTTACGCATAGGTTTGTTATCGTTAAATCTATAACCTAAATGCAGACTAAAGAAACCGAAATCTCTATTAAATTGATTGGATTCATTGTTGTTGTTATTGTAGTTTCTCCAATTACCAGATAAGCCAAAAAACCAGCGATACGAATTATATCCTATTGCAGCTTCACTTTCGTATGTAAAAAATATAGAATCGAAATTTTCCTCAGTATTATTGACAAAAAAATATTTAGAGAAATTAGAACCAGCTCCAGAGTGAAGCCCTAAAGTAGCATACCACTTTTTATTGATTACAAACGTATGGATATAGCCAACTTGGGCGACAATATCAAAACTCCTTATTTCATCTAAGTTATTTACTTCTGGAACTTCAAACACGAGATTTGGCTTAGTAAAGGCAAAAGAATAAATCATCCTTGGAATAAAGCTTCCAGCACTTTTAAGTTGCCTTTCGGTTTGAGCATAATAAGAACGAAAAGAGAAATTTGGATTAGCTATAAAAAAGGTACTCCCTTGAATTAAATTAAAAACTGTATTTGAAAAATCAATATTACTAGTAGACTCTGTTACTCTATTGTTTCTAAACCCCTTTATATAGGTGTATTTTAGTTCTTGGCGCCATTGGTCTGAATAGAAAAAATTTAAACTCGTACTAATATTAGTTGCACTTTTTGCCAATTCTTTTTCTACAGATGAAAATAGAAAATTAGGAGTCCAAGATACTTCTAGAGCCACCCATTTATAATCGAAGGAAGCACCAATTAAATATTCACCTAGTGGTTCTAATTCAAACAGATTTTCACCATCTAAGGATTGGGCTTGAAACCTATTGGTGTTTGTTGTAGAAAACACTTTTATAATAATATTTTCAAAGTAATTTACTCGGTATGTAGAATCGTATTCTTTTAACGTGGCATGCTCGGCTTGTTTTTCTAAATCATAAGGTCTAATCTCTTGAGAACTCATAATTAATGGAATTAACAAAAGTAATATTGTCGCTAAAAATTTGTAGCAGAGATATAGTGGAAACGGTTTAATACTAATTAGAAATCTTACCATCTATCATAGTCATTTTGCGGTCGGCCATGTTCGCAAGCTCCTGATTATGTGTTACTATAACAAAAGTTTGATTAAACTCTTTTCTTAATTTAAAGAATAATTGGTGAAGTTGTTCTGCAGATTCACTATCAAGATTTCCAGACGGTTCATCAGCGAAAATAATTTTAGGATTATTAATTAAGGCTCTTGCTACTGCCACGCGCTGTTGTTCGCCACCTGACAGGCTATTTGGTTTGTGATTATATCGTTTTGACAAACCTAAATAATCTAATAACTCTTTAGCGCGTTTTTCTGCAGTAGGCAAAGGTGTTTTATTTATAAAAGCTGGGATGCAGACGTTTTCTAAAGACGTGAATTCTGGTAGTAATTGATGAAATTGAAAAATAAAACCAATTTTTTCATTCCTAAACTTTGCCAATGCCTTATCCTTCATTGTTTTTACCGATACACCATCTATTATTAATTGGGTATTTTCTTGATAAGAAGGTTTATCAAGTGTTCCTAAAATTTGTAAAAGAGTTGTTTTACCAGCACCAGAGGGACCTACTATAGAAATGATTTCACCTTCAGAAATTGAAATATCTACCCCTTTTAAAACCTTTAATTCGGCATAGGACTTATAAATACTTTTGGCTTCAATAATTGGTTTCATCAGATTGTGAAAATAGTATTAAAACTATTAATCCGCAATTAGGAAGACTTTTTATTTCCCTTAAAAATAGATTTCAACCCCTGGAAATCGATGAAGTATTGTAATCGCACAGATACGGTATGTTGTACAGGTTGATCAAAAAGTAGATTTAGACTATCTCTAAAATTATCATCTACGTTTTCATCATTACTGAATAACTGATTTCTGTAAAGTACAGTTAAAAAACTACCTTGCACAAATTGCCACGAATAACTGAGGTCAATATTCCAGGTACTAAAGTTAATGTTAGGGTTATTACTTACATTATCTAGGTTATATCCTGAAGCCGTAGTGAGTCTACCATTATCTAATAGGGTAAATAAGTCGTAATCATAAATAACAGTATCCCAATAGTGTCTAAAGACTAGACCAAGGGAATGAAAAGGATCAAAATTGTAGTTGCCTCGCAGCGAATTGGTAACACGCTGGCGGTTTCTTTCACCAAAAATAGGTTCGTCGTTTTGCCTAGTAGCATAGCCACGATCTCCATTTCTGTAGTCAAAATTTAAGCGATACACCAATAGAAGTTTATCACTAGCTCTAACTCGAGGCTCGAAAGTGAAGTCATAGGTAAATAAATCTCTTCCGTCTTCAAAAAGAGTACCCATATTGGCCCTTATATCTATGGCAAATACTCTATTGTAATTTGTAGAAATATTTCCACCGAGACTTACAAAATTCTCAAAGATGAAAGGTCTACCGTCTCTAGATTCAAAAAAATCGTACTGCTTTCCCGGTTCAACATTTAAACGGAAACCATACGAGTCCAATCCTTCACGAGTAGTAGCTCTGTAACGACCACCAAAATTGAATCTTGAGAATGTATTTGGATCAACCAAGCGCCTGTAATTTATAAAACCGCTAATCCTATAACTGTTTAATCGGCCTTGAGGTTCAAAAATCTGATAGGACACATCAGCACCAAAATCATTACGGTTATTCCTGAGATTCAGACCCATATCATTAATATCAAATTTTGTATCTGCAAATCTGTGATCAAAACTGTAACGCAAATTACCAGCGACTTTCCCAAATCTAAAGAAACTGCTAAAGCCAGTTTCCCAATCTTCATTCTGGTCATTAACATTACTCATTCTGATTTCTGTATCAATACGATACGTGTTGCTTTTGTTTACTAGATTAGCTACTAATGCTGTGGCATTTGCATCCCTGAACTCACCAGAGCGTGTTACATTGGTATTTATAAGACTTACAGCCGAGTTCCCTCCAAATTGCTGGTCCACAACAAGGATGTTGTAATTTGTAAAGGGCTCAACAACTTCTTCACGTTGTTCTCCCGTTATAGTATCGGTTACACTTGCAAAAGTTTTCTCGGTAATAGCATTTAAAAAACCAATTCCTAATCCTCTTTTTGTTCTACCAGATAATTTTACAGCATTGAGCACATTAACTTCGTCTGGTTCGTTTAAAACTTCGTTGTCGTTTAGATCAACATCTCCTGTTGGACCATTTCCAATTCTTCTAGAGAAGAATAAACTTCCTTTTGAAAATAAATCAACCCCTTCAGTAAAGAATTGTCTTTGTTCTGAAAAAGTTTGCTCAAAAGGTCCAAGGTTAAGAACAATATTGTCAAAACCAGCTTGACTAAAGTCAGGCACTAAAGTAGCGTCTAGTGTAAAATTATCCGTTATCCCATACTTCACATCCATACCAAAGCGTAACTCAGATGTAGTTTCGCCATCAAAATCGTCAAGTATTGCAGTTGAGAAAGGGTATAAATTAAGACGGACAGGAGGCTGAATATTGTCTAGTCCAAGTAGCTCACCATGGTAGAGACCAAAATTACCTTTAGTTGGATCTACCGGGTTCCAGGTGTAATTTGAACGTTCCCTTCTAAAGTTACGCATTAGTTGTAAACCCCAAACTGGGTTTTCTTGTTCTGGAAAGCGCAACGTGCGGTAAGGAATTTCTATTTCAACAGTCCAGCCGTCATCTACGATTTCTACAGCGCTG
Organism: Winogradskyella pelagia; assembly: GCF_017581965.1. GTDB lineage: Bacteria > Bacteroidota > Bacteroidia > Flavobacteriales > Flavobacteriaceae > Winogradskyella > Winogradskyella pelagia. Next base: position 79,265 of record NZ_JAGEVF010000006.1, read on the forward strand.
CGCCAAACAGCATTCCAGCTTCTATCTGTACCAATGCTTGGATTTGCTATGGCATCTGCCTGTTGGCCGGAGCTAAATACAGTGAATTGGGTATCGTTCTGGGAGTCATTATTAGGATTTAAGATAACCATCAAAAAATCGGCCTGGCCAAAATTATCTCTTCCTGTTAACTGACTCATCATTTTTTCAGGATCGTCATAGAGATAGGCACCTACATAAATAGCTCTATCGTCGTAGGATATTTTTACTTCAGTACGCTCGTTTTGGGGACGTGTCTTACCTATACCAGGTTCAAACTCAATAAACCCAGTAGCAATATCAGCTTTTTGCCAAACCGCATCATTAAGTTTACCATCAATTTTTGGTGCAATTTCTGCACGTTGAGTACGTAATTGTTTTTTGCCTTGGGCTGAAGAGGCAAAAACAAACGCAACGGTTAAAATACAGTACAGAATGATTTTCCTTTTTAAAAAAGTACCGCAGTATTTTAATATTTTAAAATAAAATAGAATGACTTGAGTTGTATAGTTTAAACGCCTGCAAAACTAAAGCCTCCCATTGGTTAAGGGTCTTAACTAAACGTTAAAAAGTGTTGTATTGTTAGAAGTATGGGCAAGTGTCTCAATTTTAGTTGTTTGGAATACTTATTGCTATGTTAAAAATGAATATATTATTAAAATGAATAAATACAAAAAAATTATTATAAGTCTATTATGTGATGCAGCGGGTTATGTTTCAATCTTTTTTCCGCCTTTTGACTTTGTCTGGGCACCTTTGTCAGCCTACATTATGACCAAGCTTTACAAGGGTAAACCCGGGAAGATAGCGGCTGTAATATCATTTGTTGAGGAAGCCTTACCTATGTTAGATGTTGTACCAACGTTCACCTTAATGTGGATTTATACTTATATCCTTAAAAATGACAAAGAAAAAAGGCCACTAGATTAGTGGCCCTCTTTTTATTAAATTATATTCTGGCTATTGTATTTCAATATTCCAAGTATTATTGATATCTAGCTCTCCACCGGTGTAAAGGCCAAACTCAAAAGGCTCTCCAAATTGGTCATCAACAGACGAGGCTTCATGAACCAATTGAAGTGTAAAAGTACCTGTACTTGCTGCACCAAAAGTCCAGGCTGTTTCTAGACCAAGATAATTACCATCCGTTCTTTGTGGGTCGATTGAATCGTCTCTGATCATATCTACCACATCAATTGCAGAGTTAACAGCGTAAGCAAAGAAATGTTCATCTTTTTCTTCCACAACTTCCTCAAGAATGTCTTCATTGTTAACATTGTCAAGAATAGTTATTGTAGCTGTATAATCTGCATTAGCTGTAAACGGACCGCTTGCAGTAACTGTAGGGTCTACAATACCATCGGCACTCACAGCACTTAAGGTAACTATATCATTAGGATCATTTTCGTTTGTAAAAACGACTTCAACGTCAGTAATCAACTCACCTGGATTAACTGCTGCTGGAGGAGCATCATCATCAGAACAAGACGAAAATAAGGCCAAAGCAAATAATGGTAAAAAAAGTAATTTAATAGTTTTCATGTTTGTAAAATTTAAAAAATTGGACTTCATATTTAATTGTTTATATTAATAATTGAATTTTAATTGTATTTGAAAATTTCTCCCAACTTCGTCAGCAAAGAATCGCAATCGATTTAAATAATTTCTATAGTTGATATTAAAAACATTTTGAATATTGAACCCGATTTCTAATGTGCTTTTTTTGAATAATTTAGTTTCTATTGAACTATTAAAATGCAACAAATGGTAGGACGATGGAGGCGTACTTACATCAACTAAAACGTCTTCACCTGTTGATGGAACAGTATATTGAAAATTATAGTTTGGGAAATTGTTTTGCATCGCAAAAAAATCTGACGTAAGCCCTAAAGAAAGATTATTCCACTTTTTATTTTGGTATTGAATAGTGTTTCTAGTATTAATCGGAGGCATATCGATTAAAGGTTCATTGTTGTCTAAATCTTCACCAATAATAAAGGCTGTTGAATTTTTAAACGACAAACGCTCGGATAGCGAATAATCCAAATTAAAATCTACGCCATATAGTAAGGCATCTGTTGCTAAAAATTCATATTCTAAAAATGCACCAGCCTGTCCAATTATTCGTATACCAAGTTCTGTTGGTGCAATAAAAATATAGTTGTCTATTCTGTTTATGTAAGGTTCTACCGATAGATTAATCCTAGAGTTTTGGTAAGTATAAGTAGCCGATAATTGGTTGGCTGTTTCTTTACCTAATCTCAAGTTTCCAACCTCTATACGAGCAACAGATTGGTGTAAACCATCAGAAAATAGTTCAGAGGGATTAGGCGCACGGTTGCTTAAGGAATAGTTCAGTGCTATCTCATGATTTCCGATAGTCCTTTTAGCTCCTATAGCAATGGATATATTATGAAAATCATAAACTGGATTGGTTAAAAGTTGTCCAGGAGCAATATTCTCATCAACTATGATATCAGCAAAATCCTGGTCATACCCACGTTCTTCCCAACGAAAATCACGATATATCTTTTGTGCATCAATGTGGTTATAGTCATAACGAATAGCACCTTCTAATAAGTAGTCATTGTCAAGTTTCCATTCTGAAAGGATAAAAGCACCCATATCTAGTCGTTCAAAATCAGGAATTAAACGAAAAACACCTGTGGCTGGATCTGCAAAATTGTCTTGATATTGTGATTGCAGACCAGCTTGAATTTTTACGCGCTCATTACTGTCAAACAAAAACCTAGACTGTAAACCATGGGTTTGTAGCAATAAATCAATGGATGGAACACCCTTAAAATCCCCTCGTCTTCTATCAAACTCTTGCCTTTGATTTCTTTGATAGTCGTATTGGAGTGTTAATTTGCCCAATTTAGAGAATCGTCGTTCATATTCTACTTTTGCTAAATGATGCCTAATTCTTTGTCTTGGATCCCTGATGTCATAGGTGAAATCTCTAATAGTGGCTGGTTGGCCGCTTTCAATTGATTCTATAAATTGATCAATACCACCAATGTGTGCGCTAGAAAGTATCCCTATTTCGTTATCTAAATAACTATAGTACACATTAAATGACTCCTCAAAACTTCTATACCCCGTTTGAAAGGAAAAGGCCTTAAAGTCTAGACCAGTATTGGATAATACGTAATCTGGAGCTTTAGAATCTCCGAAGCGACGATAACTTCCTTGTCCACCAATATACCAGCCTTTTTCGTAAGATTTAAACAATGACGAACTGATGCTGTAACCTCTGTTGTTTGAATCATAAACTGCAATTGTCCTTCCAAATAGACTATCTTTATTATACGTTTTAACCGGCTTCAAAACAATTGCTCCTCCAATAGCATCGCCAGAGTACATGAGTGCAGATGCGCCTTTTACCAAAGTAATTTCTTGTAAGGCATTTACATCTACAGAAGGTGCATGCTCCAATCCCCATTCTTGATCTTGCATGCGCACACCATTCTGCATGGTGATGACCCTACTACTATGTAAACCATGAATAATTGGTTTTACAATATTATTACCAGTATTTAATGCAGAAACTCCTGCAATTGTTTCTGTGATATTGGCTAAACTTCCGCTGCTAAAGCCCTCAATTTCCTTTGCTTTAATTACAGCTTGTTGAGCGGTTTTACTTTCTCTATTTGTCTTTGAACCAGTTACAGAAACTTCATTTAATTGTTCAATATGATGCTCTAAGGCAATTGCCTTGAAGGTATCACCACTAATATTAAATGATACGGTCTTTGTTTCACATCCTATATGTGAAATTGTTAGCGTCAGTTTGCCTTTACAAAGATTTTCAATTTTAAATTTACCATCCAAATCAGAGGTAATATATCTATTGGTTTCCTTAATGTATATAGTTGCAGAAACAATAGGTGTTCCATCATGAAAATCTGAAAGCTCGCCTAATAAGGTATAATTACAATCTTGGCCAAAACTTAGACAGGTAAAGGCCAAAGACAAGAGTCCTATATATCGGAACATGTTTAAGGGTTTAATTAGCGAAATGAATGGTTTTCATTAGGCTAGTTGAGGTGGACCCCTCAAATAAGAAACTAATTGCTGATGTGGAAGAAAATACAAATAATAAGAATCCTCTAAATTGGCTTTGTAAATATTAACCTGAGAATCCTTTTGTTCTGGTATAAAAAAATAAGAATTAGAAAGTTTGAACTTATAAAATTCGCAATCAAAATCTAATTCATGGAAATGTGTTTTAGAAACATCATTGGTTTCACAGACTTCGTGTTCATGGTGATTGAATACATGGGATAGCTTAAATGCTGCTGGAGCAAGTACAGCCATCATCAATGTAATGGCCAGCCCTTGCGATATCTTATGATGTAACTGCTTAAGCATTATTTTAAAAAGCGTTTTAAACCGAATCGTCTCAACATTTTTTTCTCAAATTCCCAGAAGAAATGAAATTGGCCAAATAACCAACCGAACGTAACTAGAAGAATCTGATAAAAAATTAAACCAATGATAATAAATAAAATCCAGTAGAGTAGTGGGTTTAAGTTTTCTTTAGTAATTCCAATAAACTTAATTATTGGTCTTCCTATGTAAAGCGATGAACTTCCGGTAATTGCAAAAACAATAAATACGCGGATCATTTCCCATCTATGAGTTAAAACCCATTTATGTTCGAGCTTTTTAAAAATAAATAATGTGACATTAAGTAGGCTAACGAAAATAATAACACTAATAATAAGTGTAAAAGCCAGATTAAGATTGCCAAAAAGAACTCTTGCTAATTTAAAAGACGAATAGCCTAGGCCCAAAATCCCTATGAAGGGGAAAAAGAGTTGCCAGTTTTTTTTAATCTCCCAATTATCCTTAAATTTTTTCATAGCAGCATATTGAGGCTGCAAAATTACACTAAATTTTAGGAATAAAGGTTGATAGTCTTTGGTTATAGGTTAGTTGAAAATAAACGAAATAATTATAGAGTAAATAATTAACCTCGTAGCCATAATCTGTTCTTATATCATAATCTATGGGCTGCAAATAAAGGTCGGGATTGTATTGGGAAGGCTGGCTATGTCTGAGGTTCCAATTCTGCACTAATATAGCATTTCTATCTTCTAAAAACTGTTGCGAATAATAACCTCTAGGACGAGCTGTACTTTGCAGCCATTGATTAAAACCTGGTTCAAAGATTATTATTTCATAGTCTGTCTCATCACTGCTAATAGCTACACTATCTGATTTAACTAAAGCGTTAGGATCATCGTGATCAATAATTTGCTTTGGTTGATACGACTTACAAGATGTGATAACAATGGAGCCAATAATTAATAATAACGTAAGATTTCTCATAGTATAAAGGTATTAAATTAATAGTATTTTAGTTTGTTTCATATTTAATTCTTCTTCAAAACAATAGCTATTCATATTGTTGTGAAACCTCTAATTAGGGAATATACCTTTGTAATGAGTAAACTAGTTTGTAATGGGATATTATAAAAAAAAGCAGCTCTTATTAAGAGCTGCTTTATAAATTTACACGGTCGTTTTTATTTTCCGAAAAGCCCACCAAGAAGTCCACCTAGACCACCTTTTTTCTTACTTCCGCCTAAGAGCATACCTGCAACATCATCAACAACACTGCCATCTCCATCCGCATCTAATATTTGCTCTAAAAAACTCTGCTCTTGTTTTGCAGAGTTACCTCCCAACATACTACCAAGAAGATTTCCAATATCATTTTGAGAACTTACATTATTTTGGCGAGCTTGCTTACCTAAGACACCCATTAAAATTGGAGCCGCAACTTCTAATATACTACCAACAGAACTTGCATCTACACCAGCTTTTTGTCCTATAACTTGCTGCACGCCTTGTTGTCTTCCTCCTAAAACATGACTTAATATCTTGGAGCCGTCAGATTTAACAGCATCGTCAACGCCACCTCCAAATAAACCTCCTAAATTGTCTAGGATACTACCATCGTGTTTGCTATTCAATGCTCCCATGAGCCCTTGTGCCCCTTCTGGTGTTGCTGCATTACGCTCCATAGCCTTCATTAAAACAGGTAATGCCATGGTTAATACACTACTTGTTTTTCCTTGGTCAGTTCCTGTAGAACCAGAAACACCACTAATAATAGATTTACCTAGGTCACTATTTAATAAGTCTAAAATTCCTTCCATTTTTATAATAATTAAGATTAATTGATTTAAAGTTTTAAGGTACAAAAAAAGTCCTCACTAAATAGTGGGACTCTTTTTTATTGTGTTGGTCACTAATTTTAAGACTATTTATCCTAAAATAGCTATAATCTGATCTGCTAGTTCAGCACCAATTCTGTCTTGTGCTTCGTTGGTGGCTGCTCCTGTATGCGGTGTAAGCGATAAAGCAGGGTTCATTAATAATTGAACCTCAGGTTGTGGCTCTTTTTCAAAAACATCGAGTGCAGCTCTAGCTACCTTTCCACTTTCTATTGCCTTTATTAAAGCTATTTCATTAATTACACCTCCTCTTGCAGCATTTGCAATGATAACGCCATCTTTCATTTGAGAAAACTCTTTATCACCTATTATGTAATCTTTTTGAGCTGGAACATGAAGGGTTAAAAAATCAGCTTGCCCTAAAACCTCCTCTTTGGAAACCGTCTTGATTTTAAATGAAGCAGACTGTCCATCAAAAAAATCTAAGGTTAAGTCTGCACTTTCAAGAAAGGGGTCATAAGCAACAACCTTCATACCTGCACCTATTCCTATTTTAGCAGTAGCCTGCCCAATACGTCCAAATCCTATAACACCAAGGGTCTTGCCCTTTAATTCTGTTCCTTTAGCGTATGCTTTTTTAAGAACTTTAAAGTTCTTGTCGCCTTCTAGAGGCATATCTCGGTTGGCGTTATGCAAGAAACGGGCTAAACCATAAAAATGGCCAAATACTAATTCTGCAACAGAATGTGAGGATGCTGCAGGAGTGTTAATTACTTTAATTCCTTTGTTTCGTGCGTACTCCACATCGATGTTATCCATTCCAACACCGCCTCGGCCAATTATCTTTAAACCAGGGCAATTGTCAATAATATCTTTACGAACCTTTGTAGCGCTGCGTACCAATAAAACCGCAATATCCTTCTCATTGATGTAGTTTTGAAGCTGTTCTTGTGCTACGGTAGTTGTAATTACTTCGTAACCTGCAGCTTCTAAAGCAGAAATACCGCTTTGTGAAACACCATCGTTTGCTAATACTTTCATTAAATGTATTTTTTAATTTTTATTTTTTTTCTTAGGCCTTGCTTTCTAATTCACTCATTACCTCAACTAAGGCTTTAACGCTATCTAGTGTTAGGGCATTATACATTGATGCTCTGTAGCCCCCGACACTTCTATGGCCATTAAGCCCATTGATACCAGCTTCTTTCCACATGGCATCAAAGGTTTCTTTCAGGTTTTCGTTTTCTAGCGTAAAGGTGGCATTCATAATTGAACGATCTTCTTTAACCGCATAGCCCTTAAATAAGGGATTAAGGTCAATTTCAGAATAAATCATTCTAGCTTTTTTCTCATTCTCTTCTTCAATAGCAGCAATACCGCCTAAATCTTTGAGCCATTCCATTGTCAGCATTGAAACATATACTGCAAAAACAGGAGGTGTATTAAACATGCTGCTTTTACTGATATGAATCTTGTAATCCATCATTGAAGGAATCTTACGAGAGACCTTGCCAAGAATGTCCTCTTTTACTACTACTAAAGTAGCTCCAGCAGGACCCATATTTTTTTGAGCTCCAGCATAGATTAAATCAAACTGTGAAAAATCTAATTGACGAGAAAAGATATCACTACTCATGTCACAAACCATTGGAACAGGAGAGTTTGGAAATTGTTTTATTTGTGTACCAAAAATAGTATTGTTAGAAGTACAGTGGAAATAATCATATTCCTCCGGGATATCATAGCCTTTTGGGATATAATTGAAATTTGCACTTTTAGAAGATGCTACCTCATAGATATCATCATATATCTTGGCTTCTTTTATAGCTTTATCTGACCATGTTCCAGTATTTAAATAGCCCGCTCGCTTTTCTAATAAATTTAGTGCTACCATCAAGAACTGTGTGCTTGCGCCGCCTTGAAGAAACAATGCCTTATAGCCTTTTCCTTCTAACCCTAAAAGCTCTAGCGCCAAAGCTCTAGCTTTTTCCATAACATCTACAAAGGGTTTGCTGCGATGTGATATCTCTAAAAGTGACAGGCCATCATCAAAATTGATTACTGCCTCTGAGGCTTTTTGCATTACAGATTTTGGTAAGATGCAAGGGCCAGCACTAAAGTTGTGTTTTTTCATTGTGTGTAATGTTTGTTGTAGAGTTTGTCATCACTCTGTATTGATTTAAACGATTACAAAGGTGGTAAATTCCTTTGATTTTAAAGTTACTGAATTGATAATTTTTAAGCTATATTTTCAACAGGAAGTCAACAGTATCTACATTGTCTGCATAATCCCAAAGACCTGGTTTTTGAGTATGCCCAAATTTGACCTCATATTCTGAGAATCCATTGGCCACAACACATTGAATTAGTTCTTTATTTTGTTCTAACTTTTGTTTTAAATCTGATGGTGAATCGTAGGTTTCATAAAAAATAGTTGCAATAGGTGAGGCATAGCTAGAATCCTCTTTTAGCATTAAGAATCCATTCTCTAGCATATCAAATTCGCTCATTAAATACACTGCTTTATTATAGTCGTAATTATTGGCGTATTTAGAGTCGTGAATTACGGGATGCCAAGCATATATTGCTTGAAAAAAAGCATCAAAATTGTAACCTTTTGGTACAAAAAGTTTCGATACATTCCTGCAGCCCAAACCGTAATATCTAAAAATATCATGTGACAAGGCTTCTAAGTCAGTTTTACCCTCATTGCCTGTTAAAACAGCAACTGAGTTCCTGTTTTTTCTAATAATCGAAGGCTTGTCTTTAAAATAATATTCAAAATAACGTGCAGTATTATTGCTACCTGTTGCAATAACGGCATCAAAACCTTGAAGTTTATCTTCAGAAAATTGAATAAATCCTTTAAACCTAGGTTCAATCACTTCAAGATATTTAGCCAAATACGGCAACAGGTGCTTATCGTTAGAACTTTGTTTTACCAAAACCTTATGTCCAGAAATTAATACCGCAATGAAATCATGAAAACCAACTAACGGAATATTCCCAGCCATGATAATGCCAACAGTCTTTGGCTTTACAGAATTAAAGTTATACTTATCTAACCAAGTTGTAATAGTGCTTTTGGTCAAGGTATTGGCCCATGATTTAAACGCATAAGATAAATTATCCTTACTAAACCATCCGTTATGTTCTTGGGCGAGTTTAACCTGATGCTTAAACCCATCGAAAAAGAAGTCGTTTACTTCAGTGCTATTATTTTTAGTGTATGGTAATTCAGAAAATTGGTCTAAAAAAGCACCTAATTTTGAGAATGCGTTAATTCTTTCTTGTAATTCCATTACATATTTGGTAAAAAGTCATTGAGACCTTAACTTTGCGATTGCAAAAATAGGTAATAAAAAGAAAAAAAATTGTTTGTGTTTGGCCAGGTTTAGACCTCCTAAGTTGAAATAACTTACGCCTTACCTAAAAGAAAAAGAAACAATATGGCAATTATAATAACTGATGAGTGTATAAATTGCGGTGCCTGTGAACCTGAGTGTCCTAATACTGCGATATATGAAGGTGCAGACGATTGGCGCTATAAAGACGGAACAAGTCTTATGGGGAAAGTGGTTTTACCTAACGGAAAAGAAGTTGATGCCGAAGAGCCACAACTACCCATTAGCGATGAAGTCTATTATATTGCACCAGATAAATGCACAGAGTGTATGGGCTTTCATGAAGAACCGCAGTGTGCGGCAGTTTGCCCGGTAGATTGTTGCGTGCCAGACGATAATCATGTAGAGACCGAAGAAGAATTATTGGGCAAACAAAAATTTATGCACCCAGAAGATTAAACAAATGAGATAAATTATTTTATAAAATCCTGAGTGTTTGACTTGGGATTTTTTATTACAACTCATTGTGGAATAAGACCTTCGGAGAATAAAATTTAAATGTCTTGGAAAAGAGAACACCTATATCTAATTGGGGAAAGGGTATTGCAATAGGCTTTGATCTAGGAACCGCTATCGGTGTTGCAACTGATAAACTAGTATTGTGGATGCCTATGGGTGTTGCCTTCGGTATTTGCTTCGCTATGGTATTTAACAGTTTAGCCGATAAATCAAAATAAGATTTCAACCGCTCTTATCCGCTTAATTGTGCGGCTATCGCTTTCCCTGCTTGTTTTTTAAAGTTCTTTTTATTTGAAAATAGATTAAACAGCCAAAGCTGCTGGGTAATGTCCAATTCTAAATTACGTGTAATGGTATCCTTTGATTTAATGATATCGTAGGTGTAAACATATTTATTTGGAAATCTTGTAGGCAGAAGACCAAGCGTAATTATACTACCTATCATGGCGTTACCGCAAACTGTAGTCTTAGTTGTAAGTGGATAAAGTTTCAATCTTGTGGTTAGGGTAGAATCTGAACTTAATTTATATAAACCTGTAAACTCTATAATTTCGGCTTCGTCTTTAAGGCTATCATTACTATTAATTACATAGGCCAAGTTTGGTTCTCTGACTGCTGATAGGTTAAATTGTCGGTCACTTTTAGGATTGATTTTATAAGAAGGGAAACAACTTACCATAACTGTCAACACTATTTCTATTAGAACTAATTTTTTCATTATTACACTAACGTTACCTTTTAAACCTTGGTATAGTATTAATAATAGATTAAAGAAAAATCTTGGTCAACCCAGTTTTTACATTACGAAATATATAGTTGATGCCAGACTTAGTCTTATCACGTACTACATCCGCTTTAGCTTCTCTAAAATCAGATTTTTTATTTTTAGAGTCCTTACGCACTATGACATTCGCTACTGAAGAAAAGAACTTATTTCGGCTCTTATGGCTTTTGTCAAGTATAGTTATCTTAGTATCAGCATATTTAGTTTTTACATCTATATGTGAAATGTTTTTATTACCAGAAATATTGAAATATAATTTGTCAATATGGCCTTCCATTTCAGTATTAAAATTAGGCCGACTAAAGGTGTTTATAGCCTCTAAATTAATATGGCTTACATCTGCCGTGAAAGCAAAATCATCATTGTCATTTAAAACATCAAATTGCCAGTTGGCTTTAATTATTCCTGTATCACTAAGACTTGCGTTAATGTCTATGGACAGAGGTTGATGCTCGGCTATATTAGACAAATTAGGAATACCGATAAAACCATTTTCAATAGATAAACTCCCGCCGTCATTATAGTCATGTACGCGCTCTTTATAGGTAAGTGAAGCATTATTAATCTCAAAACCCGAAATAGTAAAATCTACTGGTATATTTCTAATCATTTCGCTAAACATAGGCTTCACCCTTAAATCGTCCGCCACGAGTTTATCTCTATAAATAAATGCATCAGGATTTTGTATGATTACCTTTCCAATATTTAACGGTGACGCGACTGTAGCAAATGATTTTGGGATACCTTGTATACTAATACCGCCTACTTTTAAATCATAATAATCCATTTCATGTGTAATATGACTTAACAATTCAATGGGGTTGTATTTGGTTTTTAGTTCTGCTGAAGCTATGACTGTTGAATCTTGAGTGCCATTAATGGATGCAATTTTGAGATTATTAAATGGACCAAGAGCTATTTTTAAAGAGTCGGTAGCAATGGCATAGTCTTCATAAGACAACGTTATCCTATCATCTATAAGATTGGCTTTAACTCCATTAACATTAAGGTTTAAGTCTGTAATTGATGCCACAACAGAATCTGTTTTTTGGTCCATAAGTTGCAATGCGATGTGTTCTAGCTCAACTTTACCGAAAGAAACTTTGTCAAAAAGAGGCTTTTCACTAACACTAGTGCTATCTTTAGCTATATGGTCTGGTAGTTTGAGGTATCCTTTTACATTAGACACTTTTATGCGATTTAAAGCAATAGTCTTGTTGTTGAGATAATCAAAAACACCAAAGTTTTTAAAATCTAAGCGTTCAATAGAAATGTCGCCTAATATTTGTTGACTAACGGAATCTTTTAAGGAAAAAGAAACATTATCCATGGATAAGGATCGGCCGAGCGCACTAACACCCAAATCTTCATAATTTAAGGTGATGGCATTTGGGAAAGAGGTTTTAAGCACGGAATTTATCTTATATTCCAGAAACCAATTACCAACAATTCCAAGGACAAGAACTATAACTAGTGCAATAACACCTCTTTTTATAATTTTTGAATTGATTGACAGCATTTTTAAAAATAGATAAATAATTTGAAACTTCCGCAGGCCAAAATCGGAATTTATATACTTTTTAATAACACCAAACAAAATTTAATGGTGCACTAAATGGCTCAGAAAGTTCTGGAACTATTTATGCTTCGGTTTTAAGAATTGACCTACAAATTAAAGTCTTTTCATTTAACAATAAGTGGCCATTGAAACTACTTATTTTTATGTATAAATTTTGTTTCCCAATGGATAAGAGTGAATAGAAATAAAATTATTTTGACATAACATTTAATATGTATCGACAGAATTGTAAATTTAGACACCATATTTTTTACAGAAATGAGTACAAACCTTTTATAACCCCTAAAGCAAAAGCCATGGCAAAAATCTTAAAAGTATTCGCATTAATTGGTGTTTTCACAGTATCGTTTTGTTGCTCTAATGATGATGATAACAACTGCCCAGAAACATTGATTGTAGATATAAATGACCCTGAAAGTTTAGAGCAAGCAGAAGCTTGTGGTTTAGAGCCGGCAGGTCCATTAGGTGAGTCGTTATGGCGCTATGAACTTCAATAATCTTTTTAGCTCTACTGTACTCATAATTACCTACATTTGCACTCGCAAAAATTAAGCAACTATGAAAGCTGGTATTGTAGGTTTACCCAACGTAGGAAAGAGTACCTTATTTAATTGTTTGTCTAATGCCAAAGCGCAGAGTGCTAACTTTCCGTTTTGTACCATAGAACCCAATATTGGTGTGGTTAATGTACCGGACCCACGATTGGCAAAACTCGAGGAATTGGTTAATCCAGAAAAGGTGATTCCGGCTACTGTTGAAATTGTGGATATTGCTGGTCTTGTTAAAGGTGCGAGTAAGGGTGAAGGTCTTGGTAACCAATTCTTGGCCAATATACGAGAAACCGATGCTATTTTACATGTATTGCGGTGTTTTGACAATGATAATATTGTCCACGTTGATGGTTCTGTGAATCCAATCCGAGATAAGGAAACCATAGACATGGAGCTACAGCTAAAAGACCTTGAGACTGTTGAGAAAAAATTGGATAAGGTTAAGCGCGCGGCAAAAACAGGGAACAAAGAAGCCCAAGCTGAAGAAGCTGTACTCAATAAAATTAAAGTTGGTCTAGAAGCAGGCACCTCCGCAAGAGCTTTAGAATTCTCCGAAGAAGATTTCGAAGAGTATGTAAAACCATTACAGCTTATAACAGAAAAGCCTGTGATGTATGTCTGCAATGTCGATGAAGATGCAGCGATTACTGGTAATGCCTATGTAGAACAGGTTAGGGAAGCAGTAATAAATGAGCAAGCTGAAGTTTTAGTTTTAGCTGTTGGTACAGAAGCAGATATAAATGAATTAGACGATTACGAGGAGCGCCAACTCTTCTTAGAGGATATTGGCTTAGATGAGCCCGGTTCCGCAAAGCTTATAAGAGCAGCCTATAAACTTTTAAATCAACAGACTTATTTTACCGCAGGTGTAAAAGAAGTTCGCGCTTGGACGGTAACCGTAGGCTCTACGGCTCCGCAAGCTGCTGGTGTTATCCATACCGACTTTGAAAAAGGCTTTATTAGAGCCGAAGTGATTTCATTTGCAGACTATGTAAGTTATGGTAGCGAAGCCAAGGTGAAGGAAGCTGGCAAAATGCGCGTAGAAGGCAAGAACTACATCGTTAAGGATGGTGATGTAATGCATTTCTTGTTTAATGTGTAGGATTGAGCAAGTAGCAATTAGTATTGAGCGCTGATAATTTGATCTTTAGAACTTAACTGTTTTCATCTTGTAAATCTCAATTTTTAATGAAAATAGTTCAAGGAAGTCTTCTGACATACATTTGATTTCATCTTCATGCAAAAAGTCCAATCTTGTCAACAATAGTGAGGATTTATTGTTAATTACTTTAGTGAAACCATATTTCATTTTTTGAGGTATAGCCTTATATTAGCGGTTCATCCTAATACTTTATTGTCTCAAATTATATGGCACAGTCTAACTACACTGAAGATAACATACGCTCACTCGATTGGAAAGAACATATCCGAATGCGTCCTGGGATGTATATCGGAAAATTAGGCGATGGATCTTCACCAGATGATGGTATTTATATTCTTTTAAAAGAGGTGTTAGACAACTCCATTGACGAATATGTGATGGGCGCTGGTAAAACCATTGAGATTTCAATACAAGGTGATCGTGTTACTGTTAGAGATTATGGACGTGGTATTCCATTGGGCAAAGTAGTAGATGTTGTGTCTAAGATGAACACCGGTGGCAAGTACGATACCAAGGCTTTTAAGAAATCTGTGGGATTGAATGGTGTGGGTACAAAAGCCGTAAATGCCTTGTCAACCTATTTTAGAGTAGAATCTACGAGAGACAACAAGTCTGCCTCGGCCGAATTTGAGCTCGGTGAGCTCACCAAGGAGGAGATGCTAGAGGAAACCTCTAGACGTAAAGGGACCAAAGTTTCCTTCGTTCCAGATTCTAGTATATTCAAAAATTACAAATACCGCAGCGAGTATGTGGTGCGCATGTTAAAAAACTATGTTTATCTCAATCCAGGCTTAACTATTGTCTTTAATGGTGAAAAATACTATTCTGAAAACGGTTTAAAGGATTTGCTTTCTGAAAACATTTCCGATTCGGATTTGTTATACCCTATTATACATTTACGTGGCGATGACATTGAAGTTGCTATAACGCACAGTAAAACACAGTATAGTGAGGAGTATCATTCTTTTGTTAATGGACAGAATACTACCCAAGGCGGCACCCATTTGCTGGCTTTTAGGGAAGCTGTTGTAAAAACTATTCGCGAATTCTACGGTAAAAGCTACGATGCTTCTGATATAAGAAAATCTATTGTCTCTGCTATTGCCATCAAGGTGATGGAGCCCGTGTTTGAAAGTCAGACCAAAACCAAATTGGGTTCTACCGATATGGGAGGAGAGTTACCAACTGTACGAACTTACATCAATGATTTTATAAAGCGTTATTTAGATAACTATTTACATAAAAATCCAAATACGGCAGAAAAGATTCAGCGTAAGATTATGCAAGCCGAGCGCGAGCGTAAAGAGCTGTCTGGTATTAGAAAACTGGCTAAGGAACGTGCGAAGAAAGCGAGCCTTCATAATAAAAAACTACGAGATTGCCGCGTGCATTTTGGCGATACTAAAAATGAGCGTAACCTAGAGACTACCTTGTTTATTACTGAGGGAGATTCGGCCTCAGGGAGCATTACTAAATCTCGGGATGTCAATACCCAAGCGGTATTCAGTCTAAAGGGGAAACCGCTCAATTCATATGGGCTATCTAAGAAGATTGTTTATGAGAATGAAGAATTTAACTTATTGCAAGCGGCATTAAACATAGAAGAGTCTATAGAAGATTTGCGCTATAATAATATAGTTATCGCTACAGATGCAGATGTTGACGGTATGCACATAAGATTATTGCTAATTACCTTCTTTTTACAGTTTTTCCCAGAAGTTATTAAAGAAGGCCATCTATATATTTTACAAACGCCACTATTTAGGGTGCGCAATAAAAAGGAAACTATTTACTGTTATTCTGAAGAAGAACGCAGAGCAGCCGTTGAAAAATTAAAGCCAAAACCAGAAATTACACGTTTTAAAGGTTTGGGTGAAATTTCACCAAATGAATTTAAACACTTTATAGGTGAGGATATACGTTTGGATCCTGTTATGCTAGATAAGGACATGTCTATTGAGGAGCTATTGTCTTTCTATATGGGTAAAAACACACCGTCTCGTCAAGAATTCATCATTGAAAACTTAAAGGTTGAACTAGATTTGGTCGAAGACAAGGCATGAGAACAGACAACAGGAATGTAAAAAATACGGTTATATCTATATATTTTATCCTTATTGTTTTGGCTATTCTTTTGTTTACAGTGTTTCGGTCATTAAATGTATTTACAGAGAATACTTTTTATGTTTTTTTAGGTGCTTTTTTAATGATGGTGCTATTTCATGCAGTCGCTAGCTATTTTGAATATGATAGTGATGGTGATAAGATTTCGGTAATAAATAAAGGATTGATTTTAACGGAATACATTAACTACCGTGAGAAACACGTTGAATTTATACGAAATGAGTTGGTAGGTTTTAAATTTCGGAGTTTTATTATCTATAAATCCTTAACCTTAATATTGAAATCTAAAGATGGGACAACGCGTAATGAACGTTTTAATGTTACACTTGTAAAGCGAAGAAAACGCCGATATGTAAGACAATCATTAGGTAAAACTATTAAATTGAATAAAAAGAAAAATCAAGATAATTAGAGGATGTCAGAAGAACATGAAGAGTTATTAAATGAAGAAAACGGTAACCAAGAGACTATTACCAAGGTTACTGGCATGTACAAGGACTGGTTTTTAGATTATGCGTCCTATGTAATCCTAGAAAGGGCAGTTCCGGCAATTGAGGATGGTTTTAAGCCAGTGCAGCGCAGAATAATGCATTCCATGAAAGATTTAGACGATGGTCGCTATAATAAAGTAGCTAATATCGTTGGTCATACCATGCAGTACCATCCACACGGAGATGCTAGTATAGCAGATGCTATGGTGCAAATCGGACAGAAAGATTTACTCATAGACACTCAAGGAAACTGGGGAAATATCCTAACAGGAGATAGAGCTGCAGCCTCACGTTATATTGAAGCACGCCTCTCCAAGTTTGCTCTGGAAGTGGTTTACAATCCAAAAATAACAGAGTGGCAAGCCTCCTATGACGGTAGACGAAAGGAGCCAGTAAATCTCCCGGTTATGTTTCCGTTATTGTTGGCACAAGGTGGCGAGGGTATTGCGGTTGGTTTATCTACTAAAATTTTACCGCACAATTTTATAGAACTTATCGATGCCTCCATAAAACACCTTAAAGGTAAACGCTTTACCATTGTACCAGATTTCCCAACGGCAGGTATCGCAGATATCACTAATTACAACGATGGTATGCGTGGTGGTAAAGTACGCGTTAGAGCACGTATTTCGCAGCACGATAAAAATACCCTAGTGATTACCGAAATTCCTTTTGGTACTACGACATCCTCATTAATAGATTCTATATTAAAAGCTAATGATAAAGGGAAAATAAAAATTAAGCGTATTGAAGATAATACTGCTGCCGAAGTAGAAATCCTAGTGCATTTGCCTTCGGGTATTTCACCAGATAAGACAATTGATGCTCTTTATGCCTTCACCAATTGTGAGGTGTCTATCTCGCCGTTAGGATGCGTTATTGAAGACAATAAACCCTTCTTTGTAGGGGTTACAGAAATGTTGCGTCGCTCAACGGACAACACGGTGCAACTGCTTAAGCAGGAGTTAGAAATCAGACTCGGTGAGTTTGAAGAACAATGGCACTTTGCCTCCTTAGAGCGTATCTTCATAGAAAACCGTATTTATCGAGATATTGAGGAAGAGGAAACTTGGGAAGGCGTTATTAGCGCTATAGATAAAGGGCTGAAACCTTTTACGAAACACTTAAAACGTGAGGTTACTGAAGATGACATTACGCGTTTAACTGAAATACGCATAAAACGAATATCTAAGTTTGATATTGATAAGGCTCAACAGAAAATTGAGGCATTAGAAGATCAGATTGACGAAGTTAAGCACCATTTAGCAAATCTTATTGATTATGCTATCGCATATTTTGAGCGCTTAAAGAAAGGCTATGGCGAAGGCAAAGAACGAAAAACCGAATTGCGTGTATTTGACGATGTCGATGCCACCAAAGTTGTTATAAGAAATACAAAACTCTATGTGAATAGGGAAGAAGGCTTTGTAGGTACATCATTGCGTCGTGATGAATATGTTTGTGATTGTAGCGATATAGATGATATTATTGTATTTACCAAAGAAGGTAAGATGATGGTCACCAAGGTAGATTCTAAAACCTTTATTGGTAAGAACATTATACATGTCGCCGTGTTTAAGAAAAAAGACAAACGTACCATCTACAATATGATTTATCGCGATGGAAAAAGCGGTCCTTCTTACGTAAAAAGATTTGCGGTTACCAGTATGACCCGAGATAGGGAATATGATTTAACCAATGACAATAAAGGTTCTACAGTTTGGTATTTCTCCGCAAATCCTAATGGAGAAGCCGAGGTTGTTACAATAATGCTTCGCCAAGCAGGAAGCATTAAGAAGTTGAAATGGGATTTAGACTTTGCAGATATCCTAATTAAAGGTCGTGCCTCTAAGGGTAATTTGGTGACTAAGTATTCAATAAAACGCGTAGAACTAAAAGAAAAGGGTGTCTCTACCTTAAAACCTCGTAAAATATGGTTTGACGATACCGTACAACGCCTAAATGTCGATGGAAGAGGTGAACTTATAGGGGAATTTAGAGGTGAAGATCGCTTATTAATCCTTACACAGTCTGGTTTGGCAAAAACTATTATCCCGGAGTTGACCACACATTTTGATAGCGATATGATTGTATTAGAAAAATGGTTGCCTAAAAAACCTATTTCGGCTATTTATTATGATGGTGAAAAAGAACGTTATTATGTGAAACGATTTTTAATTGAAAATGAAGGCAGGGAAGAAAGTTTTATTTCAGACCATCCTAATTCGCAATTAGAAATAGTATCTACCGATTGGCGTCCAATGGTAGATGTAGAATTTACTAAAGAACGTGGAAAAGACCGTAAGCCAAATCTAGAAGTCAATCTTGAAGAGTTTATTGCAATAAAAGGTATTAATGCTCTTGGGAACCAGCTGACTAAAGAAAAAATAAATCAGATAAATCTTTTAGAGCCTTTACCTTATGAAGCGCCAAAAGAGGTTCATGCGGATGAACTGGAAGTTGTAGATGAAGAAATGGTATCATCACATAAGAAACCTGACGGACCAATGTCAAATGATAATTCTGATAACGATGAAAATCCAGATGTTGATGATTTAGGGCAGGCGACTTTGTTTTAGCATAGGATCTTATTTTTTACGCTTAACCTTTCGATTGTCGATTTTATGATTCAAAAACTCTACAAATAGTGAGAATGCAATGGCGAAGTACAAATAACCTTTAGGCACAGCGCCTACGGTTTGTCCAAAAAATGATGTTTCTGAGAGATGAGCGGCTTCCGTAATAACCATAAAGCCAATAAGGATTAAAAACGCTAGGCCTAGCACTTGCATACTCGGATGCCTCTCTATGAACTTGCGGATTGGATTGGCAAAACCAATCATCACTATTATAGAAATAACTACAGCGATTATCATTAATAGCAACGTGTAGTTTGTGTTTGGATGAAGCCCATTGGTCATACCTACAGCTGTTAAAATAGAATCCACGGAGAATATAAAATCTATAATTAATATTTGCGTAATGGCTTGGCCTAGAGATTTAATTACTTTTGATTTAAGGCCTTCCTCATCGTGTAAAGGTGTCTCTACCTTTTCACGAATTTCAGATGTACTTTTATATATTAAGAAGAGTCCTCCGGTAAAAAGAATTAAGGCTTGCCAGCTTATGGCCATTTGCACCCAATCCTTATTAATAACATAGAAAGGTTCGCTCAGCCCAATTAAAAACGATACAAAGAATAATAGAATTATTCGTTGTACCATAGCCAATAGAAGACCAATATTTGTAGCTTTACTTCGTTGATGTGCAGGTAATTTATTGGCTGCTATGGAAATAAAGACAATATTATCTATTCCTAGAATTATTTCTAGAAAGGTCAAGGTTAGAAGAGCCATAATCGACTCAGAAGACAATAAAAAATCTAACATAAAGTCTAGTCAATTTTAGTAGCTACACCTTTTTCAACTCGAAGCGGTTTATTAGGTTGCTTGACTGCAAGCTTATATTCAAAGGTATAAGAATTATCCGAGGTTGATAATATTTTCATGTGTATGGCCTCTTTCTCGGCATTGGATCTCGGGTTTAGTTTGGTTAAGATAAACTCACAGTCGTTTATCCATCTCACACTGGCAGAGTCTACTTTACCCTCAAAAAAATCAATATTATACTTTTCGGTACGCTGAAAATGCCCAGTTTTTTCAACACCATCAATGGCATATTTAAATTCAAACTTACCCGTCTTAAAGTCAGAACAATTCCGTTCTACTTCGTAACAGGCAGTGGCTGCTATGAACAGAAACATTATCCCAAAATATCTCATGCCTTGAAATTTTTACAAAGTTAAGAAATAGGGTGATGAATTAAGGCTTATAGCTTTTAAATGTACCGTCCTTATAGAAGATGACAATTTTTTCTATTGATTTATTTGGTTTTTTTTCTACTGTCTTAGGGTTAGAGTTGTCTGACTCTTCATTTGACGAGGGAAAGTCGGAAATTGCATTTGAATCTGGAAATTGACCTTTTCCATTTAATAGCCAGTACAATTCAACTCGAGGGTAGGCATGAAGTACTTTCATTACAAAATCTAAACTAGGCTTATTTCTGCCAGAAAGAATATGTGAAATACTAGATCGTTGCACTCCAATTTTTTCTGCAAAACTAGAGGCTGTTTCGTCGTAGTAATCAATAACTTTTTGTAGACGCTTTGAAAAATCACCTGTGTTTATCATTGTAAACAGTCATTCCTATTGTATATACGTTACAAATGTAAATAATAGTTGCTTCAAAATAAGACTAAATTCAAATAAACCTATTTTTACTTAAAGTATATTCTGTTTAAAATTATATAATACATTGATTATAAATATTTTAAAAACAATTTATATAGTGCATTAAGAATTTTTCAATAGGCCATAGGTAGAGCCTTGGATTTTTAAGAACAATCGTATACAATTGTAAATTAAACCACACAATTTAACGTTTACAAATGTAAATCGCATTATGGTTACATTTGTAATTGACTGAAAAACTATCATGACTATTAATAATCTCAAATCACTGTATGATTCTATTAAGGCTTCTCAACTTTTTGGGCGTTACATAACCAATACTGATATAGAAAAATGTTTATCACATCTGCCAGAAAAGACCTATTCTATTGTTGGGCATTCAGTTGAAAAACGACCTATTTATTCCGTGAAATTTGGAGAAGGCCCAAATCGCATTTTGATGTGGTCCCAAATGCATGGTAATGAATCGACGACAACTAAAGCACTATTTGATTGTTTTAATCTTTTTTTACTGGACCATCCGGTTGCTAAACTTATTTTAGAACAATGTACATTGCTCGTAATCCCTATATTAAATCCCGATGGTGCGCAATACTACATGCGTACCAATGCCAACAATGTAGATTTAAACAGGGACGCACAACAACGTTCTCAACCTGAAAGTATTCTTTTACGCGACATATATGAAGATTTTAAACCTGATTTTTGTTTTAATCTACATGGCCAACGCACTATTTTTGGCGCAGGTACAAATGGTAAGGCTGCGACACTATCATTTCTTTCACCTTCACAAGATAATTCTAGAACAGTAACTCAAAACCGTAAAATAGCAATGGCACTGATTGCGGCTATTGCTGGCGATTTAATTGATGCTATACCCGAAGGGATTGGGCGCTATGATGATGGATTTAATTTAAATTGTGTAGGTGATACTTTTCAGAGCCTTGGAACACCAACAATATTGTATGAAGCGGGACATTATCCAGAAGATTATAATAGGGAAGACGTGCGATATTTCGTGTTTTTGGCCTTGATAAAAGGTTTGTCAATAATTTCTAAGGGAATTACCGCAAAAGGGTTTGAATCCTATTTTAGAATTCCAGAAAACACTAAAAATTATAGGGATATTCTAATACAAAATGCTGTATTATCCAAAAATGACCAGGAATTAGCGAATATTGTAATTCAATTAAAAGAAGAATTACAGCAAAATGGTATTTATTTTTTACCAATTGTAGAATCAATATCGGAAACTACGAATTTAAAGTTTCACCGTGTCATCGATGCTAAAGGTGCGTTAGTCCAAACCATGGATCGTAAAGAAATTTATGTGGGTTACGAAAACGATTTCGTTTTGATAAATAATAAGAAATATGCAGTAAAACAATGAGATAATTCATTTTTTATACGTAATTCTTAATATATTTCTCTTATTTTTGCATATAATTTAAAAAATAGTGAAAAATGGGGAAGTTTAAATTAGATGAAATAGACCACCAGATTTTAGATATGTTAATTGACAATACGCGTATTCCGTTTACCGATATTGCCAAGAAATTATTGATTTCTGCCGGTACCGTTCATGTGAGAGTGAAAAAAATGGAAGAGGCTGGAATTATTAAAGGGTCTTCCTTAACATTAGATTATAAAAAACTAGGCTATTCTTTTATTGCCTACGTCGGCGTATTTCTTCAAAACACATCGCAAACTAAGTTTGTTTTAGAACGCATTAACAATATTCCTTTTGTTACAGTAGCGCATATAACAACGGGTAAATTCAACATCTTTTGTAAGATTAGGGCCAAAGACACTATGCATGCCAAAGAGATTATATTTAAGTTAGACGATATTGAAGGTGTTTACAGAACAGAAACGATGATTTCCTTAGAGGAAAGCATTAATGATAAAAAGCGTTTAATGCATACAATTTTTAATGAATTGTAATAATCCAACCAATATAAATGAAACCCTTAGACTAATATCTAAGGGTTTTTTATCTTTAATATTAAATGAAAAATTTACAATTAGAGCAAAACGAATATAATCCATACTACCAACCTTACGTAGACAGGACGTCTCATGTTGATATTATTACGGGCTTAAAGGAGAATCTAAGGACAGTGATTAATTTTTATGAATCTGTACCGAAGGAAAAACATAATTTCGCCTACGCTCACGGAAAATGGACTATAAAGGAGGTATTACTGCATTGTATTGATACCGAGCGTGTGTTTAGCTATAGAGCACTGCGCATTAGCAGGTCTGACCAGACTGAAATGGCAGGATTTGATCAAGATAAATATGTTGAGGCTAGCCAAGCAAATAGGAAATCTTTTGAGTATTTACTTGATGAATATAGGACTGTTCGTTTGTCAACCATCGCTCTATTTAAGAGTTTTGGTCCTGAAGATTTAGTCAAAACAGGAAGAGCAAGTGGCTCGAACATTTCGCTTCGTGCCATTGGCTATATCATCACTGGGCACGAAAATCATCATATAAATGTACTCAAAGAGTGCTACCTTTGATTATAGAAGGCAAATGCCTCTAAAATAAAATCGGTACTGGCTTCGCAATCTATTTTAGGTTTGCCTATAGCTTCAAGGAGTACAAATTTAATCCTTCCGTGGCTGTTTTTCTTGTCATGTTTCAATAATTGCATAATAATACCAATATCTAAATCTGATATTTCAACCTTAGAAAATGACGCTAAAATAACATCTGTAACAATAGTAAGGTCGTTCTGGCTTAACCCACATAGTTTATGCGAAAGATAAGTTTCTAGTATCATACCTATTGCAATGGCTTCACCATGCAATAAAGGCATCTTATCTGCATTCTCAAGAAAATAACTTTCAATAGCATGACCTAAGGTATGACCAAAATTAAGAATCTTTCGTAGCCCTTTTTCCCTAGGGTCCTGCGTTACAACGGTGTTCTTGATACTTATGGACTGATAAATAAGTTGGTCAAGATCCGAAACATCTAATTCCTTGAGGTTACTAAGTTTATTCCAATATGCGGCATCAAAGATGAGACCGTGCTTAAGCATTTCAGCATATCCTGAAACCATATGATTCTGCGGTAAAGTTTGTAGAAATGAGGTGTCTACCAAGACCATACTTCCCTCATTAATGATACCAACAAGATTTTTTAAAGTTCCTAAATCTACACCTGTTTTTCCTCCAACAGAGGCATCAACCATTGCTAATAATGAGGTGGGGATATTGATGTAGTCAATACCTCGCATATAAGTACTAGCCACAAAGCCACCCAAATCTGTAACAAC
Organism: Winogradskyella pelagia; assembly: GCF_017581965.1. GTDB lineage: Bacteria > Bacteroidota > Bacteroidia > Flavobacteriales > Flavobacteriaceae > Winogradskyella > Winogradskyella pelagia. The sequence goes on from NZ_JAGEVF010000006.1 coordinate 103,561, forward strand.
ACCTCCTCCAAGATTAATCATTAAGCTCTTTCGGTCTGCGTAATATTCTGCCATGGCCTCCCAAACACCAGTACAAATATCTATTGTCTTATTGTCTTCGCCTTCTGGCATTTCCATAACCTCAACCACAATATCTCCAGATTCCATCTGAGATAGAAATTGCGGTAAACAATGCTCATGTGTATTTGTGTCGACTAAGACAAATATTTTCGAGGGATTAGTTCGTTTAATATGCGAATTTAATTCATCATATATTTTTGCATTAAAGTGTACAATGGCTTGTTTAGTGCTTATAGATTGCATGGATGATATTTCCTTATTACGGATGTGAAATTACTTAGTTTTTGCAAAATAACTAACCATAAGATTAAATATATTTGTATCTCTATTTCTAACAACTATGATTGAACGTTCGCTCTTTGAAAATACGGAGACGGCATTTGCTTTAAAATCAGATTCAGATTTAGAGCGTGCCTACTTTCTTTTCAAAATGATTTCATCGCAGCCATTGGTTCGTATTGGTACCGCGGCTACAAACTTTGCATTAAAGGCAAATTTACCAGTAGAAGGTCTTATCCGTTCAACAGTGTTTGATCATTTCTGCGGTGGTGTAAATGAAGAGGACTGTTTACCGGTTATCGACAAGCTCTTCACGAAAGGAGTAAGTTCTGTTTTGGACTATTCGGTGGAAGGCAAAGAAACCGAAGTACAATTTGATAATGCAGTAAAAAAGATTCTAAAGATTATAGAGTTTTGTGATGAACGACAGGCCATGCCCATTGTAGTATTTAAACCAACTGGTTTTGGACGGTTTTATCTTTATCAAAAGAAAACTGAAAGACAGGCTTTTACAGTACAAGAACAAGTAGAGTGGGAAAGGATAGAGCAAAGATTTAAAGCCGTTTGTGAGTTGGCCAAAGCGAAAGATGTTGAAGTATTAATCGATGGGGAAGAAAGCTGGATGCAAGACGCAGCAGATGAGCTTTGTGAAAAAATGATGAGAATCTATAATACCGAAAAGCCTATTGTCTACAACACTTTACAATGCTATAGATGGGATAGATTAGACTATTTAAAAGATCTTCATAATAGAGCATTACAAAATGGCTTTAAAGTGGGTATGAAGATCGTGAGAGGTGCTTACATGGAGAAAGAACGGCTTAGAGCGGAAGAAAAGGGTTACAAGTCTCCTATATGTGAAACTAAACTAGCCACAGATAACAATTTTAATGCTGCTCTAAGTTACATTCTTAATCACATAAATGATATTGCTGTTTTTATAGGAACACACAATGAAGAAAGCAACTATTTAGCTATGGAATTGATGGAGTCAAGGGGTATTGATAAAACCCATAATAATGTTTGGTTTGGACAACTTTACGGTATGAGCGATCATATAAGTTACAACTTAGCCGAAGAAGGTTATAACGTTGCGAAGTATATTCCTTTCGGGCCAGTTAAAGATGTAATGCCTTATTTAATCAGAAGGGCAGAGGAGAACACTTCAGTTGCAGGCCAAACTAGTAGGGAATTGTCCTTGTTAAAAGCCGAGAAATTACGCCGAAAGTTGTAGTGAGCCTTGTTTAGGCTAATGCAATTATTGTGTTATTTTCTTTGATACCATTTCTTCTTCTTACCAGGACTATTCCCGTAACCGTAGCCATAGCCATAGCCATAGCCTTTTTTACCAAATTTGGTACCGTTAAGAAGCATAGTCATATTTGGTAGTCTATTTTCGTCATATAAAGGCTGTGCTACGTGTTGAAGTAAACGCTTGTCAATGCCGTCTGCACTAACAACATAGACAAACATATCAGCGAATTTAGATATCAATAGGGTATCACTAACAATACCAACTGCAGAGGTATCAACAACAATATAGTCGTATTTCTTATCAAAATAATTGAATAACTCCCTGACTCTGTCATTCATTAAAAGCTCAGAGGGATTTGGGGGTATTGAACCAGATGGTATTATATCTAGATAATTGTTATCCTTGTGCTTTACAACGATGTCCTGTAACTTTACCGACTTGTCTGCAATATAATCTGATAGACCAACTTTTTTGGTTGTCTCCAAGCCTAGGTAGTCTAAAATCTTCGGAACTCTAATATCCATTTCAATTAGTAACACTTTTTTATCCGAGTATGAGATTGAGCTTGCTAAATTTGTACTAGTATGTGACTTTCCTTCTTGAGCTCGTGTAGATGTTATAAAAAGGCGTTTGGCTCTGCCCTCAACATTTGCCAAAATAAAATCTATATTTGAACGAATAATCCTAAAAGCCTCTGCTTTGGCGGAATAATCTACTTTTTTAATAAGTTTTTCTTTTTTTGAAGTTTTTGGTACATCCCCTAAGTACGGAACATCCAATATTTCCATAAGATCTTCCTTTCTGTAAATTTTTGTATTCAGTAAATCTCCAAGATAAATTACTCCCATTGGAAGTGCTAATCCTAAAATCACTGCGGCGATATAAGTGAATAGGGGATTAGGTTCTACAGATTTAAAATTGGAATAACCAGCATCGATAATTTTTGCACTTGGTGTGTACATACCAAGCTTTATAGCAGATTCTTCTCGTCTTTGCAATAAATATAGATATAAAGACTCCTTTATATCTTGTTGCCTTTTTATATCTCTAAATTGTCTCGCTTTTGTGGGTGCTGCATACAATTGTCCGCTAATTCTAGAACGCTCATTATTTAAACTGTTGAGCGTTAACATTGAAGACTCTTTCATGTTCTTCAAACTATTGTTTAGATTCTGCTTTAAAGATTGAATCTGGTCATTTAAATTAATGACAACCGGGTTTCTTTCACTAGAATTTTTTAATAGACGATCCCTTTGTGCAACAAGCTCGTTGTAACGCTGGGTTATTTGAGACGTGTTTTCGTCTCCAAGTCCAATATTTGCGGGTAGTACGTCTGTTGAGCGATTTTCTGACTTAATTTCCTCTTGAAGAAACTCGATAAGCTGAATTTTATTGGCTGTAGTCGCAATTTTAGATTCAGTAGCTTTTTCCGATTCCAAAGTAAGGTTGGCCTGAGAACTCAACTCTGTTAGCCTGTTTCTTTTTTGTAAATCTTCTGCCGTGTAGTCTACTTGTTCTAATTCTTCTGAAACCTGCTCAAGTCTTTTGTTTATAAATTCTGAAGTAATTCTTACCACCTCTTCCTTATCATTAAGAACATCGTCATTATAGGCCATAATAACCTCGTTGACTATATCTATGGCTTTTTTAGCATTAGAGTCTATGAGTTCAATATCTACAAGACTAGACCCTTCTCCTGCAGACAAGGCTAAAAGCTGAGTGTATTTTCCAGCAACGTTAGTTATTGGGTTTATCTGTATTTTGAGATTACTTCCTATTTTAGGTGCATATTGACCAATATTAGGTGTAAGGACTAAACCTCCAAAATAGGTCTCAATTTTTTCTCCAAATGCATACTTTTTACCCTCACTATCTTCTCTTTCCTTGCCGCTAGAGCGACCGTCGTCTTCAAATAGTAAAAATTCGTCTGGTGATTTCACCCTCACATAAAATAGATACTTCACATCATCAATAATAGAGTCACTGGCGAAAAAGCTCAATTTCACTGGTGGATTTTCATAGCGTTCAAGTTCTAGTATAGTACCTTCTTCAAAAATCCGGATATTGAGATTAAGTTTTTTCACAACCTTTTTAAGGAGGGATCGAGACCTCATAATCTCCATTTCATCTTTTATACCTTCTCCTCCACCAAAAAACATTTCAGAACCACCGTCAAGCATACTAGTGGGTAATTTTTTTGCTTGATTTTCTTGTTTAATTTTTATGGTTGCTGTAGCCCTATACATATAGGTCGCATAGCGCAAATGTGTGTAGGCTAAAGCTACACAAGCAATAATGCATAACAAAATAACCTTCCATCTTGAGGTAAATAGTTCTACCTTTTGTTTCATGTTAACAGAAGTTGTCATTTCGTTATTTTTCATAGGGCACTTATTTTATTTAGATTAATCTAATTCTAATTATTACTATTTTCAATGGAGATAATCAACGCTACCACTGTGGTCAAAGTACCGATAGCGCTTAAAAGCACGACATTATTTTGATTATATGTTGATGATCTAACGCGTGAATTATTCGGTTCAACATAGATAACATCATTTTGTTGAAGGTAATATACAGGTGAATTGATCGAATTAATGGACCTTAAATCAACCTTAGCAAACTTTTTTTGTCCATTAACCTCCCTTATTACCAATACGTCCTCACGCTCTCCGTATATTGTTAAATCTCCGGCTAGACCCAACGCTTCTAATAAGGTAATACGTTCGTCTTGAATCGTAAACGTACCCGGATTAGAAACTTCACCGATAATGGTAATAGTAAAGTTAGAAAGCCTTACGTTAACAATAGGGTCTTTAACATAAACACTTATCCTTTCTTTTAAAAGGTTAGTTAGTTGTGGTCTTGTTAAACCCGCTACCTTAATTTTTCCTAGTACTGGAAAATCAATGTTACCATCATAATCAACCAAATAGGTTTGTAATTGTTGTCCTCCTTGGACTCCAAAAAGGTTATTACTGTTGTTTGCTGCTACGGTTAAGTTAAAAGGTTGAACTGTCTCAGGATCTAATGCTGCTACATTAATGGCTAAAATATCATCAGTTTTATAAATAAGTTCTTTAGGCTGTGAAACATCTGCCATTTTATCTATGGGCTCATCTTGGAAGTAAACTATATCTTTCCGAGAACTACAAGCTGATAAAAAAACAGCGGACAGTATGATTGCAAAAATTTTACGGATCTTCATAAGAATTAATTTAGTTTAAAGTTAGCTTATTTTTTGTCATCCAATACTTCAAAGGTTGAGTTGTTGGATATGTATTCTGGGACAAGTCCCTTGATTACAGACACCATTTCTAAAGGTTGAGCAAGAGATGTCATTTTTGATAATTTAAGGATTTCTTGTTCAACATATTTTATATCAATATGTCTGGATTTCGCTATCATTATCTTGTCATGATAGGTTTTTTTAGTATTTTCTCCATCAGCCAATAATTCCTCATATATTTTTTCCCCAGGCCTAAGACCTGTTATTTTTATATCAATATCTTCTGGGTACCGTAAACCTGAAAGAACGATCATATTGGTGGCTAGATTAAATATTTTGATGGGTTCTCCCATGTCAAAAACAAATATTTCTCCACCATTACCCATAGCAGCAGCTTCTAAAACTAACTGACAGGCTTCTGGTATTGTCATGAAGTATCGTGTTATATCTTTATGAGTCACAGTTAAAGGCCCACCTTTTTCAATCTGTTTCTTAAAAAGAGGGATAACTGAGCCATTTGACCCGAGTACGTTTCCAAATCTAGTTGTAATAAATTTAGTGTGGCCTTTTCCTTTTAAACAGGACGCGTATAGCTCAGCAATACGTTTTGTAGCACCCATTACATTTGTAGGGTTAACGGCCTTATCTGTAGAGATTAAAACAAATTTATCCACACTGTGTTTAACAGCCACATCTGCAACATTTTTTGTGCCACCAATATTTACGCTAATAGCCTCATAAGGATTATTTTCCATTAATGGAACATGCTTGTACGCCGCTGCATGAAAAACAATTTTAGGTTTGTATTGATTGAATATTTGATCAACTCTAGTTTTATTTCTAACGTCTGCAACAATGGCTTCTATATTAGTAAGTCCAAGTTGTTTAAATTCTTGCTGAACATCATATAAGGCAGACTCGGCGTTATCTACAAGAATTAGTTTTTTGTAATTATACAGGCTTATTTTTCGAGAAATCTCACTTCCTATAGATCCCGCCGCACCTGTAATTAATATTACTTTATTGTCATATTGCTCTTCAAGGTCTGGATTCTTTATATGTATGGGGTCTCTGCCTAATAAATCTTCAATTTTAACTTCCTTAATTTGCCCAATACTTAGGTCACCATCAATCCAGTTTTGTACAGGAGGTACAATTTTAACCTTTAATCCTAAGGCAAATAAATTGCTTGTAATTTGAAGAAGTCGTGTAGGATCAATATTTTGGATAGAAATAATAACATCCTCGACATTATATTTATTAATAAACTTATCTGTAATAGACTCCAGGCTATAAACCGAAATAAGATTAATTTTCTTTCCTATTTTTCTATCGTCGTCATCAATGAAACCAACCACTTCTAATCCGCTCTTGGCATCGTTTTGAATAGCATCATAGGTTAACATTCCCGAACTTCCAGCACCAAATATTAATACGTTGGAAATGCTCTTAACATCATGGATAATATAATTGTACAAAGACTTTATGAATAATTTAGCGCCTATTAAAAAAAGTATATTTAATAAGAGGTGTATATATATAATAGACCCTGAAATATTAAAAATGCTATATTCTGAAATAAATTTTCTGCTTAAAAACGTACAGCATATTAATATCGTTGCTAAAATATTAGCACCAATGACAACATTTACAATGTCTTTGAATCCAGTAAACCTTACAACACCTTTATAAGTTCCAACAGCAATTAAGCTTACTGCTGCTGCTATAGCGATATATGGGATTTGTTGGAAAAACTCATTTAAATCAAAATTTAACTGGAAATTATACCTTATAAGGTAAGCTATAAAAAATGTTACTAAGATTACGCAAATATCAAAGAGCAATACCAACCATTGAGAGGCATATTTTTCAGATATTTTATTTAAATACTTATTTAACATATTGCAAAATACTTATTTATACCTGACTTTACACGTTCTAACTGGTTATCAGTAAGATTTGACCCACTAGGCAAGCACAGACCACAATCAAATAATGCATCTGAAACTCCATTTAAATAGCTTGGCGCATGCTTAAAGATAGGTTGTGCATGCATAGGCTTCCATAAAGGCCTAGACTCTATATTATCTTTTTCGAGTGTTAACCTAATTTCTTCTCTTATTTTATAGTTTGGTAATAAAATACAAGATAGCCACCTATTGGAATGATAACCTTGAGGTTCATCTAAAAAAACGATATCCTCATTATCTTGAAATGCTTTCTTATAAAATTCAAAATTCATTCTTCGCTTATTGACATGACTGTCTAAAATAGTCATTTGTCCACGTCCTATTCCTGCAACAATATTGGACATTCTATAATTGTACCCAATATGGGAATGCTGGTAATGTGGAGCAGCATCTCTCGCTTGTGTTGACAAGAAAACTGCTAAATCTTTCTGCCCTTTAGTTTTTGTGACTAATGCACCACCACCAGATGTGGTTATAATTTTATTACCGTTAAAAGACAATATTGATAAATCTCCAAAAGTTCCGCATTTCTCGCCATTATAAGTGCTTCCCAAAGATTCTGCACTATCCTCTACAATAGGAATACCATAGCGGTCTGCTATTTCCCTAATCTCATTAACTTTATAGGGCATACCATATAAATGAACGGCAATAATTGCTTTAGGATGTTTTCCTTTTGATAGTCTGTCTTCTATAGCTCTTTCTAACTGTTCAGGACACAAATTCCATGTATCTTTTTCACTATCCACAAAAACCGGTGTAGCACCTTGATAAACAATTGGATTAGCAGAAGCTGAGAAGGTTTTACTTTGACAAATAACCTCATCGCCCTTGCTCACTCCTAAAATAATCAGTGCCAAATGTAAAGCCGCTGTCCCTGAGGAAAGGGCTGCGACTTCAATATTGTTATCAAGATAATTCTGAATATCACTCTCAAACCCATTGACGTTTGGTCCTAGCGGAGCAACCCAATTGGCGTCGAAAGCTTCTTTGATGTAAAATTGTTCTTTTCCGCTCATATGTGGAGAAGACAACCATATCTTTTCGTTCATAGGTTATAGTTTTAATACAAAACCTAAAGGTTTTAATTTAAGGCGTTTGGGACCTATTGTTTAATAGCATTAATAGCGCTAATATAAGTCCGAAAGATTTAAACTTTAAAACAAAAACCTAATAATACGATAAAAAGCTAAATTTAAACGATATAGCAGGAGAGGAAAAATTTGAAGCGTAAAAATATCCGATAAAATGGATTAATAATTCCTGAATTAACTGTCTGTCACTAATCGGTTGCGTTTAATTTAATGACTCTAGCTGGATTTCCGGCCATTACAGCACCTTCTGGGACATCTTTAAATATTACTGAGCCTGCACCAATCATAGCAGCCTTACCAATAGATTTTATACCTGTTATGACGGTTGATCCGATTCCAAAATAAGCAAAATCTCCAATTGAAAGATTTGCTCCTATATTAATGCCTGAAGACATAAAAACACCATCGCCTATGATGTTATGATGACCAATAGTGGTTCCTGTATTGACCATAAAGAAATCACCAATCTGTGTATGAGGCATAACAGAATTATTAGGAAGCATGTAATGCGCTTCTCCAATTTCAACATCTGGTCCAATACTTACAGAAGGATGAACAAAACTAGGAATGTTATAGCCTTCTTTCTTTAATGAAGACAGATATTGCTTTCTAAGTGTATTATCACCAATAGGGCAATAAACGTCTGTTATTTTATCCTTGAGCTTATTAGAAAATAAATCCTCATAATTACCAAGTACATCAATACCAATAACCGATGCATTATAGAATTTGGGGTTGTCGTCTATAAATCCCACAACCTTAACACCAGATTGTCTTAAATAAGATGCATAAATTTGTCCGTGCGTACCAGCACCAATAATTACGGCGTTTTTCATTTTATTTGTGTTGAGCCTTGGAATGGAGTCATGTTAACAGATTCAGAAAGGTTTACATTCTCTTTTAAGATTACCTTTTTTGCAGTTAGGAGTAAAATCTTAATATCTAATAAAAAAGAAACATTATGCACATACCAAACATCCAAATTAAACTTTTGCTCCCAAGAAATTGAATTTCTACCGTTAACCTGTGCCCATCCAGAAATTCCAGGTCTTATATTATGCCTTTGTTTTTGAACTTCATTATATCGCGGAAGATAATCTATCAATAATGGTCTTGGACCTATTAAGCTCATATCACCTTTAAGCACATTAATCAATTGTGGTATTTCATCAAGAGATAACTTTCTTATGAGACGACCTAAATTTGTAACTCTTTCATTGTAAGGTAATAGATTGCCGTTTTTGTCTTTGGCATCTGTCATAGATTTAAATTTAATTAATTTAAATATACGTTCATCTTTACCTGGTCTTGCATGCAAGAAAAATGGAGACCCTTTAAAATGAAATAAAAGGACAATTGTAAGCAGTATAAATAAGGGAGATAAAACAATCAAACCTATAAGTGCAGCTGAAAAGTCAATTATTCGTTTAATATAGATTTTGTACATGAACAAGCAGATTTTTTTGTTTACTTATGATTTTAGAGCATTTCAAAAATATCCGTTAAGGCTAAACATTTTAAATTTAATCGTTGAATGGTAGCAAAAAATGTTTTAAAACCAGTTACAACATATTTATAATGCGCATTACCTTTTGTCGATTTATTTAAAGATGTTTAGTACTTTAACAATTTTAACGGTACTTAAACGATTGAATTCAACTAGGAGTAAAGCAATTTGGCTATTTTTATATATTTGTTGCATAACCTACTTCCAATAGGTTCATTAAGAACGTATTAATGTTATAACTCAATTACCATGAGCAACTTAAATAGATTAAAAAATGTGTTCACCACAATTCTAGAAATAGAAGAAGACCAAGTTAATGAAGACTTGAAATATGATGGGAATTCAGTTTGGGATTCTATAAATCACATGTTTTTAATTACCGAACTAGAGAATGAATTTAGTGTAGAAATTGATCCAGATGACATTCTTGAGATTAAAAGTTTTAATCAGGCCCAGAATGTACTTGGTAAATATGACATTGAGTTTTAACCTTTAGCACTTCGCGCAAGAATGTCTCAACACAGTTTCAACCCTCATAATGAGTTTGTAAAAAAAATATCAGACAACAATAAGTTAAATTTTGTTGATGCAAGTTCTGATTCTAAATATAATTTGTCTCAACTCATGTTTCCTGTGCATAGTGAGTTCGGAGAATCTAAGCAATTGGGTTTTATTTACGTAGATTCAGGTATTAAATCGTTAGCAATCTATTTTAGTTTTCTTAATTCTAGTCATGCTTTAGTGCTATTATCAGATACCTTAGATTCAAATTTGAAGCAAAATCTAGAGAAAATTTATAGACCCGCTTTTATTTACGATAATACCAGAGATTCAATTGGCAATTACAAGGATGTAACTTTTGATAACGGGACTTTAAACGCTCGAGTTTTTAGAACTTCCGAAAATTTGGATTATACTATAAATCCTGAGGTAAAGATATTACTTTCTACATCAGGAACTACAGGTTCTCCAAAACTGGTGAAGCTTTCTTTTGAAAATATACAAGAAAATGCGCTCTCCATTTCAGATTATCTTCCGATAAATGGAGAGGACGTTACTCCTTTAAATTTACCTCTTAATTATTCTTATGGTTTATCGGTACTGCATTCAAATGCCATAAAAGGTGGAACCATTGTATGTGGGATACCAGATATATTAAGCAAAGCATTTTGGACTTGTTTTGATAAATATGGTTTTACCTCAATAGCTGGAGTACCCTTTATTTACGAAATGCTTTACCGCATTGGTTTCTTGAAAAAAGAGTATCCATCTCTAGAATATATAAGCCAAGCAGGTGGGAATTTGAGTAAAAACATTAAGGAAAAGTTTAATTCTTACTGCGAAAAAAATACAATTGAATTTTATGTTATGTATGGCCAGACTGAAGCGACGGCGAGAATTTCTTTTGTACCACCAGCTAAATTAAATGATAAGTTAACATCTATAGGCAAACCTATAAAAAAGGGACACCTACGCATTGATGACAAAACTGAAGAACTTTTATATTCAGGACCTAATGTGTTCGGAGGCTATGCGGAGTCAATTACTGATTTAAACCATTGGGAATCCATTGACTGGCTTAAAACTGGAGATATTGCCTATACAGACACTGATGGCTTCTACTATATAAAAGGAAGATTAAAACGGATTGTAAAGGTATTCGGTAATAGAGTAAATTTAGATGAGATAGAGCGCTACTTAAAATTAGAATTGAGCACAGCTATCATAGCTTGTACCGGCATTGATGACAAATTTATTTTGGTTGCTTATACTGAAATTGATATGAATACCGACTTATTGAAAAGACGGTTATTTGAGACATTTAAAATTCAAGGAAGTGCTGTAAAGTTTATGTATATTGAAACGTTTCCAATGACAAAAAACGAAAAAGTCGATTACAAGGAAATAGCTACGATTTATAAATCAAAATGATAGGTGCTCAGCCTTAAGAATTCTAGAACCTAAGAACGTAATTCTTTATTGAAATTAAAATGAAAGAGCTAGAAAGTAAATTAAATAATCCTAGGATAGATAATCTTTTCACGGACTATTACGATACGCTAGTTCACAGAACTGTCCATCCAAACCAAGTACTTAGAATATGGTCAAAACTAATGATAAGAGAACTTGGTTTAGACATAGAGATTGACCAGTTATATTTTACATTTAAAGAATCCATACTATATTTAGTTGAAAAGCTAGACACAGACCGCAACGAACTTCCGTACCAAGCTATAAAAGAAGAAGTTTTTAGACGAGTGAATACAATCGCTTTGATAGACGATGGAACCAAAGCTGTATTTTTTGAAATTTTTGAAAAGGTACATTTAAAAGCAGAGAAAAGTGTTCAGTATGTCAATGAGGATACACTTAGCGTCATTAGACAATTTAAAGCTAAAGGAGGAAGAGTCTACGTATTGTCAGACTTTTACTGCCCAAGCACACTTTTTGTTGAACTCTTAAAGCATCATGGTATAATCGATCTTTTTGATGGTGTTTACAGTTCATCTACATTAGGAAAAAGTAAACATACAGGCACGGTTTACAAAGCGCTTCTTAAAAAATTACATTTAGAACCTTCAACATCCATAATGATAGGTGATAATGAGCGAAGCGATTCAATAAATGCAGAAAAAGCAGGTCTTAATTCTTTTGTATTACCTCACAAAAAGCACCTTAGAAGGAACAAAGCCAAAGCTATTGGCAAGGACGGTCGTAAAATCAGGGATTTAATTAATTCAGTTTATAAAATCTGTAGTAAAAAGGATAAGTTGCCATACACTGAATATGTCTTATTCTATCATTTTTTTACCGAAAGACTTTACACACACTGTAAGGCGAACGGCATAGACAGTCTCTTTTTCTTGTCGAGAGAAGGGTTGTTTCTAAAACGGATTTTTGATAGTTACCAAAAATTTCATCTTATATCGGAAAAGGAAGCCATAAGAACTCATTACCTTAAGGTTTCTCGGCAGGCTTCTCTTCAGATTGCTTTACAACCAATAGATGACGAACCTTTTAGTTATCTAAGGCGCAAGTATAAATCAATGAGCATTAATGAGTTGTTGGGATTTTTTAACTTCAATAACGACTTAAAGGCTTCTATTACTGAAGGGTTGAGTATTGATTGTGACGAATTGCATCAAGATTTCTTTGATTCTGATAATTACCGACAGTTGCAAAAAAATCAAGCTTTTAGAGAGGCTTACGAAGCACATAGGCAAACAAACAAGCGTACATTCAACACCTATATTTCTTCTTTTGGAGAACCCATTGAAAGTAAAGGCATTCATGTGGTTGATATTGGTTGGGGCGGTACCATGCAAGAGGCTATTTATAATTTCTTTAATGGAAAAATAAAAGTCTTTGGCTATTACTTGGGCCTCAATCTCATTTACAATCCTAATGAAGACACCAAGCGTCATGGATTTATCTTTTCTATCTTACCTTACATGAACTATGATTTCCACATTTTGCATGCCAATACACAGTTATATGAGCAGTTTGCAGGCGCAAATCATGGCTGCTGCGTTGCGTATGATGACTCAAAGGAAGGCTATACGATAGAGCATCACGAAGAGAATGAAAAGTGGTTATATGACAATTATATTGGAGAGCATCAAGAGCAGATGTTTGAAATCCACAAGTTTCTAATGCAACACTTAGAACCCATATGTTATTCTAATAACATAATATCTAAGGCATTGGTGAATTTTGCTCTCAAACTTGGAACACTCCAGAATATGAGAAAAATACGGTTTTTGGAGACACTTAATTCTGGATACTACCAAAATATAAGTACAAAGAAGACAGGTATTGATTATGAGATTCCGAAAAACTTAATTTCAATTAAAGAGTTTCTGAAATTTTTAATGAAGCCAGAAGATTATTTTAGATATGTTGTAAAACTAAAACACAAACTATTTAAGACTAACAAATTGATTGCTGGGATTATTCCAATGCGATTAGTGCTCTGGTATTATCAATTTAACCGTTTTGTTAGGTACAAGATTTTAAAAAGGAATATTCTTCTAAGGTTTAATTATTTCAGGTAGTTGTGGTAGAACTACATTACCGACCTTATAATTCCTATAAGGTCATTGTTTATGATATCAACGTCAAAACGCTCTTCCGCGTAATGTCTACTGTTCTTTCCCATTTCTTCAACCTTATCGGTGTTTTTTATAAAAAACTCCATAGCTTCAATCAACTCTTTAAGTTGTTTTGGAGGCACTAAAAAACCATTAAAATCTTTTTTAACTGTTTCGCGACATCCTGGAGAATCAGTTGTAATAATTGGTAGTCCAACCGACAATGCTTCTAAAATAGATCTTGGAACACCTTCTCTATAATAGGAGGGAAGAACAAATACATCCTTTTCTGTAAGATGTTCTACAATATTCTTTTGAAGTCCATGCCATATTAAGGTACCATTATTATTTAAAGCATTAAGCTCTTCAACTTTAATTGCAGATGGAGAATCCTGAGCAGGTCCAATAACATGAAATTCTGCATTTGGATACTTTGGCTTTAAAGCTTTAGCAGCTTCGATGTAGAGCCCTATTCCTTTTTCCTTAATTAAGCGGGCAATGAGCAAGAAACTAATTTTAGAATCTTGTTTATAGTTCTTTTTATATTTAAACCGATCTAAATTTACACCAGAGCCGCTCACTACTTCAATCCTATTAGCTGAACTTAGCACTTTTCGGTCTAGAAATAGTTGTTTATCATCCTTGTTCTGAAAAATTATAGCCTTATTTTTTCTAACATAACGCCTATAAAGAAACTCATTTAAGCGTTGTAATAGTTTTGCTTTAGTAGTTAATCCAGTAAACGTAAAACCTAAGCCGGTAATCAAAGAAACAACAGGAACATTATTAGCATTAGCTGCAATTGAGCTATAAATTACTGGTTTTACCGTATAGGGAAATACTAAATCTATCTTGTTGTCCTTTATCAGGTGCTTTAATTGTGCTATAGTTTTAAGGTCATTAATCGGGTTAAGACCAGTCCTTTGCAATTCATATTTCAATGGGGTCACTTCAAATTCCCTTTCTAGCGTTTCAAAAACGCCTTCTCTCCAATGCCCTGCAGCAACGTAAACATCAAATCCTTCTGATTTTAATTTCTTTAAAAAATCACCTCTAAAATTAATAAGTGAAGTTGATGTGGAACCAATGACTAAAATTCTTTTTTTGCCCATGTCTTAAGCCTTATAAATGTTAACATACCATTTCTGAAAACAATAAAAAGCCCAAACCCTAAAGGTATTGTCTCTTTTACTGTTTAAGTGGTCTTTTACTAATGAGATAATCGTTTTTGGATTAAAAATGCCCTGTTCTTCAATGAAGTCTTGCTTTATATAACTTTCAAGCTCATCTTTAAGACTAGATTTTAACCAATTACCAACCGGTGATCCAAATCCCTGCTTACTTTTTTCTAAAAACCCTTCAGGGAATTGGTCTTTAAAAGCTTCTTTAAGGATATGCTTTTTGTTCCAACCATTCATTAAATAATCTTCTGGTAAGGTATTCGTATAATCCCATAGTTTTTTATTTAAAAATGGTGCGCGACATTCAAGTGAGTTCTGCATACTCGTTCTATCCACCTTGGCCAACATTCCTCCTTCAAGGCTTAAGATTTTATCGACATGCCTATAATCCGTAAGGGTTTCAATCTTCTTATCTCCTAAGATATTCTTATAATATTCAAAAATATTATTTTCATAATAGCTTGGTGCCAAAAGCTGAGACAGCTCACTTTCTGTATTGGCTAAAGAAATGATGTCCCAATAATATTGTCCATCATAATCTATAGCTTTGAGCATTTTTTTAATCTTAAATCGCTTACCTCTTCGGTCACTTTTATCCGCAAGGACACTTTGAGAAGTCTTTAGTAATATTTTGTGAAGTGCTTGTGGAACAATACTAGTATACTTCCCATTCATTTTACCCACGTAATATTTGTTGTAACCACCAAATATTTCATCTCCTCCATCACCAGTAAGAGCTACTTTTACATGCTCCTTGGTCTTATTTGAAACAAAATAGGTGGGAAGCGCAGCGGTATCTGAAAAGGGCTCATCAAAATTCATTAAAATGGTATGGATGTTATCCTTAAGATCATTTTCTCCAATTTTAAAAATATGATGATTGCTCTTTATTAAATCCGCTACAGTTTGTGCTTTTTGGGACTCATCTGTAGAGTCGTGAAATCCAATAGAGAATGTTTCAATGGTCTTATTTGAAATCTGTGATAAACACAGTGATACGATAGAGGAGTCTACGCCTCCAGAGAGAAAAGTTCCTAATGGAACATCTGCGATAGAACGGCTCTCTACGCTCTCGTAAACCATTTCCTTAACTTGCTTTTTGGCTTGGTCAAAAGAAATTTCAGCAACCTGTGGTGGAATTTCTTGATGTATGCCATGAATTTGAAAGCTACTTTTGGTTAAATCATATTCAATAAAATGATTGGCTTCTAATTTAAATATGTTTTCATAAATTGAGTAAGGTGCTGGGATATACGTTAATCTTAAAAATAGATTTACTCCTTTTTTTGATAACTTTGGCTTTGAACTAAGCGTATTAACTAACGACTTTAGTTCAGAAGCCCAAATAAACTCATTATCCATAGCCGTATAGTACAATGGCTTTTCACCAAAAAAATCCCTAGCAATAAATAGTTTTTGTTTGGTCTTATCATAAATGCTAAATCCATACATCCCGTCTAGCCATTTAAAAGCCTCTGTTCCGTATTTCTCGTAAGCCTTTAAGATAACTTCTGTATCACTTGTGGTTTTAAACGTTATGCCCTCACTGAGTAACCGAGATTTTATTGTTTTATAATTATAAATTTCACCGTTAAAAACTATGATTATTTGTCCATCGTCACTAGATATGGGTTGTTTACCTGATGTTAAATCAATAATGGACAATCGTCTCATTCCCATACCTACGGAGTATGACTCGCTTTGTTTGGCATAAATGCCATCTTCATCCGGACCTCTATGAAAAATAAGATCGTTCATAGTATTGAGTCTGTTTATTAACTGATTTTCATCAGGTGCTGTTTTGTCTATTATACCGTTTATCCCGCACATAATATTTTTATTCCTCTAAAAGAGTCTTAATTTGTTTATAAATAACTGGAAGCGCGTAATCTTTTGAACGCTTATAGCCCAGTTTGCTATATTGTTTTCGTTTTTCTGGATGCTTTAAGAAAAAATCTAGCGCCGAGGCAAGCCCAATAGCGTCATTTTCCCTAATAAGAAGGCCGTATTTGGCCTCCGCAAAACCGCCCTTAGGTATGTCAATACGTTCGTTGTCATTTAACAATTCTAAAGGACCAGTTTTACAATTTGTTGATATAACAGGTAAGCCGCAAGAAAGTGCCTCTAACACTACGTTAGGAAATCCCTCAGTTTTTGATGATAGTACAAAACAGTCCTGCTGTAACAGATGTTCTTCAACTTGTGTTGTGTTACCTAAAAAGGTTATTTGATTATCTAAACCGCACGATTTGCTCAGTGCCTTAAGACTTTCCTCTAAAACACCAGTTCCTGCTTGTGTGTAGTAAAAGCTATTCTTGGGTAATTGCGATAAGGCCTTAATAATTAATTTTTGATTTTTAGCATCGTATATATTTCCAACATTAATCAATTTCAACTGCGCTGTTTTTGCAATGCTGGCTGAATCAATATACTTTGTAGAGTTGCTATTTATAGGATTATAAATGACCGACATTGGAATATTAACCTTGAAATTATCTCGTAAATCCTCATTGATGTTAATGGAATTTGAAAATAATGCATCATTTTTATTGTAGTATTTTGGAATAACAAATTTTGATAACAATTGTGACGATTTGTTAGCCTTGTACATTATTGAAGGGAAACAGCGCTCACTTATTACGGTTCTTAAATTTTTATTTTTTGCTCGAACTATTCCATTAATAATATTTGGCAATGCTAAAAATGATAGAGACACATCTATTTGTTTCTCTTTAATAAATTCATCATACGCTTTAGCAGCTCTAAAAACATTCTTCAATTTATTGAAAACAGTGTTCCTTTCATTTGATTCTGGAAAGAGAATCTTCAGTTCAACCTCCTCAGGAATCTCGAAATTTATATGTTCTGTAAATATCACCAAATGCACGTTGTAGTCTTTAACCATATGCTTTAAAAGCATGCTTATAACCCGCTGTGCACCACCGTAGTACATATTTATAGCTAGTATGCTTAGATTTTTTTTCATTTAATGAACTAAACTTTCAAATAGTTGCTCGTATTTCTCAATAATAATTTCTTTACTATACCTACTGCTTATGGTTTCACTAACCTTTTCTGGGACGAAACTATAAGACTTATTGATATTTTTTAATTGCTGAATATAAGTAGCTTCATCAGGGACAACATGGCCATTGACACCATCATAAATAATTTCATTTATACCACCGGGCGCATCAAAGGCCAGTACCGGAGTTCCTACCATACAACTTTCAATTATAGCATTGGGAAAACCCTCAACAAAAGACCCTTGTAAATAAAGATCACTCTCCTTAAGATATTTCGCAACCTCTTTGGTAAAAGGAATGTTTGTAACGGATGTCATAAAGCCTAATTCCTCAATGCGCTTAAAGATTGTATCTTTTTCAATACCATCTCCTATAATGGTATAGTGAAAAGGAAAATTCACCTTCCCTAGTACTTCAATCAATCTGGCATGGCCTTTTTGCTTTACCAATCTTGCAACCGTAATGAATCTAATAGGTTGTGAAACCTCGGTTCTAGATTTAAGCTCAAAATCAGAGGTTACAGGATTATTTATAACCACTAATTTGTCTTGTTTTATATTGTAGGAATTATTTAGGTCATTTAGCATGTCTTGTGATTGACAAATGATTTTATCAAACCTATTAAAGCGATGCCTGGCAAAAAAACCATATAGTTTGCCACCAGTTTTACCAGAAGCGTATTTAGCCAATACACTTAATACGTTTACTTCTCGTCCAACAAATTTTATTCGCGGAAAGAACCATGACATGTAAGCTGTTACCGTATTTAAGTGACCTACGGCACTAACAACGACATTAGGTTTGTTTTTTCTGATATATTGAAACAAATCCATGACACCTGCCTGTACACGACTCTTGTTAAAGAAAACTACATCTATTCCTTTAATATCGTAAGCGGCATCTTTCTCATGGCCGATTATAACCAAAGTTGCCTCAAATCTATTAGAATCTAACTCTTGAGCCACGTAAGAAAGCACACGCTCTGCACCACCAGCTTCTAAATTGGCAAGGACTATACTTATTTTAATTTTTTTATTTGATTTGGTCACTTTATTATTTTAAATGATTCGCTAATCTTGTTTTTATGCGAGATTCGCTAAGGGTTTTGTACACTTGGCTATCAAATACGGCCAGACAAACTATTATTGGCCTGTAGTAAAAAATACTATGGGTAAAAAACCCTTCTAAAATGAATAGAATACTAAAAATAAGATAGTAGAACTGATCATACTTAATTGAAACTCGTATGTTATAAAGTACATAAACGAGATAACAGAGGAGAGCCACAAAACCAAAGTTCACTGCAAGATAGAGGTAATAGTTGTGTGTATTTAATTTATTATTGTTTGCTGATTTATCAGAACTATAACCGGTTCCATAACCTAATGGGTTTTTCTTAAACTCATTCCAATAAATGGCCAATAGAACTTCACGTCCTCCTTCAAAAGCCTGTTTAGAAACATTTTTGGTCTTAGAGTTTCCGGTAAGCAAATCTAAACGTTTACCAGCTTCGCCTCTATTAAAGGCAGGGAAATTTGCTCTAACGATATTTCCGATGCCTACAAGTGCAATAAATAAGACAACGAATAAGATAACGAGTTTTACAGATCGTTGTACTATGGTAACTGGTGTAAATTTAAATTGATAATCCCAATTATTTAGGGCACCAAGTCCTAAAATAAAAACTACGGATACTAATCCGCTTCGCGAAAAGGTAAGGAAGACCGAAACAACCATAAAAGCTATGACGATGTATTTTAATTTAATCTTATCTGTAAGAAACACTAAGGCTGCCAAAGCCAAAAACTTTATACCAGATGCTGCTTGATTTGGATTTTCACCAAAACCACCCTTCCTAACACTCATTGCAAGCTCAAGAGAACGTTTAGGAAGCCCTATGAACATATCATACACTACACTGCCGCCGAGTATAAAGAAGGCGCTCACCATTACCATAATTGACAAATTTGAACTCGACGTTCTAAAAAACTGAACACAAAGGACATACAAAAAAATAGTAATTGTGTTTAAGGTAACCTTTTCTAATATTACAGCTAGTTTCGCTCTCGTAATGGCTGTGTAAATAAGTGAGAAAATAAGAACCAGAGCTAACATTTTGAAAGTGTGGGACCTAAATATGTCTAATATGTCTGTTAAGGGAAAAGTCATAAAGGACAAAGCAATAAAAACGGGAATAATAGTATAAGCAGGAGAAGACGGAAGTAAGCCCATTCGGAATAGAAAAATATCCGAATAAGACGCGAGTATAATAATAATAACCCCTAAAATATACCTCATAGACTTTACTTACTGAATTGGAATCTCGCCCAAGTTAATTTGTTTTACAGTCATTAGTGACAACACTGTTATTTAAATTTAAATCGTACTACTAACAAGATTAAAATTGGTGCTAGCCAAATTGAAATATAAGATAACCTTTCAAAGTAATATTTTTTGTTAGAACAATAGGTTTTATCGCTCGTACTTATGCTATTCCCTTCTTTTTCAAATATATCAGTTAGCATATCAACGTTTTCACGAGAATATCCTTTCTCTAAATAGAACTCTTGAATTAAAGCTGGATTTTTTTCAACCTCATCTAGGTTGTGCTTTATGGTCACACCATAATCAGGGTCTAAAATCCACCAAATATCATTTGCAGCATCAACCTGAGCCATAACAACTACGTGACCTGATAATCCTACAACTCGATTGTTGATGCCATTTGTACTAAGAAATTCAGATAAAATTATTGAGTGTTGTGAGCAAAGACCCACACCGCGTTCTAATGCTTTGCGGTAGTCGCAGTATTCGTATTTTTCAAAGGAACTAGGACTTATATAACTCGCTGCAAATAAAATATAGTTTTCGTAAAATGGAATTCTAAGATTATATTTTGATATCCCTTCATCCACCCAATAGTGGGCTATTCCATTGTTTATTGTTTCATTGGCTTTTATAGCGTATTCTTTGTCTGACAGCTCCTTTTTATCTAACTCTTGGATTACTTCTTCCTCGGTGAGGCTAATATCATTTTTAAACAGAGTAGAACTTTCAGAATAAATCTCAGAATTTCTTAATGATGTGACCAAACCAATGCAATTGATAATAAGTAGGGCAGTGGCAATGGTTATTAAAACAAGTTTTGTGATTTTTATTGGTTTCATCAATATGGTCTTTTGAAAGTTAGAAATTATTTTAATCTCTGTTTAATAAGTGCTACTATTCTATAGTTTACATCTTTAAAGCCTTTACTGAAAACAAATAAGACCATAAAGTAAATAATAGAAAAGACTATACCTATTTTTAATAATTTAAGAAATAACGCAAACAAGTTAGTCGTTACCTTAAGCTCTAAGTATCCCAAGATATAATAGGCACAGAATAATGCAAATGCAAAAAATACCAAGTGTCCTAAAAATCCGTACCAATAGGTCATTTGCTTTAGTTTAAATCCTTTCCAGAACAAGTGGTAAGGCCTCCAAATTAGAATAACTAATACTTGACTAATTATAGTCCCTAAAAATATTCCTATAACACCATAATTGATAACTAACGCTATTGAAAATACTAAGTTCACTACACTTTGAACTAAAGGAGCCCAAGTATCGGCATACAAACCAAATGCTTGAATATAGGTATCAACAGGTGTTCTTACCTGTAAAATAAAGAAAATACTTATTAGTGCCATTAAAACACTGTGGGACATAAGATACTTTTCACCTACCCAAATAGTGATTAAATCATCAAATCCAATGTAAAGTAAAACAGACGCACATCCAGCCAAGAAGAATCTTAAAGCCATCATCTCCCAGAACACTTTCATCATTGTTGAGTGATTATTCTCAGCAACTAGATTTCCTACGCCAGCTTTGGTTCCATTAAAGATTTGGCCAACAAGCGTATTTATGTTATTCATTATTAATTGATAGTTTCCAACAAATGCGACAGTTGCAGGATTAATAAAAGCAAAGATGACAATATTGTCCGTACCGTTAGATACGAACCCACCCAATTTGTGAAAGCTCAACTGCTTCACCTTTTTCAGAAGTTCTTTATTCCTTGACCGTATAGCTTTTGTAGCCTTGAATTTGAAATCTAACCATGGGTAATTTGATTTTATTTTCTTCCTAAGAATAAAAATGTAAATAAATGGGGTTGCCAATTCTAAGAAAATCCAGGCCAACACACTTTGGAAATAGAGTAATACCAAGCACTGTAGAAAAAGTCTAAGGATAAAAACAGACTGGTTTATGGTAATTCCAATATACGATTTTTGGTCTGCTTGTAACAAAAATATGTGGTACGCAAAGAAATAACTTAATAGATTACTAGATAAAAGAGCGACAAAAAGAAAGATGATTATCCCTAAATTGATTTCTGTATTTTCAAAAATAAGTGGAAAGAACAAAACCAAAATAAGCCCTGAACCAAGCATAAAAAGGCCAATTCTTTTATATAGAAAACCGAGATAACCGATAATTTCATTGATTTTCTCCTTGTTTTGTTCGTATAATGGTTTGTAAAGTGAAAACCCTACAGCTGCACCTATACCGAGTTCAGATAGATTTAAAAACTGAAGTATACTCTTGAGTGTGCCTACAATACCAATAAAATCATCACCTAGGATATCTAAAAAAATATTTCTAGAGTAAAATTGAATCACTATATAAGTAAAATGAAATACTATTGCAATCCAAGCATTTTTTATGGAAAGGGCTACTCTAGACATATCTAATTTAATCTAGATTTTAATGTTTTACCAAATGAAGAAAGCAGTTCCATCATGGTTAGTGGACAATAAGCTGCCATCATTGACCTAAGATTACGATTTTCGGTATTTATTGCACCTTTAATTTCGCGTCTAAGTTTTTTTCTGTATGTCTTCTTTTTATCAAATTTGGTATTTCTGCTAAGCAAAAAGAAATGATCTGTGTAATAAGATACTATGTAATCATTCATGGCTTTTAAAACTTCAGGATCTTTGACTGTTTTTTCTTGAAGATATTCGGTAGCCCTGATAGCAATATTTCTCTTCATTTTTGAATATTTGCTTCTTATAATCCCAACACTATCTCTATTGTAGATGTAAAGAGGACTGTTTAAAAAGCCGATATTGTCAACTTTATTTACCACATCTATGGTAAAGAAAACATCTTGATGGATAATTTTAGGAATAAAACGTAAATCCTCAACAACAGAACGTCTATAAATACGTTTCCAGCACTGAAAACCAGTTGTTCTAATTATACGCGCTGTTGCTTCTGCAGTTTTTTCAATTGAAAAACTATTATCAAACCTAGAATTATCAAATGCCGAATTACGCTCAATTTCTACAACATCGAGATTATGTTGGTTGAGAAGATTTAACATCGTTTCTAGCATATGAGCGACAATGTGGTCATCACTGTCTACAAACGAAATAATATCTCCTGTTGCATTATCTAATCCAGTATTTCTAGCGATGCTAGAGCCGCCATTACTTTGATTTATTACCTTAATTCTTGAATCTTTTTTGGATAATCTTTCACAAATCTCTTTACTGTTATCCGTAGAACCATCATTAACTAATATTATCTCTAAATTTCTGTAAGTTTGGCCGCAGATACTCTTAACACAGCGCTCAACGTAGCGTTCTGCATTATAAACCGGAACAATTACTGAAATTAGATTAGTCATTTAATGAAATCGCTATTATTTCGTGATTTTTATTTTAGTGTCTTTATAGATTATTTGTGCTAATTGAGCGACACCTTGCTTATTGAGATGGTCTTCATCGGCAAAGTATTTAGGATTTGATATTCGGGTGGAATAATCTAAGTACGCATCTAAGTTTAACGCATCTAAAAAATTGTTTACTCGCTTCAAATCGTGTTCAGCGCATTGATTAATGTAGTTTTCATTAACAGGGAATCTCACTCCAATAATCTTGATATTGTTTTGTTTGCAAAGGCTTACCAATGCTCTGTATGCCTCAAGGAAACTTTCATTTCCCATGAGATTTCTGTGGTCAGATATACCTGTGGCTACTGCAATTTCCTTACGTTGATTGTCTGTAAGGCTATACCATAACTTCTCTTTTTGGCTAGTGCTCGTTTTAAAATTTTCGTAGAGACTATTGAGAGCAAAACCGATATAACCATCATTGAATAAGGGAACTCTATCTGTAAGCAGATTTAGCTTAGATTTATTATAAACATTTAGTGAATCATCTATCTTTAAGAGGTATCGCCCTAAAAAAGTACTGTTGGAAGACCCTGTATTATTAAACATTTGAGGTTCAGTGGCTATAAAAACTTGTTTCAAATTCTTGTTTTTCTCTAACATTATTAAAACCTTAATATACATTTCATACACACCATCGGCTCCAAATGCTAAGTTGCCAACATTATCAGAAAGATTTAAAAGCTTTATGGTTTCTACATGCGAATCTCCAAGGAATATAGTTTCAGACTGGTTATCAATCGTATCATCAATACGTTGAACATATTTATGCTCTTGTTTGTAAAAGTCACTGTAGTGATAACAAATAACATTAAGTATAACAAAGAGAACTAAATATGGAATTATTTTAATGATAACACTTTTCATATGCGATACAATTAAAATTGGAAGTATATAAAATCAATAGTCCCGTCAGTTGCCCGAAAGAAGATTATCAATATTATAAGTGATAAATACACTAATATTCTCATTGGTGCTTTAAAATGACCAACCTGAAATGAATATTTAGCATCTCGATTATTAATTTCAAATATACTTAAATATATAAGGCTCAGTATAATAACATAAGGTTTTACCGATGAACCCATTAATTTTAGATATCCAACTGGGTTTTCTATAATAGAACTAGAGGTGATCTCAAAAATATAATCCATGGCATGGTTAAAAGACTCAGCCCTAAAGAAAATCCACGCAAATGTTACGGCAATAAATGTTATCAATACATTAAAAATCTGGACTAGTTTTGAAGGCAGAATCTTTACAGATTTCATGTTTTTACTATATCCTGTCTGAATAAAGTAGAATAGGGAATGTAAAAAGCCCCAAATAATAAAAGTCCAATTAGCCCCGTGCCAAAAACCGCTTACGGTGAAGGTTATGATTATGTTCATAGATCGGCGTATGCTAGAATCTACTTTACTACCACCTAAGGGAATATAAACGTAATCTCTAAACCATGTTGATAATGAAATATGCCAGCGTCTCCAGAAATCTTGAATATTCTCTGCTAGATAAGGAGACTTAAAATTCTGCATCAAATCAATTCCCATCATTCTAGAAATACCTATTGCAATATCCGAGTAACCTGAGAAATCACCATAAATTTGAAAGGCAAAAAGCACTACACCAATAACTAAAACACTTCCTGGATAGCTCTCTGAATTCTCAAATATCTGATTGGCATAAAACGCACAATTATCTGCAATAACTATTTTTTTAAATAATCCCCATAATGCCTGTTTTGCCCCTTCTTTAAATTCGAACAGATCAAACTCTCTCTTTTTTCCGAATTGTGGTAATAGGTGAGAGGCTCTCTCAATAGGACCCGCAACTAACTGTGGAAAGAAAGACACGAAGGTCATAAACTCTAAAAGGTTATCCGTTGACTTCATTTTGCCCCTGTAAATATCTATGGTATAACTCATAGTTTGAAAGGTGTAAAAGCTAATTCCTACAGGAAGAACTATGTTTAATAGGGCTGGATTAGACTCAAATCCAAAAAGACTAATAAAGTCTGTAAAAGACTCGGTAAAGAAATTGTAATATTTAAAAAACCCAAGTATTCCGAGGTTAACAAGTAAACTTAATACTAATAGCCGCTTACGTTGTTTTTTATCATTATTAAGGTCAATGGCTCTTCCAATAAAATAATCGCTAAAAGAACTGATTATAATTAATGAAAGAAACCGCCAATCCCACCAACCGTAGAACACATAGCTCGAAACCAACAACAGCGCATTCTGAAATCTTAAGTTATTGTAAGACTTATAATAAATAAAGAATACAATAACGAAGAAAACAACAAATTCAAACGAATTAAATAACATGCTTTATTATTGAGGTTAAACTTATGGGGACTTTAAATTTTAAAAATTACTTTCCTATTGATGAATATTCAAATCCAATTTTATTCATTTCTTTTTTGTCTAAAATATTTCTACCATCAAAAATAAAAGCAGGTTTTTTCATAATATCATATATCTTTTGCCAATCATAGGATTTGAATTCGTCCCATTCCGTCATAATAGCGATTGCGTGAGTATCCTTAAGAGCCTCATACGGGTCGTTATGAACAGTCATGAGTGCTTCATTCTCCTCCTCAGATCTAGTATTGAGATAATTTAGGTCGGTGTACATTTGACTTTTTCTCACCTTTGGATCATATACGGCAACTTCAGCCTGCTCATTTAACAAGTGATCTGTAACATAGATTGCTGCAGATTCCCTGGTGTCATTGGTGTCTTTTTTAAAGGCCCAGCCTAGCATCCCTATTTTTTTACCAGAAACTGTATTGTAAAGGGTACTTATCATTTTATCTGAAAATCGTCTTTTCTGATGATCATTTAAGATAATCACTTGCTCCCAATAATCAGCTACTGCTTGGAGATTATAGCTTCTTGCAATGTAAACTAAGTTTAAGATATCCTTTTGAAAACAGGATCCTCCAAAACCAATAGATGCATTTAAAAATTTTGGTCCAATCCTAGAATCCATACCTATAGCACGAGCAACTTCAGTGACATCTGCCTCAGTATGTTCACATAATTCTGATATTGCATTAATTGATGAGATTCTTTGCGCTAAGAAAGCGTTTGCAGTTAATTTAGATAACTCGGAAGACCACACATTGGTTCTCAGAATTTGATTATCTGGAACCCAACTTCCATATATTTTTGCCAAGCTTTCTATGGCGCCTTCAGATTCGCCACCTATAAGTACTCTATCCGGCTTCAACAAATCTTCAACCGCAGTACCTTCAGCCAAAAATTCTGGATTAGAAAGGATTTGAAAATTAACATCTCCACCAACATTGTGTAAAATACTTTTAATGGCTTGTGCTGTTCTAACTGGAAGTGTAGATTTTTCAACTACGATTTTATCCGATTTTGCAACATCTGCTATATTACGAGCACACAATTCCACATATTTTAAATCTGCAGCCATACCTTTCCCTTTACCATAAGTTTTGGTCGGTGTGTTTACAGAAATAAAAATCATTTCAGCCTCGTCTATTCCTTTATCTATTTCAGTAGAGAAGAAAAGGTTTTTACCTCTTGTCTCGGCAACAATATCAGCTAAGCCTGGCTCGTATACCGGAAGTTTAGAAAGGTCTTCGTCATTCCAAGCTGCAATGCGCTCTGGATTGATGTCAACTATTGTTACTTGAATATTTGGATTCATCTTAGCTATTACGGCCATAGTTGGACCTCCAACATATCCAGCGCCAATACAACAAATTTTATTAATTTTCATAATCTGATTAATTGAAATGGTGTCCATTGCACCCTTTAAAGTGGTTAATATTATATTCTAAGTTGCAATCTAAAAATTGCGGTTGGTTATTTCTAAAAAAAACAAAATAAATAACAATTACGGCACTGAAACTGCCATTAATCAAATGAATTACATTTAATGTGTAGCCCTTTAAAATTGAAATATATCTTTTGAAAAAAAAGTTTGAGGATGTACTTGCAATGTAAAGTACATGAATAAACGTCTTTAGACGTAGCATTAAAGATTGTTGTTTATAGTTCATTAGATTTGGGATCATTTATAAACAGGACAAATTTGGCTTAAATAATTCTAATCCTACAAATTAGCTCATCAAATACTACTTTTAACGATTAACATCATCAAAAAATGAATAAAGTCATAAAAAGTCGATAAAATACGTTAATTAAAGTGGAATATTACCTAATCTCCTTGTTGAAATCATTGAAACTCGTCATACCATTTTCTCAGTACAAATAATTTCCAAATATAAGGTGTATTGTCTTGTAGCCCAGCCATATGTTCTTGATACAATTTCTTAAATTTCTTTACCTTTAAATTAGGAACTTGAGATAGAAATTCTTCATTTAAGGCTTCATCAAATTCGGTTCTTAGTTGGTTTCTCATCCATTCCCCAATAGGTACTGAAAAGCCGCTTTTTGGTTGATCAAAAATTGGCTCTGGTATATATTCCTTTAATATATCTCTTAATATTCTTTTTTGTCTTCCTTTTTGATATCGGAAGTCTATTGGAAGAGATCTTGCAAACTCCACGACCCTATAATCTAAAAAAGGACTCCTAACTTCTACAGAGTAAGCCATACTGGCACGATCAACTTTTACATTGCTATTATTGTCCAGCCACAATTTGATGTTTAAATCTGCAGCTTTTTGCAGAATTGATTTAGACCAATTTTTATAATCTTTATAATGTTGCAGCCAGCCATTAAATGGTTTTTTAAGAATGCGTCCCTTTCTAGAAAAGATATTTTCAATAAAATCGTTTTCTGATTTTGTGTTTAGGGCGTTTCTAACTCTATGTGAGTTTTGCCCAATTAAATTTAAAAAAATGGGTTTGGATAAAAACTTTCGAAGACTGTAAGGCAATTTCATTATTTGTTGATTCCTAACCAAAGAGTCAAAGTGAGTATAACCTAAGAAGCTCTCATCACCACCATCACCAGATAAAGCAACAGTTACATGCTGTTTAGCAATTTTATTTAGTAGTAATGAGGGTAAAGCAGAGCTGTCAGCAAAAGGCTCATCATAGACTTTGGCCAATTTAGGTACTAAATCCAAAATATCATGCGATGCACAGATGGTAGTGTTATGATTAGAATCGATAATTGAGGCAAATTCTTCAGCAATATGGCTTTCGTCAAATTTTGGGTTGTCAAAACCAATACAGAAAGTATTTATTTTTGATTCAGACATTTCCTGAGCTAAACTAGAAACTAATGCACTATCTATGCCCCCTGAAAGAAATGAACCTATTGGTACATCTGATTGGAGTCTAATTTTCACTGCATCTTTAAGTAAGGTATGCAGCTGCTCTTTTGCATCAGTATATGAGATATTTTTTAACTGTACTTTATTTAAGTCCCAGTATTTATGGATGTCTAACTTTTTAGTTGCTAAGTCTATTACCATATAACAGCCAGCTCCAAGTTTATAAACCTTTTCCGCAATAGTATAGGGAGCAGGAATGTAACCGGTGTCAAGGAAAATAGAAATGGAGTCATCGTTAATTTTTCTGTCCTTTAATAAAGGGCCTATTTGACTACATATTTCAAAACGTTCGTCGTCCCAATAATAGTAGAAAGGTTTAACACCCATTCGATCTCTGCAAGAAAAAACCTCTTTGGTTTCAGCATTGTAAATTGAAAAGGCAAACATCCCATTGATTTTGGGAAGCAACTCTTTTCCCCAGTGATAATAGCCAATTAGTAAAACCTCGGTGTCACTTTCTGTTTTAAATTGATATCCTAGTGCTTTTAACTCCTCCCTTATATCCTTATAATTATAAATTTCCCCGTTAAAAACTATGGTCAGGTGTTTATAAGACATGGGCTGATGAGATCTTTTATCTAAATCTAGGATTGACAACCTCAAATGGCCAAAAATTAAATCATCGATTTCGGTGATACCCATATAATCAGGACCACGGAAGTTAATAGTCTGTAACTTGTCCTTAACTATACTTTTTTCGTAGGTTATATTAGTAAGGTAGATTCCGCACATATGGCTATTTTTTTGTAAAAGAAAGAAAATAAGATCTAACCACAATAATCTTTGAAAATTATCATGCCATATTCAAATTAATTCGTTGAAATGTAAGATTGAAGTCAAATGAAATTGTACGTTAATAAAATCAAAGAGTAGTAAGAAATTATTGAGTATTGTTAAACTTGTCTAAAATTACATCTGAACGATTATTTTGACCGTATATACGTTAAAATTGTTATTAAAAGGTATAAAATAAATATTTTCTTACATATATTTACACTTTATCGAAAAATTATGTAATTCGTCATTATATTTATTAGATTGCCCCAAAATTAATTCGAATAAAGAACTTTACCATTATGAACGCCCCTTTCAAACTGAGTAACTTCGCTAAGAAGTTTACATTCATTTCATTACTTTTTTTTAGTCTTATTTTAACTTCACAAACTAAAGCTTTCCCTACAGCCTTAGGCGGTGGTGCCTATGCAAGAGGAGATGCCAATTATGAGGTAGTAGAAGTTACAAATCTTAATCCAGACGGTCCAGGTAGTTTTTGGAATGCTCTAGGAAATAATAGAATAGTTGTCTTCAGAGTTTCCGGAATTATAAATATGGGAAGTGTAGGAGGTTCTAGAAGTTTAAATAATTGTATTGTACTCGGACAAACTGCGCCAGAAGGTGGAATCACTGTAGTGGGAAGAGGATGGCGTTGGGATAATTGTACCAATGTTGTTTTTAGATATGTTAGGTTTAGGACTTGGCAATGTCAAGCTGATGTCTGGGATCCATGCTCTGCAGATTCTGTTGACGTTTTAAATAGCAATAATATAATTTTTGATCATTGTAGTTTTGCTTACGGTGGAGATGAAACTCTTTCATTTAGAGGCGCCTCACATACACTTACAGTCCAAAACTGTATGTTTTCATATGGTAAAACAGGAATGTTATTAGGAGATAGTAATAATTATGACCTTAGTTATGATATGTCTTTACTCAATAATTTCTTCATGGAAATTAGCCATAGATTCCCTAATCCAAATTCTAACGGTAGAGTAGATGTTATTGGTAATTTAGTATATAGCTGGCACAATAGATTAATGCGAACTGGAGGTGCTGTTCAGTTAAATGAAATAGGTAACCACTATGTGCATCCAGAACAAGAATTGAATGGCAATTCTACATGGTCTTGGAATAAATTAGATACGACACCAAATCCACCAACTATTTACACTGCAATGAATAGAGCCACTACATCACTATTAGACAGTAATGATGATGACAATACTATTTTATGGCAATCATGGCAGGGTGGTAGGGACCCATTACCTTCTGACTTTACAAGTTCTATGTTTCCATTATTAAACTATACTGATCCTCTACCAAATGGAGATGATACTATTATTAAGGTTCAAAATAGAGAAATGGGCGCAAATGCTTACCTCGATAACAATGGTGACCCTGTACTTGAATTAGATGACCTAGATTTAGAAGGCTACAATGGTTTTGATAGCAGAGAATTCTACGATTGGAGCACTTCTCTAAATTGGGAAGATTTACCTCAAAGACAGTGGTTAATTGATAACTTACCTAATTACGGTGTTGTTCAAAACGAGCATGACCAATCAACACATACTGGCGTTGTTCCAAATATATGGATTACATCGCAAGGCTTAAATCCTGGTACATTTAACCCATTAGGTAATGATTTAGACCCTACTTACACTAATATTGAAATTTACAGTTTTGGGGTTGATAATGCAGAGGTTGTTGCCGCACAAGGAGTTGAAGTTACTCCAGAGACTGCTACTATAAATATTCCTGAAACAATAGATTTAGATGTTATTTTTACACCTGCTAACACAACCAACAAGTCTGGAGTTTGGACAAGTAGTGATGAAAGCTTAGCTACAGTTGATGCCAATGGAGTGGTAACTCCAATAGGACCAGGTGTTGTTACCATTACATTTACTTCAACCGATGGAAGTTTTACAGACTCAGCTACAATAACTATAACAAATAACTCAATTGATGCCACAGGGGTAGAGGTAAGCCCTGACACAATGACTTTAGATATTGGGCAAACTCAGCAGGCATCTGTAGTATTCTCACCTAGTGATACTACAAATCAAAATGGTTCCTGGAGTTCAGAAGATGAAAATATTGCAACTGTTAATCAAGACGGTGAAGTAACTGGTGTTTCGGAGGGTACAACTACCATTACCTTTACCTCAGAAGATGGTGGATTCACAGACACCTTAGAAGTAATAGTAGCTGATGTATTTTTTGGTACCTATGAATTTTACAATGCAGATACGGATCAATTGATTCAGTTAATTACAGAAGACACAACATTCGATTTAGAAGTTATCGGTAATCAGGTTAACTTTAGGGCTATCCCTCAAGGAGGCGATGACAATCCAAATGTTGAAAGTGTTCTTGTGCAATGGACTGGCCCAGAAAATGGAGAATGGCTTCAAAGTTTTCCTATTTATTCTGGAATGGCGGGTCATGACCAAGATATTTTTGATTTATTTCCATATACAGTTTCAGAAGGAACGTATAGCTTTACAATAACATACTACAGCGCTGATGATGCTCAAGGAAACGTTATTTCAGTAGATAATTTCGACTTAACCTTTTTTTTAGATAACGGCGTTTTAGCTAACGCCGGAAATGATGTCTCAATTTGTGAAGGAGAAAGTACGGTTTTAAATGCGTCAGGAGGAAGTAATTATTTATGGAGTACTGGAGCAACCACTGCTTCAATAACGGTAAGCCCAGCAGCAACCACAGTATATACTGTTACAGTGTCAAATGACTTAGGTGAGTCCGATACCGATGAAGTAACAGTTACCGTAAATGCTTTTCCTAATGCTCAAGTTACACCAAATCAAACCATTTGTTCTGGTGAAACCGTCACATTAACGGCAGAAGGTGGGGATAGTTATTTATGGAGTACAGGCGAGACTAGTGCTTCTATTTCAGTAAGTCCAAATACAGAAACAGAATATTCTGTTGAAGTAATTTCAAATACTTGTTCTAGCACGGCCGGTACCACTGTATTTGTAAATGATACACCTCAACTAACTATTAGTGATGACATCTTAATTATATCAGGTGAGTCAACAACTTTAACCGTTGAAGGTGCAGATAGTTATTTATGGAGTACAGGTGAAACCAGTGCTTCAATAACAGTTAGTCCTAATCAAACAACGACATATACCGTTACTGGATTTGGTAATTCTTGCGAAGCACAAGCAGAAGTAACTGTTAGCGTTGAGGACGAATTGGTGGTATCCGCAGGTGACGATCAGCGTAAGTGTCAAGACGATGGTTTTGAGGTAACATTAACTGCCTCAGATGGTGATAGTTATTTGTGGAATACAGGTGAAACAACTCAAACTATCTATGTTAATCCTTTATCTACAACAACTTATAGTGTAACAGTTACTGTTGGAAACCAGCAAGCAACAGATGAGGTCACCGTATTTGTGGATCCCAACCCAAATGTTGTTATCGCTAACGGTGATGCTGTTGATATTTTAGATGGTGATTTTGTGACTTTATCAGCATCTGGAGCAAATACTTATGAGTGGAGCAATGGAGCAACTCAACCTAATATTGCCGTAAGCCCTTCTTCAACTACTACATATGAAGTGCGCGGATATGTGAATGATTGTTATGATGAAAAACAAATTACTGTTAACGTATTTCCAGAAGTAATTGCTAATGCTGGAGAAGATAAAGATTTATGTTTAGGAGAATCGATTATTTTATCAGCTACAGGAGGTGACGAGTACCTCTGGAGCAATGGAGAAACCACAGCGTCAATAGAAGTTTCTCCAGAAATGACTACAGATTACACAGTAACTGTCTTCAATGCCCTAGATTTTGACGAAGATACCGTAAGGGTAGAGGTGTCACCTTGTGATGTTGTCTCTGAAAATCCTGACAACATAAATACTAATTTTAGCTTTGATATTTTCCCAAATCCTGCTAGAGATATAGTAAACATTAGAATAAATGGTAGTTTAGTGGTATCTCAAGTTGCCATATATGACTTAATGGGTAAGCTAGTAATGGATAATGAAATCGTTAATAATAACTTAAGTCCATCACTAACAAAAGAGCTTAATATTAGCGCATTGTTACCAGGAGTCTATTTTGTAAGACTTGTAGATGGAGAAAATGAAAGAATTAAGAAATTAATTGTGAGAAATTAATTGTAATTAATTTGTCTAACAACAGCTACTGAATCACAATTAATAATTTTTAAAAAAATATCCTGATTCTTGTAGGAATTATCAATATGATAAGACTTACAAGAATCTTTTTTTGTATCACTTTTTGAAAAATCAACAGTTCCATATCGAACCAAATTTATAACCGTTGTAGAATCTAAATTATAACTTGATACAAAAGCTTTAGCATCGGCTGAATATTCGAATGGTTTAGAAGAAATGTTTTTTACCGTTCGAGCATTGGGGCCATAATCACATGACGCATTCTTCCCGCTTAAAAAATATGCCAAAATAACTAAACCAATAGCAAATCCACCTAGATAATACCCTAGACGCTGAATAAATCTCATTTTTAAATAATTTTAAAATATCAATAAATTGGCATCGCTATAATCTAACCCGTACCATTCTGCTACAGACTTATTTGTAAGAATACCGTGGTAAAGATATAGGCCATTTTTTAAACCACGATCAAATCGTAGGGCATTTTCAATGCCACCTTGCTCACCAATTTGCAATAAATACGGCGTAAAAATATTACTAATGGAAACTGAAGCAGTCCTAGAATATCGTGCCGGAATATTTGGAACACAATAATGTATTACGCCATTATAATCAAAAGTAGGGTGATTATGTGTTGTCACTTCACTGGTTTCAAAACAGCCACCCATATCTATACTCACATCGATTACTACAGAACCGGGTTTCATTTGATTTACCATTGCTTCAGTAACAACTACTGGAGAACGATTAGAACCTCTAACTGCTCCAATAGCAACATCGCAACGTTTTAAAGCTTTAATTAAGCTTTTTGGTTGCATTGTAGAGGTATACACAGTTCTTCCAAGATTATTCTGTATACATCTTAATTTGGTAATTGAACTATCAAAGATTTTAACATTAGCACCGAGGCCAATTGCAGATCTAGCGGCAAATTCGCCAACTGTACCAGCTCCTAAGATTACAACTGACGTCGGTGGTACACCATTAATGTTACCCATCATTAAGCCGTTTCCTCCATTGACGTTTGAAAGTAATTCTGAAGCAATTAAAATAGAGGCAGTACCTGCAATCTCACTTAAAGATCGTACTGCTGGATAAGCCCCATCTTCATCCTTTATAAATTCAAAAGCCAGAGCTGTAATTCGCTTTTTGGCCAATGCTTCAAAATAAGACTTACTTTGGGTCTTTATCTGCAATGCAGAAATCAGTATGGTTTGAGGATTAATCAGCTCAATTTCATCCAGTGCAGGTGGCTCTACTTTTAAAATGATTGGGCAGGAATATACTTTTGCTTTGTCCTTTGTAATCTCGGCACCAGCTTCGCTATAGTCTTTATCTTTAAAATTGGCACCTTCACCAGCACCAGATTCAAATAATACCCTATGACCATTAGAAGTTAATGCCGAAATAGCATCAGGAGTTAAACAAACACGTTTTTCTTGAAAGTGTGTTTCTTTGGGAATACCGATAAATAAATCACCTTTTTGCTTTAAAATTTCTAAAGTTTCTTCTTGAGGTAATAATTGAGCCTTAGTGAAAGGCGATAGAGACTTACTCATTTAAGTTAGTAATTAGCAATTGCAAGATAATGAATACCTTTAAATTAATTGCCTGTTTAAGCTAACTTCAAGTTACAAATAATATGTTTATAACATAAATGGAATTTAAAAATACTGACTCACCTTTCCCCAAAAGGTCTTAGGCTTTATCATAAACTCTTCCTCTAACTCCTCCATAGTTTTGTCGTAGTCATTGATCTTATTAAACATACGGGCTCTAATGAGATAAATGGAAGGTATTACAACTGCCATGAAAGGTAATAGCCAGATAATATGTAACTCATCCATAAACCTAATGTCGTCATTTAAAGCTCCAAAGCATTGGAAACTGAACATGGCTATAGGCACAATTAAAACATGGTACCACCAATGGCGACAGGTAAAAAACCAAATTAAAGAAAGTAATAATGGGACAATCTTCATACACAGTACCCAGATGCCAACATTTACGCTTCCGTATTGCCTACTAGTATATGTTCCAAAAATAGTTTCCCATTGTTCACTATCTGGTACGTATTCATATATATAAAACAAAAAGGGAGTGGCTGCAATCAATGTAGCAACCATACTCCCCATTAAAATCTTTCGATTATAAGTTTTCTTATCCCCAAGTTGGGATTTTAAGTTTCCTTTTGTCAACTTGTGTTGTAGTTTGTCCATCTAAATCGATAATGTTAGTTGCTTGAACAGTAAATAACATTCCTCCGAAGATGGCTACAGCTAGTACTAATTTTTTAGCTTTCATAATTTAAGGGATTTAATTAATTAATTATAATACAAAGTTAAGTTGCCTAGAACCCTGTAAAAAATCAACTAATGTTAAAATCCGATGAAAATTATAATTTCAATTACGGTTTTTCCGTAATCAGCCCATCTTGGTTTTTGGAATGAAGTCATATCAATGACTTAAATTTAGAATTTGCCCATAGCATTTAATTCGGTTAAACTTTGTTTATTAATGGTTAATTTGAGGGATCTTTTATTGTTTTCGGTATGCTCAATTGTAATACTTTGGGCATTGTTTGGTATAAGCTCTTTAATTCTATCTGGCCATTCAATGAATTGCCAATGGTTTGAATTTAAATAATCTTCAATACCAAAGTTCAGCGCTTCTTCTAGAGATTCAATCCTATAAAGATCGAAATGAAATACTTTGCTGCCATTGCTTAGGTTATATTCGTTTACGATAGAAAAAGTTGGGCTCGAAACAGAGTCTGAACTCCCCAAAGACTTTAGGAGGGCAGAAACAAACGTGGTTTTACCCGAACCCATATCGCCTTGAAAAAGCACCATACCTTTCTCTAAGAAAGATAAAACTTTTACTGCAACAGCTTCAATTTCGTCTAAATTGTATGTGAAAACTACTGTATTCACTTGTTATAGCTTTTAAATCTGATGACAATAGTAAGCATAAATACTCAAAAATCCTAGTAAAAAGTGTATTTCATCGGATTTTTATGCTTTTTAAGGATTTATTTCGGTTGCAAAACAACAAATGGAATAATCATTTCCTCAAGTGAAACGCCACCATGTTGGTAAGTGTTTCTGTAATAACTAACATAATGATTAAAATTATTGGGATAGGCTAAAAAAAGATCGCCTTTAGCAAAAACAAATGAACTGCTCATTGATAAAGCAGGAAGATTAAAACTTTTAGGATTTTTTACCGCAATAACATCTTTTTCTTGGTAGGTTAAACTTCTGCCTGTTTTATATCGGAGGTTTAAACTAGTGTCTCTATCTCCTATTATCTTAGTGGGTGACTTAACATTAATTGTTCCGTGATCAGTTGTTAGAATTAATTTAAATCCAAGTTGTTGGGATAGCTGAATCATCTCTAGCAAAGGTGAGTTTTTAAACCAACTTAATGTTAATGATCTATATGCCTTATCATTTGATGCTAATTCTTTTACGACCTCCATTTCGGTTTTAGAGTGCGAGAGCATGTCAACAAAATTATAAACAACAACGCTTAAATCATTTTGCTTCAAAGACTTAAAATTTTCTACTAGTTTTTTGCCAGACCTAAGGTTTGTAATTTTATGATATTCATACTTTAAATGGCTCAATCCTAAACGTTTTAATTGCTCTCTCAAAAAATCGTTTTCATGCAGATTCTTTCCACCTTCATCTGTATCGTTTTTCCAATATTGGGGAAACAATTTTTCCATATCAGCCGGCATTAGGCCAGAAAAAATAGCATTTCTTGCATACTGTGTAGCTGTTGGGAGAATACTGTAAAATGAAATTTCAGATTCTTTTTTATAATAGGTATTTACAATCGGTTCAAAAGCTTTCCACTGATCGTACCTTAAATTATCAATGACCACTAAAAGAGTAGGTTGGGCATTATTAAGTTCTGGAACCACCTTTTCTTTAAATAGAGTATGAGACATTACAGGTGCTTCTGTATGTGGCAAGAACCAATCTTGGTAATTCTTTTCTATAAATTTGCCAAATTGCATATTGGCTTCAGTTTTCTGCGATTCTAAAATATCTGTCATTCCAACATCTTCTATATCCTCAAGTTGAAGTTCCCAATAAATCAGTTTTTGATATAACTCAATCCATTCTTGGTAGCTGTTAACCATAGCCAAATCCATGGCTATTTTTCTGAACTCTTGCTGATAATTTGAGGTTGTCTTTTCAGAAATTAAACGAGAATGGTCTAAATTTTTCTTTAAACTCAACAAAATCTGATTAGGATTAACAGGTTTAATAAGGTAGTCCGCAATCTTACTACCAATAGCTTCCTCCATAATATACTCCTCTTCACTTTTAGTTATCATTACCACTGGAAGATTGGCACGGCGCTCTTTTATTTCATTAAGTGTTTCTAGACCGCTTAGTCCGGGCATGTTTTCATCTAAAAATACGATATCAAAATTAGTATCAGACAGCACTTCGAGTGCCTCCATACCACTATTACACGTCGTTACATTATATTGCCTTTGCTCTAAAAAGAGAATATGTGGCTTTAATAAATCGATTTCATCATCAACCCAGAGTATATTTATCATGCTTCGTGTATATTTGTTTATTGATTAATTATCTATAGCTATTGGCGAGTAACAAACTTAAAATATTTAACGATCCTATTTATGGTTTTATTACTATTCCTAATTCGTTGATATTTGATTTAATTGAGCATCGATTTTTCCAGCGATTACGCCGAATTAGCCAAATGGGGTTGTCCTATCTTGTTTACCCCGGTGCTCACCATACAAGATTTCATCACGCCCTGGGCAGTATGCATTTAATGCAGAAAGCTATTCAAGTACTTCGTTTTAAAGGGGTTGAGATATCCTCTGATGAAGAAACAGGCTTGTTAATCGCCATATTATTGCATGATATTGGTCACGGACCGTTTTCTCATGCTATGGAACATAGTATTGTTAATGGTATCTCTCATGAGGAGATTTCAATTCATTTCATGGAAGAATTAAATGCGCAATTTAACGGAAGTTTAACTTTGGCAATTGCCATTTTCAAAGAAGATTATCCGCGTAAATTCATGTGTCAACTTATTTCTAGCCAATTAGACATGGATAGAGCGGATTATCTAAAGCGTGATAGTTTTTACACAGGTGTCGCGGAAGGTAATATTAATAGTGAGCGCCTGATTACAATGCTTAACGTGGTAGATGACAATCTTGTGGTAGAGGAAAAAGGGATTTACAGTGTTGAGAAGTTTTTAGTTGCCAGACGATTTATGTATTGGCAAGTCTATTTGCACAAAACGGGGTTGGTTGCAGAACAGCTTTTAACAAGAATATTGCAGCGTGCTAAAGAATTGGTTAAACAAGGTGAATCGTTAGAGTGTAGCAATGCACTTAATTATTTTTTAAGCAATGAAATATCTGAATCTAATTTCAATGAAAAAACATTACACATTTTTTCAGAATTAGACGATGTAGATGTCCTTGCAGCCATTAAACATTGGCAAAATCATAAGGATTTTGTATTGAGTAATCTTTGTGAAATGGTACTCAATAGAGAACTTCTTAAAATTAAACTTAAGAACAAGCCCATAAGAAATAAAGAATTGGAGCATCACATTGAAGAACTCGTTACTACTCATAGCGTAACTGAATTTGAAGCTGCTTACTTCGTATTTAAAGGTGAAATTACCAATCAAGCATATCAGCACAAAAAGGAACATATAGATATACTTTTAAAGACCGGAAAAATTAAGGATATTGTTAAAGCATCTGACCATTTGAACATAAAAGCCTTGAGTAAACCTATAACTAAGTATTATATGTGCTTCCCTAAAATCAGAATGTGACACATTTTTTCTATTTTTGCCAAAACCAGCACCAAAAACCATTGAATTGAAATTCACAGCAGAACAAATAGCAGGTATTTTAGAAGGGACTATAGTTGGTGACCCTCAGGTAGAGGTCTCAAAACTTGCAAAAATCGAAGAAGGTATAAAAGGGTCTTTAACTTTTCTGGCAAATCCTAAGTATAAGCAATTTATTTACACCACCAATGCTTCCATTACCATCGTAAACTTAGATTTCGAGCCAGAGCAAGAACTAACTACAACACTCATTAAAGTAGAGGATGCTTATGGTGCTTTCACCAAGTTGTTAGAATATTATAACCAAATTAAGTTAAATAAAACAGGAATTGAACAACCATCTTACATTTCAGATTCGGCTAAAATAGGAGCTGAACCATATATTGGAGCCTTCACCTATATAGGTAATAATGTAACCATTGGAAACAACGTAAAAATATTCCCCAACTCCTATATAAGTGACAATGTTACCATTGGAGACAATACTTTTGTTTTTTCTGGAGGAAAGATATACTCTGATTGTGTAATCGGTAATAATTGTGTCATTAATTCTGGTGCTATTATTGGAGCTGATGGTTTTGGTTTTGTACCGGATGAAAAAGGGGAATACTCCAAAGTACCTCAGATAGGTAATGTAATAATAGAAGACTATGTAGATATTGGTGCAGGAACTACCATTGATCGCGCAACACTTGGCTCTACCGTTATTAGACGTGGTGTTAAACTAGATAATCAAATTCAAATTGCACATAATGTAGAGATAGGCAGAAATACGGTTATTGCTGCTCAAACAGGTATAGCTGGATCTACTAAAATTGGTGAAAATTGTCAAATAGGTGGTCAGGTCGGAATAGTTGGGCACATCACTATTGGCAACAACGTAAAAATCCAAGCGCAATCTGGCATTGGCAGAAATGTAAAAGATAATGAGGTGCTACAAGGTTCTCCAGCCTTAAATTATGGCGATTATAATAAGTCGTATGTCTACTTTAAGAATTTACCAAAGATTGTCAAAAATATAAACGAAATTGAAAAACGAGTAAATGGCAATAATTAAAACGGAAACGAAACAAAAAACCATTAACAAGGAAGTCTCTCTTTCTGGTGTTGGATTGCATACGGGAGACCAAGTGAACTTAGTTTTTAAACCTGCAGACGAAAACACAGGCTTTATTTTTGAACGTACCGATTTAGAAGGTCGTCCTAAAATTGAAGCAGATG
The DNA here is from genome assembly GCF_017581965.1 of Winogradskyella pelagia. Lineage (GTDB taxonomy): Bacteria > Bacteroidota > Bacteroidia > Flavobacteriales > Flavobacteriaceae > Winogradskyella > Winogradskyella pelagia. Next base: position 144,304 of record NZ_JAGEVF010000006.1, read on the forward strand.
CTAACTATGTAACTAACACACAAAGAGGAACTTGTTTAGAGAAAAATGGTGTCATTATACAAACATGTGAACATGTTTTAGCTGCGTTGGTTGGCTTAGATTTAGATAATGTAATTATTGAATTAGATGCCTCCGAACCTCCTATTATGGATGGTTCTTCTAAGTATTTTGTTGAAGAGCTCGAGAAGGCAGGCTTAGTAGAGCAAAGTGCATATAGAGAAGAGTATGAAGTAACCCAGATTGTTTCGTATTCTGATGAAGAAAGTGGTAGTGAAATTATTGTAATGCCATCTAACACCTACCAAATAACTACTATGGTAGATTTTGGGACAAAGGTGTTGGGTACGCAAAATGCGACTATGAATGCAGTTTCTGAGTTTAAATCAGAAATTTCAAATGCCAGGACGTTTAGTTTTTTGCATGAAATTGAAATGCTACTAGAACATGGGTTGATTAAAGGTGGTGATTTAAATAATGCCATTGTTTATGTAGATAAGGAATTGTCTCCAAAAACCATGGAAAAATTAAAGGTAGCATTTAACAAAGATAGTATTGCTGTAAAACCTAATGGTATTTTAGACAACCTAACCTTACACTATCCAAATGAAGCTGCTAGGCACAAACTTTTAGACGTTGTTGGCGATTTGGCATTGATAGGTACCCGCATAAGAGGAAAGGTTATTGCTAATAAACCAGGACATTTTGTAAACACCCAATTTGCAAAGAAAATGTCTAAGATAATTAAAAACGAAAGACGAAATTATGTACCAGAGGTAGATTTACATGCACAACCGGTTAAAGATGTAAATCAAATAATGGAAATGCTACCTCACAGGCCTCCATTTCTTCTAGTAGATAAAATCATGGAATTGTCTGATAAGCACGTTATTGGCGTAAAGAATGTGACCATGAACGAACCTTTTTTCGTTGGTCATTTTCCTGGAGCTCCGGTAATGCCAGGAGTGCTTCAAATTGAAGCAATGGCACAAACAGGTGGTATTTTAGTTCTGAGCACTGTGTCCGATCCAGAGAATTATCTAACGTATCTGCTCAAAATTGATAATGTAAGATACAAACATCAAGTTGTTCCTGGTGACACTCTTATTTTTAAATTAGATTTATTATCTCCAATTAGACGTGGTATTTGTCAAATGCTAGGTAGAGCGTATGCCAATGGCAAATTAGTCTCAGAAGCCGAAATTATGGCTCAAATCACTAAAGTAAAATAATATGAATCAACCTTTAGCATATGTTCACCCAGGTGCAAAAATTGCAAAAAACGTCGTAATAGAACCTTTTACAACAATTCATAATAATGTAAAAATAGGTGAGGGTACTTGGATCGGGAGTAATGTTACCATCATGGAAGGTGCAAGAATAGGTAAAAATTGTAATATCTTTCCAGGGGCAGTTATTTCAGCTGTTCCGCAAGACTTAAAATATGATGATGAGGATACCACTGTAGAAATTGGTAATAATGTGACTATAAGAGAATGTGTTACCATCAATCGAGGTACGTCTGATAAAATGAAGACCGTAATTGGTGATAATTGCTTAATTATGGCTTATTGTCACATCGCACACGATTGTATAGTGGGTAGCAACTGTATTTTTTCAAATAACAGTACTTTAGCTGGTCATATCACTGTTGGTGACTACGTTGTGCTGGCAGGTATGACGGCAGTGCATCAATTCTGTTCCATAGGGAACCATGCGTTTGTAACTGGAGGTTCTTTGGTTAGAAAAGATGTACCTCCTTATGTTAAAGCAGCTAGAGAGCCATTATCTTACGTAGGTATTAATTCCGTTGGGCTCAGAAGGCGTGGTTTTTCAACAGAAAAAATACGGGAGATTCAAAGTATATACAGAATACTCTATCAAAAGAATTACAACAACACCCAAGCCTCTGAAATTATAGAAGCAGAAATGGAAGCTACACCAGAGCGTGATGAAATTTTGCAGTTTATAAAGAATTCACATAGAGGTATTATGAAGGGATATTTTAAATCAAATTAAAATCTTACTAAATGGCAAGTACATCAGATATTAGAAATGGATTATGTATAAGATATAACCATGACATATATAAAATTATAGAATTTTTACACGTAAAACCAGGTAAAGGACCCGCTTTTGTGAGAACGAAATTAAAAAGTGTCACGACAGGTAAGGTTATAGACAACACCTTCTCGGCAGGTCATAAGATTGACGATGTTAGGGTAGAGACACATAAGTTCCAATATCTTTATACCGATGGTGAATTTTATCACTTTATGAATGAAGCAGATTATACTCAAATTCGTTTATTGGAAGCGGCTTTAGACCGTCCTGATTTAATGAAGGAAGGAGAGGTCGTCACCATACTTATTAATACCGAAGACAATATGCCGCTATCGGTTGAGATGCCAGCCAGTGTAATACTAGAGGTAACATCAACAGAACCTGGTGTAAAGGGTAATACAGCTACAAATGCCACTAAACCCGCTACAGTTGAAACAGGTGCTGAAGTGAACGTGCCCTTATTTATAAACGAAGGTGACAAGATTAAGATTGAAACCGAAAAAGGCACCTATAAAGAGAGAATTAAAGAGTAAACTCGCTTAAAATTTCTTTTTAAAAATTGATATTTCATGAAATTTCCTAAACCGCAAACGCTACAACAAATAGCGGAAATAATTAATGCTGAATACGTTGGTGAAGCTAATTTTCCTATTTTAGGTATGAACGAAATTCATGTTGTTGAGCCTGGAGATATTGTTTTTGTAGATCACCCAAAATATTACGACAAAGCATTAAATTCTGAGGCTACGATTGTATTGATAAATAAAAAAGTGGATTGTCCAGAAGGGAAAGCCTTATTAATTTCGGAGGATCCGTTTAGTGATTTTAATGTTTTAACCACTCATTTCAAACCTTTCCAGCCTGCTTCAGCGGCATTAGCTGAGACTGCGAAAGTTGGAAAAAATACTGTTATTCAACCTAACTCTTTTATAGGAAACAATGTCTTGATTGGTCAAAACTGCATTATTCATTCAAACGTTAGTATTTATGATAATACGGTTATTGGTGACAACGTAGAAATACATGCAGGAAGTGTCCTAGGCGCGAGTGCATTCTATTATAAAAATAGACCAGAAGGATTTGATCAATTAAAATCTGGAGGACGAGTCGTAATTGAAGACCAGGTTCATATTGGTGCATGTTGCACCATTGACAGAGGTGTTTCAGGCGATACTACCATAAAAGAAGGAAGTAAACTTGATAATCAAATTCAAATTGGGCATGATACCGTTATTGGAAAAAAGTGTCTTATTGCTTCACAAGTAGGAATTGCGGGATGTGTTGTAGTTGAAGATGAAGTAACTATTTGGGGACAAGTCGGAATAACAAGTGGGATAACCATTGGAGCAAAAGCCGTTATTTCTGCACAATCTGGCGTAAGTAAATCTTTAGCAGGCGGAAAACACTATTTTGGTACACCAGCTGAAGATTTTAGAAGTAAGTACAAAGAAATTGCTTCAATAAAACAAATTCCCGAAATACTAGAAACGCTAAAGGCGTTAGAAAAAGATAAAAAAGATTGAGGTCTATCTTCAAAAGACTTTAAAAGTATTATTTTTGCATCGTTTTAAAAATCTATTATAACAAGCTTAATAATGAGTGTACTAGTTAATAAAAATTCAAACATAATCGTTCAAGGTTTTACAGGTAGCGAGGGAACTTTCCATGCTGGCCAAATGATAGAATATGGCACAAATGTAGTAGGAGGGGTAACACCCGGTAAAGGTGGCCAAACACATTTAGATAAGCCCGTGTTTAATACAGTGTCCGAGGCCGTCGAAAAAGTTGGGGCAGACACTACAATAATATTTGTTCCACCTGCTTTTGCTGCAGATGCCATAATGGAGGCTGCAGATGCTGGTATTAAGGTAATAATAACGATAACCGAAGGAATACCTGTTGCAGACATGATTAAAGCCTATGACTATATTCAGGACAAAGATTGTAGACTAATTGGTCCTAATTGTCCAGGTGTTATTACGCCGGGAGAAGCCAAGGTTGGTATTATGCCAGGTTTTGTATTTAAAAAAGGTAAAGTCGGTATCGTATCTAAATCAGGTACCTTAACATACGAAGCAGCCGACCAAGTTGTAAAACAGGGTCTTGGAATCACTACAGCTATTGGTATTGGAGGAGACCCAATTATAGGAACAACGACCAAAGAAGCGGTTGAGCTTTTAATCAATGACCCAGAGACGGAAGCGGTTGTTATGATTGGTGAAATCGGAGGACAATTAGAGGCTGATGCTGCAAATTGGTATAAAGAAAGTGGAAGCTCTAAGCCTATCGTTGGTTTTATTGCTGGCGAAACAGCACCTGCTGGTAGAACAATGGGACATGCAGGAGCAATCGTTGGAGGAAGTGATGATACAGCCCAAGCCAAAAAGAAAATCATGAAGGCTTGTGGTATACACGTAGTGGACTCACCTGCAGAAATAGGTAAAAAAGTCTTAGAAGTATTGAATTAGTAGACAGTTTACATAAACTGTTAAAAACCTCTCAAAATCTTGTGAGGTTTTTTTATTTCATGCAATTTGTAAAAGCTATATTTGATAGCATTGTAGTTTTGAATAAACGACTACCTGAATTTTTATAATATGAAACTATTAGAAGGAAAAACCGCTATTATTACAGGCGCTAGTAGAGGAATAGGAAGGGGTATTGCCCGAGTATTTGCCCAACATGGCGCAAATGTAGCTTTTACCTTTAGTTCGTCTGTAGATGCTGCAAACGCTTTAGAAAATGAACTTAATTCAAAAGGTATTAAGGCTAAGGGATATCAAAGTAATGCTGCAAGTTTTGATGAAGCACAAAAACTCGCAGAAGATGTTCTAGCTGAATTTGGAAGTATTGATATCCTAGTAAATAATGCTGGTATTACAAAAGATAATTTACTAATGCGAATGGGCGAAGAGGACTTCGATAAAGTGATTGAGGTTAATCTTAAGTCTGTTTTTAATATGACAAAAGCCGTTCAGCGTACTATGCTAAAACAACGCAAAGGCTCCATAATCAATATGAGTTCTGTTGTTGGCGTAAAGGGTAATGCCGGACAAACCAATTATGCCGCGTCAAAAGCAGGAATAATTGGTTTTTCTAAGTCTGTAGCTTTAGAGTTAGGGTCACGCAACATTAGAAGCAATGTTATTGCTCCTGGATTTATTGAAACTGAAATGACAGCCAAATTGGATGAAGAGACTGTAAAAGGTTGGAGAGCTGCAATACCACTAAAACGAGGTGGTAGTCCAGAGGACATCGCTAATGCATGCGTATTTTTGGCAAGTGATTTAAGTGCTTATGTCACAGGCCAAACATTAAATGTTGATGGCGGAATGTTAACTTAATTACATTATAGTTGCATTAATGCAAACTGAAACTATAGCATATGTATGTTTGGCTGGTATAACAGCGCTTTTAATAGCGCTGTTTCAATATATATATAAATCTAAACTACGCGCTCCGCTAAAATATAGTTTATTTGCCGCTAGGGCAATAACGCTCTTTGTAATAGGCCTTCTTTTAATTAATCCAAAGTTTGAGTCCTTAACATTATTCAATGAGAAACCTAATCTAGTGTTGGCAATAGACAATTCTCAGTCTATTAAGTACTTAAATCAAACTAAGAATGCAATTGATGCGCTGGACAAATTAAAATCTAACCCCAAATTAAATGAACGATTCAATATTGAGACCTATACATTTGGTAAGGAGCTCAACTTAATAGATAGTATCACTTTTAGTGAAGGGCAATCTAATATTGAAAAGTCTTTACAACGGATAGGTGAAATTTATAAAGGTTCCGTGACGCCTATTCTATTATTGTCTGACGGTAACCAAACCTTAGGTATAGATTATAGTAATAGGGCATCCAAAATTAAACAACCTATTTATCCCATAATATTGGGAGATTCTACATTATACGCAGATTTAAGTATTAAACAGTTAAATGTAAATAGGTTTGCGTTTCTAAAAAATCGATTCCCTGTAGAGGCTATTCTCAATTATACGGGTAAGGAAACCGTGAATAGTGAGTTTAGAATAAAATCAGGTGATCAAATACTATTTAAAAGAGCAGTTCAGTTTAGTCCGTCTAAATCCTCAGTAATTATTTCTACAGATTTATCGGCAACCAAAGTTGGTGTTAAATCGTTTAAAGCTGAATTAGTGCCAATGAATCAAGAGAAGAATAAAAACAATAACACTAAAAATTTTGGAATAGAAATTATCGACCAAAAAACAAATATTGCCATTATTTCAGAGCGCTTGCATCCAGATTTAGGAGTTCTTAAAAAAGCGATTGAAAGTAATGAGCAACGGACCGTATCAATTGTTACTCCGAAAGATTATATAACCAGAGGCGAGGATTTTCAATTGATTATATTATATCAACCAAATAGAGCCTTTAACACTGCTATAGAACAAATCAACAAACAAAAAAACAATGTCTTTTTCATTACGGGAGATACAACAGATTGGGTTTATTTAAATCAGATTCAAGATAATTTTAAACAGGCAGTTACCAACCAAACAGAGAGCTATCAAGCGTCTCTGAACAGAAATTACGGCAACTTTATAGTTGAGGATATCAATTTTAGTAATTTACCGCCGTTAAAATCTGAGTTTGGTGAATTTGGGATTAATCGGCCGCATGATATTCTATTGTATAAAACCATCAATGGCATTAATACAGAATTAATTATGTTAGCTACGTTTGAAACCGAAAACACCAAACGAGCTATTTTAAATGGTGAGGATATATGGCGATGGCGGGCACAGAGTTATTTAGAAAACAAATCGTTTGAAAACTTCGATAACTTCATAAATAAATTAATTCAGTATTTAAGTTCAACAAAAAGACGTAACCGTCTGCAAATAGATTATCAATCATTTTACAACGGTAACGAGGATATAGTTATTAGCGCTCAATTTTTTAATAAGAGTTATGAGTTTGATGGTAATTCTGCACTAATCTTAGACTTAAAACCCCAAGCAGAAAATAGTGAAGTAAGACAGTTTCCTTTATTGGTTACTAATGGAAACTATAGGGCAGATTTAACAGGTTTGAAACCAGGTAAATATAATTTTACAGTACGTCATAGCACTGAATCAATTGCGGCTTCTGGAGTCTTTGAAGTTTTAGATTATAATGTAGAAAAGCAATTTCTCAATGCAGATTTATCTAAACTAAAACGCTTAGGAGAATTAAGTGCAGGTAATACATATTTTACAAATAATATCGACGGACTTATTAACAATTTATTAGGAGATTCTCGCTACAGCATAGTGCAAAAAAGCACTAAAAATATCGTACCTTTGATAGATATAAAATTCCTGCTCGGTTTAATAGCTTTAAGCTTGTTTTTAGAGTGGTTTGTAAGAAAGTATCACGGATTAATTTAAATGTATTATTATGGAAAAACTACCAAAAATTGGATTACCAATATTAATTGTAATTATTTTTTTAATTATTGTAATAGCAAAATCAGCTGTAACTATAGATTCTGGTGAGGCAGGTGTTTTATTTAGAACATTCGGTGAGGGTGTTGTTATCGATGAACCACCATTAGCTGAAGGGTTCCATATTGTAGCACCATGGAACAAGGTTTATGTCTATGAGGTAAGAAGACAAGAGATTTTTGAAAAAATGAAAGTGCTATCATCTAATGGTCTTGATATTCAATTAGATGCGTCTATTTGGTATCAACCAGACCAAGCCAATCTAGGAAGATTACACCAAGAAATCGGTGAGAATTATTTAAATCGAATTATTCTGCCAACAATGCGTTCAGCAGCTCGTAGCGTTGTAGGACGTTACACGCCAGAGCAGTTATATTCTAGTAAGAGAGATGCTATTCAAGCAGAAATATTTGAAGAAACTAAGAAAATTGTAGATAATCAGTTCATCATGATTGATGAAATATTAGTTAGAGATGTAACACTGCCACCGACAATTAAAGATGCTATTGAGAGAAAGCTAAAACAAGAGCAAGAATCGTTAGAATATGAGTTTAGACTAGTAACTGCTGAGAAAGAGGCTGAAAGGCAAATTATAGAAGCGAAAGGTAAAGCAGATGCAAACCGTATTCTAAGTGCCTCCCTTACAGATAAAATCCTTCAAGACAAAGGTATTGAAGCCACCAATAAATTAGCAGAATCACCTAATAGCAAAGTCGTTATTATTGGCTCTGGAGAAAGCGGAATGCCAATTATTTTAGGTAATCAATAAAAGTTTGTTAAAGACTTGGAATTATAAATTATTTTTTTGAAAATTTGTGTAATTAGTTGCGAAATGAAAATTCATCTACATCATCATTTATATACTTGCCATCAAGCGAGCTTATGATGTATTGAATTAAACCAAGACATAGTAAAACCCGTTTGAGAATATCAAATGGGTTTTTTTATTAAGCTCATAGTATCCTTAGACTAACCATAGTAAAAATGAGTAAATTAAAAATTGCAGTTCAGAAATCTGGCCGACTTAATGAAGATTCTTTAAAGATTCTTAAAGCCATTGGTATATCCATTGATAATGGTAAAGATCAACTTAAAGCCTCTGCACGGAACTTTCCATTAGAAGTATTCTATCTTAGAAATGGAGATATACCTCAATATCTGAAAGATGGAGTTGTAGATGCCGCCATAATAGGTGAGAACGTTCTGATTGAAAAAGGGAATGACTTAAACATTGTAGAACGATTAGGCTTTTCGAAATGTAGAGTTTCAATTGCGGTTCCAAAATCATCTGAAGCTAAATCTTTAAAGGATTTAGAGGGAAAACGCATTGCCACTTCGTACCCAAATACAGTAAATCAATTTTTGGAAAAGGCAGGAATTACTGCAAACCTTCACATCATCAATGGCTCTGTTGAAATTGCACCAAATATTGGTTTAGCAGACGCAGTTTGCGATATCGTGTCTAGTGGGAGCACATTATTTAAAAATGGACTTAAAGAAATAGATAAACTCTTATCTTCTGAAGCAGTTTTAGCAACTTCGCCTAAAATTTCAGATGAAAATCAAGCGATTATCGATAAAATTCAATTCCGTTTAAAATCTGTTTTAAGAGGTAGAGAAAACAAATATGTGCTTTTAAATGCACCGAATGATAAATTAGATAAGATTATTGAAATTTTACCAGGAATGAATTCTCCAACAATTTTACCATTAGCTAAAGAAGGTTGGAGTTCTCTACACTCTGTAATTAATAAAAATGATTTTTGGAATGTCATAGATGAACTTAAGTCAAACGGAGCAGAGGGAATTCTTGTATGTCCAATCGAAAATATGGTGCTGTAATGAAAACATTCATAAACCCAAATCGAAACGATTGGAAGTCAATATTAAAACGTCCAACAAAAACTGTTGATGATATCGAAGCGACTGTCTTAGATATTTTCAAAGATGTCAAACTCAATGGAGATAATGCCTTAAAATCATATACTGAAAAATTTGACAAAGTCGCTTTAGAGAATCAAATTGTTTCAGAAGAAGAAGTTATTGAAGCTTCAAATAATGTTTCAAATGAATTAAAGGAAGCTATTCAATTGGCAAAGTCAAATATTGAATCATTTCACAAAGCGCAAGTTACTGATAGAGTGGAAGTCACAACAATGGATGGTGTAGATTGTTGGCAAGAAAAAAGACCTATTCAAAAAGTTGGCTTGTATATTCCTGGTGGAACAGCACCTTTGTTTTCAACCGTTTTAATGTTAGCTATACCTGCAAATATTGCAGGGTGCAAAGACATTGTATTATGCTCGCCACCAAATAAAGAAGGTAAAATTGCTAACGAAATCTTATACACAGCACAACTCTGTGGTGTAACAAAAATTATAAAAGCAGGAGGAATTCAAGCTGTTGCTGGGCTAACATTTGGAACTGAATCCATTCCACAAGTGTATAAAATTTTTGGTCCCGGAAATCAGTATGTAACAGTTGCAAAACAACTAGCTACAAAATACGGTGTAGCCATTGATATGCCTGCTGGTCCAAGCGAACTGTTGGTCATGGCAGATGCATCTGCAAATGCTGCATACGTGGCCTCAGATTTGTTAAGTCAGGCAGAACATGGTTCAGATAGTCAAGTTATTTTAGTAACTACGTCAAAAGTTTTCGCTGAAAAGGTTGATGCTGAAGTTAAGTCGCAACTTGAAGTTTTGCCAAGAAAAGTATTGGCTATTGATGCTATTAACAATTCAAAATTCATCGTTGTAGATAGTTTCACAATAGCCTTAGATTTAATTGATGAATATGGACCAGAACACTTTATTGTAGCAACTAATGATGACGATTATTTTGTAGAAAATATAGGTAATGCAGGTTCTGTATTTATAGGCAACTATACGCCAGAAAGCGCTGGTGATTATGCATCTGGTACAAATCATACCTTACCAACAAATGGATTTTCTAAAGCCTATTCTGGTGTTAACTTAGATAGTTTTCAAAAGAGTATGACTTTTCAGAAAATATCTGCGAAAGGTATTACTAATATCGGATCAGCTATTGAATTAATGGCTGAGGCAGAAGGATTACAGGCGCATAAAAATGCAGTTTCTATAAGGCTAAAAGACTTATAGAAAGTGTGCTGAACTCGTTTCAGTACCTCATAAATTAAAATTAGATTCTGAAATCAAAGATTCAACGGAGTTAAATAAATTCAGAATGACAAAATGAAAGATTTAAACATAAATAATCTCTTAAGAGAAAATATAAAAAATATAAAAGCGTATTCTTCCGCAAGAGATGAGTATAAAGATGCTACTGCAGATATGGTTTTTATTGATGCTAATGAAAATCCATTTCAATCTAATGTTAACAGATACCCTGACCCTCAACAGTCCAAAGTAAAACAACGACTAGCTGAGATTAAAGGCGTTAAAACCTCTCAAATTTTGTTGGGTAATGGAAGTGATGAAGTTTTGGATTTATTATTTAGGGCCTTTTGCGAACCCAATCGTGATAACGTAATTACATTACCACCTACATATGGTATGTATTCGGTTTTAGCAGATTTAAATGCTGTAGAAATCCAATCAGTTTTGCTAGACGATAATTTTGAGCCCAAAGTTGAGGAGATACTAGCTACTCAAGATATGAATTCAAAAATTTTGTTTCTATGCTCGCCTAACAATCCAACAGCTAATAGTTTCAATTCTCATAACGTTGAAGAGTTACTGAATAATTTTAAAGGTATAGTTGTAATTGATGAGGCTTATATTGATTTTTCAAACAGCGACAGTTGGTTGAGTAGATTAAATGAATTTCCAAATCTCGTAGTAACGCAAACCCTTTCGAAAGCTTACGGATTAGCGGGAATTAGACTTGGCATATGCTATGCTTCAGAATTTATTATTTCAGTTTTGAATAAAATTAAACCACCCTATAACGTCAATCAATTATCTCAGGATAAGGCTTTGGAACGCTTAACACGATTAGATGAAGTAAAAAAAGAAGTTGATTCAATATTAACTGAACGCGAAATACTTATAACAAAATTATCAGAGATATCGTTTATTAAGTCTATATATCCTTCGGATGCTAATTTCCTCTTAGTAAAAATAGATGATGCTAATCAACGTTACTCGGAATTAATTAAAAGAGGTATTGTCGTTAGAAATAGAACAACACAACCTTTATGTGAAAATTGTTTAAGATTTACAATTGGCACTCCAACTGAAAATGAAAAATTAATTGAAACACTTCAATTAATTTCGAAATCCTGAACTTATTTCAGGAACTTTAAAATTGAAATATAAATGTCTAAATATTACTGTTACATATTATCAAATAAGAATAGAACAGTTTTATATATTGGATATACCGAAGATTTGCAACAAAGACTAGAAGAACATAAAAATGGAAAGGGAGCTGTTTTTACAAAAAAGTATAATTCCATTGACTTGATTCATTTTGAAGAATTTGAATTAAAAAAAGAAGCGAAATCGAGAGAAAAACAACTCAAGAATTGGCATAAAGAATGGAAGTGGAATCTGATTAAAGAGTTCAATCCAGAATTGAAGAAAATAGAATTAAAATAATAAGACCCTGAAATAAATCCAGCGTTGATTAACAAATTAATCATGAAACCAGTATTATTTATAGATAGAGACGGTACTTTAATTAAAGAACCCGCAGACGAACAAATAGATTCATTTGAGAAATTAGAGTTCTACCCAAAGGTCTTTCAATACTTAAGCAAAATAGCTAATGAATTGAATTTTGAAATCGTAATGATTACCAATCAAGATGGTTTAGGTACAGATGTCTATCCTGAAGACACGTTTTGGCCTGTGCATAATTTTGTTTTAAAGACATTTGAAAGTGAAGGTGTTCTATTTGAAGAGCAGTTCATAGACAGAACATTCGCAAAGGATAATGCACCAACCCGCAAACCTAATACAGGATTGTTAACCAAGTATTTTTCTGAGGATTATGATTTAGCAAATTCATTTGTAATAGGTGATAGATTAACAGATGTTGAATTGGCTAAGAATCTTGGGGCAAAAGGCATTTTTATAAATGACAATACCAATCTCGGTACAGATGAAGTCACCGTAAGTAATAACGAATTACAAGATTTCATTGCTTTAGAAACCAATGACTGGGAAGCGATATATAGGTTTTTAAAAACCACAGAGCGTATAGGTTCAATAGAACGTAACACCAATGAAACTAAGATTAAAATAGACCTTAATCTAGACGGAACTGGAAAGAGTAATATTGATACAGGTATAGCGTTTTTTGACCATATGTTAGACCAAATTGCACGTCATGGTCAAATGGACTTAAATATTAAAGTTGATGGTGATTTAGAAGTAGATGAGCATCATACCATTGAAGATACTGCCATTGCCTTGGGCGAAGTATTTGCTCAGACGCTTGGTAATAAATTAGGTATAGAACGTTATGGGTTTTCATTACCAATGGACGATTGTTTAGCTCAAGTAGCTATTGATTTTGGTGGTCGTAATTGGCTCATTTGGGAAGCAGATTTTAAACGCGAAATGATTGGTAAAATGCCTACAGAAATGTTTTATCACTTCTTCAAGTCCTTCACAGATGGTGCCAAATGTAATTTGAATGTAAAAGTCGAAGGCACAAACGAACATCACAAGATTGAAGCCATATTCAAGGCATTTGCAAAGGCAATAAAAATGGCTGTAAAACAAGATATAGAAAAAATGATTTTGCCATCAACAAAAGGAATGCTGTAATGGATTTAAAAATAGTCAATTACGGTGCAGGTAATATCAAGAGTATTCAATTCGCTTTTCAGCGTTTGGGATATGATGCTGTATTATCTAACAATCCAGATGAAATTATTAAGGCAGATAAAGTCATTTTTCCTGGGGTAGGTGAAGCCAGTTCGGCAATGAAAATGTTAAGAGCATCTGGTTTGGATGCATTGATCCCCCAACTTAAGCAACCTGTTTTGGGTATTTGTTTAGGTATGCAACTGATGTGTAATCATACTGAAGAAGGAAATACTAAAGGTTTAGGGATTTTCAATACAAATGTTAAGCGGTTTTCAAATAATGTAAAGGTACCTCAAATGGGCTGGAACAGAATTAAAAATCTTAAATCTGGTTTATTTAAAGGTATAAGTGAAAAAGAATACATGTACCTTGTGCATAGTTATTATGCGGAAGATTGTGATGAATCTATTGCGACTTCAGATTATGAAATAGACTATGCTTCAGCATTAGAAAATGATAATTTCTTTGGGGTTCAGTTTCACCCAGAGAAATCAGGAAAAATAGGAGAGCAGTTACTAAAAAACTTTTTAGAGTTATAAATGAGAATTATACCAGCCATAGATATTATAGAAGGAAAGTGTGTAAGACTAACTAAAGGTGATTACGATACTAAAAAAGTGTACAATGAAAATCCTTTAGAAGTGGCCAAAGCGTTTGAAGGCTCAGGTATTGAGTATTTACATTTGGTTGACCTAGACGGAGCCAAAGCGAAGCATATTGTGAACTATAAAGTTTTAGAGCAAATCGCAGCTAAAACAAATCTGAAAATTGATTTTGGTGGTGGTTTAAAATCGAACGAAGATTTAAATATTGCTTTTAATTGTGGTGCACGACAGATTACTGGCGGAAGTATTGCAGTTAGCGATAGAGAAACTTTTGAAGGTTGGTTAGCTAAATATGGACCTCAAAAAATTATTTTAGGCGCAGATAGTAATGAAGGTAAAATTGCCATCAATGGTTGGCAAGATAACAGTAAAGAGGAAGTGGTTTCCTTTATCAAGGATTATCAGAGAAAACATATTAAATACGTGATTTGTACAGATATTTCTAAAGACGGCATGTTAGAAGGTCCATCAATTGATTTGTATAAAACCATAATAAAAGAATGTAGCAGTAGTAGTGGTGCCCAATCTATTAATCTTATTGCTTCAGGAGGTGTTTCTGGAATTAAAGATTTGGAAAACCTAGAAGCTATTGGTTGTGAAGGTGTTATCATAGGAAAAGCCATCTACGAGAACAGAATCAGTTTAAAAGAATTAAGACAATTTTTATAGTATGTTGACCAAACGCATTGTTCCCTGTTTAGATATCAAAGATGGTCGTACTGTAAAAGGTGTCAATTTTGTTGATTTACGTGATGCAGGTGACCCAGTAGTTCTTGCCAAGCAATATGCTGATTTAGGTGCAGACGAATTGGTGTTTTTAGATATTTCCGCAACCCAGGAAAAACGCAGAACCATGCACGATATGGTACTAAAAGTAGCCGAGCAAGTGAATATACCATTTACTGTAGGTGGAGGAATTTCATCAATCGAGGATGTAGATGATTTATTACATTGTGGCGCAGATAAAGTATCTATAAACTCGTCAGCAGTAAAACGACCAGGATTGATTAATGAATTATCTCAAAAATTCGGTAGTCAATGCATCGTTGTTGCTATAGATGCAAAAAAAATAGGAGAGGAGTGGTTTGTGCATTTAGCCGGAGGCACTATTCCAACCGACATTAAATTATTCGAATGGGCTAAAGAAGTGGAAGACCGTGGTGCTGGTGAAATTTTATTTACTTCCATGAATCATGATGGAACCAAAGGTGGTTTTGCAAATGAAGCGTTAGCTAAATTATCCGATTTAGTAAACATTCCTATTATTGCTTCTGGTGGCGCAGGAACTATTCAGCATTTTGCTGATACATTTAAATTAGGAAAAGCTGATGCAGCATTAGCTGCGAGTGTATTTCATTTTGGTGAAATACCTATTATAGAATTAAAAAAAGAATTGAGAAAACAAGGTGTAGAAGTGCGACTTTAGTCGTTATGCGGAACTTGTTTCAGCATCTCATAACTAACATAATATGAACATAGATTTCAATAAAAATAAAGACGGTTTAGTACCAGCAATTATTCAAGATGCATTAACAAAAAATGTCCTTATGCTGGGCTACATGAATGCTGAAGCATTAGAAAAAACAAAAGCGTCTGGATTAGTGACATTTTTTAGCAGAACAAAAAATCGACTTTGGACAAAAGGAGAAGAAAGTGGAAATGTTCTAAATCTAGTAGATATAAAACTAGATTGCGATAGCGATACGCTTTTAATTTCAGTAAATCCAAAAGGTCCAACTTGTCACAAAGGTTCAGATACCTGCTGGAATGAAGCTAATGAACAATCATTTGGTTTTATTTCAAAATTAGAAAACACCATTACATCTAGAATAAAAAACGCTGATACACAAAAATCATATGTTGCCTCACTATTTGCAAAAGGTATCAATAAAGTTGCGCAAAAGGTAGGAGAAGAAGCTGTAGAGGTTGTTATTGAGGCAAAAGATGATAACGATGACTTATTCTTGGAAGAAAGTGCAGATTTACTCTTTCATTATTTAATGTTACTGCAGGCTAAAGGCTTTAAGCTTAAAGACGTAGTTAATGTTTTAAAGGGACGTGACAAATAGTTACCGTGTATAGGTCATTGTAGAAACTATATTTCCCTCTTTATCATAATAAGTCCATTTACCGATTGGTCGTTTCCAATGTAAATATTGACCTTTTGATTTTATGCTCCCATCTTCATAAAAAAAAGTTACAGGCCCTTCTACCTTATTGTTTTTGTAAGTTCCTTCGCAAACCTTTCTTCCATAAGGGTCAAAGTCAGTCCATTTTCCGTTTCCTACACCATTGACATACTCTTGCATGGTCATATAATTGCCGTTATCATACTTTCCATACAAAACACCTGTAAAGGGCTTATCTGAGCCCGTCTCGTAATATATCGAACCCAATTTATAGGCTTTTTGATAAGTGTCTGACATGGCCACCAATTTCTGTTTTTGAGCGAAACCGACATTAATTACTAAAAGAACTAAAAGAGTAGAGAGAAACGTTTTCATGATTATTATTTTAACTTATATATGCAAAAATGTCATCAATGGATGAGCATTTTAATATATTCTCATAAAAAACCTTTTCAAAACTGTCAAATCATCCCTTAGTTTAGATAGCCTTTTGTGGCTGAATATTTAGAAAACCATGCTAAAACAACAGCGAACAGTATTATCATAATGGTCATTGGTATACTGCTAGCATAGCCATTGATTAATAAATACCCCATTTGTATAACAACTGCAATCAGTGAAACATAAAATAGCATCACAGCTAATTTTTTTCTAAATAGTAATAATAAAGAAGCGAGCGCACCACCAAATACGGCTAAAGCAAAGGCAGCCGTGACAAACGAGGGCAAGTTTGCTGCAATTTCTAATTGTTCCTTAGAATACATAGCACGATAGCTTTCGGTATTATAGGCTTGCTGCAAGTAAGCATTGACACCCATCGCATTCCAAATGAGCGCCACAACACCAACAATCCAATACCAAATAGGAGGTTTTTTTGTAGTCATAATTGATAAATTTTAGTTAGTAGTAAGCATCAAGTTATAAAATATTTTTGATTGCACGGTTCATTTACACTAATTTCGGCGTTGTTATGCCCTTCGAAAAACGATTTTATTATCTCATTAAGTTGCAATATTTAGGCTATAGATTTCATGGTTGGCAAAAGCAGCCTAATCTAAAAACCCTGCATTTAATGGTAGACAAAACTCTCAAGTATGTATTTGAGGATAAAAAATTTAAGACCCTTATAGCAGGGCGTACAGATGCCATGGTTTCTGCAAATGAAACAGCGCTAGAGTTATTTACTTTTCACAAAATAGACGACACATCAGAATTTCTAAATTGGTTTAATTATAATTTACCGCAAGATATCAGGGCCTTAAGTATTGGTAAGGTTGACAAAGACTTTAATATTATTCAGCATCCAAAAACAAAAGAATACTTATATCTATTTGCTTTTGGAGGAAAATTTCATCCGTTTTGTGCACCAATTTTAAGTACAATACAAGATGATTTAGATATTGAGCTTATGAAGAGAGGTGCCCATTTGTTTGAAGGAATACATAATTTTAAAAACTACTGTTACAAAGCCACTGATAAAGGCCTATATCATCGAACAATTGAACGGTGTGAACTAGTTGAAAATACATTATATTCTGCAAGTTTCTTTCCTGAACATAGCTATTTACTTCGTGTAAAAGGTAGTGGTTTTGGACGCAACCAAATAAGATTAATGATGGGTACTTTAATACGTCTCGGAAAAGGGGAGGTAGATTTAAACTTTATTAGAAATAGCCTAAAAGAAAATATAGTATCACATCAGAGCTATATTGCTCCTGCTTCAGGACTGATTCTTAATAAGATTGATTTTAAATAAAAAGGACGAAAACATGAATTTTCGTCCTCCTAAAATTTTATATGCATTATTGTCAATCTACAACATGAAGCTTTGGTTCTTTGTCCACAAACTTCCCATTAACAGATTCCCCTAAAATAAAAACTTCCTTGGAGCGCTCGTACATTTTAATAGCACGATGCATCTGTAATTTTGTAGCACTATATAGTTTTACTCCAGATCTAGCTCCTTTGTTTCTAATCTCAATGTAATAACCATCCTTTAGTTTGGTTGGCCTTGTTGCTGGTCTACCCATATATTTTATGAATGTTTAATTTGTTGTGCATGATAATGAAAATTCTTTCAAAATACAAGTAAATTTTTAACATTTCTTGCGAAAAATGTAATAGCGTTAAAATTGCTTAACAACTAAAGCATTAATTAACAAAACATTAAGTTAATCCCACCCTTATAGGGTTAAACCCTGTTAAGCTACTTGACAAGCCTACTGTATCGTGTATATTAAAGTAAAATGTTTAACCGAAAAAAAGTAAAATTAAAATTATGAGTTACTTAAATATGAATGATGATAAGTTAATGCCAACTGTGGTGGAATTGAACACCCTCTTAGCGGATTATCATATCTATTACCAAAACCTAAGAAATTTCCATTGGAATATTTTAGGAGAAAACTTCTTTGAACTACACGAAAAATTTGAAGAATTATACACAGAAGCACGAGAAAAAATAGACGAAATTGCTGAACGCATTTTAACCTTAAGGTATCATCCAATTAGTAATTTACGAGATTTTTTAAAAGTATCTTCGATTGAAGAAGTCTCCTCTGAGAGGACGGATATTGAAATGGTAAAAGACATTTTAGGCAATCACAACATATTGTTAGAACAAATGTCCAAAGTGATTAAAGAAGCGGAGAAAATAAATGATGAAGGAACGATTGATTTAATTGGAGCGTATATTAGAGAATTAGAAAAAACAAGTTGGATGCTAGACGCTTTCACGAAAGACTCCAGTTCACAATTAAGAAAAAGTGCGATTCCTGCCTTCTCTAATAACTAGATTAAGTGTTAAAATATCTACAATCAAATACCATCTTTGCAGATGGTATTTTATTTTTAAGCAAAAGAGAAAAGATGTCCGTAACCATACCCAAAGAAGCTTTAAGCTTTTTAAAAAAACTTCAAAAAAATAATAATCGAGACTGGTTTAATGATAATAAAGTGGAGTTTAAAGTATTAGAGGCTAATGTAAAGTCTGTCTACAATACAATAGGTGAATTACTTAATATGCATGATCAAATAGACAGGGTTAAAGTGTTTAGAATCTATAGAGATGTGCGTTTTTCAAAGAATAAATTACCCTATAAAACACATTTTGGAGGCTCTTTCCACAGAGTAAAACCAGAATTGCGAGGTGGATATTATCTGCATATTCAGCCAAATAACGAATCTTTTATTGCTATAGGGTTTTGGGATCCTAATAAAGAGGATTTGCTTAGAATTAGAAAAGAATTTGAAATGGATGATTGTGAGATTAGACAAATTCTTAATGAGCCCACCTTTAAAACTGTTTGGGGTGACTTTGTAGGTGAGGAATTAAAAACAGCTCCAAAAGGTTTCGATAAAAATCATCCTTCTATAGACTTAATAAGAAGAAAGCAATTCATCTTTACAAAGTCATTTACCGACAAAGAGGTTCTGGATAGAGAGTTTGTTCCCGCCGTGAATGAGGCTTTTGAAATTGCAAGACCTTACCTCAATTTAATGAGCGATATTCTTACTACAAACCTCAATGGTGAATCACTAATTTAAACTGCTTTTAGCATATCTGGCTTCTCAAAAAGTTGAATACTACTTACAAGACGCTCTTTTACGATGTTCATCATACGCTTATTTAAGGCAGATGAATTTTTAATGTAAATGGCATATTCTTCAACGGTAAATTGTCCTATTATCATACCCTTTATAGAATTTCTAAACTTCATATCCTTGTGAATAGCGTGTTCTATATATGCCAAACGCTTTGGTAGTGTTAACTCATAAAACACGTTTTTTCGTTTAGAAATATAATTTCTAAAAACTACTATGAATAACTCGTGCTGCATTTTTATAACAGGTCGAAGCGTGGTGTTCTGAAAATGCTCCTCACCACTCATAGCATCGTTAATTTTAGCAGATAATATTATAGGCCTTGCGGCAAGTAGGTTTTTAGTTCGGTCAGCCATGGTATCTATTTAAGATTAATTTGGAATTAAATTTAAGGATTAACCAAAAGGTCCTCTTTACATAGCGCAATTATTGTAAACAGTGTTATTAACAATAACTATATTCTTTAGCTTTTTTTAATTAACTTATTCAGGAACTGAAAGCCCCAATTCGTATATCTCAAGATTAAAATAACCTACTGAAGCCAGCACATGATCAAAAATATCACCCATGATATATTCATAGTTTTGCCATTTAATATCTGCGCTAAAGGCATAAATTTCCATAGGTATGCCTTGTGGTGTAGGTGCAAGTTGCCTTACCATTAGTGTCATGTCCTTGTTTATTGCAGAATGTTGTTCTACATAAGTGAGTAGATATTTTCTAAAAACACCGAAATTTGTAAGATTACGACCATTGATTAATTCTGTTTTATCAACATTGTGCTTCTCATTAAATTCCTTGATTTCTTTCGATTTTAGGTTGAGATAATTAGCCACCAATTCTATTTTCTTAAAACGTTCGATTTCTAGGTCCGTCAAAAAATGTATAGAGGATGTTCTTACTATTACTGAGCGTTTAATTCGCCTCCCACCAGAAGACATCATGCCACGCCAGTTTTTAAAAGAATCTGAAATTAAAGCATAGGTTGGAATGGTTGTGATTGTTTTATCCCAGTTTTGAACTTTTACAGTGGCAAGGTTTATTTCAATAACATCTCCATCTGCACCGTATTTTTCGAAGGTAATCCAGTCACCGATTCTAACCATATCATTTATCGCCACCTGAATACTTGCCACAAATCCTAGAATAGTATCCCTAAAGATGAGTAATATTACAGCAGATGCCGTTCCAAGTGAAATAGCAAACTTGTAAAATGAAATACCAAAAACAATGGCAAATGCACCATAAATGCCTAAGAGCCATGCAAAAATCATAAAGACTTGCGCATAGCTATCTAGTGGTTTATCCTTGTAACGTGGTAAGGTTCTAAGATAGTCCTTAACAGAATTAAAGAAACTTCTTATAATGCGTAACGTAAGAACTATAGCTAAGACCTTAAGCGTTTTTTCAATGATATTCTCAGTAAATGCAAAGTCTGAAAAAACATCTGGAACAAATTCTATAAGTATTCCAAGTGGGATGATGTGTGCAACTCTCCTTGGCAGCTTATTTTTTATAAGAATATCATCAAAATTAGTTTTTGTCCTTTTGGCAATACCTGCAAAAAAGCGCCATAGTATACGCTTTGTAAAAAAATCTATAATAAAGGCTATTAAAAGTAAAGCCAATAAAAGGACTAACATGTTTATGTAGGTGGCCATTTGTTCACCAAGCCCCTTATCTATAAGGATATCATATACATAATGCTTCAATTTATAGTCACGCATGCTGTAAGTACTTTTTGTCGATGTAAAAGGTACCAAAAGGAATTATAGCTGCCAATAAAACAAAAAATAAAATTTTCTTGGTCCATTTAAAGTCGCTACAAAACCAAATAGCCATAACTATATACCCAATAAAGAGCAACCCATGTGGCATCCCTAATATTTTAACATATTGCGGGTCGTTATAAACATATTTTAAAGGCACGGCAATAAAGAGCAAAAGAATAAAAGACAGGCCTTCGAGGAAAGCAATGGTTCTAAATAGTGTTAACGTCTTTAGCATAATAAATTTTTTGCAAAAATACTTCAGAACATTTCCAAAAGAGAAGATTTTAACAGCTTTTAAGAAATGATCTCCATCTAGAAATCTATTATTTATCTTTAACTTTTTGAAATTAAAATTCCGCTGATAAAGAATGAAAAAATTATTGATTTTACTCCTTGGCTTATTAATAACGAGTACAAATTTTAATGTTGAAGCGCAGTCAAAACGCAAGCGTAAAAAAGAGGAAAAGAAAGAACAAGTTAAGGCTGAAACTGCAAAAAAGAAAAATGGGAAAATTAAATCCTACACTGATGTAATTACTGAAGATGCTGTAACTGACCTAGGTATTTTTAAAGTGCATCAACTAGATGACAAATACTACTTTGAGATTCCTTTTGACATGCTATCTAAAGACATGTTATTGGTAAGTAGACTCTCTAAGCTTCCTTCTAATTTAGGTGGAGGCTATGTCAATGCTGGTTCAAAAACAAGTACGCGCTTAATTAATTGGGTTCGTTTTAAAGATAAAGTCCTAATAAAGGAAAAGTCATACAGCGCTATTGCAGCAGACAGCTTACCCATAAATGTATCTGTGAATGCCAATAACTATGAGCCCACTTTATATGCATTTGATATCAAAGCATTTTCTAAAGATTCTTCTGCGGTTGTAATTGATGTAAGTAGTTTTTACGGTAGTGATGTTAAAGCAATCAGTGGGCTATCAGCCAGTAACAGAAGACGTTATAAAGTTAAGAATTTAGATAAGTCTAGAAGCTTCATAAGTGCTATGAACAGTTATCCAAAGAACATTGAAGTTGTACAAGACTTTACGTTCAATGCCTCTGAACCTCCTATTAATAATGGCAATGAAACCATTAGTATCCAAACCAATCAGTCTATGATTTTGCTGCCAGAAGAACCCATGCAACCACGTTATTTTGATGAGCGTGTGGGCTGGTTTACCCTAAGTAAATATGATTATGGAAGCGAAGAGCTTAAAGCAGATAGAAAGACTTATATACGACGTTGGAAACTCGTCCCTAAAGATATAGAGGCCTATAAACGCGGAGAATTAGTAGAACCTGTTAAGCCTATTATCTACTATCTAGATCCTGCAACACCAACTAAATTTAGGTCATATATGAAAGAAGGTATTGAACTCTGGCAAAAAGCATTTGAAGCCGCTGGATTCAAAAATGCCATTATTGCTAAAGACCCACCAACCAAAGAAGAAGACCCAGAATTTAGTCCTGAGGATATTAGGTATTCTGTAGTACGTTATGTGGCTAGTACCACTCGCAATGCTACTGGTCCAAGCGTTGCAGACCCAAGGACCGGAGAAATTATAGAAAGTGACATTATATGGTATCACAATCATTTGCGCTCCTATCGCAACCGTTATCTTTTAGAAACAGGTGCTGCAAATCCAAAAGCCAGAACCTTAAATACGCCAGATGAAGAAATAGGTGAAATGATGAAAATGGTTATTGCTCACGAAGTTGGACATACCCTTGGACTACCCCATAATATGAGCGCCAGTTACGCGTATGACGTTGAAAACTATAGAAGTGGTTCTTTTACACAAGAAAATGGAATTGCTGCTACCATTATGGATTACGCAAGGTACAACTACATTGCACAGCCTGGTGATACAGGAATTCGTTTTATAAGACAGCTAGGACCTTACGATGATTACGCAATAAATTATGGTTATAGATATATTCCTGAAGTAACCTCACCAGATGATGAGAAATCAATTTTAAACAGCTGGATTACAGAAAAAGTAGGAGATCCAACGTATAAATTTGGAAAACAGAGTAGTCGTTTCGACCCTACTTCACAGACGGAAGATATAGGGAATAATAGTATTAAAGCCAGTACTTATGGTCTTAGTAACCTTAAAATAGTAGCACAAAACCTTAAAAATTGGACAAGTGATAAAACCGATAATTATGAGGATTTAGAAGAATTGTATGGCGAAATGCTCGGTGTATGGAGTAGGTATGTAGGCCATGTTATTACTCATATTGGAGGTGTAATTGAAGAAAGCAAAACACCTTCTCAAAGTGGTTTTGTGTACCAACCACAGGACAAAAGTTACCAAAAATCAGCTGTGCAATGGTTGCAAAAAAATGCGTTTGAGACGCCTGAGTGGTTATTGGATGAGACCATTATTCAAAATATAAATTATGCTGGCTACACAGAGCGTATCAGACGCCTTCAGAGTAGACATCTTAATTCTGTTTTAGGTTTTGAACGCTTAGGAAGATTAATAGATCATAATGCTATTAATTCAGAAAATTATTCGGCTTATAATTTGCTGAAGGACATTAGACTAGGTATTTGGAAAGAATCAAGTTTGGGTAGAAGCGTAGACGTCTACAGAAGAAATATTCAACGTGTTTACTTAGATCAAATGAAATATCTAATGACGCAAGATTTAGACCCTAATCGCTCTAGACAATATTTTAATGTAAATCAATCCGATATCCGCGCATTAGTTAGAGCAGAACTTAATCAACTCAAGCGTACCTTAATTGCCGCTTCTAAAACGGCCATTAATGCAGAAACAAAATTTCATTACCTAGATTGTATTGAACGAATTAATAGTATCTTAGATCCAAAATAAGCACATAAATATGAGGTATAGTATTTTATTTGTTTTTATAGGATTAACAATGGTTATGCAAGGACAAGACAGATTAGACAAGTTTGAGCTTACCTATCAAAATTCAAAAAAACAAATTAATTCACAAGAGTATACCATAAATTTTAATATGGTATATGACGGTAGAAACCGTGAAAAAATTGATAAAAACTCCAATGTATTAATAGTAAATGGATTATCCTCAAAAGGGCAATTAAAATCAGTATTACAGAACAAATCAGATATTGATTTAAATGGTTCCATAGAGAACTACAAGGTTAAATTTGATGACGCTACAAAACACATAAATATATCATACGACCTTAACTCTAGTTCTTTATACAAGGTACAAATGGCCATTAAAGCTAATGGCAATGTTATTTTATCTGCTTCAAGCGATTCAGATTCTCCTATAACTTGGATTGGGAGACTAAGGAGTAATTAACATATAAGCACTTAAGTTATTTGTGGAACGTCATAATTACAAAATACACATCATTGGTGCAGGAATCAGTGGATTGATTGCTGCGAAGACTTTAGAAGAAGTTGGGTATCACCCTATAATATTAGAAGCCTCAGATTGTGTTGGTGGTCGCGTAAAAACAGATATTGTAGAAGGATACCAATTAGACCATGGATTTCAGGTATTACTAGATGCGTATCCACAGGCTCAAAAGCATTTGGATTTTTATGACCTCGAGTTACAGCCTTTTCTACCAGGCGCTCATATTTATTTTAAATCTAGAAAATATACCATTGGTGATCCTCTTAGGCATATAGGTTTCCTATGGCAAACTATAATCTCACCTGTTGGTTCTGTTGCAGACAAACTCAAGATTTTTAAACTAAACAAACGTCTTAAAAATAAGTCTATAGAGTCAATTTTTGAATCAGAATCAAAATCCACCTTAAAATACCTCCAGGACTTAGGTTTTTCAAATGCAATAATAGAACAGTTTTTCAGACCATTTTTCTCGGGTATATTTTTAGAACCAAACCTAGAGACTTCTAGTAGAATGTTTGAGTTCGTATATAAAATGTTTGGAGATGGTTTAGCAGTTTTACCCAAATCTGGTATTGGAGCCATAGCTGATCAATTAAAATCCAAATTACAGCATACGGAAATTCGATACAATACTCGAGTGAAGCGCGTTGAAGACAGGTTTATTCTATTAGACAATGATAAAAAATTAGATACACATTTTACTATTATTGCAACACCTGCAGAAGACCTTGTTTCTAATTTAAGTAACCAAAACACAGATTGGAAATCTTGTTATAATTTATATTTTGAAACTAATATTAAGTCCATTAGTAAACCACTTATAGGCCTAATTGCAGATAAAGAAGCCCTTATTAATAATATATTCTTCCATGATACTTTAGGTACTACCCACACAGGAAAAAAAAGCTTACTGTCTGTAACGGTAGTTAAGTACACAGACTTAACGGAAGATGACCTTATTAATCAAGTGCAAAATGAGTTGAACAAATTCTGTAATATTACCAATACAACATTTTTAAAATTATACCACATACCGAAGGCCTTACCAAATTTAAAAGAATTGCGTGCTGATATTTCGCCTACGGAAACACAGTTAAAACCAACTATTTATCTTGCAGGGGATTATCTTATCAACGGTTCGCTAAATGCGGCAATGCTCTCTGGGGAACGTGCGGCACAAGGCGTAATTATGAGTCTTGAGGATGGTCTAATAATTGAAAATTTAACTTCTGAATATATTTAATTTTATAACTAAATGAATCCGTCTGTTCTAGATGTCTCGGAGAAAGTTTTAATCGGAATGTCTGATACTATTTTGATGTCTGAATCGCATAAAATTGGCCAACTATGGCAAAAATTTATGCCTAATAAACACTTGATTAAAAACACAATTAATAATCATCACTTCGCTGTCCAGGTCTATAATTCTGAAAATACTATGGATAAACCATTTCAAATTTGGGCAACTATAGAAGTCTCTGAAGCCAATACTATTCCTGCTGAAATGGATGTTGTTACGATTCCCAATGGGCTCTATGCCAAGTTTACCTTAAGAGGTATGGAGATTGGTAGATTATATCAAGATATAATGACCACGTGGTTACCATCTTCGGGGTACATCATTGATAACAGGCCTCACTTTCAAATCATGGATGAGCGCTACAAAAACAATAGTACATCTTCGGAGGAAGATGTTTATGTGCCTATTACAAAATTGAATTAAAAAGTTGGTAGATTTCAGAGGCTACCACTTTTAAGTAAATTTAATTTTTGGTAAACACAAGTGTATCTGTTCCTCCATTTCCTCCACTTATATCAATAAGTCGGATTTCGTTTGAGGAATACGACACAACATCCCAATCATCATTTAAATCATCAAAATCGTGATCATCGGGCACTGGAAATGAGATGATAAAATCAACATCGCTGTCGTCATTGCTGTCGTCATCGCTACTAGAAGACGAACTACTGTTAGATAAAGACCAAGTACCTGTTAATGTATTCGAAGAACCTGTGGCTACAAGGCTACCGTTAGAATTAAAGCTAAAAGTATAACCAAAAAAATCAGCTGTTTCGTCTTGCCCAGAATCAACCATACTAGAAACACGCCATTGTTCAGATGAAATAATATTTATAATCTCGCTGATATCAGCATTGGTCGGAGATACGTTATCGTCGTCGGTAGAGCAGGAGGTCGTAGAGAATGATAAGAACAAAACTGCAATTACGGGATAAAAAAACTTTGGTTTCATGAGAATAAATTTTAGTGTTCAGTATTATAACAGTTTATCCTCAATTTCTCCTACCCTAAAAATTGTTTATAAGGGCTCAATAACAAGTTTTTGGCCAATTCTAAGGGTAGAATTGCGCTTTATAGCGTTAGTTTTACAAATAGCGGCAACGCTTACATTATTTCGCTGAGAGATTCTAGAGAGCGTATCACCGCGTTTCACTACATATATCTTACGTTGCGCTTCAATTGCAGCAAAAGCCGCTTTTTCGGAGGTATATAACGCTAATTTACTTTGTCGTCTAGCACTATGATAGCCAGGCCTCGTCCATTTTTTAGTAATCCAAATATCTTGGGACCGAATAGCGTTCTCTTCAGAAAAATCAAATAAATATTCAGGATGTATAAACTGACCTTTGTAACTAGTGACTAGGTGTAAATGACTACCGAAAGAACGACCTGTATTTCCACCTTTACCAATATACTGTCCTTTTGCAACGGTATCATTAGCCTTTACACCGATTTTAGACAAATGCGCATAGGTAGTTTCTAAACCGTTAAAATGCCTTACAACAACAGTTCTTCCGTGTCCGCCGCTATATCTAGCAAATCTCACAACTCCATCCAAAATGCTGAATACAGAATCTCCGGTAACTAAATCTATGTCAATACCCTTATGCGATCGGCCTCTGCGCCACCCATATCTAGAAGTGACTACCTTTTGACGCCTTACAGGAGAATGATAGGTGGTGTCCTCAAAACTTAACTGAAACGGATAAGAAACAGAAGTATTTTTATAAGGATTATAAACTGTTGTATCCCAGTGCTCATTTTTGATGTCAACAGCTAACTTAGCCTGACCTTTTTCAGAAACGAGAGGGATTTCAATTTCTTGATAATTTAAGTTCTGTTTAAGAATGGTCGTTGGGACCTTCACCTTTAGAGCCAAGGAATCCTCATCTGACTGGCAGGTCGCACTAATAATTCCCAAAAAAAAGACGCCTACAAAAAGTAAGTGTTTCATATGTGCTATTAATCTGGTCGTTAACCGAACGCGAAATTAAACCAAATATTATTTAAGACAAATCAGTTTAACATCTTCAAAACAGTTAACAACAATCTTAACCTATAAAATGACGGTATTAGGATATAAGAAAAATATTACTTAATTTTAATCTAACCAACTTTATCAAAACCGACCTAATTCACTGTTATCCCTGATTTACTACCTATGATAATGGCTCGGTTTAATCGTATTGAGCCTGATCTTATTTAATGTTTGTTTTGTAATGCGCCTGTTAATTTTGATATGATAAGTTAGATGGAATTAAGTATGCCTAGAGTCCAAGATGAGATTACTGAAGAAGATCTTTGGTATGTTCTAAAGAATCCATGGAAATTTTCAACTTATGAGTGGAAGCTATACAATGTGTATAATGAGGAAACGGCCTATGAAACTTTAATGGAACAGTATGAATTATCGCAACAGGACGGATTTAGCAAAGTATTTAGAACACCAGAAAATTTACCTTTGCTAGTACTTATGGCTGTTAAAATTAGTGAAACAGCATTACATTGCTATTTGGTGGCTAGTAAACATATGGAAGAGAATAGACAAGCCTTAAACGTAACTTTTAAAATGCGTAATATTTTGCACGAGCAATCTTATAACTATAAAGGTTGCAAGCTCGTGGTATATTCACAATCTAGAGAGACGGATAAGCAAATGTCTTGGTTACGTTTTATCGGATTAAAATATATACCAGAGGGTAATGTGGGTGATGCTAAATATTTTGAATATGAATCTAGAGTAAAAGTTTGAAAACATGAATGAAGATTGTAGAAATCTTAAACCAAATTAGAAAATAAAGAATTTAATATTCTAAATCAATTAGAAGCAATTTGAAACTTGTAATATACCAATTAATCAATAAATAATTTTAACTTAAAACACACTAATTATGGGAGGCGGAAAACCAAGTACAATCATTACATTAACTGTGGATACAGAAAACATTCAACAAAACGAACAAAGCATTAAAGACAACGTAGTTTTTTCGGATAATCAAAGTGATCCAGCAGAAAACCCAGGGCACCCAGAAACCTACGTATCTACCGTTTTCAAGGGTTCAACTTGCACATGGAAAGGGGTTGCAAAAAATGGAAGAGATACAATTAATATTACCGACGTAGCCAAAAAGTCTAAAGGAGGTGGTGCCGATATTTTAGCAGAAATTACTTTAGGAGATCCAATAAAAGATCCCAATGTAACCTCAACTGTAAAAAACGCAGATATTCCAGGCGATGAGTGTTATAATGTCACTTTCATAATAAATAAAAATGACCGTCAGCCTTATACAGTAGATCCTAGATTAAAAATGAAGCGCTAAACCTTATGCTGAGTAAGCATAAAACTGTTATAATTAAGGGCTGTATACTAATTATGTATACGGCCAATTTATGTGGCCAAGATCAGCGATTAGCTGACAGTTTAATCTCAGTTTATAATTCTGGTAGTTTCAATTCTACCCCATATGAATTATTGAATGAAATCTCAAAAGAAGAAACGAATCCTAAGATTGCTATTACCTATGCAAAAATGCATTGGGAGTTAGCAAGTGAAGACAGTAATTACTTTGAATTACATAGAGCCTTATTAAATATAGGAAATGCCAATTCTTTTTCTGGAAACTACACAATGGCTCTTGAATCTTATTTAGAAAGTCTTGACCATGCTAATAAAACAGAGGATTTAATTGGCCAAGCGACTTTACAAATTTCCATTGCTGATACCTACAGGATGCTTGAAGATGAAAATAACGCTTTTGTTTATTACGAAAAAGGGATTAAACTACTTCGAAAAACTGAAGACCAATATAATCTTGCTTCTGCATTATTTAATTCGGGAGATTGGGATATTGAGAATAGAAAATATGATCAAGCCCTTGTAAAATTTAAAGAATCAAAAGCCATATTTGAAAAATTAGATTTTCCGCTAGGTGTAGCTTATAACATTGGTAATATTGGCGTAATATATGCAGAAAATGGTCAGAATAAACTTGCTGAAAAAACTATCAATGAGAGTATTGCTGTTTTAGAAGGCTATGAGGACTATCACGCTATTTCTGATTATCTAATCACTTTGGCAGATATCTGTAGTACACGCAATGATTATGTAAAAGCTATCGATTACGCCAAACAAAGTTTGGATTTAGCTACACAATATGAGTTACTAGAACAGATTAGCGTTTCTAATTTAAAACTTTCAAACTATTACGAGAACAAAGGAGACCCAACGACATCATTATACCATCACAAAGAATACTATAAATATAGAGATAGTATCCTCAACTTGGATGCGGTAAGGGATACTGCAGAAATGCAAAGAGAATTTGACGTTGCCCAAGAACAGGCTAAAACAATAATTTCCGAACAAAAACGGAAAAACCAACGCATCATCATATGGTCCACAGCTGGTGTTCTCTTTCTTACGGCCTTATTAGCCTACGGAATATTTAGGCGTCATAATTTTGTAAAAGCCACCAATAAGATTATAGCTGCCGAGAAAGATCGATCGGATAAATTATTATTAAATATTTTACCAGAAGAGACTGCCCAAGAATTGAAAGATAAGGGCAGGGTAGAAGCGAGAAAATATCCCTCAACTACTGTTTTATTTTCAGATTTTAAAGGCTTTACAAGTTATGCTGAAAACCTATCGCCTGAAAAATTAGTACAAACCATAGACCATTATTTTTCTGAATTTGACAGCATTATGCATAAATATGGTCTTGAAAAAATTAAAACCATAGGAGATGCCTATATGGCTGTAGGTGGTTTAAGTTTTGATAATGTAGACCAAGCCAAAGAAATGATTTTAGCCGCTCAGGAAATGAATGCTTTTGTTGCAAAAGCTAAGCAAGATGACTTTACCGATGCTACCTTTGATATTAGAATTGGTATCAATACAGGTCCTGTTGTTGCTGGAGTGGTAGGTTCCAAAAAATTTGCCTATGATATTTGGGGAGACACAGTTAATGTGGCGTCTCGTATGGAAAGTAATTCTGAGCCTGGACGCATTAATATTTCTGAAGATACTTACCAAATAGTTAAGGCCGATTTTGAATGTGAATATCGAGGAGAAATCCCAGTTAAAAACAGGGGCAAAATGAAAATGTACTTTGTAAAGGTATAACTATGCCAAAATACTCTCGTGTCCAGAATCTTTCACAAATAAACAACTACTGGTCGTTTTTTCAGACATTTCAGTGATAAAGGTATAACTGAGCATATCGTCCATACCAAAGATATTCAAATCTGCAGAAGGGGCTTTGAGTACTACACCTTTGAAATCTCCGACATGAACTTCTGTCATGGTCTCTGGGAGTCGAGCAAGATTTATTAGTCTATTCAAAAAGTCCTTAGCATTGGACTCTTGTGCCTTGTCTTTAACTACGGTAAGTAATCTAATTTGGGCTTTCCAGTTCATTTTTAGTTTGTAGGCAATGAGCACCGCCAAATCTAAATTGCCAATATCCCATCCCAATTCCCAATTCCCAGTGCGGTCACTCACCCAAACATTTATAATATTACGTTGTCCTAATAGCGCAGTGGGATGTAATACAAAAAGGGCAATCCCAATTTCAAGGCGCATGGCCTCTTGCATTACAGGCTTCAATTCGTTGTCATAATCATCATGTCCTTGTAAATTTAGAAAGATGATATTGGGTCTAAAAAAGGCGCCCTGTAAGGCCTGGTTCCCGTAATTAATGCCTTTCGCAAACTCATTAGCATGAATAACAGCAGAGGACGAGAATACACCTTTGGCTCTAAAAGATGCGGAAACCCGTTCTAACTCTTCAGACAATTTACTGTCTTCTGAAAACGGTTCAATACCCACCAATTTTATGGAGCCCTTAGGTTTTGCAATATGTCGAAGGAATTCAAAATTCCCTCTCAAACCATGAATATCCCGTACAGGTACCATGAGATTTGCTTTCCAAGCGCGTTGTTGCATTTTTTTCATGCCCCAAGTATGCTTCGCCGCCCATTCTGCAAAGGAGACAAATAATCCAGAGCGTACATCTTCAAAAGGGGTTTCTAGATTTTGTCTAGACAAATAGAAGTACACAACTAATACAATAACAACTGATAACAGACTTACTGTTGGGTTGATAATAAACATGGCAAAAATAGAGGATGCCAATCCTAAATAGGGTACCCATTTAGGAATTCGGAATAACGGTCTATAACTAATTAAACCTAAACGCTGCTCTATGATAACTACGATATTAATCATGGCATAGGTAATTAAGAAAAATAAGGTCACTAATGGCGCAACGGCATTTAGATTTCGTAATAAGAGCGTAAGAAAAATAAGAATCCCAGTAACGACCATAGCATTTCTAGGCTGTCCGTTTTTACTCTGTCCAGCTAGGATATCTGAATAAGGCAGTACCTTGTGCTCTCCCATGGCAAATAAAATACGCGAAGAACCTACTATTGATGCCAAAGCGGATGAGAAGGTTGCTCCTAAAACACCTGCAATAATTAACGGTCCAAAATAAGCCTTATCAACCATGACGTAATAATTACTTACTAATTCATTTTCGGTGGCACTTCGGGAAATCCAAAAAGCTAGGAGCATATAAATCACAAAACTTACACCAATAGCCCATAAGGTCCCGGACGGTATACTTCGTTTAGGATTTTTTAATTCACCAGACATATTAGCGCCAGCCATTATTCCCGTTGCCGCGGGAAAAAAAACAGCAAAAACCACCCAAAAGCCGTTACCCGAAAAATCATTGTCCACAGAACCTCGAAAAGTTCCCCAACTCAATGCTTCACTTGTAGGGATATTCATTGATCCATTGTAAGCCGCAATTACTATTGATATCAAGGATAGAATGATAATACCCATTATAAAAAACTGGGTTTTTATAGCCAGGTTGGCACTGATATACGCAATGGTGAATAACACCATAAAAACGGTTACATCCACTAAAAAAGAATTATGACCAGGGAAGATGCTTAACCAGCCCTCTCTAAAACCAAAGATATACATGGTTACGGCCAATCCTTGGGACACATACCTTGGAATACCCAAGCTCCCACCAACTTCTAAGCCTAAGGCCTGGGATACTATGGCATAAGCACCTCCTGCACCTATGCGGATATTGGTAGTTATCGCAGACATAGACAAGGCTGTACATAAAGTAATAAGAAAGGATATGATTATGATTAGCCAAGCGCCGAGAAGACCAGCATTACCTACTACCCATCCTAAACGTAAGTACATAATTACTCCAAGGATAGTGAGTAGAGTAGGTGTAAAGACACCTCCAAAAGTATCAAATTTTTTTAGCGATGTAGACGGCTGACTCAATTATTAAATATCTAATAAATAATCAATTTACTAATTTTAATCTTAAGCTAGTACTTTGTTATCATATTATAATTGATAAGGTACTATCACTCACCAGGATGATAGGTTTTTACAGCATTGGCCTCAACATCATCTTTATAGTATAAGACATCTTTAAACTGCTGATTGATATAACGTTGGGTTTGATCATTGAAATGAGGCGATTTAGGATCACCACTTTGACCTCCAGCTAAAATGCTCTTGGCTTTAACCTTATCTCCGAACTCTACTACTGCGACAAAACTATTGCCTCTAGTACCATAAATTTTCTTTGCACCTTCAGCTCTATAGCTCACACCATAAGCTGCAAGTGCTCCCCAGCGACCAGATGCGAACCCAACAGGGACACTTGGTTTTGAATCGTCAAATTTCTGTCTTATGTCTCCATTTAAACGTTGGTAACGATTTACAGCTCCCCATGGTAATTCCCAAGTTCCAAAATCTTGTGTCAGTTGGTCTAAAACTTCTGAAAATATTTGGAGTCGTTCTTCTTCAGGTGATTCCGTACCCAAATAAGTCATTGCCTCCATAGAACTCATTGGTCTAGGTCTATTAGCGCGTCTATTAATAGCAGTACCATAATAGTGAGCTATGGTCATAGCTTTAGAATCGGCATTTGTTTTAAAATCCCATGCTCTTAATAGTTCAATGGCATCCTTAAGTTTTGCATATGTATTGATATTGTTATCAAAAGCCTTCACTAACCCTGGGATTAAAACTTCAAAAGCCGGAAGGAAAGGATCATGTGCCATTTCAATGACATCGTCTAAGGTGTAATCTGATTTCCCTTGAGACAATAAGGAAATGGCGTGTACACCTCTAAAATTCTCTCTATTTATTGACATATAATTAGGATAGTCGCCACGTTTAGGACTATAGTCTCCTGCTGCTGTATATGGCGTAGAGTTACAATTCTGAATCCATCCATTTTCTGGATTGAGCAGGGTAATGGCTTCGTCTACATCATGCAATCCCTTCCAATCGGTTTCTGGATTACTTCCGTCTACGGGCAAGCGATAATTGAATGTATCATTACGCTTTGGAATAAAATTTCCGTGGAAATACGCAATATTGCCTTCGGCATCGGCATAAACGGTATTATTGGAAGAATTTGTTTTTAAATCCATCATTCCCCTAAATCCTTTGTAGCCCGATTGCTTGGTTCTAATATAAGACTGTTCGAGGGCCTTTACTGGCTCCCACATCAAAGCTGTTGCTGCCCACTGACCATCAACGACATGAGTAATAGGTCCATGATGCGTATGGTACACATCAAAAATCTTTTCTTTTATATCATCTCCTTCTTTATACTTTAAAGTCACTGTTGAATATTCAACAGGTCTTAATTCTTCGCCATAAACATAGAAAAGTTTATCATCCACCTTGGTGATATCTTCCTTAAACTCATCTATAACATCAGTATAGGTAGAGGTGTGCATCCAGCCTGTTTTTTCATTGAAACCCTGATAGACAAAAAACTGGCCCCAAGTTACAGCACCATAGGCATTAAGACCTTCTTCACTAACCACATGCACCTCACCCCTGAAGAAAAAAGACGTATGTGGATTTATAAGTAGGATAGGTGCACCCGATTTCGTTAACTCCCCAGATAAAGCAATACCATTAGATCCTTGTGGCTCAGCCTCTGGTTTTGTTGTTTCTAATTCCGTCATTTCGGGCAGTTCTGGCATATTGTCGTAAAAAGCTTTTAGTCGTCTTAGAGATACACGCTCTATATCACCACCAATAGAGCCTTCAGAAAAATACATAGGCATCCATGGCTCAAACTTGGTGAGTAGTTTTGGTTTAACCTCAGGATGTGTATGTAAGTAATAATTGATGCCATCTGCGAAGGCATCGCACAAGTCCTTTAACCATTTTGGACTCTTCTCATAATGGGCCTTAGCCTCATCCTCAGTCATAAAAAGCTTTGCCCTTAAATCACTATATATGGCATCTTCACCTTCAACTTCGGCTAATCGTCCTGTTGCCCAAATATAATTTCGCTCAACACGATTAAAATCATCTTCACACTGTGCATAAAGTAATCCAAAAACAGCGTCTGCATCACTCTTTCCGTAAATATGAGGCACACCAAATCCATCACGGATAATGGTCGTATTAGCAGCATGAGTCTCCCATCGTTCTATATCCAGATTTACTTTTCTATCAGATTTACAAGTACATAAAAGAAAAAAACTAAGTAAAATAAGGTATCTCATTATTGATATTTTTTGTGAAAATAAGACTAAATCATCAAAGCCAAAAACCCAACATAAAAAGGTAATTTTTGTTTATCTTGTATCACTCTCAATTAACCAACAAACAAATTATGAAATCAATTGCAAGGATTAGTGTTTTATGTATTATTCTATTATTTTCTTACTATTCTCTGGCTCAAGCTGATATATTAGAAAAACTTGAGGAAATTGCAGTAGTAGATCAAAAGGTTATGATGCCGATGCGAGATGGTGTGCGATTGGCTACTGACATCTATAGACCTAAAACAAATGAAAAAGTCCCAATTATTTTTTCCAGGACCCCTTACAACTTTAATTCTTGGGGTGATGGCGAACAAAGAACTCGTACAGCTCAACGCGCTTACGACGCTGTAAAACGAGGATACGCTTACGTAGTACAAAATGAACGTGGCCGTTATTATTCAGAAGGCGAGTGGGATATTTTAGGCGTTCCTTTAACTGACGGCTTTGATGCCTTTTCTTGGATGAAAGACCAATCATGGTCTAATGGAAAAATTGGAACCATAGGGTGCTCATCTACAGCAGAATGGCAGATGGCAGTTGCAGCTTTAGATCACCCTTCTCATGCGGCTATGGTACCACAGGCTTACGGTGCTGGTGTTGGTCGTGTTGGGGATTTTTTCGAGCAAGGAAATTGGTATCGTGGTGGTGTAGAACAAATGCTCTTTTTTTCTTGGTTGTATGCCGTTGAGCACGATAAATTTAAGCCACGAATTCCTGCCGGAGCCACACAAGAAGATTTAATTAGAATTTCTAGATTCTATGATTTGGCTCCCGAGAACCCAAGAGTAGATATGGCAGAAGCCTTATCCCATTTACCTATTCAGGATATTCTTCAAAATATTAATGGAAAGCGTGAGGTATTTGATAAAATGGTACGACGCAAACCCAATGATCCTGATTGGTATAAAGGCGGACTATATCATGATGATATGGGCTTCGGTGTACCTAGTTTTTGGTTTGCCTCTTGGTATGATGTGTCCATTAGTCCAAACCTAGCCCTCTTTAATCATGTTAGAAATAATGCAGAAGATGCAGAAGTAAGAGATAATCAGTATATGGTCATTGCTCCAGTATTGCACTGTAGATATACAAGGGCAACCGAAAATACTATGGTTGGTGACCGTAATGTTGGCGATGCCAGACTAAATTACGACGAGCAAATCTATGCTTGGTTCGATTGGTGGCTGAAAGGTGAGACTACCGATTTTAAAGAAAAAACACCAAGAGTACAGTACTACACTATGGGAAGTAATAAGTGGCAAGCTTCAGAGCAGTGGCCACCAGAAAATACAGAACTGGTTACCTATTATTTAAATAGTGGAGGCGATGCTAATACCATGTATGGCGATGGTGAACTAACCACAGCTATGCCAAGTAAAGACAACCCAGATTCCTTTGTATATGACCCTATGAACCCGGTAAAATCCTATGGAGGTAATGTCTGCTGTACGGGAAATGCCGTGCAAGGCGGTGCCTTTGACCAGCGTATTATGGAAACACGAAATGATATTTTAGTCTATACTACGAATGTATTAAAGGAGGGTGTAGAAGTTACGGGATTCATAGAAAGTACCTTATATGTGTCTTCTGATGTTAAGGATACGGACTTCACCATTAAATTAATTGATGTATATCCCGATGGTACAGCTTATAATCTCGATGAAACTATTCAGCGTGCGCGTTTCCGTGAGGGCTATGACAAGGAAGTCTTTATGAAAAAGGGCGATGTCTATAAAATTGATTTAACACCAATGGCCACAAGTAATTATTTTAAAAAAGGCCATAGGATTAGAATAGAAATCTCTAGTAGTAATTTTCCAAGATTTGCAAGAAACCTAAATACAGGTGGTAATAATTATGATGAATCAGAAGGGGTAATTGCAACTAATTCTATTCACCATTCAAAAAAATACCCTTCACATATCAAACTTCCAATTAAACAAGACTAATCAATAATTTCACATTATATACCAATGAAACATATATTCCTTTTATGCTTGGCTCTTTTTTTGAGCTTAGGCCAAGTTTGTGATGCTCAAAAAAAATCAAAAAAGAATACGGATAACAAAACACCTTTAGAGGAAATCTCTATTTCTGGTCTTAAATGGCGTAATGTTGGCCCCGCCATGACTTCTGGACGTATTTCAGATTTTGCCGTAAATCCGAACAACCCTTTTGAGTATTACGTAGCCACATCTTCGGGCGGTGTATGGAAAACTAGCAATGCTGGTGTGACTTACGCACCTATTTTCGATAGTCAAGGGTCTTATTCCATCGGTTGTGTGACTATAGATCCAAATAATGCAAACGTGATATGGGTAGGCACAGGAGAAAATAACAACCAACGTTCGGTAGCCTATGGTGATGGTATATATAAGTCTATGGATGGTGGTAAATCTTGGAACCACATGGGTTTAAAAAATTCCGAGCATATTGGTAAAATTATAGTCCATCCTGAGAATTCAAATGTTGTATATGTGGCCGCTATTGGGCCGTTATGGAGTAAAGGCGGTGATAGAGGGTTGTATAAAACAGAAGACGGCGGGGAAACGTGGACATCTATAGTGGATGTAGATGAGCATACTGGTGTTAATGATGTTGTTATGGATCCAAGAGATTCCAATGTGCTTTATATTTCAACCTTGCAACGACGACGACATGTTTATACCTATGTAGGAGGTGGACCTGGTTCTGGAATGCATAAAACTACAGATGGTGGCAAAACATGGACTAAATTAGAAAGTGGTTTACCCAATGAGGAGTTGGGAAGAATTGGACTTGCCATATCACCAGCTAATCCAGAAATTATCTACGCTATTGTTGAAGCAGCTAACGGAAAAGGAGGTTTCTATGCGTCTACCAATAGAGGAGCTAGCTGGGAGAAGCGTAGCTCTCATGTTACTAGCGGTAATTATTACCAAGAGATTATAGCGGATCCTATAGATGAACATACGGTTTATTCTATGGATACCTGGATGTCCGTAACCCACGATGGCGGTAAAACCTTTAATATGGTAGGTGAGGATACCAAACATGTTGACAACCATTGCATGTATATAGATCCAACCAATAACCAACACTGGATTGTTGGTTGCGACGGCGGTATCTACGAAACCTTTGATGCCGCAAAAACATGGGATTTTAAAAAGAACTTACCCGTAACCCAGTTTTATAAAGTTGCCGTGGATAATGATGTCCCGTTCTACAATATTTACGGCGGAACACAAGACAACTTTAGTTTAGGAGGACCATCGCGTGTATTAACGGAACATGGCATTAGAAATTCAGAATGGTTTATCACCAATGGTGGTGATGGTTTTGAATCACAAATAGACCCTAACAACCCAAATATAGTATATGCCCAATCCCAATATGGCGGATTAGTGCGTTTTGATAAGAAGAGCGGTGAGAAAGTAGGTATTAAACCAAAAGCACGAAAAGGAGAGAATGCGTATAGATTTAATTGGGATGCACCACTTGTAGTGAGCAGACATGTTCCTGGACGCTTATATTTTTCGGCAAATAAAGTGTTTAAGTCCGATGATTATGGTAATAGCTGGCAGGTTATCAGTGAAGACCTTTCACAACAAATTGATAGAAATGCATTAAAGGTTTACGACCGTGTGGTAAGTATTGATGCCGTTATGAAAAATGGCTCTACATCACAATATGGTAGCGTCGTTGCGTTCTCAGAATCTCCTTTAAATAAAAATCTTTTAGCAGCAGGTACCGATGATGGATTAATCCACATATCTGAAGACGGCGGCACAAATTGGCAAAAGATTTCGAATGTGCCAGGAGCACCGAATCAATCTTATGTCAATAGCGTGTTTTTATCAAAACATGATGAAAACGTAATATACGTGGCGTTCAACCATCACAAATTTGGAGATTTTAAACCCTATATTTTTAAATCTTCCGATAAAGGAAAAAGTTGGAAAGCCATTCAGTCTAATCTTCCTGATCGCGGCAGTGTTTACGCCATTGAGGAAGACCACGTGGATAAGGATCTTCTTTTTGTTGGTACTGAATTTGGCGCTTTCTTTTCGCCAGACCAAGGCCAACATTGGAAACAGCTTAAGGCTGGTCTACCAACAATTGCAGTTAGGGATATCGCTATTCAAGAACGTGAAAACGATTTGGTCTTAGGCACTTTTGGTCGTGGGTTTTATGTTATGGACGACTATTCGCCATTGAGAGCTATTGAAAATAAACCACCTGACGAAGCGGCTAAGATATTTCCAATAAGAACAGCATTAATGTGGGAAAAGAGCAGTCCATTAGGACTTCCAGGAAAGTCCTTTCAAGGTGATAATTTTTATACCGCACCAAACTTGGGTCCAGAAGCACTAATAACCTATTATTATAATGAGGATTACAAGTCACTAAAAAGTAATCGCCAAAAGGAAGAAAAAGAACGCATTGAAGCAGGTGAGGATACACCGTATCCAAGCTATGACAATTTAAAGGCCGAGTCTGATGAAATGAAGGATGAATTAGTCTTTACTATTAAAGATGCTAATGGTGCGGTGGTTAAAAAAGTGTTTAAGTCTGCCAAAAAAGGGGTGCAGCGTTTCCATTGGGATTTGAGGTACACACTACAAGACCCAATTGATTTGAGTACACCATCGTTTTATAATCCCTTTGGAGGTAGTGATGAAGGCACCTTAGTTGCTCCTGGAATCTATAGTGTAGATATGGCTCTGATGAGGCAAGGACAACTTATTACATTGACAGATACTTTAAGCTTTGAAGTTAAAGCACTTGATAATGTAGAGATGCCAGCTGAGAATCGAGCAGAAAAAGTAGCCTTTCAAAAAAACTTGGCCAAACTTCAAGCAGATTTTGGTATTGCCCAAAATTTAATGTCTGAGTCTAGAACTAAACTGCGCTACATCAAAGCTTCCATTAAGCGTGCAGAACAACCTTTAGGTCCACTTACTAAAGAAGTGATGGCTATAGAAAAGCAGTTAAAGGAGGTACAGTTGGCCATGTATGGCGACCCTGTAAAACGACGTTTAGATATGGACCAACCACCCTCACCTGCTAGTCGCTTAGGAAGCATTGGCTATGAACAGAAATACTCCACGGCAACACCAACGCAAACCCATAGAGACAGTTATGCTATTGCAAAACAAGACGTAATGGCCATTAAATCTAAAATGGAGCGCATTTTCAACGAAGACCTTAAGACCTTAGAGCAAAAATTAATTAATTCTGGCGCACCATACACACCAGGACGTGGATACGAAAACCAAAATTAAAATGAACACAATGAGATTAGTAATTCTAATATGCTTTTTGTGCCTTTTTGGCACCACTATAGCGCAGAAAAAAGTGATGCAAAACGAGGATAAAGCCCTCTGGAATCGCATTAGAAATGTGAATATTTCCAATTCTGGAGACCATATGCTGTATGAGCTTGGACCTGAAGAGCAAGACCAAACGCTTCATCTTCAAAAAATAAATGGTAGTAAGATAATGTCTTACCAACGCAGTCAAGGCGGTCAATTTTCCTATGATTCAAAGCATGTTGTATTTACGGCGAACGCCTTTAAGGACAGTATTAGGGAAATGAAACGCCGTAAAGTTAAAAAGAAGGATTTACCCAAGGACACCCTCATTATTTATGATATTGAATCTAAGGGCTTAACGAAAATCCCTAATGTAAAGTCCTATAAAATGCCCGAAAAATGGTCTGGTGTTGTGGCTTATATATTGGAGCCTATAAAAAAGCAAAAGGATACTGCCAAAACAAAGGAAAAGGACACTACAAAAACGAAAACAAAACTTAAAAAGGTATCAAAGGACAACGGTTTCCATTTGGTAATACGACAACTAGCAAACGGTGCTGAAGATACCTTGAAATATGTACACAGCTATACTTTGGCTAAAGAAGGTAAGCATCTTGTTTATGCTACATCTGGTGAGGTAGATAGTATTGGTGGTGGTGTTTACCACTACAATGTTGACAAAGCAGAGAAAACCCTGCTTCTGGCTAGTCACCATAAAACAAAATATCCGCAATTGGCCATTTCCGAAAGCGGCGAACGCATCGGGTTTGTAGTTGATGCCGATTCTACCAAAAGTCTAATTAAAAAGCCTAGTCTTTATGCATGGCGTCAAGGAGAATCTAAAGCAAGCCGCATAGTAGCTTCTGAGGATAATGCCTCAAAACTATTGGTGTCTTCGGATGAAAATTTACGATTCTCTAAAAATGAGAAACGCTTATTTTTTGGCTTAAGAACGACACCCATCGTACAAGATACCACCTTGCTCGATGAGGAGATTGTCAATGTTGAAGTTTGGACCTATGACGAACCAAGGTTATACACCGTACAAGAATTAGATGTTAAAGACGATAAGAAAAAAGCCTATTTATCACTTTTCGATTTTGAAAATGACAAGATGGTTCCTATTGCCGATTTAGACTATGACCTTGCCCGATATGCCGATGAAGGTAATAGTGAATATGCCTTAGTGGGAAATCAAACACCTTATTTACTGCAAAGCCAATGGACGGCACAGCGACCAATGGATATGCAACGAGTTAATTTAAGGACTGGAGAACGTGTTGATTTAGGCACCAAAGTTTACGGTGGATCGTCCTTAAGTCCAAAGGGAAAATACCTTTATGGCTACAGCAGAAAAGATAGTACTTGGTATACCTATAACCTTAAAACCTTAAACTATAAAGCCCTAACAAAGGGGCGTCAGTTTTATAATGAGTTGCACGACTACCCGGATGACCCTTACAGTTATGGCGATGCAGGCTGGACTGAAAACGACGAAAAGTTTCTTATTTATGATCGCTATGATATCTGGGCCTTTGACCCAGAAACTGGCACATCGGAAAATCTAACAAAGGGACGAAAAAATAAATTGCGCTATCGTTATTTGCGCCTAGATGAAGACGAACGTTCCATTTCAAATACAGAGAATTGGTTGTTAAGCACCTTCAATGAGGATAATAAGCATGGTGGTTTTGCCAATTACAACCCTAAGAATGGACAGGTAAAACAGATTATTGATGGTCCATTTAGTTATGGAAGACCAATGCTAGCACAAGAGGATAAAAAAGAACGACTCCTGTTCACAAGACAATCCTTTACACAATTTCCTAATTTATGGAGCACAAACCGTTCATTTAAATCACCAAAACAAATTACAGATGCTAATCCACAGCAGAAGGATTACAATTGGGGAACGGCAGAAATGGTAGAATGGGTGTCACTAGACGGCAAGCCTTTACGCGGTATGCTCATTAAGCCAGAGAATTTCGATCCGAACAAAAAATATCCTATGATTGTGAACTTCTATGAGAAAAGTTCTGATGGATTATATCGTCACCGCGCACCTTCTTATGGTCGTAGTACGATTAATTATCCCTTTTACGCCAGTCGTGGTTACGTTATCTTTAACCCAGATGTCTACTATCGCGATGGCTATCCTGGGGAAAGCGCCCTTAATTGTGTAATTCCAGGTATTACAGCACTCATTGATAAAGGCTTTATAGATAAAGATAATATTGGCGTACAAGGCCATAGTTGGGGCGGCTATCAAATTGCCTATTTGGTTACTAAAACCGATATTTTTAAGGCTGCCGAATCTGGTGCTCCGGTACCTAATATGATCAGTGCTTATGGTGGTATACGTTGGTGGACAGGACTGAGCCGCCAGTTTCAATACGAACACACCCAGAGTAGGATAGGAGGGACACCATGGGAATACCCTCAGCGCTATGTAGAAAATTCGCCTATTTTCAATATTGATAAAATTAACACACCATTATTGGTTATGCACAACGATGCTGATGGTCATGTA
Source organism: Winogradskyella pelagia (assembly GCF_017581965.1). GTDB lineage: Bacteria > Bacteroidota > Bacteroidia > Flavobacteriales > Flavobacteriaceae > Winogradskyella > Winogradskyella pelagia. The sequence continues at coordinate 187,846 of NZ_JAGEVF010000006.1, forward strand.
CCTTGGTACCAAGGTATTGAGCTTTTTGTAAGTTTAAGACGATTGGGAAAACCGTCGTGGTTTCTCAACTATAACGACGAGCCACATTGGCCTTTAAAAATGCAAAATAGAATAGATTTCAATATTAGAATGTCGCAATTCTTTGACCATTACCTTAAAGGCGCAGCAAAACCTGTTTGGATGAAGCGCGGCGTACCAGCCTTAGAAAAAGGCATCAATCAAGGCTATGAGTTGCTTAATAGCGATAAAGACTAAAAAACGTACTTTTAAGACACCTTAGGAGTCGATTCTTGTACCGTTTTTTTAATTTCTAACAAATGCATGACGATTGATGATAGCTCAAAACGAAGAAATCGCTTATCTTTTTTGCTAAAGTCTTCAATATGATGCTTGTAGATAGATTCAGCGCCATTTTTTATAGATATAAAAAAGCTGTCATCACTAGCATCTAGGGATACGGAACTTTTAAAATGGGTTTCATTCAAAAGCCAATACGATAGGCTGTTAATTTGTGTAAATAAGGATAGATTCTTGTCCATAATAAGTAGGTGTTAAATTAAATGAGGGAAGCTCTAGGAGGGAAGTTGTACTAAATTAAGAAGTGAAATAGCTTCCTTCAAATTAAAAAAGATTATCGGTAACATTTTTACTGCAAGATGCAGAACTATGCAAAAATCATAGTCACTTAACAGGTGAAACCTGTTGATATGTTTTATAAATTAGTGTCTTAAAATAGGCATAAAGTGAGCATTTATCAATATCTTTAGGCCGCCTTCCAAAGGACGACCCTAGGTTGATTGGACTACGCAATAGTCCACATGGTTTTAGTTATTCATTTGCAGCATCACGCAGTTTCGGTTTAGTTAAATCTCTTCTTTTCAAGGTATTAGAACAAAAGATTAATTTAATATTTATACATGGGTAGATCTCAACAGACCTTTAACAAATCAGAAAAAGAAAAAAAACGATTAAAAAAACGCGAAGACAAACGCAAAAAAATGGAGGCGCGCAAAGCTGAAAAAGAAGCCAATGGTACCTCAGGTATTCCGTTGGCGTATGTTGATTATAACGGTAACCTTACTGATACACCGCCAGACCCAACTAATAAAGTAAAGGTAGAGGCCGAAAATATTGAAGTAAGTATTCCTAAAAAAGAAGATAGTGACGAGGAGTTTGATCCAGTACGTCAAGGAAAGGTCTCTTTCTACGATTCCTCTAAAGGTTTTGGTTTTATTATTGATATGGAAACCAACGAAAAGCATTTTACACATGTTAGTAATCTCGAAGATGATATCGCTGAAAACGATAAAGTAACCTTTGAACTCGCCAAGGGTAAACGAGGTATGGACGCTGTTAAGGTGAAGCTTAAATAAGCTCATTAATCTGTAATTGTAATTCTTAAGTTTTATATGGCCTTAAAACCTAAACAGTTGTGGTGGTTACAAGGTACAACCGGTGTTATTTTAATAGGAAGTGGTTTGTCCTTGGCCATAGAAGCCAGCCACTGGAAACATCTAGAAGAGCCGCTTTGGCAGTGGGTTAGTGGTGGCACTTTAGGGATAGCACTTGTAGTTATTGGCATTATTAGTCTTATTAAAGCAGGACGCCAAGAAGATGCATAACTTTTACTAGTATTGTCTTAAGCACTTTTTCGTTACGCTTTACTATAATTTGCCTACAAAACAGTATTTTAGCTCGACTATCGGTTATAGTATAACAAATACATATGCGACTATTTAATGCCTTTCGCTATAATATGCTATCTAAACAAAAATTCGGACGTTATTTATTATATGCCTTGGGTGAAACCATACTCGTGGTCATAGGTATATTAATCGCTTTATGGGTAAACCGTATGAGCGAAGACCGTAATCTTAACGCACAGACCCAACAGACAGGGCGGATGGTGTTAACGCAAATGCAGAAGGATGTTAGGGAAATAGATAGCGTTTTGGTAGACTGGGATGCTGCCAGCAAGGTTGCAGATACCATATTGCGACTCACTAAAAAAGAAGAGCCCATACCAATAACATGTCAGCAATGTCCCAGTTTTGTCACTGGAGCTATTTTACCAACGCTATCAGACCGAATTCCCAAGATTATAACCAATAAAACCCTAGCCGAAGGTGAACTGTTAGATCTACTTAACGAAATAGAATTTCATTATATCGAAGCCTTAAAAACCTCTGAATTTCATGAAAACACGGTTATAGAGTTTACGAAAACCACCTTACAGTATTGGCAAGAGAATTTTTCATGGTTTGCCGATTTATCTGGCCGTGGTAACTGCCCAGACGATTGTTTAGACTATTTTTATAAAAGTGATGATTATCGCAACCGTGCGACATATTACGAATTAATTTTACTAGACAGTTATTATTATGAAGTTGATGTCTTTAAAGAGCGTAACCAAGAATTTATTACAAGATTAGAGGCCTTACTTAATAAAACGTTGTAAGTGCAAAAGGCAGGAACCTAGTCTTAGTGTGCCAATGCTATTGTACATCCTATATAATTCTATTTTACAAACTATCTGAAAGACATTATCCTTGGGATGATGGATAGAAGATATAGAGCGAAAGGTAAAGATATCTTGAATAATTTTATTTTACATAATATAAATTATAGTACATTTTGTAACGATTAGCGTAATAGCGCTTTTGGGCGATATTTGACATAATCATAGTTCTAGAGACACGCAGTGTTCTATAACGCTAATGATTATGTACAGGCTAATTGTGGGTTTGAAACTATTCCACCAAATTAACTTTTAATAATAATTGCGTATCCAAACGCTCGATTGTTTTGTAAACTCAAATGCGCAGCATTCATGAGCTCTTTATTAAAACAATAGAAATCTAGCGAATAACTTCCAGCCGCTTGCCAGCGCATTATAAAACCTTCACTTTTTGATATGTTCTAAAAATCGTGTATTCGATAAAATATACGTCCCAAAAAATTTTAAGCGATTCTCGTCAATTTGCCACAAGAGCATAAAATTACTCTGCGAGATAATTTCTATGCACTTGTTATATTTAGAACTCCAATTAATCCTTTTTTTTGTGTTTCATTATCTTTTGTCTTGAAACAAAAGAAACAAAAATTCAAGGCTGCATATAATTTTGGAAACAATTTACGGTTCATTCGCTATATTTTAGGAAACATTGTAACTTGTTAAGACTGCTTTGAAATCCCTTGTATAATTCCAACTCTTAAGAAACTAACTTACTAAAACCCTAAAATATACACGCTCATTTCTCCTATTGTTTTAGCCAAAATTTTATGAGGCCAGCTTTGGCATCGAGATTCTATTTTACATAATATGAAAAGGTCAAAAGTCTTGAATTGATACATCTATTCCGTGTAAAATCAAGGCATCTCTATTTCTTTTTAAATCTGCAGCAACTGCATAATTTAATTTATAAATTCTATCTATTTCTTCGTTAATCTTCTCTTTGATAAGTTCAATTATTTCAAATGAAGTTTGTCCATTAAAAAATTCTATAAAACCAATAGTAGCAGAACTTACAAAAGCTCCCAAATGCTCATTATTCCAAATCCAAATCTTCTTTTTATATCCAATATAACAAAGAACACCATTATCATTTATTAAGTCTGCTCCTAATGTCAATCCTGAACTACAAGCAAATGTATAAATGAATCCACCTGTAAGAGCTACACCATTCAAATTAGTTGAAATATAATCTTGATTTCCCCTGGTTAATGCAACAGAACTTCCGTGTGAAAATGCCCCAATAATAAACCTTTCTTTAGGGTTAGCAAATGCAGCAATACCAGTATGATGTATTTGTGGACTAGTCAAGGATGAAAATTGAATGTGGCTTGAAGTAAAATACTCTTCAATCACTTCTTTACATATATTGAAAAAGAAACCGGCTCTGACGTCATTTTCATCAGTAATAAGTAAAGTATCAGCCATTATAACTTCTCTTTACCTCTCAATAATAAATCAATTGTAAGAGCATTTAGTCTCTGAGCAAAATCCTTGCCTATTTCTGTTTGGTTCCGAACTTCAGATAGAATGTCATTTAATGAATAAGCATCACCTTCCGTAGAAAAATAAATCGGCTTATCTTTATCTTCAGGGCTTTCAATTATCCAGTCTTCAATTGAATTTTCTATACTTTTTTCTAAAAACAAATATGCTTTATCTACTATTTCCATAGCTTCAGCTATAGAACAATCTTTACTTAAAAATCCAAAAGCTCTATTATTAATAAAATCACTAAACTCTTCATTTGCTTGATTAATACCACTCCAAAGAATAACAGGAACTAATGATGAACTAGAATAAATTTCTTTCAATAAATCGTGACCATCTAAAATATCATCTTTAGAAAATTCAATGTCTAAAAGAACTATTAAATTTATCTCTAAGTTGCTTTTAATAAAATTTAAACCTTCCTGTGGATTTGAAAAAAACTTAACATTTTTAAATTTATCCTCTAAAGTAAATAATAAAGGATGCTCCTCAATCTCCTTATTATCATCTATTATTACAAAAGTTACTTCCATTGATAATTATTTTTTAAAAGGTAAAGTGATATTAAATGTTGCGCCTGTAGGTTTAAATTCATTATCTACCACTTCAATACTTCCTTGCATAGCCTCAACTCTTGTCTTAACCATATAAAGACCCATTCCAGCACCACCCTCTTCTGCTGTATCTGTGAAAAAAATATCAAAAATTCGGTGTTTATCTTTTTCTTTTATTCCTATTCCATTATCTGAAAAAAGAATAGTGACTTCATTCTTCGATGTCAAACTACTACATTTTATAATTTTCTCTTTATTATCTTTCAATGCTTTAATTGAATTGGATATTAGATTGTCAAAAATATCCTCAATTGCTTTTCTATTATAATTCAGAATTAAATTATCTTTTATCTCTACTATTGTTTTAATACCTTGTTCATTCAGTCTATCGTAATAAATATTATCAAAAAGATTTAGTATTAATTCCTTTAAATTTATTTCTTCCAGTTCAGTATCAGATTTGGCATATTTAAGCATAAAGTCTACACCTTTTCTTAGTTTCAACATTTCTTTATAAATACTCTTTGAAATACTAATAAATCTATCTTCTAATTTTGGATTAGGGTAATTATTATAAAAGTACTCTGCACCTGTTAAAATATGGCCTAAAGTATGTTTTGTCATATGTGAAAACATAGCAGCATAAGTTTGTAATGATACTAAACTCATAAACAAGTTTTCCTGCTGTTTACTTTCTTTTTCTAGCTTAGAGTAATCTTTAATACTTTTTGTAACACTACCTTGTATCTTTCCTAAATTTGCCTCTATACTTCTAAGTTTAGCTTGTACTTTTGGGGAAGCTTCTTTTTTTACTGATGCAATTTCTTTTTTAAGTGTTTTTAGGTCTTGATTTGCGGCTCCTAAACTTGACTTGGTATTTTCTCGCTCTACTTTTTTTACATTTTTAAAATAAGACTCTAATTGGACTATTTGCTCAATGATAAACTTTCTTAATTCCTCCCAAGCTTCATTTTCAACAAAACCTTGTCGATTGGTAGATTCTATTATTTCAGGATTATTTTCATCGGTTATTTCTACGTAACCAAGTAAATCCCTAGTGCCAAATCTATCAAAAAAACCAGACCATCTTCTTTTATCGATTCCAAGTATATCTTTTTGTTTGTTTTGGTCAGCTACATATTCAGCAAATGGAGTGGTAATAATACCATCTCTATATATTTTTATTCCGTCAATTTCTGAATTGAAATGCTTTTTATATTTACTCTTTGCTGGTTGGTCAAAATAATAAAGTGTCAATTTTAAAAATCCACAAGGTCTTACTGGAACATTTATTTTACTTAGGCTTCCTTTTTTATACTGTAATATTTCTTGAATTTTATTCTTCTTGTCAAATGTCAACTCAATTTTTTTGGTAGCGAAATCTATTAATTGAGTTTTTACCTTAATATCATCAAATTCTGTATAAGGAGACTTTATTGTAATATTAAAAGGGTATTTACTAGAAATAGATGAATTCGGAGGCACTAATTTAGATAGTTCTTTAAATGCTCTGCTAATATCATTTTCAGTCCATATCTCATTTACTTGAGATATCTCTAGAGTTGTACCTTGCTTTTCATTTTCACCAATATCATACCAATATTTGTTTTCAACATCGGTAAAAAAAGGTTTATCATCTTCGAAATTTAATTTTAATTGAGAATCCTCAAGTTTAGAATAATATGACCAATCTGTTTCTAAACATAAAATATCTGAACTGTTCTTTTTCTGTGTTTTAAGAACTAATTTATCTCCTAATTTATCAACCGCAAATCTACCTATTCCTTTCTTTCCTGCGACTTTTCTTTTGTGTGGTAATGGAGATAACCGTTCTCGCCTTTTACTACTTGTACCAATAACCATCCATTTGTTTTTGATATCGGAAAATTGCATTCCTATACCATCATCTTTAATGATTATTTTTGAATTTGGAGTTAAAGGATTTATATCAATAAATTCTACTGTAACATTTTCAGCATTTGCATCATATGCGTTTTTAACTAATTCAAACAGCGCAGTTATCCTATCAGTTATAAGTTCTCTACCAATTAGTCTATAAGCACTAACATCAAAGTTAAATTTAATTGATTTCTCCTTTTTTAACGACATTAGCTCATTTCGTTTATTTGTTCAAATAATGCCTTTGCAAGTAACGGAGGTACTGCATTTCCGATTTGCTGTTGCATATACATTAATGTTCCTTCAAAAATAAAAGTATCAGGAAAGCTCTGTAACCTAGCTGCTTCTCTAACCGATAAACCTCTGTTTTCAAAAGGGTGTATTAGCATATTTTTTCTATAGTTAGAAATGACTACTGATGGTTTTTCAGAATCTAGTCGTTTATAAATACCCGAATGACAATTATTTTTATCAGCATAATTTTTCATTAAATCATCTGGAATTGCTTTCCAATTTTGTCCTTGTTTAATATGCTTGTATCTTTCCAAAACATAATCTTTATTTCTTGAAACATAATTTTGGAATGAAAAATTAGAATTCACTCTCATTTTATCTGCAAATTCATTATTGGCTAAACTTGTATAAGGTAAAGATTCAATAAAATCTCCATTTTGTAAATTTGGTAAATCTAAAATTGCATCCGCAACAGTATACTTATTAATTGAAGCTTCTGGAAACTTAAACTTTATCCCATTTTTATTTCCAACCATAAAAAACCGCTTTCTATCTTGAGGAACACCATAATCTGAGGCAGTTAATACATCAAAATTTACAGTATAACCCAGATTTTCAAGTCGCTTTTTTAGCACCTCTACCACTTTCCCTTTTTGAAAACTTCTAAAACCTTCTACATTTTCAAAAACACACCATTCAGGTTCTAATTCTTCAATAAACCTTAAGAATTCTTCAAATAAGCTATTTTTTTCATTACGAGCATTTCGCGTAACTGTATTTGATAAAGAAAATCCTTGACAAGGTGGTCCACCAAACAAGACAAACGGGTTTTTAGAAATTAGTTTAGTTGGGTTGACTTTTCTAATATCCTCTACAATTACTCTAGATGACTTATGATTATTGCTAAAAGTATCTGCTGCATACTTATCATTTTCAACAGCAAAGGAAATATTTATACCAGCCATTTCAGCACCAAGGCTCATACCTCCTGCTCCACTAAAGATATCACAACCAAGTATAGAAGTATTTATATCTTGATTGATATTTAGTTCAACTGGTATTTCATTATTTATTAATGTGCTCATTTACTTTTAAAGTTTTACAAGCTTTAAATCTTTACATATTTCTTTCATTACTTCACTAGGGTCTACGTCTAATGCTAAAGCAATAAGATAAAGTTCATCAACTTTCAACTTTGTTTTCTTATTATTAGATAACTCACTTAACCTAGTTTTACTTAGCCCAGTTTTTCTAGCAACATCAGAACGATTTACTGATTTTCTTGACAAATACAAACCTAATTCAGTCATTTTTATCTGTTTTTAAGACTATAAATTTAAAAAATAAGAAATATCATTCCGACTTTCTAAACTTTAAATTTAAATATTGTCCGAATATAAGAACATTTGTTCTGACTATTGAATATTTTGATAAGATTTTCCATTCCACACACATTACGCTTCCCTCCTACGTCGTCGCATAAAAAGTGTTCCATTAACATCGTAGAAGAAACCTTTAAGAATAAATTTTTTTAGGAAACTTAAGAAGAACCTTTCGCTTTTAACCAAAGCTCAAGTTACATAACGCAGAACATTATAGGACAAATACTATTGTTGGTTATTTAATGATAGTGTACCACTTTATCAACTATAATGATATTATGTTAATTATCCCAGAAGCTTTAGTATTAATAGTTTTAATGTGCAGTACTTGGGCATTAAACTAGAAACAGTTTGCTTCACAGATCTATAAAAGCATTTTTTCCTATAATTTGCCGTTATGTCAAATGTCCGCTGTCAAATACTCAAATGTTTTTTATAAAACCAAAAATGAGAAATTTTCCTAATTTTAAAAGTGCAGTATTTATTATAATACTCGAATTTATTTTTTAAGTTTATTTTTAACAAACTGTTTTGAATACATATAAATAATTCTTATTTTACTCATAACTAACCTTTTATAGTATTTTGAGTATGAAAAATCTTTACATTTTACTTTTTTATTTTTCGGTTTGCAATTTATCCAGCGGACAAATATTAGCCTTTGACAATTTTTCTTATCCTGATGGACCACTTGTCGGGAATGGTGCTTGGGCTGCGACCTATGGTAGTTCAAATACAATACCAGTAATTTCTGGAGAAGTATTAATTGACATGGATGGTTTGAGCCCTAGTGCTGGAACAAACCTATCGTTTAGTTCAGTATCTGGAGACATTTTCTATAGTTTGGATTTTACTGTAACTGATGTAATTTCGATGGTCGGTGGCGCAGATCGTGAAACCTTTGCGTACTTATTTGATGCAACGGCAATGTTGGCAGGATGGCGAGCTAGGATAGATGTGGTCTCACCTACTGCCTCTGGAGATTACTCTATTGGCATTTCTACAGGTTCTAATGCAGCTGATACTGTTTGGCCAAATGATTTAACAGTTGGAGTTACCTATAATGCTATTGTTAGATACAACCAAATCGAAGATATTGCAGAATTATGGATTAATGCGTCTTCACAGAGTGATCCCTCAATTTTAGGAACTGATGGATTAACTCCTTTAACTATGGTCGCTTTTGGCCTTCGCCAATCAAATTCACAAATTAATGAAACTGTTTTAGTTGACAACGTATTAGTATCTTCTTCATTTAACGAAATTCTCCGTATTAATGAATCCATAATTAAAGATTTTAAACTATTTCCAAATCCTGCTAATAGGAATTCACAGAGTGTTTATATTACAAGCAAACACAATGGGTCTAAGAATGTAGAAGTCTTTAATGTACTGGGAGAAAAACTATTTACAACAGTAATTCAAGGAGAAGAATTAAATATTTCCAGATTAACTGAAGGTTTGTATGTCCTGAAGATTACCGAGAATAATATTACGATTACCCGAAAGTTAGTCGTCAACTAAATCATTCAAGATTCATGAGCTCAGTAACTTAAAATAGATATCTCGCGAATAAAGCCCGTCCTTATCCCGAATCAAGTTTGAGACAGGCGCCACGCAAGTACATTATACTTTTAATTATGGATTATGTGGTGGATGATTTATAGTTAAAACAAATAGAAACTATAGATTTAAAATAGTCTCGAACAGTAAATCTAAACCATTTTTTGAATAGCACTTTTTAGTAGTATTTAACATAATCTGAGATATAAGAACTATTTAACTGCTCGCAGCTGTTGTTGCAGCAATTGAAGATGTCATCACCACAACGAGCATGGTTAAAATTACATCGTGTACCTCTTTAATGGTAGTGCTTATAACCAAGCTATTTTTTGCATCAGCGATAACACGTTTTATGTTGTCTTTACAGCGCTTAGCCCGATCTTTACCATAAACGGTTTTATTTAAATCACAAGTGTCTATAAGACTAATGAGCATCAGCTCCTCTAATGTTGGTTTAGTATTTGATTCTATGAGTTCGTATAATCGCTTGCGCAGCACATGCTCTGGCTTAGCGTTAACGGTTGGAAATTTATCATTGTTAAATACCCAGAGAAATTTTTGTTCTCTTTTAACCAAAATTCCCTTTAAAATAAGCTTATCGAGAATTTCTTTTTTAATGGCGCGTTCTTTGTTGCCCAACTTTTCTATCCAATATTTAAGCGAGCGTTCTTTTTTTGAGGTTCTCAAGAGTTCTAAATACCTCTCCAGCAATACGTCATCTAGGCGTTCTGAGCTATTTACAACCACTTTTTTGTTAACTATTTTGATAGATTCTTTTAAGGACAATTCTAATAATATAGCACCAGCCAAGCCATAGGTTAAGGCAAATGGCCCTGAAACAAAAGTTCCCTTTTCATCATCTAATGCCAATAGCAGCATTTTATCTGCCAAGTTTAAGTCTATCATAATATAGGTTTGAATACATCTGTTAGTTTGTCTAAACGTATAAATGTTACACTAAAGGTGTATTAATTACAATTCTATTGGTGATTTACATGTTTTTAAACAATCTATGGGATGATCAAATCCTTAGCCTATAAATATTGTAATTTTACAGTTCATTAAACAAGCACTTTGCATCCTAACAATAATCATCACGCACCCTACGATTTTAAGGCTTTAATACAAGCCCATCCACTATTATCTAAATACGTCCACGTGGGTAAGGCTGGTATTGATACCATTAATTTTGCCGATACAAATGCCGTAGTGCATCTAAATACAGCACTTTTAAAGCATCACTATGGGCTTAACGATTGGCGCATCCCTCCTAACTACCTCTGCCCTCCTATTCCTGGTAGAGCAGACTATATCCATTACCTGAAGGATTTACTTGCACAAGATGGCTTGCCTACACACATAAAAGGATTGGATATTGGCACTGGAGCCAATTGTATTTATCCCATACTCGCTAACCGTATCTATCAATGGCATATGATTGGGAGCGACATAAATCCTGCAGCGATTAGCTATGCCAAGGCAAATATCAATGCCACAAAAGGCTTAAATGAGGCCATAGAGATTAGACATCAGACCACTAATGCTCATATATTTGAAGGCATACTCCTAGAGAACGAGTATGTTCATTTTACCATGTGTAATCCACCCTTTCATGCCTCGGAAGAAGAGGCTTTAAAAGGTACCCTTCGGAAACTGCGTAATCTGGGAGATCAAGCACCATATCGCACAAAAAAAGAAATCGTTTTAAATTTTGGTGGGCAAGCCAATGAGCTATGGTGTAATGGTGGAGAAGCCCTTTTTATCAAACGAATGATAAAACAAAGTGTTGCTTTCAAATCTCGCGTAGGATGGTTTACCACCTTGGTCTCCAAAAAAGAACATCTCCCGAAACTATACAAGCAACTCTCCAAATTAAAGGCCACACACCAAACGATTCCTATGGCACAAGGCCATAAACAAAGTAGAATTCTTGCCTGGAAGTTCTAATAATACGTCTGTATTAGAAAATTAGGTAAATTCATTTTAAATATTTAAACAAAAAGCCACCACTGCCTGTGGTGGCTTTTTAAATTTATCTCAAGAGATAGGTTTTATTTTGGCATTACAACCGTATCAATAGCGTGAATAACGCCATTGGAAGCTGCAACATCTGCTATAGCAACAGTGGATGAACCACCATTAGCATCCGTTAATACCACTTTACCATCATTAAGGCTTAAATCAATACTTCCACCTTGAACTGTAGTTACTGTAAATTTCCCATCATTGTTAGTAATGGCGTCTATCACAGCACCTGCTTCAAATTTTCCTGCAACTACATGATAGGTTAATATACCTGTTAACTGGTCTTTGCTTTCTGGCAGCAATAAGGTTTCAACCGTACCTTCTGGCAATTTTGCAAAAGCGTCATTGGTTGGAGCAAAAACAGTAAAAGGACCTTCACCACTTAAAGTTTCGGCTAAGTCGGCAGCAACTACAGCAGTCACAAGAGTCGAGAAATTATCGTTTCCAGATGCTACACCGACAATATTTGGTGTTTCCTCTACAACTTCCTCAACTTCCATTACTTCTTCTACCTCGGTAGTTTCTTCCGTATTGTCTTTTTTCTTATCGCCGCATCCTACAAATAAAAATGTACTTAATGCTAAAATGCTTAATGTTTTAATTGTTTTCATTTTGTATTTATTAGTTAATAGGCTAAAGTTAAGGATTACTCTTTTTTGTTTAGCATTATTAACAAAACATTAAACAAAATAAATATGACCGCCGAAGGGTTTATTAAATTTTAATCGAACCGTTACCGCGATTTATTGCTATTTAGTTTGGTTCTATATCACACATCGCCTTAACATGTGCAAAAACCTCAATACCGTTGATTACCATTTCTAAATTCTGAGACGCCATTTTAAGACCCTTAATAGTATTTACCATGCCATCTGGTGCCATGGCCAATAAACTATACTGAGAACCATTTGGCCCTATGGCTCTTATGGCTATAGTGTTGCCTATTCTGCGAACACCTCTAACATCTAATCTTTTGCCATCTTCTGTTAAGGCTTTAATAGAAATAAGGTTACCAGCTTTGTCAATTCCGTTTAGCGGAAATAGGTCTTCTTTTTTATTTAAGATCAATTTTACGGGCAAACGTTCGCCATTACTAAGAACCTTAACGTCTAAAAGACTGCTGTCCTCGGCATATTGTATGGCTTTTACATCGTATATCTTACCATCTTGAGCAATTGCTACCACTTGTAATAACTCGGCATCTGGACTGTAAGCCTTTATATCCCAAAAGATTTCAGGATGTAGTTCGGTTTCAGGTTTGTGCGTGTTGGTCTTTGTGATTTGAGCGTTGGTTATGGCGAAACTGCAGCATAAAACAGCAGTTAGCCAAAATCTCATTTTGGTGACTAATGCTTTCATAGTAAATTGATTTAGTAATCTTCAATGTAGTACTAAATGAGAAAGATTCTTATGATATTAATCAGTATAAGTAAAGAACTTTTTTAACAAAAAAAAGCCCATCGCAATGGATGGGCCTTGGTTTAAAAACTTGAAAGTATATAAATTAGATAACTTTTACATTCACTGCGTTTAATCCTTTTTTGCCTTCTTGTAAATCAAACTCAACGGTATCGCCTTCGCGAACTTCATCGATCAAACCTGAGATGTGTACAAAATGGTCTTTGTCTTGTCCTTCTTCTGTGATAAATCCAAATCCTTTAGATTCATTAAAGAACTTTACTGTTCCTGTGCTCATTATATTCTATTATATTAAATTATAAGTGGCAAAGGTGAGACTATTTTTTGGATAAACACCTTTTTAAATCCTTTATTTTCAATTTATTGCTTATTCAATGACGTCGCGAAGTGGCGTTTAATTAAAATTTTAGTGCTTTAGGGTACTAAAAACTGGTCTTGCCACCCCCCTTCTTGTTTGGAGAACTTAAGCCGTAAATGATTGGGCCGCTTTAATTGAAGATACTCTATTGTCGTTGGCACTATATGTATAGCACAAAAATGATGCTGTTCTAAATTGTAGCTGGTATGATCTGGATTAGCGATAGGTGTTCCTGGTGCTGACGCCGTAATGTAGTCTTTTCTGGAATGTTCTGGAATGTTATTCCAATAGGTCTTTAAGGTATGTTTGTCTTCTACAAATTGTGCTTTACCATCAACTTTTACTTGAATTAATTTTTTAGGATGATAAAACAAGGCACTTACTGTATTATTGTTTTTTATGTCTTCTACCTTTTGAGAACGTAAATCTGTAAAAAAGAGCAGATTAAAATCGGGTAATAGCTTTCTGAGTACTACCGTACGCTGTCTTGGCGCTTTCTTGTGTACTGTAGCTAATGTAAAATACCGAAACGGATGGCGTTTCTTAGCATAGCCGTTAATCAATTCTGCTTTTATGTCCTCTAAATAGCGTTGTTCCATAGCTTTTTGTTCAAAAGTACTGAAAAAGTAACAGGTATCCTGACTCAAGACCCATATGACGGAAATCATTGTGTGGGTGCTTCAAATGCTTAAATTAGAGATACAAATCATTCTCCTATTACAATGAAAAAGCGAATTCTTCTACCTACGGATTTCTCCAAAAACGCAATGAATGCCATTTCATATGCCTTGGATCTTTATACCCAGGACTCCTGTGATTTCTATGTTCTAAACACATATACAATAGAACCTTATACCATGGAAATGAATGCTTTAAGCACCATGGAAGAATCAAAGAAAAACTCTACAATAAAACTGTCACGTTTATTAAAGCATTTACAGAAAAAGACTTGTAATGCCAACCATAATTTTCATATGATCTCTGAGTGCAGCGCTTTACTGGACGCTATGCAAGAGCTCATTAATTCATACGATATTGATATGGTAATTATGGGTACAAAAGGAGATACAGACTCTAGGACTGAGGTTTACGGCAGCCAGACCGTTTTGGCTATAGAAAAGCTTACGGCCTGCCCTATTTTGGCCGTACCCGCAGGAGCAAGTTTCAACGGTATTAATGCTATTGTTTTTCCCACAGGTTATCACACGCCTTACAAACGACGCGAATTTCAGTATCTCATTGATATAGCAGAAAAAACCAATGCGACTATTAATATTTTTCATGTGGTAGATGGTTCAAAGGGCCTTTCGAAAAGTCAACTACAAAAACAAGAGTTGTTAAGAGGCTATTTTGAGCATATCAAGTACAAATTCCATAAGGTGGAAGCGAGTAATGTGCAGAAGGCACTGGATAGTTTTATTGAAGAATTTGATTGTGATATGGTTGTATTCATTAATAAAAAGCATAATTTTTTACGTTGGGTATTGTCTAAACCTATGGTAAAGCAACTGACCTATTACTCTACTGTACCCATTTTAGCCTTGCACGATAACAGTTAGATAAGATATAAGTTCACTCCTTAAGCGTCAACGTATGCATTTTCTTAATGAAAGTCACATTTTAATATTTCTGCTTCAAGTTCTGGTACTGATAAGTATGGCTCGAACCTTTAGCGTTATTCTTGAAACTGTAAAAATACCTGCTATTGTGGGCGAGATTCTCGCTGGAGTCTTATTAGGTCCTACGCTGTTTGGACGCTTCGCTCCCAGGCTTCAAAACACCTTATTCCCTGATGATACCATACAGTGGACCATGCTCGAAACGGTCTCATGGCTAGGTGTTTTCTTTTTGTTATTGTCCTCTGGATTTCACGTCGATATTAGAAAGGCTATAAAAAGCGGTCGTGCTGCTGTTTTAATAGGAATAATTGGTGTCTTAATTCCTATAGCAGTAGGATTTCCCGTATTTTATACTTTTGATTCTGCCCTTTGGGGAAAGGAAGCTAATGCCCTTTCGTTTGCCTTATTCTTAGCTGTAGCAAGTTCTATTACTGCTATATCTGTAGTCGCACGTAGCTTGGGAGACTTAAAAATCAGTAACACGGAAAAAGGCTCTTTGGCCTTGTCGTCTTGCGCCATTAACGATATTTTTGGATGGTTCTTGTTTTCTCTAGTCATCTCCTTGGTGACTACGCATAGTGAAAGTACATTGGCCTTGATTGCTTCTGTTATTGGCGTTATTGTTTTTGTGTTACTAAGTGTCATTTATGGAGCTAGATTATTAAGTTCTGCCTTGCGGCGAGTTGAAGGCACAGCCTTATCCCAGCCTGCTGCATCTCAAACGTTAATTGTAAGCCTCGGCTTACTATGCGGTGCTATCACCCAATGGCTTGGTATTCATGCCATACTAGGGTTTTTCCTTGCAGGGGTAATTGCCAAAAGTGCTGAGGCCGTATCAGACGATCACAGAAATAGTGTGTCAGATACCTTACATGCCATATTTGTACCCTTGTTCTTTGCTACATTAGGATTAAAAATAGACTTTCTGGCTGGTCTTGAACTTTGGCCAACACTTATTTTTACGGCAGTTGCCATTCTTGGTAAGTTCTTTGGTGCTTGGTTAGGGGCTAAACTTGGAAAAGAAAGCAATCAAAGTGCAGTCTTAATGGGTATAATTTTTACACCTGGTGGTGCCATGGAAATTGTTGTCGCTACTCTAGCGCTTGAGGTTGAGTTAATTGGACAGGTGATTTTTGTAGCGATTGTTTTTGCTGCCTTATTATCTTCCATTTTAGCAGGTCCTTTAATAGGACTTCAAAAACGAAGAATGATGTTGTTGCAGGAATAAAACTGGTGCTAAGTCGTAATTACAAAATAAAAAACGCCTCCATAATTAGGGGCGTTTTGATTTAAAAAGTTGTTTTAAAATATCTTATAGGATTTCAACCAATTCTAAGTCGAAGGTTAAATCTTGTCCTGCTAAGGGATGATTGGCATCCACGATAATATGATCTTCATTAACAGCTGCAACGCGAAACTGTTGCTCTGCACCCTGACCGTTAGAACCAACTAGGCCCATACCAACTTCGACCTTTAAATCTTCTGGTAATTGTGATTTTGCTACTTTTTGAAAGAGGTCTTCAACAACTTCACCATAGGCTTGTAACTTGTCAATAGTTATGGTTTTCTTTTCGTTAACTTCCATATTAATAAGTCCATTTTCAAACCCAGGAATCAACTGCCCTTCTCCTAATTTTACTTCTAGAGGTTCTCTTTCTAAGGAACTATCAAAGACTTGCCCATTGTTTAACTTTCCTGTATAATGAACTTTAACCGTATCATTTTCTTTTACTTTACTCATAAATCTGTACTTAATTTTTTAAATAAGTTGCAAAGGTAAGCACCTTAAAACAGTTTAAAGAATATTTTGCGTAAACCTATAATTTTTCCCTTCAGTAGATTATTACTGGTTTTCTAATTCTATAAACGTATTGTAGTGTTCGTAACGTTCAAAAATCTGATTGACGTAGGTTACAGGCTCCGTCCCTCGCACATAACCATATTTAATAAAGGGTTTATTGTAATTTTTTCTGTAGCGCAATTCTAAAAGCATATCAGCGACGTCGTTCCACTCTTTTGGATTTAGACCATTTTCCTCTGCCAGTCGCTGTGCATCTTGCAGGTGTCCCAAGCCACAATTATAGGCTGCCAAGGTTAACTTTACACGGTTTAGAGAATCGTTGATATGATTAAACTGGTCATAAATCTGACTTAAATAGGTGGTGCCACCTCTTAGGCTTTCAGCAGGGTCGGAAATGTTTTTAATACCTAAAGACTCTGCAGTTGCAGGCATTACCTGCATTAAACCTTGTGCACCAGCCCAAGAGCTAGCCTTGGGGTCAAATTTAGATTCTTGATATACTTGCGCTGCTAATAATCGCCAATCCCAACCTAAAGTTTGGGCGTAAGCTTTAAGCATTTCATCATAAGCACTAATTTGATTGTTTTTTAAGCTGTAATATTCACTTGCTGTGCGCCTTCTAAAAGAGCGCTTATTCTTAAAGTATTTGTTATAAATGACATTGTAATGTTTCTTTTTTCGTTGAGAAATAATCCATTCATTCACCACCCTACGAAAATCTTTTGACTTCTTGCGCGTGACCCAAGCAATACGCTGTGAAAATGAAATAGGTACACTAATATCTAAAATAGGACGACTAGACGCATTTATTTTAGCAAGATTCTCGTCTGCAATAGTGTACTTTATCTTACCGTCAGCAACCATGTCCATAATTTCTCCGGTACTTAATTTACTGTCTAAGGTATCTATATGGATGGTTCCTCCTATTTCATTTGATAAACTTACCAAACGTTCATAATATGCCGAATTTTTGCGAATGGAAACCGTATCGTTAATTAATTCAATGGGGTCATGGATTATAGCATTATGAAGACTCTTCCATGAAAGCCTGCGGAAATTATCTGGTTTTTTCTGAACCAAAACTTGTTTGGTGAGATAAAGATAATCGGTAAAGTCTACTTCCCATTTACGTTGATTAGTTACCGTCATTCCATGAGCAATAAGGTCTACATCTCCTCTATTGAGCACCTCAAATTGAGAATCTAAATTATCTGAGATAACCAACTCTAGCTTTAGTCCTAAATCATTTGCCAATTGATTGAGTAGTTCATATTCAAAGCCCATAGCCTGCCCTTTGTATAAAAAGTAACTTGTGCTACTATATACAACCAATGCGCGAAGTACACCTTCTTTTTTAATAGCCTTTAAATCCCTATCCACTGCATTGGCAGCGCTTGGACTTATTTCATTGCCAAAATCATCATAAACAGCTTTGTTGCTATCCCTGCAGCTTGTAAGCACACAGAGAATAAGCAGGTAAAAAAGAGTTCTAATTTGATTCATGGCTTATAATCAAAGATAAGAATAATTGAAATAGGCCGAATTTAAGACCGGATAAATCTACTATGCTAACAATTTACACTCAATTTATACGGCATGTTGCTGCAAATATTTAGAAGGTCTTACTCCATATTTTTTAAGGAAGCAATGCGAAAAATAACTTGGACTACTAAATCCAATTTTATCTGCAATCTTTGAAATACTGCCATCTCGAAGGTAAAGCAATTCTAAAGCTTTGTGTAATTTATAGTCTTTTATAACCTTATTTGGTGTTTTCCCTACCAATTTTATTAAGACTGTGTGTAATTGTGAATAACTTAAACCAAAAGCATTCCCCAATGTACGTACTGTAACATCTGGGTTGGCCCAATGATTACTTAAATACGCACTAAGCTTAATTAAGAACTCTTCTTCTTTGGGATTTAAAACTCTTATAAGGGTTTTATCAATTTCTGCATGGAGGTTTTTGCTTTCATATAAATCGCGCACTGCTTCTACAATCACCACCTGGTCCTTCGTCATTTCACACAGTCTTGCGGCAGTTGTAAAGCTTGAAGTCTCTGCTTTATTTGAAACGGTCAAAGCCATTTGTAAGCGACGACTAAAGGACTTGTGCTTTGGTGTTACATATTTAAATTTGTGCCTTACTTCTAATGCGCACTGAATAGCGTCATTTACCGAATTAAAACTAACCCAATAGTTATTGTTATCTGTTTTCTTAAGAATTCCATTATTCTTCTTGAGGGTTTTGTGAACGCTCGAATGAAATTTCTGAGTAAAAATAGTATACTGCACCGATTCAACCCTAGACAGGAAATCACTAAGTTCAATAACCATTAAAATCATGATGCGTTATTTTGTATTAAATTACGCATTTTCTGTAAAATAGGCTAGTATGACGAGAGTGCAGATTTTAAACCTCTCGGCGTAAGACTTCTAAAGGAGAACTGCTTAGAACTGATCGAATATTGCTCAATCCAATAACCAAAACCAATAGCGTAATTCCTGGAACAAAAACTACAAACGGAATAGCTGAAGGCACAAAAGGTTCTTGAAACAAAAAAAGACCTAATCCAAAACTACTAAATAAGGCCAATAAAACACCCATGATACTTCCTAAGAGACCCAGAAAAAGATATTCTAAAATCGTAATCTTTAAAATCTGTTTATTTGTGGCGCCTATAGTCCGCAAAAGGACACTTTCCTTAATGCGCTGATATTTGCTCGTTCTAACTGAAGCTATAAGAACAAAAAGCCCTGTAATAATGCTAAAAATAGCCATGAAGTTAATGACCCAAGATACTTTATCCAATATATCCTCAACAATTGTAAATACCTGCCTTAAATCTATAATTGTAGCTCCGGGTAGTGCTGCGACTAAATCGCGTTGAAAATCAGCTGAGACTTTCTCATTTGCTGCTGCTGTAGTAAATACATTAAACTGAGGAGCATCTTCTAAAACACCTCTTGGAAAAACTATATTAAAATTAAGTTGCACACGTCCCCAATCAACCTTGCGAATACTAGCGACAGTAGTCTCCATTAATACACCTTGAACATTAAAAATTACAGTATCTCCTAATTCTAAACGTGCATCTGAGGCAAAACCATCTGAAATGGAAATTGGTATGGTAGTACCAGGATCTGCCTTTTCTACCCACTCCCCTTTTAATAACTCTTCTGAGTCTATCATATTGGCACGATATGTTGTTCTAAACTCATGATTGAGAATCCAGCGACGCACTTTTCTAGCAGTATCTTGTTTAATTTCATTAACCAATCTATCTTTTATCTTATGCAATCGCATGGTTACCAATGGAATATCGTCCATAATCGGTAACTGCCTATCATTCAATTGCTTTAAAACCTCATCGCGTTGATGACTCTGTATGTCAAGTATAATAAGATTAGCATTCTCAGCGGTTTGGCCAACTTCTGTTTTTGCCAATAAAATATCTTTAGTGAAGTAAAGGTTACCTATAAGAAAAGTACCTAAACCAATAGCTAATATCAAAACAACCGTTTGGTTATTTGGCCTATACAAATTGAGCAGGCCCTGCCTTGTTGTAAAACGCCACGATCTTGGAAAAAAGCGTCTTACCAGTTTCATAAAAAATCTTGCCGTAAGGGCCAAAATTAAGAAAGCTACCAAAGCTCCTCCCACAAAAGCCAACGCGTATTCTAAATCTCTTAATAACCAAAGGGAAAATAAAAACAGGAATACCAAAATAGCTGCAAATATTAAAGTCCTTACCGTTCTAGGTTGTTCGGCCTCTTCACTAACACGGAGTACTTTTAGTGGCGAAACATACCAAGTATTCAATAATGGTAATAAGGCAAACAATACCGACATAAGAAACCCAAGAAGGATACCGATTATAATAGGTGTCGGTGTAAGAGAAACTTGAAGCTCAAAAGGTAAAAAGGATTCTAAAATAAAAGGAAATAGGAGTTGAATACCAATACCAATTATAGACCCTATAAGGCCACCAAGAATACCAATTCCTGAAATTTGAATGAGATAAATAAGAAAACTCTGTTTTCTGCTTGCACCTAAACACTTAAGAACTGCAATAGCCTTGAGCTTTTCCTTAATATAAACATGTACAGAACTCGCTATTCCTATACACCCAAGTAACAAGGCTATAAATGCCGCTAGATTTAAAAACCTAACAACATTGTTAAAGCGACGACCTAAGCGACGGCTCGTGCTCGTATGTGTGTCTAAATCTGCGCTTTCTGCTTCAAGCATTGGTTCAATTCTATCTTCAAGAGCATTTAAATCTAAAATATCCGAGGCTTTATAGAAAAATTGATATTCTTTACGGCTTCCAAATTGAATCAATTCGGTAGCGTCAATAAATTGATATGGAATTACTACAGGTGGAGCAATTGAGGTTGAAACAGCTGTATTACCAGGAATTGACTTTAAAATCCCTACGATGGGTAAGGTAACTTTTCCAACTTTTATAGAATCGCCAAGATTAATACCAAATTGCAACATTAATGTGGCATCTACCAAAGCACCACCTTTAGATTGATAGTTACTTGAAGCTTCTATCGGTTTGGTATCCATAGAGCCATAAAAAGGAAAACCACCTTCTATACCCCGTACTTGGACCAATTTTGTACCATTATTTTTTGGAAAGGCTATCATCGATGCAAAATTGACTTCCTTGGCATCTGGCTGTAAAGAATCGATAATGGCTTGGGCGCGTTCAGTAGGATTTTGCCTTGTATCTATAATGTAATCGGCACCCATTAGGTTTTTAGATTGCAACTTAATATTGGCCTGCATAGTATCACTTAACAACTGGATTGCTACTACGGCAGCAATACCCAAGATAATTGAGGTCATAAAGAGCACTAAACGCACACTGCTGGCTTTGGCATCTCTCCACGCCATTTTAAACAACCAGGAAGCTTTTGCTTTAATAGGTGTTACTTTTTGCATTAGTTTATGGCTGTTGGTTCATTGGTCATAATCTGACCGCCTTTAAGACGCAATATTTGTTGTGTGCGGTTGGCTAAATCTAAATCGTGAGAAATAATTACCAATGTGGTCCCCGCCTCTTTATTTAAGTCAAATAATAACTTTATGACCTTCTCACCAGTCTCTTCATCTAAGTTACCTGTAGGCTCATCTGCAAATAATATCGAAGGAGTATTAGCGAAGGCTCTTGCCAAGGCCACACGTTGCTGTTCACCGCCAGATAATTGTGAAGGATAATGATGCATGCGGTCCACTAGCCCTACTTTTTCTAATAATTGCTTACTTTTAGAAATAGCATCAGGAGCACCTTGCAGTTCTAATGGTACGCTTACGTTTTCGAGAGCCGTAAGCGTTGGTAAAAGTTGAAAATTTTGAAAAATGAAGCCAACTTCTTTATTACGCAATTGAGCACGCTCATCTTCATTAAGACCCTTTAAATTATATCCGCACAACTCAACGCTACCAGAATTAGGGTCATCTAATCCGGCACAAAGTCCAAGTAAAGTTGTTTTTCCGCTACCTGAGGGACCTACAATTGAAAAGGTCTGACCTTTTTCAACCTCAAAAGAAATATCCTTAAGAACCGTTAGCTGTTTCTGGCCACTAGTATAAGACTTCTCCAAGCCACTTATCTTTAATATCTTTGTCATTATATAAACAATATGTTGTCTTCTTATGTTCGCACGTCAAAATACATATTTGCACTTAAACCTACCAATGTTAGGGAACCATAAACTCTTAAAGTTTTGTTATTTTATAGGAGCACTTATGGTGCTGAATTGCGGTGATGCAAAGAAGCCATCAGAAACAGAGGAAACGTCGTCAAAAGGAGAAGAAGATGCTAAAGAGGTTACTACACAAATCACTAAAACCATTCTTTGCTTTGGGGATAGTATAACTGCAGGCTACGGACTTGATGATTCTAGTGAAGCATACCCTGCTATTTTACAGCAAAAAATAGATTCCCTTGGTTTAAATTATACCGTTGTTAACTCTGGCCTAAGTGGAGAAACATCTGCTGGCGGAAGTAGCCGTATAGATTGGGTAATGCGCCAAAATATTGACATTTTTTTACTCGAACTTGGTGGTAATGACGGATTGCGTGGTATTCCACTAACTGAAACACAATCTAATTTACAGGATATTATCAATAAGGTTAAGGAAAAAAATGAAGCTACTAAAGTAATTCTTGCTGGTATGGAGCTGCCACCAAATATGGGTGAAGATTACACCACACAATTTCGCTCTGTTTTTTCTAATCTTGCCAATGAAAATGAGGTCTCGTTTATACCATTTATTCTTAAAGGTGTTGGCGGCATAAAAGAACTTAATCAATCAGACGGGATACACCCCACGGCAAAAGGCCACAAACTTGTGGCCAATACGGTATGGGAAGTTATTAAACCCATGCTTAAAGATTAAAAACAGCAGCGATTTATCGCAAGGAGTTCATATCAATAACAAAACGATATTTTACGTCACTTCTTAACATACGTTCATAAGCGGTATTGATATCTTGCATCTTTATGACTTCTACATCGGAGGTAATATTGTGTTTTCCACAAAAATCCAATAACTCTTGGGTTTCTGCGATACCGCCAATTAAAGAACCCGCTACAGATTTACGCCCCATAATCATAGGTACGGTTACAAGAGGTGGCTCTAAAACACCTAAAAATCCAAGAATAACCAAGATACCGTTAACATTTAATGTACTTATGTAGGGATTGAAATCGTGCTCATATGGTACTGTATCTAATATTAAATCAAATTGTCCCATGGCAGCTTCCATCTGGCTTTCGTCTGTTGAGATAACAATATCGTGAGCTCCTAAGGCTTTAGCGTCATCAATCTTATTGGGTGACCTAGAAAACAGCGTCACGTGAGCACCAAGGGCGTTAGCCAATTTTATGGCCATGTGACCCAAACCACCTAAGCCGACAACTGCAACTTTAGATCCTTTACCAACATTCCAATAACGCAGTGGTGACCATGTAGTTATCCCAGCACATAAAACAGGCGCTAATCCAGCCAAATCTAAATTCTCTGGCACACTTAAAACAAAAGCTTCATCTACAACAATGGATTGGGAATAGCCACCATGTGTATTAGTTTGTAAATGTTTGTCGAAACCTCCATAAGTGCCAACCCACTCCGGGCAATACTGCTCAAGGTCGTTTTTACAGTTATTACAGGTTCTACAAGAATCTACCAAACAACCTACGGCTACTATATCACCTATTTTATGTTTAGATACATTTGCGCCTACATTAGTTACTCGACCTACAATTTCGTGTCCAGGAACCACAGGATATTGTGTCATTCCCCAATCATTTTTAGCAAAATGTAAATCTGAGTGACATACGCCACAATAAAGAATTTCAATCTCAACGTCCTCTGGAAGTACCGTTCGACGCTCAATCTGTAATTGCTTTAAATCTGCTTCTGGAGAATCGGTGCCATAAGCATTAATCTGCTTGGTTTTCATTTAATTTGATTTTTACGGTGAATTCTAAAGATACAAAATCTAATGGGAACTCATCCCCTTTAGAATTCAACGATATACTAATTAAAGAACTTTAGCATTTTTACATATGCTACTATATTTTGTAAGCAATTCCTAAAAATATACGCGGCATTATCTGCGGTTGCTTTATGGCATCGTTGGCATCTTCATAGGTGAACTCCGTATTGTTATTTTGGTTGTCGTCTCGCGGATTAACATTGTCGTTATCTGGACTGTAAGACGTGTCGTGGCCTTTTAACGTATTATTGAAGAAATAATCCAACCCAATAGCTGTGGTTAATTTGAGACGTGAATTTATTTTAAAATGAGATTCTAATCCCAGTCCTAGTCCAAACTGCCTGGTAGTAACATCGAAGTCCTCATTACCTCCAACATATTTAAAATTAGCCCTAAAACTAGAATATCTTGGGCCAAAGACAATATAGGTTTCTTCCAGATTTAAAATAGTTGAATGCCATAAGAAATCTAAACGATAATCGAAATTCCGCCCCTTTTCTTCTGGAACACCATTAGTGGCGTTATTTATAAAAATACGTCTTGCATCGGCTGAGTTTCCCGGGTCTAAACTTGTATATCCAAAACCAAAACGAAAGTTGATATCCAAACTTTCTAAAGGTTTTACTGCAGTTATACTAGCATTGATTCCAAAACCCCTGTTGTAACCCGTAGCCAGTCCTAACTCAAAATTAGAGTCGGATGTTGCTGAACTTGATTGTGAAAATGATGATAAACTTAAAGCGAAAATAAACGCGACTAAAGTAGGCTTAGTAGTCCTCATACAAAGAAATTTAAATTAGATTTAAAACAAATGAGGGACTATGTATTTAAAATACATATACTACATACGAAGTAAAAGATAACTTTAGATGTTTACAAAACGGAAATAATTGTTGAAATTAGAAAAAGACCTTTATTTAATGAATTCCTCTACAATCGTTTTCAAGAATAACAGAAATATGGTCTATCTCTTTGGCACCTTCAGGAATTTCACTTAAATCAAGACCTACGTAATCATTAGCGGATTTCCAATTTTCTATGGTTTTACTAAAGAAATCTGAAGCTGCTTCATCAGTTTCATAAACGAAGAGTTCGTAAGTTTCGCCCTTATCACCGCCAAACCTAGTCACTACCTGCCACTCACCATTAAGTTTAAAAGAGGTATTAGTATAATCTGATTGAGGATAAAATTTATTGTCCGAAGGCTTTAAAAGTACCCAAATGTCCTTGTTGTGAGCTTCAGGGTAAACACCCATAGTTAGAATTCTACATTTTACGGCATCACCTTCTGTAGGAGAAAGTACTTGAACTTTTTCAATGGGATAGTTCACCTTTAACTTATTTCCAGTATCAAAAGTTTCTATTTGAGGTACGGGCTGTACGTTTCCGTAGGTATAACCACCATAAATGAGTAAAACTGCACCTAAAAGTCCTACAGCAACACGTAAAGTTGAGTTTTTAGAATATAGCAATCCAAATAAAATACATAAAGCTCCTAAAATGATGGTAATTAAAATTCCTGAGGACATGACAAAAAAATTTAAATGTTACTTAAGCACTTACTACAAGTAGTGACTTCTAAAGTAAAACTTTTGGGGCACTTTATCAAATCTTATTGTGAGTTTTGATAATGGAATTAAACTCGATATTAAAAATAAAAAACCCTCATCCATTCTTACTGGATGAGGGCTAATCACTAACTTAAACACTAAAATTAAATTATTGAGTCGCTGATTCGTCTTGCTTTAAGATTATATCGCGTTGCGCAACTAAAATACCGTCTATTAGTTTTGGTTCTAGAATGCGTTTGATATCCCCTTTTTTAATTAAACGTTTACGACAGTATTTTGAGATTAAAGGATCGTTATCAAAAAGAAACGTCTCAATTTCGTATGGCTCTTTGGTAGGTTCTTTAATAACAGGAAAGATTTGCTTATACTGTTGATGTATTCTATCATTTCCAGGTACAAATGTGTAAAGGGTATAACGCCCTTCAGCATCTGTTTTTACCCAAGTTCTGTGATACACATAACGTTTATCATTTACTTTGCGTAAGTCAAAATTACCGTGCTCATCAGGTTGTTCAACAAAAAGAATAACATCACTTGCTGGTGTTTTTCCGTCTGACTTATAAATAGTACCTGTTATCTTAAGTTTTTCATTTTTAGAATTGTAATCTGGCACACTATCCGTACTGTTCAAGACCTTAGTTCCATAATCGTAAAGTGGACTGCGGTCTTCTTCAGTATCTGAATTATTTTGACCATTTACAATAGACATGGTGCTGTAAAAGCACACTAACATTAGAAGTTTCAATAGTTTTTTCATGGGGCGTAAACTAATTTGAATTCCAAAGTTGGAAGTTTACTTTCATCAAAACCAATAAATCTCATTAACAGTCTGTTTTGTTCGATAATTGACAACGACATGCAAAAACTACCGATAAATGGAGAAAATCAATTTTGCATGAGATATGTTTTTTATTTTCTAAAAACTTAAGTAAAAACCTTAAAATCGAGTCATTTTTTGATAAAAATCTCGTGATTTTCGCTATTGTATTTTATCGATAAAATGTGTCTTTAATCCACCATTTACGCAGTTTGTCTATGAAATATGCATTTAAAGTGTTAAATATTTTTTTAAAAAATACTTGTTTTTCTTCATATTTTGTATAGATTTGCTTCACCAGATGAATTAAAAAAACTCATAATGAAACCCAAAACTACCCTACTTTGTTCCATTTTCATTGTAATGATGAGCTTTAGTTATGCCCAAAAAAAGGGCTCCTCTCAAAGCATTATAAGTGGAAAAGTTAATATTTCGAAGTACCATAGTAGAGAGGAACTAGACAAGTTCCAAAAAGGACAACTTCTAGACCTCTATATTGAACGAATAGAAGTTATTGTAAACATTCTACCCAATATTGCTTTTGCAACTAAACCAGGAGTAACCATGGCTTCTTTGGGTATCCCTGAAACAAAGGATAATAGAAGAGCTTTACGTGAAAATATTGATGCGTCAGAAACTTATTTTGACAAAGCAATTGAATTTCAAAAAACTATTTTACCCTATTCTGATACAACCGACCTAATTGCAGCTATTTTATTTTATGAGGAAACTCTAAAATCCTTGCACACCTACGACGATTTTAATAGAGAGTAATTGTTTATTATTTTAGTTAGTGAAGCCTCGGAAAATTCCGAGGCTTTTGTTTTTTTACACCTCTGCTGGGTAAAAAATTATGCGATATTTAAGGCGCTATTTCTATTAATCAGCTGATATCTACAGTATTTTGTAAGAAATTTAACCTTTATATTTAAAATACATGTATTTCATCGATATATTTTGTATTTCATAGGTTTTCTTTATATGTTTGAATCGTGTTGAATCTATGCCCTAAGATTTAATCAAATTGAATTAACCTACTATGAAAACATTATTGAAAATCGCAGTATTTTTCATTTGTGCATCCACAACGCTGTCTGCACAACAAGAAAAAGGAATTATTGGCTATAACAATTGGTTAAACAATTGGACAGACTTTAGGCCAAGCCAAAAAACTTATGGTGAACCTACTCAAATTTTAAGTGGTACCATAACGGAAGACACCAAACTCACAAAGAATGATGTTTATCTTTTATTAGGGGATGTCTTTGTTTCTAATAATGCCAACCTAATTATAGAGGCTGGTACTGTTATACTTGGTGACTTTAAGACCAAAGGCTCCTTAACTATTAGTAAAGGATCTAAACTTATTGCTGAGGGTACTCAGACAGACCCAATTATCTTTACCTCTAGTCGTGGCGTTAAAAAGGCAGGCGATTGGGGCGGTCTATTTATTCTAGGTGATGCACCTACTAACATGTTTGGTAACGCAGCTTCACTTGAGTTTGGATTAAGGCCAGCTTCATTTGACGACATTAGTTATGGCGGCTCTAATAAAGACAGCAACTCGGGTGTTATTCGTTTTGTTAGAATTGAGTTTGCCGGTAAAAAAACCAAAGACTTTGGCAATTATAACGGGTTAACTCTTGCAGGCATAGGCCATGAGACAGTTATTGAAAATGTTATGGTAAGCTATTGTGAAGGAAATTCATTTTCTATACTTGGTGGACAGCCATTCCTTATGAAAATGGTATCCTTTAGAGCAAATCAAAATGATTATGTATTCAACTATGGTGCACAGACAGAAATATTAAACTCTTTGGCCATTCGTTCACCATATGTATCGAGTCCATATGGCTCAAGATGCATGGTCATTCAATCTTATGACGATAAAGAAACATCTAATTCTACTAAAGAAGAAACTGTTGTTAATGCTGAAAATCTAACATTAATTAATGTTTCTGATAATTTAACTTCAGATATTGAAGTTGGACTTGTAAAAGAAGCCATCTTCGTGGATGAAAATACCGCTTTTGCTATTGATAAAAGTGTTATATCAGGGTTTTATCCAGCAGTATATATAGATGAAGATATCAGAATCAACAACGAAAGTCTAGAAAAAATTCAATTTACTAGAACTTATTTTAACAATTGTAAAGGAAACATTTTTGTCAAAGGATTTTCTAACAATGACGATTTAGAAAATTGGTACGGCAGCCGTGTATTCAACAACGTCTATTCAAGAGGGCCAGACAGCGAAACTTTTATTGAGGCTCATAGCTCAAAACGACCAGATTATAGATTGCGAATCAACAAAATCATAGCCTCGAATGATATTGATGATGATGACGATGATTAAATTCATAATTATTAATCCAAGAACCAACTAAATGAAGTGCCTCATAAAACATAGCGTATTGATTAGATAATTACAATCCCAACTTCATGCTCCCAAATACAACCGCAAAACAACTCCTCCTTTGGATTAGTATATTGATGCTGACACTTCAACTCAGTGCACAGGTTGTTATCGGTACACCCAATTTAGGATTTAGCCAAGCTTGTGCCAATGCGAGTTTTAATGACTACAGTGCGAGTTTTATTTTTTCCCCAGAAAATGCCCTTGCACCATCTAATCAATTTACGGTCGAAATGTCAGATGCTTCGGGCGATTTCTCACAAGCAACAGTAGTATTTACCTCTAATCCAGGCGCTATTACCATTTCTCCAGCTACTGTCTCGTTTAGCATTCCTGAGACTGCAGCTGGTGAGAATTACCGTATTAGGATAAAGAGCAGTGCGCCAATTGCAACCAGCGCACCTTCAGCACCTTTTGCTTCGTATTATAAAAGTCAAGATGCCCCATTTACAATCAATAATCTAGTTGAGACTGCCGCTTTCTGTTCTGGAGGAAGTTATCTGTTAAC
Organism: Winogradskyella pelagia; assembly: GCF_017581965.1. Lineage (GTDB taxonomy): Bacteria > Bacteroidota > Bacteroidia > Flavobacteriales > Flavobacteriaceae > Winogradskyella > Winogradskyella pelagia. Next base: position 217,532 of record NZ_JAGEVF010000006.1, read on the forward strand.
TATAGACAATCCAGGCACCGGATCAAATGACTCTCCGTTAAACTACCCTGCTCTTACCTTTAATTGGTTTAGAGAAACAGGACCAACAACATCTGAATTCATTACACAAGGTGAAAGTCTTGAAGTAAATAGTGTGGGAACCTATTTTGTAGAAACCAATTATGGTACGTGTACTTCAAATTCTTTCTCTAATCGAGTAACCGTGACTGAAGTTACAAATGGCCAGGCGACTGCAGCCATTGTTTCTAGTTTAGGAAATCCATATTGCCCAGAGCAAGGGCTTACCACATTGAGCACTCTAGGCGGCAATTCTTATCAGTGGTTTAAGGATGGTGCAATCATACCGGGAGCTACAAATCAAATGTATCAAACCAATGAATCTGGCACATTTTCAGTACAAGTAGATTTGGGAGCCTGTTCTGCTTCTGGTTCTATAAATCTCGAAAGTTTATTATTTGATAGCTCTATCAATGTAGATGACGTTAATACAATTGAAGAAGGTGAAAGTCTAACAGTAACCATTACTCATTTAGCAAACCAACCAATTTTCGAGTGGTATTTAAACGACAACCTCATTGCAGATGCTACTTCAAACTCCTATGAGGTTTCAGAGGTTGGTGATTACACAGTGGTCATCACAGAGACACAAGGCTGTGAGGGCTCATTATCCTATGATTTTATTGTAGAAGAAGCTTTAGACCCTTTTCCCGCTGTAGCTCAAATTCCAAATATAGTCAGTCCTAACGGTGACAATATCAATGACACCTGGATTATCCCGCAGCAATTTGTTAGCGGTACTAATACGGAAATAAACATATATAATAATCGTGGAACGTTGGTTTTTAAATCTAATAACTATCAAAACGATTGGCCACAAACCGACTTAGGCCTTAACAGTATTAATCAGGTATACTATTACATCATAACAACAACAGATAATAAAACAGAAAAAGGTTCAATAACCATAATTAGATAAATTGAAAGTTCAAATCGTCATATTAATTTTAGGCCTTTGCATTATGCAGGCTGTCAGCTCACAAGAAGCAGATGGTGTCATGGCTTTGAACTTGCCTTTGAGAAATTCATTAACTTTTAATAGATATCTCATTAACCCAACATTTAGTTTTGTGAGAGAGCAAACTAAATTTATTAGTATAACTAACAAAAGAGAATGGGTACAATTTAACGATGCTCCCCAAACTTATATCGCTAATTATGGTGGGCGATTTAAAGAAAATATTGGTGCTGGCCTCAGTCTTTTTCAGCAGAACAATGGCGTGCTTACTACTTTTGGAGGCGTACTAAACTTCTCCTATAACGCGCAGCTGAGCAGAAGTACCAATCTTACATTTGGCTTAAATATAGGTGCCTACCAAAGTGGAATAAACACATCTAACGTTGTGGTTAATATAGAAGATCCCGCTTTACAGAATGTTCCCCAGAACTTCTTGTTAACAGTAAATCCAGGAATAAATTATGGTACTGAGTTTTTAGATTTTGGATTATCGGTTCAGAACCTTGCCTTGTACAATTTTGAATCCTCAGAATTATTACAAGATAATCCTCAGCAAGGCATTCAGGCTCATGCAATGTATACAGGTTATATGCAGAGTCGTGGCTTCTTTGATAACAGTAAGTTTACGGGTTTACTGCGCTCGGAATTTTATAAAGACGAAACCATTATTTCTGGTAATGCAATGGTTACTGTGCCAATTGGTTTATGGGCCCAAATTGGGTATAATACCGTTTTTGGAGTTTCAGGAGGAGCTGGCCTTAATATTACAGAAAATATAGCTGTCGAATATAATTTTGAATTGGCTACTGGAGATATAAGCGGTTTTGGTCCCTCACATGAAATTACTTTAGCATATCGTTTTACTCCAAATCGTAGACTCGATTACAGCAATGATGATGAAGTTGCTGGATTGCTCTCTAGTGGTAAGAGAAAACGAACAATAAGAAAACCAAGGCAAAATAGTAGAACCTCATCAGACACCAAACGATTGGCTGAGAACAAAGCTCAAACACGCGCCAAAGCTGAAGCTGCAATAATAGCAGCAGAAAAGACTAATCAAGAAGCCGAAGCTAAAGCACGGGCCGAAGCACAACGTTTAGCTGAAGAAAAAGCGAAGCAAGAAGCCGAAGCTAAGGCTCAGGCGGAAGCACAACGTTTAGCTGAACAAAAAGCGAAGCAAGAAGCCGAAGCTAAAGCTCAGGCAGAAGCGCAACGTTTAGCTGAACAAAAAGCGAAGCAAGAAGCCGAAGCTAAAGCTCAGGCGGAAGCGCAACGTTTAGCTGAACAAAAAGCGAAGCA
>NZ_JAGEVF010000007.1 GCF_017581965.1 Winogradskyella pelagia
ATGTCTATGAACTTTTTTCTTTCCGCTTAACATCCCTTCGGCGTTTTAGCGGGTGCAAATATAAAACCCTTTTTTTATTCCCACAATAAGAATCTATTTATTTTTTTAAAATATTTTCTTAATGTCTAGGGCTCCATTATTCAGTCTTTTCATCTGAACAGGGCGGCAAAGATATTAAGCCTTTTTTATTGGGCAAGTCTTTTTTGAAATAAAATTATTTTTATTTCTTAAGCTTCTAATAATCAGACTTAAAGTATTGGGACTATAGGAAGAAATCCCATACCAATCCAAAGCGTATGGTAAAATCCCTGTAGGGGTTGTTAGGTGCTGAGAAAAAGTCGTAACCTGTGAACGAGGAATTAAAGTGTTCTGCTATTAAAAATATCCTAGTCTGCCGGATTTTTGCGTTTACAAAGAAATCTAACCTAGGAAACCCTCCTAACTCAGTATTATTTTGAGTATAAAACTCGGCTAATAAAGGGTCGTAGCCATTCATATTGTATTTCGTAAAGTAATTAAAAACTACACCTGTTTGGAAAGTCAATGCTTTTTTAAACAACTGGTCCGAAAAATAAAATGTGTTTCTAGTTACAATAGCTGGAACATTTAGAACGTCTTCATCGCTAATAACATTTTGATATAAAACCGTATTGTCTAAACCAAACTTGCCATACCTCAAATCCTTTCGGAATTTAATTCTTAAATATTGTATGGTGTTTTGATATTGCCTTGGTTTAATAATTTTTACACCTTCTTCAATACCCTCCAAATTGAAAAATGTATAATTATCTATATTAGAAATATCGAAATCTATATCAAGATATTTTTCAGATTTGAGACTAAAACTTATTTGTTGCGTATTGACATTATTATAGTCTCCAAAGTTGTACCAGTTATAATTAAGGTAATCACTCTGATATAGCAAGAAATTATAATTTGGCAATCTTGAACTTATACTTAAAGCGCCTTCTAAGTAAATATCTTGATTTAGTTGATAACCTATGTTACCGTAAATATAGTTCCCTCCAAAATCATCTGAAAGATTTAGACCTGCTTTACCCTCAATAATAAATCCACTGAACATTTTCTTATACTGGCCATTTACTGCCAGAACATTAGCTTGAATTCGGTTAGGAATATTTTGATTATTTAATAGCACTACGCTATTGTAGCCATAATTTAAATCTGAATATTCTAATTTAAATTTGAGTTCTCCTATAAGATTATTAAAATAGGACACTCCAACATCTGTTTGAAAATTTTCTAGGGTTGCCCTATCCCTTATTGTATTTGAGAATGCACTCCCGAAAAAGTCTGTTGCAGGTGATGTTTGAACGTATTCAAAGTACATATCTTCAAAAGAGACAGTGTTTAGCAATAACAACTTATTGTTTTGGATAGAATCTTTAGGCTTTGTTATTTCGAAGGTATGGTCTAAATAAAATCTTTTGCCTATTAACACCCCTTCTGCGTCCTCGAAATTAGGGTCAAATACTTCCCTATCTAAAAACTCTTCATTACCAGAGGTGAAATTAATGATGTCTTCATCTCTTATACCTCCATTTTCTTCGTTCAGTATTCTTTGCCATGTCATATGGCCCCGAGCATTGTATCGCTTATTTAGAGATTTATAGTTGGATGTAATTCTTAGGTTATTAGAGCTTGTTAAAGCATGCTGATAGTTTCCAATGGAACGAAGCCCTTTGTGGGCAATTGAAAAATTAAACTGTTTAGACATGTTAATTGTAAAGAAAGCATCTAGTAACTGTCCTTGAGTAAATGCTGTTTTATAGGTTAGTCTTGTCCATGGGGTTGGCACTTCAAAATACTCCATGTCACTACCTTTTTTATAATTAAAATGACGTGCGCTAGCACCAAATAAGGGTAAACTATATTGCTCAGCACTATTAAAAGTTAAGGTATTATATGTCTGACCAATATTTGCAAAAGAAATGAGTCCGAAATTATCTTCTTGTAAATAATTGAACTTATAAAGTTTTTTAAGGGATAACGTTGTGTCAACAAAAGTAGTATCATTTGTTGCCTTCACTATTTTATAAAGATCAATAGTGGCTAAATCGTTTTTATTTACTTTTTTAGATTTATTAGAGGGGTTGTTTTGGTCGTTAATCGCTTGATTTCTTTTTTCAGGATTAATTTGTCCGTTCAATGAACCTACAGTACAAAGTACAATTACAAAAAAACTTGATAGTGTTTTCGTAAATTTCATATTACTTGTGATACTGCTAAAACAATTCATTTAGGTTATAAATATAAAAAAGACCGCCAAGATAGACGGTCTTAATTTAACGCTTTTACAAATTGATTATTCTATAATAATCTTCTTGTTAATGAATCTATCCTCAGAACCTACTTTTAAAAGATACATACCTGGTTGTAAATTACTCACATCTACAGCTAAATTATTTTGTCCATTTAATGGCGAAAATGTAGTATCTAGTATGAAACGTCCATTGATATCATATAAATCAATATCAAGTGTTTGGTTTAATAGTGTTCCTGAAGCCTCAATAAATAGTTGATTATCGGTTGGGTTTGGATAAACACTTATGAGGTTTTCTAAACTGTTATCATCTATGCTCAATGGGTCGCGCTGGATTTCAAAATCTTGGCGGTTAATATTGTAAAAAATATTTGTTGCTGCTTCTACCATTATTCTGCAATTTGTAGCGTCTACATTTGGAATTACAATATCTTGTACTCCATCGTTTGGCGTGTTTGCCAATAAGACTACTGGGAAGGTTAATCCTCCATCAACCGATAAAAGAATATTCACAGAGCTTTCGTTTACTGGAGGGGAAGTGGTTCCAAAATTATTCCAAGCTATGGTCTGGGTAGTCCCTCCTGTATACACAATACCTGAACTTGATTGGGATATTACTCTAAATGGTCCTGCAGTATTAGTAACTGTGACTCTCATTTGGTCAGAGTCAGACTGAGCTCCAGGTACGGCGTTATCTCTCACCGTAAATGTAAAATTCATATTTCGTTCTGCAAGCATTAAAATTTCCCATTCTGTAGAATTATCTACGTTTTGAACATAGTCTTCTAAACGTGGAATATACCTTGTGCTATTTGGACTAGGTGGGAAAGATCTAGTTACAGGACCGGTCGTTGTTGTATTTACTGGGAAATTTATTTCTTGCCCATTGACATCACTTTGTTCCCAACAATAAGTTAATGACCCAGTGCCATCTGCATCGGTGGCACTACCTACAAGTTTATAGGGTGTCAAGGCGGGAATTGTATAGTTTAAGCCAGCATCTGCTACCGGAGCTGAATTGCCAGTCACTTCCTCTACAGGGCAGTTTCCTCCGGCACCAAACTCAATAAAGCCCCACATCTGACCAATACTTAGCTCGTGGAAATAGTCGTCCGCCAAACTTTGGATATTAGCAGAGGCACCACAAATACCAGCATAAGCCATAATGGTTGTGCCTCCTCCTGGCTCTGCAGCAGAATTTGACGTATAAGACCCTGAACAGCTTGCTGCGGTCCATGTATGTCTTGCTGAGAATTGATGCCCCATTTCATGCATAATCACATTTTCATACTGTATACCTTCTGGAGGCGGAAAATTACCAAGACCACCGCTTACTGCACGCGCGTTGTTACCATTTAAGCAAACCACACCTACAGCCGCTAGGCCACTGCCAGATCGGCTTAACATATGCCCTATATCATAAGATTGATTTATATTATTATCAATGGCTGTTTGACTTTGGTTTATTAAAGTACCAATGCTTCCGTCATTTAAAAAAGGACTACTTAAGAAAATAACATTAGTGTTATTTGCCGCAATTTCCATAGTTATACCTAAATCTCTTTCATATGGACCATTGACTCGGGTCATAAAATCATTCATTACCCCTAAGATTCCATTCTTTTTATCTGCATCAGATGACGCATTTAAACCTAACTGTGCAATCCAATAATCAGCGAATTCTTCAGTACATGCCATGGCGAGGGTATATGTTCTTAAAAGACCATCGTCTGCATTTCTTTGTTGGATTGGCATATCACCATTATTGAACATTCCATTTCGATCGAGATTAGACTCATCTACCAAACAGAAATTCCCATCATTATCAACAGGAACGTCTTTTCTTAAATAATGCATGTAATATTTACCATCCTTAGAATAAGCATCTATATATTCTGTACCATTAATGCCATTTAAAAACATGGCATGCAACCCTCTCTGTGAAAAAGAAAACCTGACAGTTTTATAAGGATTTCTAAGAGAACTTCCCTTAAATGATCTCACATTTGGTAACTGCTCCTGTAATTCCGGTGCTAAAACTGAAGCTTCAAATACCTCAAAAGACTCTAAGTCTCCATCCATTGTAGGAAATGATACTATTGCACCATTTTTAATCTGTGATTCTTCGATAGAAGGTATACTTGACAATTCTTCTAGCAAATTTAAATTTGTTAACTCATATAGCGTATATGATGTTGGTATATCCGATTTTGAAAATAACTCAACGTCATTTGGCATTGTAGAAATTTTCACCCAAGAGTTTTGAACCTGCTGACCATAGCATAACGACAAGCTAAGCCCAAGAAAAAGTAGAACTATTCTTTTCATATTACAATTTTATTTTTTTTGTATTGTAGCGAATAAAACATCGCCTGGTAAAGATAACCTTAAATTTATAAACTCATATAATTTTAAGATTTTAGAAATAAAAAAATCGCCATAAAGGCGATTTTTTTATTCTATTTTTTACAGGTAGTCCTGAAAAACTGAGACTATAGTGGTGTATAAACAGAAACACCGTTTTCACCATATCCTTCGCAGAACCAAGAAATAGTAATGATACCAGTACTTAAGTCTATCTCATTAACTCCACCATCTAAAGGTATTACAGCACCCCATGGATCACCTTGATCAGGGTAGATGATTTGTCTACATGCATTCGTGAAATTAACATCGAAACTTGTAGGACCAGTACCATAAGCAGTTACATATGGTCCCTCTGTGTATAAACCTCCTGAGAAATCCTGTACAAAGAAAGTTCCATCACCATTATCTACGATATCCGTAGTGTATGTATATGATGAAAAATCTGGTAAGAAATCATGGAAGCCATAATCGGTAGTTACACTGTATGTACCACCAATGTCTAAAGTAAGATCACAAACTAAAGTTAAACGGTGTGTTGTAACCGTGTTTTCATCCACTCCGATTAATACACTTCTGTCGTTAGAAACGATTTCTATATCTAAAGATACTTCATCATTAGCAGCTACAACAAGTGCAGCGTCTGGCAGAAGGTTTAAAACTATTTCACCTGTATTGGTATCACCTACTATTGTAGTAGAACCCTCAGTATCGGTTACTATAGTACCTGCATCGATACCATCTACACCCACTACCGAGTAAGTTAACGTTAAATCTTCCTTATTAATTGGTGCAGTAAAACTTACCGCAATTGGAACTGACATTAAATCTGAAGTGGCAGACACCGTTGATGTCGCTGAAGGGAACTCCAGCCACCCAAAAGTTGGATCTTCTCCACCTTCAAATGTAGTGTTGTCACAAGCTACCATCATTGCCATAGCCGAGACAAACAAAAAAACTTTTTTCATCTTTTTCATAATTTTTAATTTTTAGTTAAAGAAATTACCGTTTGAGCTTCAGTACCACAACTTGCTCCTCCGACATCCTCTGTAGTTACAAGAGTCAAAAATGTATCGTCTGCTGTATCATATACACCGTTTGTTGCACCAGGACCCATTGGTATAGAGCTTCCACAACCAACACCAGATACACCACCATCCAAAATTCCATTTACCACTGTCTCACCACAAGACAAGGAGAATGAGAAATCCACCGGTGGATTACTAAATCCAAATGTTGGATAAAACTTTACGTTAAATACACGCTCAGTTGAAGCTGCTCCAGGAACCAAGGTTACTACTGTACCGTTACCCATAAAAGGTGCATTACCTGCAGCAGGAACACCACCAGAAATCTGGTTAATTGTGTAATCTCCTACCATGAATGATGCTTCAACAGGACATATTTCTACTATTCTTACATTGAATGGAGCAGCCGCTACCGCGTTACCTAATGCCTCAGGGTCTAAACCTAAAATTAGGTTAACACCATCTGTTGTTAATTCATCATCTATTCCTGTTACTGTAAACGAACCGAAATAAGTATCTGCCGGTATAGTTACGGTTGCAGGTATATCATATTGGCCCGGTGTCGCTGTATTATCTTCTGAGTCAGTTAAAACTTCAATTGCTATCTGTCTATCTTCTGAAGATAATGTACTTACGCTAACCCCTATTTCTAGTTCGCCAGTATCGTTAATCAACACTTCTAAAGTACCACCCGCGCCATCAAAAGCAGCTAAGGTCTGTCCATTTACACCGTCGTAAATCACTGGTTCAAAATCACCACAAGAGTAATTCAGCGCCACCAATACAACAGCTAATATATAATAAATTCTATTTTTCATAATTGTTCTCATTTTTAGTTGTTATACCCAGGGTTTTGAGTGATACCAGGATTAGCATTAACCTCAACCTGTGGAATTGGAAAAGTTAATCTTGGATCGTTAGAAAGCATCTCACAATTTCCACCAGAAGCACAATCTATAGGGTTTCTCAAAATTCCTCCCAAAACGTCTTTGTTACGCTTCAAGTCTAAGTAACGATGACCCTCATAAGCCAATTCTAAACGACGCTCTAATGTAATATCAGTAATAGCCTCATTTACTGTTGAATAGGATGTAGGGGTTACAGTACCACTACCTCTAGCATTTCTCACTGCTCTTACATCATCAGCCGCAAGACCTAGTTGTCCATTTTTAGCTCTTAACTCTGCTCTAATTAAGTACATCTCGCTAACTTTCATTTGCTTAATGTTAGACACAAAAGGAACTGAAGAACCTGGATATTTATTAATTAGATGAATATTATTAGCTGGATCACTAGGACCGCCATTATTAGTACCAAAATTAATATTAACACCTAACCTTACATCATTACTAGCAGCTAAATCGTTGTATAAACTGTTAGAGGCTTCAAAGAAAGGACCAGCACTATTAGTAAAGTACCAGATACCACCAACGGCAGAAGACCTTATTAATCTAAAGATTACTTCTGTGTTATCTGCATCTGCATACATTTGAAGATACTGAATTGGACTAGCCAAAGGGTACTTGTTGATTAATGCTGTTGCCGGAGCAATACCACTAGCGTCACCCGTTAATAAGGCTACTCTAGCTTTTAAACCCATTACGAAATCCTGAGTAACATAAGCGTTGTCAGTAAATGCAGGATCTATTAATTGTTCTGCCAAAGCAATATCGTCAGCTATAAAATCTGACATTTCTTGCACTGTATTCCTTGGAAATACATCAGTAACAACCGGTACGTTTGGACTAATTATTGCACTTAGAGCTGTTGGATTCTCATAGTCCGTTGTGTAATACATATGTAATCGGAAGTGACCTACTGCTCTCAAAGCATATAACTGACCTAAAATATTGTTGTACTCAACAATATCAGAAGGGTCAACTTCCACCAGCGGCGCAGCCTCTATTACCCTGTTTGCCGCGTTAATTAAATCGTAGTAATTGTTCCACATTGCTGTAGTGCTACCACTAGCTGCTTGGAAAACCCAGTTATATAAATTTATTAACTGACCTCCATTATCGAAACCAGGTTTACCATTATCGGCAAATATGGAATTAAACTCGATATCTTCTTCGAACCCAAAGTTCGCATATACACCATTTAAACCTTGCTGTAAATCTGCAAGAGACTCAAAAGTAATTTCTGGTGTAAACTCATCCTCTGGTGTAATATCTATTGCATCATTACATGACGCGAATAAGAAACCTACCAGAAGTAATAGAAATAATTTATTGTTCATTTTCATTGTTAATTTTTTTAGAATGTTAAGTCTACTCCAATAGTAAAGATTTGTGTTGTTGGATAGTCAAAGAAATCAGAGTTTCTAAAACTTGATTCTGGATCCCAACCTCTCCACTTAGACCAAGTAAATAAGTTCTCAGCCTGTAAGAATACTTTAATGTTTTGTATGAAGTTAGAATCTTTCAATGCATCTGCAAAGTTATATCCTAATACAATGTTTCTTAATCTTAAGAAAGACGCATCTTCTAAATATCTATCCGTTAAAAGGTTACGAGTTGACGGTGAACCAGCTCTTGGGATGTCTGTAACATCACCTGGCTGTTGCCATTGTCTTAAGAATGATGTAGACCCATTAGATAACGTAGTTAATGTTGGATCTTCAATAACACCTAAACTTCCGTTATATCTGTAAATATCAGCAACCCAAGAAAACTGTGTATCTAAGGTAAAGCCTTTAAATCCAGCATTGAATCCAAAACCACCTTGGTATGTTGGATAAATAGTTTTATCAGTCCATACTCTGTTATCAACATTATATGTTTCTGTAACGTTTCCGTCGATATCTAAATATAGAGGATTACCATTTGCAGGATTTACACCAGCCCATCTTACAGCGAAGAACTCACCAAGTTGCTTACCAACTCTTAAGCTATTTGTACGACCTCCACCTAAAACTTCATCAATTCCGCCAGGAAGTTCTGTAATCTCATTTACGTTATAAGAACCATTAGCGAAGAAGCTTAAAGTTAGACCATCTGGGTTAGATAATGCCGTCCAATTAAGTGCTACTTCTGCACCTGTATTTGTTAACTGCCCTTGATTAGCAAAAATTGTATTTACACCATTCAAAGCAGATACTGGCTGAGACTGAAATAAATCATCCGTTACTTTCTCGTAAACATCAAAGCTACCAGTTAACTTATTATTAAATAAACCAAAATCTAAACCGATATTCGTTTGTGTAATTGTTTCCCATTTAAGGTCTTTGTTCCCAATTTGAGTAGCAAATAAACCTACAGTATTATTGTACCCAGCACCTTGTCCGTAAAGGTCAAAAGTTGCATCATCAGATCCGTAGAAACCACCACTAATACGATCGTTACCAGTAACACCGTAAGATGCTCTTAATTTTAAGTTACTAAACACACTGTTGTCCATCCAGGATTCATTGGTAATATTCCAAGAACCAGATACAGACCAGAATGTACCCCAACGATTAGACTCAGAGAATCTTGATGAGGCATCACGTCTTACAGAACCTTGGAAATTAAATCTGTCATCATAAGTATATCTCAAAACACCGAAGTAAGAGAAAATACCTACAGTAATTTCATTTAGTGAAATACCTGGTATATAAGGAAACTCAGTACCATCTGTAGCAGCTAAGCCATCACCATCTAAATCTTCGAATGTTGTTGCTGGAATAAAACCAGTTCCAAATTCAAAAACCTTTGGGTTAAGACCTACTTGCGTAAAGCCAGATGTGTTTAAATATGCTTTGTTATATTCCATGAATGCTGAGAAATCAACATTATGTTTTTCACCAAATACATTGTTATAATTTAAACCAACTAGATTGTTAAATCTTGCATCTCTTGAATAATTTTCAGCATTGGTCCCTTGGAACTCTGCATCTCCAGCAGCAGCAGCTGTCTGTCCGTAAACACTTGTTGGGTCTTCTATAAATTGACCTCTTTGATACGTGTAATCCAAACCAAAACGGATAGAAGCCGTAACGTTTTTCATAAACTCATAATCTGCGAATACAGAACCGATGAATTTAATTTCTTCTGTTCTATTAGTGTTTAACACTGTATTATTAAGTGCAGTAAAAGGTGTATTATCAAAATCATCAAGACCAGAACCTACCGTATTAAGTGTTCCATCAGGATTAAACTGAGAGAAATAAGGTAAGGCTACATAAGGAACAAGGAATGGATTTGACAAGTTACCAGTACCCTCATTTTGGATAAAGTTGTTTGTACTAAAGTTCAAACTCAAGGTTGTACCATAATTAAACTTACCATTTGAACTTTTACCATTCAAATTTTGACGCAAGTTAAATCTTTGGATATCACTACGAAGAGTTACACCTTTTTGCTCAAAGTATCCAAGCGATGTAAATGAAGACATCAACTCAGAACCAGAAGATAAACTTAAGTTATGACTAATTGTTTCACCAGGTCTGAAGAATACGTCTTCCCAATCTGTATTGGCCTGTCTCGCAATAGCATTAATCTGAGCATCTGAAAGCCCACTACCAAGAGCACCATTATTAATGGTTCTGTTGTAACGTAACTTCTGAGGTGAATTCATCACGTCGAAGTTTTTGTCTGGTAAAACAGAATAACCAAACTGGCCTCTGTAGTTAATTTGTAAATTTTCACTGAAAGTACCCTTCTTGGTAGTGATGATAATAGCACCGTTTGCACCACGATTACCATACAGTGCAGAAGCAGAAGCATCTTTTAATACGGTAATGTTCGCAATGTCATTGTTGTTCAAACTACGGAAGTTATCTTCATCTACTGGTACACCATCGATAACGAATAACGGCTCGATGTTACCATTAATAGAACCAATACCACGAAGTAAGATTACACTATTAGCACCTGGCTGTCCAGAACCAGTACCAATGTTAAGACCTGGCACTTGCCCTTGCAGTGATGCTGCAATGGATGCATTAGGTCTAGATTCTACAGCTTCAGCAGATACCGTAGAAACAGCAGAGGTAGTTGTTGCTCTTGTTTCTCGGGTATACCCTGTAACAACAACTTCTTCTAAGGTGTTATCAGCTTCTAACGCAACATCATATTTGTTGGCAGCGCCGATTGTAATGTTTGTCGATTTTAAACCGACGTAGGAAATCACCAAAACGTCTCCCACATTAACATTGATAGAATAATTACCATCAAAATCTGTTTGAGTACCTCTTGACGTACCCTTTACAATTACGTTAGCTCCTGGCAATGGTAAACCATCCGATGCTATAGTAACTGTTCCTGTGACCGATTTCTCTTGTGCAAAAGAAAATTGCATCACAAACGCCATAAAAAGCGTCAATAACCATGTTAACTTTAATTTCATAAAACAATTATTTGAGTTAGTCTAGTTGCAAACATCTTAATTTAATATTAAATAAACAAGTGTTTTTGCCAAAAATATGTTAACGATTTTGCGATATAAGCAAGAGTTTCGGCACGTGGTTATCCCTTTAAAATCCGCTAACTCATTTAATAGATGTAATATCCTTTAAAAGGTTGCGTCAGAAAACATAAATTTGTAAAAAAAAGTTACCTCTGAAATTACAACTTAAATATTCAGACCTAGAATTTGAATGCGGTACCGACGAAGCAGGGCGTGGCTGCCTTGCTGGACCAGTAACAGCAGCTGCAGTTATATTACCAGAGGACTTTACTAATATAGACCTAAACGATTCAAAAAAACTTAACCAAAAAACAAGACTTAAATTGAAGTCAATTGTAGAGACTACTTCTATATGTTATAGCGTTACTCATGTTTTTGAGGATGAGATAGACTCCCTAAATATTTTAAATGCTTCCATCGAAGCCATGCAACGTTCCATTCTAAAACTTGATCCAGCACCGAATTTTATAAGTGTCGATGGAAATAGATTTAAACCGCTAAATGCAATTCCTTATCAAACTATAGTAAAAGGCGATGGAAGATATCTAAATATTGCCGCAGCCTCTATTTTAGCAAAAACGTATCGCGATATATATATGGAGACCATCCACAAGGAGTACCCAATGTATAATTGGAGAAAAAATAAAGGATATCCAACAAAAGAGCATCGTGCTGCCATTAAAAAATATGGCCCTTCTAAATATCACAGAAAATCCTTTAGATTACTGCCCGAACAATATAAACTGGATTTATAATTTTTAATTTTATGACGATTATACTATATATATGAAGCACATTGGTTTTGGCATACTTGTTTTTTCTTTATTTTTTTCTTGCCAACAGAATAAAGATTCCTCTATAACTCCACTACAACTAATTCCTAAAAACTCTGAGGTTTTATTTAAAATAAAAGCATTCAACGATTTTGAAAGCCAGATGGATTCTCAAAATATTATTTACAGTTTATATGCAATGCATTTTGATTTAACATTTGAGTTTGCTGAAAAAATGAATCCGGAAAGCACGGCGTACCTTTCTCTATCACAAAACGAAGCGGGCTTGCCTTATTATACGCTAGTCTCTGAAAGGTCCAACTATGAAAAACCGCTGGATTCTGCATCCTTTTCAAATTTAAAAAAGAACGAAAATTCAAAAATAGATAGTCTTCAACTTAATTTATCCACGCATTATTTCATTGCGGTTGGAGACTACATCATAGCTTCAAACCTTAAAGAATCGATAAACTCCCCTCAAGTATATAATGAATCAAATAATAAGGCGTTCTCCATACTTGAAACTGCATCAGATGACGTTATTACCTCCCTCGTTTTTAAAAATGAGAAAAGCCCTATTTCTAAATTATTATTAAATTCTTGGGGCTATAATACCTCTAATTCGACAACATTAGATTTAAAACTAACAAACGACACTTATAGATATAACGGTATACTAACTTATAACGATAGTATTAACTCACCGGTAGAATGTTTTAAAAACACTAAACCTCAGGAAATAAATACTATCAATATTATCCCTAAAGACATAAACAAAGTCATTAGCCTTGCATTTGACGACTATAAAATTTTTGAAGGTAACAGGATAAAATTAATTAAGGCTGATAGCATCGTGCAGAAAAATTCTTTTTTAAACTACACGAATGAAATAACCAAAGCAGATAATTATTTGGTGATGCACAGCCTCGATCCAGATATTATTTTAGAATCCTTGGAGAACGCAACTTTACAAGAAGAGTTTAGAGGCATTGATATATTTACTACAGGGGAGGATGCCGAATTATTAAACAGCCAATTTTTACCTTTTTTTAAGTCGAGTGAATTCGGTTTTGTAGCTATTATTAAAAATTATGTTGTTTGGGCTGCTACTTTAGAGGAGATAAAAACCTTTTTATCCTCTGCCTTAAACAATAATACACTCAATAATCTTGAAGCTTTTAAAAATGTTAGTTCTGATCTCAGTGATGAAGCTTCACTTTTTATTTTTGAGAATTCCAAAAGTTTATCTTCCCGTTTTAATTTAGATATGAAGGGTTACGATGCAAATGTAGTTCAATTGATAAACGAGACTGATTTTGCCCATATTAATGGGATGATTCAGAAATTTAAGAAACGCCCTAGGACATCAGAGATTATTGAGAGTTTTACAACACCACTAAAGCACCCATTGATAAGTCCTCCTCAAGTTGTAAAAAATCATATTACTAAGGGCCACGACATCATAGTGCAAGATGCTAAAAATCAATTGAGCCTTATTTCTGGCTCAGGAAAAGTGCTATGGACAAAAACATTAAATGATAAAATCCTGGGAACAGTTGAGCAGATTGACATGTATAAGAATGGTAGGCTGCAATTAGCCTTTGCAACACCAAATAAATTGTATGTGTTAGACAGAAATGGTAAAGATGTTAGTCCCTTCCCTCTTAACTTCAAGGATAAAATTACACAACCGTTATCTGTTTTTGATTATGATAAAAACCGAAATTATCGCATAGTTGTAACACAAGGCGAAAATTTGTTGATGTACAATGCCAAAGGTCAATTAGTAAAAGGCTTTAAGTATAATTTAAAGAAAGGGACTATAACTTCTCAACCTAAACATTTTAGAGTTGCTTCCAAGGATTATATTGCATTTAAGACGGAAAAGAATTTAGTTATTTTAAACAGACGAGGACAAACAAGAATTAAGGTCAATGAAACCTTTCCGTTTTCTGATAACGAACTTTTCTTGTACCAAAATAAGTTTACATCATCCACAAAACTTGGTGAATTAATTCAAATAGACACTAAAGGTAAACTCTCCAAAAAAGCTTTAAATCTTCCAGAAGATCATTCGGTAAGCACTACAAGTAAAACGCTAGTCTCTTTAACGGAGAACATTTTAAATATAAAATCAAGGCGAGTTAATCTAGACTATGGTAATTACACACCTCCGAGGATTTTTTACCTTAATGATAAGATTTATATTACTGTTACGGACTTAGAAGCTAAAAAGGTATATCTCTTTGACAGCCAAGCCAAACCAATACCTAACTTCCCTGTTTATGGTACTTCTGCTGCCGTTTTAGAAAATATAGATGGCGATTCGGCTTTAGAGTTAGTTACCCAAGATGGCATAGACCAAGTTTTAGTATACGAGGTGCATTAATTGAAGCTTTATAAGGTGTTAATTTTTATTTTAAGTAAGAAACCTTATCTTTAATAGGTTAACAATGAGAATTTTAAATCATATTTAACGGGTACACAATTTACCATCATTAAAGTAACTCGTGTTTTAACTACCATTGCAGCGCATTAAACAAGTTAGCGAATAATTTAAAACACCCTAATAATAACCAAATCTCAAAGTCCCTAAATCTAGGAGCGTCAATTAACATTGGCGCTCTTTTTTTGCATGACTAATTTGGGAAAATTAACAGTTATCGTATGCTACAATTCGGTGAATTCTATAAATTTGAAATAAAAAGCAAGAACAATGAAAAATTTTATTTCCTCATGCCTGTTCATCCTTATTTTCGCAGTAACCCAAGGACAGGCAAAGTATCAAGAGGGTTACTACATTACTAACAATAATGAACGCGTAACATGCCTTATTGAAGATGCTAACTGGAGCAAGAACCCTTACACATTTAAATTTAAAAAGTCTGAAAAAGAGGCCGTTTCACAATTAGGAATTAGCGATGTTATAGAATTTGGTATCCTTAACAAAACCAAATTTGTTAGACGAATAGTGAATCTAGAAATTTCAAGTAACAACTTAAACAAATTAAGTCGATCTAAAACTCTAGAACGCTCCGAAAAAGAGGTCTTTTTAAAGGTACTCATTGAAGGTGAGGCTAGCCTTTATGAATATTCTGCTACTGATGTAAAAAACTTTTTTTACCAAGAGAAAGAAGGCCTAATTCAACTATTAGAATACAAGCGTTATATTGAAAACTCTGAGGTAAAATTCAATGAAAACTATAAAAATCAGTTATTTTCGACCTTTACATGTGAGGATATAACCTTAAAAGCTGTAAGAAAGGTTGATTACGAAGCTAGAAACCTATCTCGTTTTTTTGAAACCTATAATACCTGCAAATCCTCAGAAACCACATCGTATTTTAAACGCCAACAAGAGCAACTATTAATAGGGATTCAACCCTCACTTGGTAGTGCTTCACTCAATTTAAATTTTGCGGCAGACGAGAGCGCACCATTGAGAAATCGCCTTGATGCAGAATTTGATAATGAAATACAATTTAGGTTTGGTGTAGAATTTGAATATTTATTTTCATTTCAAAAACAAAAATGGTCAATCTTTCTTGCCCCTTTATTTCAGCGATATACCTCAAGTACACAAGCACTTGATACAGATAATAGTACACTTATAAATGTTGAAGCTGATTATACTTCATTTGAAATTGCAAGCGGAATCCGACACTATATGTTTTTAAGTGATACATCGAGTCTATTTTTAGAAGGTGGTGTTACTTTTGATTTCCCTATATCTAGAAGTAACATCAAATTTGACACCAGAAATGAAGACCTTCTTTTAGATCCCAACGCCAACTTTTTATTCGGGTTGGGATATAGGTATAACAAAAAGTATAGTATTCTTTTAAGATACCAGCTCAATCGTGATATCTTAAAGAATTCAGAAGCCTATGAGGCTAAATTTAGTAGTATTTCCGTATTGTTTACTTACTATTTTAAGCTAAATATTGCCAACTCTAATCGTTAAGTTTCGTTCTGTTTTTTCCTTTCGGATAAGCATAATTAAGACTTGGCAATTTGATTATTACCATAAAAAAAGAACAAAAACCGTAGAATGCTTTATTGGTATTTCACGGTTTTATTTTATACTATTGCAAGCACAAAAAAGACCAATATCCACACTATGATAAAGCGCCAAAAAGCAGTATTAAAACAATGTATTATTCATAAGGTTGGAAACAAATTCAATGCTACTAAAAACGCCTTTTCAAATACCTTGGTCAACTTTGACGAAGCTACTTATGAGTTACTTCTACCCTATTTACTAAAACCATTTACAAGTGCGATAGAATCATTTCGCTTTCATCACCACAGCGATGTTGGATTAAATGAAATAAACACCTACAGCGATCAGTTATTTAATGATGACAGCGAATTTATTGAAGTGTCTAAACATATTTTAACGCATCTGTTTGAGCAGAGCAATTCTGCTCAGATTAAGGCAGGTGATGTACTTATCTGTTATTTTGAAGGAATCCAATTTGAAGACTATTTTACCGATGCCGTTGGTATCTACAAAATAGAAAACAAAACTCCGTTTTTTCAAACCTATTTGGAGAATAGCTCTTACGATATGTTGGTTCAAAAAGGAATTCAAGCCAAAAAGGTTGATAAAGGTTGTCTCATACTAAACACTGGAGATACAGAAGGTAAAATTGTATTAAGCATAGACAATAATGCTTATGATGCCCAGTACTGGATTAAGCGTTTTCTCAATATAAAATATCCTGATGATTATAACCAACACACCAAGAACTGTATAGAACTTTGCAGGGAATTCTCTAAGGAGGTACTTCAACCTAATTTTGGTGGTCAAGAGCAGAGCAATTTTTTAGCAAAAACCGTAGATTTTTTCAAAGAAAACGATATGGTAAATCTTGAAGTTTTTAAGGAAGAAGTTTTTGAAGAAGAAGACCAAATTGCACTTTTTGAAGATTACAAAAAAAGCTATGAAAGCGAACACAAAGTGTTGATTAGAAATCAGTTCGATGTTTCTGAACGTGTACTCAAAAAGCAAAAGCAAAAAATTAAAACTGAAATTAAACTAGATACTAATATTCAGATCAAACTAGATGTAGATGCCCCAGACGCCTCGGCAGAGTATCTAGAAAGAGGTTTCGATGAGGACAAAAAAATGCATTTTTACAAAGTCTATTTCAATGCAGAAAGCTAAGTTAATTCAGCTTCGAACAGATGCTTAAAATGCTTTAATAACTTGGCTTTAATTTCATTTTCATCGACTTTGTCAACTCCAAGCTCAACATTCATTGAAGTCACCGCTTTACCTCTAATTCCACAAGGAATAATATTATCAAAATACCCGAGGTCTACATTGGCATTTAGCGCAAAGCCGTGCATAGTGACCCAACGACTTGCCCTTACGCCCATAGCACAAATTTTTCGGGCAAATGGCGTGCCTACGTCTAACCATACACCTGTTTCTCCAGGACTCCGTTCCGTCTTTAACCCATATTCTGCCAAGGTTAAAATGATAACCTCTTCTAGGTAGCGTAGGTATTTATGAATATCCGTAAAAAAATTATCTAAATCTAAAATAGGATAGCCAACAATTTGTCCTGGGCCATGATAGGTAATATCCCCGCCACGATTAATTTTATAAAACGTGGCTCCTTTTTTTGCTAGTTCGGTTTCAGAAAGAAGTAAATTAGATACATCTCCACTTTTGCCTAGGGTATAGACATGAGGATGCTCAACAAACAAAAAATGATTTTTAGTCTCAAGACCTGCTTCTTCTCGTCTATTCTTTATTTTGGTATCTAAAATAGCTTTGAAAAGATTTTCTTGGTAATCCCAAGTGACTTTAAAATCTTTTCTCCCTAAATCCTGAACCTGCACGCTTTTATTCATAACGCAAAGTTAAGGATTTATCGGTCAGGATTGTTTAAAATAACTAGTGCAGCAATAACCCCTGGAACCCAACCACAAAGCCACAGTAAAAATGTAATTAGTATGGACCCACAGCCTTTGTCTATAACGGCTAAAGGTGGGCAAATAATGGATAGCAATACGCGCCAAATACTCATAAACTGTTTTTTGATTTTGATGTAACTATAGGTCTTTATTTTGCTAAAAACGTTACATCGTAGCAGTACTAAAAACTAAAATTTGTAGATTCGTTCTATGCGAAGTTTTGTATTGATTTTATTTTTACTTAACAGTATTCTTTGTAAGGCCCAATACGCTTTCTCTGGTTACATTAACCCAGAAGACTCAAAGAGTCCGGTTTATCTCTCTCTGGTAGAAGATTACAGAAAGATGTCAGGTGCCTATTCTGAGCAAATTCTCACAAAAACACTTGCAGATTCTACAGGCTATTTTCAATTCACCGGCGATCAATTAGCTAACCAAAATAGAATTTACCGTATCCATATTGACAAATGTTCGGATTCCTCTAATGAAGTAAATCATTTTAATGGTGATTGCAGCGATAGTGAAGCCTTTCTATTTATTGCTAAAAACACAGATACCCTAAGCCTACCTTTCTCCTTTGGAAAACAAATATTTTGTGCCGTAGAATCTAACAATCCAGGCGCAAGTGCTTTTCTAAAAATAGATTCCCTCAAACAAGATATGAAATTTGCCTATGGCGAATTTAGAAGTGAGGCCAATAGAAAGCTCAACAATAAAAAGTGGTTTAGAACCCTACAAGAATTTGGCCAGAATTTGGAAGAACCATTGGCCGAATTATATATCTATAATTACCTTTCAAATCGAAGCAGTGACCTGCATAGCTACTATGTACAAGATTTAAAAACTAACACATATTATGACGCCTTACTAGATAGACTAGTGTCTCAATACCCAAACGCGAGTTATACAAAGCAATATAAGGGCGAATTAGAATCTGATCGCTATATGTTGGGATTTAATGACGGAGGTAAGTTAAATAGTTACACTTACTGGCTTTTTGGATTACTACTACTCTCTCTCGGTTTGAACGTCTGGTTGATTTATTATCAACTAAAAAAACAAAAAAATCGAAGTATAGCTTTGAAGTCCAATCTGTCTAAACAAGAAACAATTGTGTTAGAGCAATTACTATTAGATAAATCGAACAAAGAGATTGCAGAAACTCTTTTTTTAAGTGTAAGCACTATTAAATCGCACACCAATAACATCTACAAAAAACTCAATGTGCAATCGAGAGAAGAGGCTAAGTCTTTGTTTATCAATTAGGTAAAAAATTCAACCTCGGTACTAGTACCAATTTCAAACCCACTTTTTTTGTATTCTCTCCCAGATTAAAGGTAGGTTTGCTTCAGTATTAATCAAAAATTTATTAATTATGAAACGAACAGTTTTAAATGTATTTATTCTGGTATTAGCCTTAGGCTTCTACAATTTTGAATCGGCCAATGCTTCACTAAATCTAGATGCGATGGCGATTATTAGTTTTGAGTCCCAGACCATTGATTATGGAACTATTTTACAAGACTCAGATGGCAATCGGGTTTTTAATTTTCAAAATACAGGAGATGCGCCTTTGTTAATTACCAATGTAAAAACCTCGTGTGGCTGCACCGTCCCTTCTTATTCTAAAGACCCTATACTTCCAGGAGAAACAGGTGAAATTAAAATTAATTACAATACCAAAAAGTTAGGTGCCTTTACCAAATCCATAACTGTATCATCGAACACTAAAAGCGGAAATACGGTATTAAAAATAAAGGGGAATATTATCGCATCAGAATAAGTGACAAGAAGAATATTTTTAAGGAGGTTGTGGCTTGGTTAGTTAGTTTTAATCAAGTCATAACCTCTATAATTTAAGATTTTTCAATTTCTTTAATTCTAAGTAGAGATTAACTATTGTATGAGCCTCACAATCTTTTCTTAAGGATTCAATGTTTACCTGAAATAATGTAATTTTGCATTTCAAAAAATTAAGGGCATGCAGCTGTCAGAGCAAGAAATCGTAAGGCGAGAGAAGTTAGAAAAACTAAGGGCACTAGATATTAATCCTTACCCAGCAGATTTATATCCAGTTAATCATACCACTGAGGATATCAAATCTAGCTATCAAAATGAGAAAAAAGTGACCATAGCGGGTCGGTTAATGTCTCGAAGAATTCAGGGAAATGCGAGTTTTGCTGAGCTTCAAGACAGCGAAGGCCGTATTCAGGTATATTTCAATAGAGACGAAATTTGTCCTAATGATGATAAGACAAAATATAATACTGTCTACAAGAAACTACTTGATATTGGTGATTTTATAGGTATTGAAGGTGAGCTTTTTACGACCAAGGTTGGTGAAAAAACAGTAATGGTAAAAGACTTCACCTTACTAAGCAAAGCCCTAAGACCTTTACCACTTCCTAAAACAGATAGTGAAGGTAATGTTTACGACGAGTTTAACGATCCAGAACTTAGGTATAGACAGCGCTATGCCGATTTAGCAGTTAACCCTCATGTTAAAGAGGTTTTTGTTAAGCGTACCAAGCTATTTAATGCTATGCGTCAATTTTTTAATGATGCAGGCTATTTTGAGGTAGAAACGCCGATATTACAACCTATTCCTGGAGGTGCTGCAGCAAGACCATTTGTAACCCATCACAACACCTTAGATATTCCACTTTACATGAGAATAGCTAACGAATTGTATCTAAAACGTCTTATTGTTGGTGGCTTTGAAGGGGTTTATGAGTTTTCTAAAAACTTTAGAAACGAGGGTATGGATCGCACTCATAATCCCGAATTTACGGCTATGGAGATATATGTAGCTTACAAGGATTATAATTGGATGATGGATTTCTGTGAGCAGCTTTTAGAATACTGTGCCATTGCGGTTAACGGTACCACCGAAGCCACCTACGGAGCGCATAAAATAGATTTTAAAGCACCTTACAAGCGCATTACAATGCGCGATTCTATTTTAGAATTTACCGGGTTTGACATTAATGAAAAAACGGAAGATGAGATAAGATCTGCTGCTCAAAATATGGGTATCGAAGTTAACGACACCATGGGTAAAGGCAAACTCATAGATGAAATTTTTGGTGAAAAATGTGAAGGCAATTATATTCAACCCACATTTATAACAGATTACCCAAAAGAAATGAGCCCGTTGTGCAAGGAACATCGCGATAATCCTGAATTGACGGAACGTTTTGAGCTCATGGTCTGTGGTAAAGAAATAGCCAATGCCTATTCGGAATTGAATGATCCTATTGATCAACGCGAGCGTTTTGAACATCAATTGCAATTGGCCAAAAAAGGTGATGATGAAGCAACAGAATTTATAGATTTTGATTTTCTAAGAGCTTTAGAATATGGTATGCCACCTACCTCAGGTATGGGAATTGGCATGGATCGTTTGGTAATGTTTCTTACCGATAATCAAAGTATACAAGAAGTGTTGTTTTTTCCTCAAATGAAACCCGAGAAAAAGCCACTTGAGATAAGTGAAGAAGCTAAAATGGTATTAGCTATCCTTGCTAAGCAGGAGAAGATGGTACTTAGCGAATTAAAGGCAAATTCTGGTCTTTCTAACAAAAAATGGGACAAAACCATTAAAGAACTAACAGGTAAGAAAGTTGCCAAGGTTGAAAAAACTGATGAGGGTCTTTTTGTTGAAGCCTTATAGTTATATAACATCATATTAGAAAAAAAGAATCAGTACGCTGATTCTTTTTTTGCTTAAATTCTAGGCTATTCACCGAGTAGTTCTTGGTAATACCCATATTTTTATTACTTTACCGTCCTAACTATATCAATATTTGTTTTCTTCAATATATGAAACGCTTTTTTTACTTAATTGTAGGGTTTGGAATACTATCCTGTAGTAATGATGACTCTGTCACACCCAGCCCTGAACCTCAGGTCGTTGCGGAATTTAAAACCAACTTATCTGAATTAAATCTTTATTCAGGTGAATTAAGTGCGCTAGACATTTCGCCGTACGCCTTTCAGTATGAACTAAACACGCCTCTTTTTACCGATTATGCCCATAAAGAACGTCTTATAGCTTTACCAGAAGGTACTACAATGCAATTCGATGGCGACGGGCTTCCAATTTTCCCTGATAATACTGTTATTGCAAAGACATTTTACTACAATATTGATGAACGAGACCTTTCTTTGGGACGGCAAATTATAGAAACTCGGGTTTTAATTAAAATCAATGGCCAATGGACTACAGGAGATTATAAATGGAATGATGAGCAGACAGAAGCTGTCTTAGATTTAAATGGAAGCACAGTCCCTGTAAACTGGGTAGATAATAACGGAGTAGCACAATCTACCGATTATGAAATCCCGTCTAATACAGATTGCTTTACCTGTCATAACTCTTATGACAACCTAACTCCTATTGGACCGAAACTTAGAACACTTAATTTTAATTTAAACGGTGACAACCAGTTGCAAAACCTTATTGACAATTCTTACCTTTCAGGGCTTACTGATGCTGGAGAAGTGGATTCAATCGCAAATTGGGAAGACACCTCGGCCCCATTAGAAGACAGGGCACGGTCTTATTTTGACGTCAATTGTGCACATTGTCATATTCCAGGTGGTTTTTGTGACGACTTATCTACCTTAAATCTCGACTATGCAACAAGCCTTGAGGATTCCAATATTATCCAGAGAAAATTCAGCATTTCGTCAAGAATGGGTATATATATTCCTGAATTTAGCATGCCTTTTATTGGTACAACGATGATTCATTATGAAGGTGTAGACCTGATTCAATCCTTTTTAGACACACTTTAAAAGCTTCGTTAAATAAATATTAAAGTAGTAGCCTTATTTTAAAGATAAGCATTGGAATCCTTACTTTCATGCAAATTTTTTAAAACCGACAATTGTGAGATTCTATTCAACTAAACTACTCTATGTGCTTTGCGCATTTTTGGTTTTTTCTTGTTCAACAACGAAAAAAGCCAGCAAATCTAAAAAATCAGACCAAACAGCAATGGCTAAACCACCAGGAAAAAAGCCTGGTAAAAATGATATTCAGCCTTACGATAAGGTGATAACCGACAAGGCCAAATCGGACGAAGGTCTTTTTTATGTGCACCAATTAGAGGACAAATATTTTTACGAAATACCTGATTCATTATTTGAAAGAGAAATGTTGATGGTAACCCGTATTTCTAAAACTGCTGCAGGACTTGGTTTTGGCGGTGGAAAATTGAGCGAGCAAGTACTTCGCTGGCAAAAGAAAGACAAAAAAGTATTACTAAGAATGGTATCTCACCAAGTAGTAGCTGCAGATTCTTTACCTGTGCATGAAGCAGTAGTAAATTCTAACTTTGAACCAGTAATTGCAACATTTCCTATTAAGGCTCTAGGAAAAGACTCTACAAGCACTGTTATAGACGTAACCGATTTATTTTCAAAAGATGTCAAGCCATTAGGTTTTCCTCAAAGAAGACGTCAGCAATATAGAATTACACGCCTAGACGGACAGCTCTCGTACATTGAAAGTTTAAAGTCTTACCCAACTAACATTGAGTCTAGAACAGTAAAAACATACGCTGCCGGCCAGCCACCATCAAATTCTAATACTGGAGCAATTACTTTAGAAATCAACAATTCTATGATATTACTTCCTAAAGTACCTATGCAACGTAGAATATTTGATCAGCGTGTAGGATGGTTCACCAGTGGCACAACGGATTATGGCTTACCAGCTCAAGAGAGTAAAACCATCACATATCTAGACCGTTGGAGATTAGAAGTTAGAGATGAAGATATTGAGAAATTTAAAAGAGGGGAATTAGTAGTTCCTAAGAAACAAATAGTATACTATATTGATAGGGCAACTCCAGAACAATGGAGACCTTATATAAAGCAAGGTATTGAAGATTGGCAAGTAGCTTTTGAGGCCGCAGGTTTTAAAGAAGCTATTATTGCAAAAGACCCTCCAACACCAGAGGAAGATCCAGAATGGTCTCCTGAAGATGCCAGATATTCTGTAGTTAGATATTTAGCGTCTCCAATACCAAATGCCAATGGCCCTCACGTAAGTGACCCTAGATCTGGTGAGATATTGGAAAGTGATATTAACTGGTATCACAACGTTATGACCTTATTGAGAAACTGGTTCTTTGTACAAACTGCAGCTATTAACCCTGATGCCAGAGGTGTTGCCTTTAAAGATGAAGTTATGGGACGATTAATTCGTTTTGTATCTGCACATGAAGTCGGGCATACGCTTGGTCTACCACATAACATGGGTAGCAGCGTAGCTTATCCAGTTGAGAAATTACGTGATGCTGAATTTACAAGGAAATATGGAACAGCACCTTCAATTATGGATTATGCCCGTTTCAATTATGTGGCTCAACCAGGTGATGAAGGCGTGGCTTTAATGCCAAATATTGGACCTTACGATAAATACTCAATAAATTGGGGTTACAGACCTATTCTTGAAGCCAAAACTGCTGCTGATGAAAAGAAAACATTAGACAGCTGGATATTAGAAAAAGCTGGAGACCCAATGTATCGCTTTGGAAGACAACAAAGGGGAGTTATTGACCCTAGCTCTCAAACTGAAGACTTAGGAGATGACGCGGTACTAGCTAGTGAATACGGTATAAAAAATCTTAAACGTATTCTTCCTAATCTAATTGAATGGACTGCAGAAGACGGTAAAAATTATGATGATTTAGAAACCATGTACGGTCAAGTCCTTGGGCAGTTTAATCGCTATATGGGTCATGTATCATCTAATATTGGTGGTGTATATGAGTACTACAAGACTTACGACCAAGAAGGAGCAGTTTACACACACGTTCCTGCTGACCACCAGAAAAAAGCAATGCAATTTATACAAGATCAGTTGTTTACTACGCCAGAATGGATGTTAGACAACAACATTTTCAACAAAATAGAAAGTGCTGGACATATTGAACGTGTAAGAGGAATTCAAACGCGTACGTTGAACAATATGATGGATTTTGGCAGAATGCAACGTTTGCTCGAGAATGAGTCCATTAACGGTTCATCAGCTTATGGTTTGTATGATATGATGAAGGATTTGCGCAAAGGTGTGTTTAGTGAATTACGTACAGGTAAAAAAATAGATATTTACAGACGTAATCTACAACGTGCTTACATAGAACGCATGGAGTTTATAATGAAAAATGAGCAGCCATCAATACCTGCTCAATTTAGAAGATTCTTTAGTGGTACAAGTGTAAATGTAAGTCAATCTGATATTAGAGCAATTGTACGAGCTGAATTGAAGTCCTTACGTTCTCAATTAAGAAATGCACGTGGTGGGGACGCTATGAGTAGAATTCATATTGCAGATGCATTAGAGCGCGTAAATGATATTCTTGACCCTAATAATTAGGATAGAAAGAACAATGGTAAAAAAAGCTTCGATAAAAATCGAAGCTTTTTTTTGGGGTTTACATTTATCAAAGTTTTGAAAATGTTATCTTTACCATTTAAAACACTAAAAAAATGAAAAAATTAATCTTATTACTTATAACTATGGTTGCGTTTAATTTAAGCGCACAAGATTTAAAATCACTATCTAAATCTGCAGAAGGCATGACTAAAGCCACAGATAACAACTCTTTTGTAGAGAAGTTTGCTGGTGACCAAGTTAAAAAACTAACTAAAAAACTGAATTTGTCGGAAAAACAACAGACGCAGGTCAGTGATTTAGTGGTTTCTCAATTGAAATCAGAAAAAGTACAAAAACTTATTTCTAGTTTTTCTCCTGATCAATTAATGGGCTCGGCCGCACAAAATGAAATATCTAAAACTGTTATGGGCAATAGTTCTTTTCAAAACGGTATGGATAAAATATTAACAGACGAGCAGAAAAAAATAAAGCTATAGGTACATACCTCAGTGACGAATTTCGTTGATAAGAGCTTCATAATTATATGAAGCTCTCTTATTTTAGATGGGTTTCTACGCCTATGTGATAAGTTTCAAATTCTATGAGATTATTGTGGCCGCCACCTTCAATAGAAATAAACAATATGTCCTGTACGCCAATCTGTGTTAACTTCTTACCAGAGGAATAAGGCACCACTTTATCTGCTGTGCCATGTAATATTATAACGGGGCAATTTACTCGTTTTAAATACTCATAGCTTGGAATTTTGTACTTTAGTAAAGAGGAAACCGGCAATAACGGAAACCTATGTTTAGCGACATCTGCAATGCTATAGTAGGGTGTTTCTAGAAATAGTTTTTTAGGTGTATTATTTTGTGCTAAATAAGATGCTATACCTGTTCCTAAAGACCGTCCATAAATAATTATTTCATTCTCACTGTAATACTCCTTAAGGTAATTGTAGGAGTATTGTGCATCGCTATAAAGTGCCTCTTCACTAAGCTTACCTTTGCTCTTACCATATGTCCTATAGTCTATCACAAAGACATCGTAGTTTAAACCAACAAAATATTCTGTTACAGTACCCCATCTGCTCAAATTCCCCGCATTTCCATGAAAATACAGAATTACTCCTTTTGGCGCTTTAGCTTTAAAATGTAAGGCATTAATGAGCGCATTCTTCTCAGGCTTAAGAAAAACCTCTTCAAACGGATAGTTAAACTGGTACTCATAGTCTTGCGCCAATTCAGTTGGTAAAAACATTATTTTTTCTTGCAAAAGATATAAGGAGGCTCCAATCATAATATATATTCCAAAAAGCGCAAATAGTGTGTATTTAAGCTTTTTTCTTGGATTTTTTCGCACTGTGAATGACATTAATACTCGTTGTTTCTAAATCTATAGTTTTAGGCTCGCTATTTAAAATATCATCTAACATTTTATGGTATGCTTCAAAATTATTCAAGTTTTTATGACCTCCTCCAATAACCGTATGAAGTTTAGTAAGTTCTGGCTTAATCTTCGCCAGTTTAACACTTGTCTTGTATGGAATAAGCTTATCATTTGTTCCGTGGATAATATGTATAGGGCACTGCACGTACTTAAGCCATTTGTAGGTTGGTAACGGGTACTTTATTAAAATTGAAAGTGGCATAAAAGGTGCGTAACGTGCCGTAACTTTTGTTAGACTGTAATATGGAGCATCTAGAATCAATAAACGTGGATTGTTCAATGATGCTAGCTTTGTTGCAAAACCCGAACCTAATGACCGCCCATATAGTATAATCCTATCTTCGGAAGTTCTTTCCTTAATCTTGTTATATACTTCTTGTAAATCGCGCTTAATAGCTTTCTGGGAACGTTTTCCTGTACTTTTCCCAAAACCGCGATAATCTACCATAAGCACATTGTATCCATGCCTAGTAAAATCTACGGCAAATTTCCCCCAGCCTTTTATGCTTTTGGAGTTGCCTTTAAGGTAAAGTACAACACCCTTGCTCTCCCCTTTTGGAAAAAATCGCAATCCATTAATAATAGCTCCATCTCTAGTTTCGAGATTATATTCTTTGGTTTGTTGATTTTCGTAGTCAAATTGAAAATCTAAAGGTAATTTTTCAGGTTTAAAAAGCATATAATCCTGCAAGTAATATAGTGCTATACTAATTGCAAAGTATATACTGAAAATAATGAGAACTGTAGAAACCCAATAAGTCATATAAAGAAATATATACCTACAATATAGAAAAATTAGACTGAGGCTCATGAAGATATTATTGTATAAATATTCAATAGTTAAAAATAAAGCCTAAAAAAACAACTACTTTTAAAAGTAACTAAAATCGCATTTCAATTGTGAAACGAACTATTTCACTTCTATTACTGCCATTTATAACCACTAGTACTGCCTAGAGCAAATCTGTAAAGTCGTCCGATAAAATACAAAGCGCTAAATTGAAAGATGATTACGGCAATTCACAAAAAGCATCCAAAGATGAAGCTCAATTAAAATATGACAAAATACATAAGGATCCTTTCAATAAGATAATTTCTGCGTTTAAAGATATTTTAACCCCAGAACAATGGGCTAAATATACTTCTTCGTTATCTAAGACGAAGTCATCACTAAAACACTATAGAATTAAAAATTGAAAGACTGTTTTCTATCAGGCACGCTACTTTTAAATAAATTACTATTTTAGTAACCAATAATTAAATCTCACAAAATGAAAAAGGTAATTACCATATGCGCTTTTGCAATTGCAATGATTCTTGGAACCCAATCTGCAGTTGCTCAAATGAATAAAAAAGACGTAAACGCGATAGCTGCAGAAAAAACTGAAGCCTTAAGACAACAGCTCAAATTTGACAATGAACAGCGTAACGAGATTTACGACGTGTATAAGGTCTATGTTCAAAAAAAGTCTAGCCTAAGGAATACATCGCTTAATAATCCTTCCTTAGAGAAGTTAAATGTTTTCAGAGACGAGAAATTCAAACTGATTCTTACAGAAGCCCAATTTGAGCGTTATTTAAAATTAAAAGAAGAGTAAAAAACTTCTAAAAGCTTCATTTTCATGAAGCTTTTTTATAACTCTTTTGCAACTTCCTCAACTGCAGCAATAGTTTCATTTAAATCTTGATAGGATAACGCATCAGTAATAAACCATGACTCAAAAGCACTCGGTGCAATGTAAATCCCTCGATTTAGCATACCATGAAAAAATGTCTTAAAAGTGTCATTATTACCAGCTGCAGCTGTTTTAAAATCCACAACCTCTTCCGTACAAAAATGTACAGATATCATTGAGCCTATTCTATTGATAGTGTAATCAATGTTGTGACGGTCTAAAACATCTGCCATTCCTTGGTGTAGATATTTGGTTTTTTCCTCTAGCCTGTTCATTAAGCCCTTATCTAATTTAATGGCCTTTAGCATTTCTAATCCAGCTGCCATAGCCAGCGGGTTTCCGCTAAGTGTTCCTGCCTGATAAACAGGTCCTGATGGGGCTAACACATCCATTATTTCATTTCTAGCAGCAAAAGCACCAACAGGTAATCCACCTCCAATAACCTTTCCAAAGCAAACGATATCAGCATCTACACCTTTGAGTTCTTGAACACCCCCTTTGGCAAGCCTAAATCCTGTCATCACCTCATCGAATATCAAAAGAGCATCATATTCATCACATAGCTGCCTTAATCCTTCTAAAAACCCTTGCTGCGGTGGAATACAGCCCATATTGCCTGCAACAGGTTCCACGATAATTGCAGCTATTTCATCCTTATTAGCCTTGAATAAGCGTTGAACACTTACTAAATCGTTATAATCCGCTAAAAGCGTATCCTTAGCTGTCCCTTGAGTTACACCTGGGCTATTAGGTGAACCAAATGTCACGGCTCCACTTCCTGCCTGAATCAAAAAGGCGTCACTATGACCATGATAACATCCAGCAAATTTTATTATTTTCTCTTTTTGTGAAAAGCCTCTTGCCAAGCGTATAGCACTCATACAAGCCTCGGTTCCAGAATTAACAAAGCGTATCTTATCAATGTTAGGGACCATGGAGACTCCTAATTCCGCAATCTCTGTCTCTAGCTTAGTAGGCATACCATATGACGTGCCTTCCCTAGCTCTATCTATAACCGCATTAACTACTGGCGGAAAAGCATGACCCAATAGCATCGGACCCCAAGAATTGATATAGTCGATAAATCGGTTACCATCCTCGTCATAAACATAAGCGCCACTAGCAGATTTGGCAAAAATAGGAGTTCCTCCAACGGCCTTAAAAGCTCTTACCGGAGAGTTTACACCTCCCGGAATAACTCGTTCTGCATCTTTAAACAACGCGCTACTTCTTTGATAAATCATAATATTAATTGGGAATCATTAATTCTTGACCTAAGGCCAAATCATTTGATGATAAATTATTTAATTCTTTTATGGCTTCAACTGTTGTGCTATAACGTTTAGCCAAGGAATAAAGGGTATCTCCTCGCTCAACGATATAACGCAGAACGCCACTGTTCACTTTTACTAGCTCATCGAGATTGCCCTTACCTAAAACTTCTGCATCGTATTTGTATAGCTCATAGCGTTCTATCAAGCTAATTAACTTCTGCGGATACTTACGGTCTGTGGCATAGCCAGCAGCTTTTAATCCTTTGGCCCATGCTTTATAGTCATCTGGTTTTAACTTAAACAAGTTGGCATAACGCTTCCGTCCAGTTAGAAATTCTGAATGGTCTCTATAAGAGGACTCTGCTTCCTTATACTTTCTAAAACACTCTTTAGACCTGTCATCATCGTGATATATTTTAGCCCCTTGCCAACCATGACATTTAATTCCAAAATGATTATTGCCCTTGACGGCTAGACGACCTCTTCCAGAACCGGATTCTAAAATACCTTGAGCTAGAGTAATACTTGCAGGAATTTTAGCAGTGCGCATCTGTCGCTTGGCAATCCCAGCAAATTGGTCAATATACTGTTCTGTAGATGATAGCGGTTTAGTAATTGTTTTCGCTTCAGTCACCTCATGCCCTTTTTTTGTTTTATCAACAACGTCCTTTTTCTTTTCCTTTTTAGTCACAATACCTTTTTTCGGACCGCAACCAAGAGCTAAAAGCACGACACAACAGCATAGTATAATTTTCAATGCTTTCATCAATCTAATAATGGTAGATTTTTTTCTTTCAAAACTATATTCATACCAGCTATTCCTTGCAAGCCGCCAGTATGGATTGCAAGTATTTTAGCATCTTTTGGAAAAAACCCTCTCTCCATTAAATCTAAGATACCATACATCATTTTCCCAGTGTAAATAGGATCTAATGGAATACCATATTTGGCCTTGAATCTATTGATAAACGAAATCAAGTCAGCATTTATTTTTGCGTAGCCTCCAAAATGATAATCTGTGATAATCTCCCAATTTTTTTGTTGTGCAAATTTACGAATATCGTTGCGAATAAAATCACCTTTTAACGCTGGAAAACCTAAGACCTTTTGTTGGGTTTGAGCGCTATTTATAATGCCAGCAATTGTACCTCCCGTACCCACAGCGCAACAGATGAAATCGTAGTCGTAATCTTCTTTAATCAATATTTCTTCACAGCCTTTAACAGCCAACGTATTGGTTCCGCCTTCTGGCAACAGGTAAAACTCTCCAAATTGACTTTTCAATTTGTCCAGAAATTCCTGCTGATCTTTTCTCCTGTAAGCTTCCCTGCGGACAAAGTGAAGTTTCATGCCGTTTTCTTTGGCAAAACTTAAGGTAGGGTTGTGATCTATCTTATTGTGAAGATCTGCTCCTCTTATAATTCCGATCGTTTTTAAGCCAGACTGTTTGCCAGCATAGGCTGTAGACGCTATGTGATTGGAATAAGCACCACCGAAGGTAAGAAGGTTGGCATAACCAAGATTCTTTGCCTCTACGAGATTGTATTTCAGCTTGCGAAATTTATTTCCTGAAACTATGGGATGTATTAGATCTTCGCGTCGCAACACAAGCTTAATTTTATCATTTTTGATTATTTCATCCTTAATAATATACATTTCATCGATAAATTAAGATTTATTAAGCTGTAAATCAGCAATATCTTAACTTTAAATTAACAGAAATTCGAAGTAGTGCCACAAACAAATATTGAGGAAATCGTTGCTTCGATCCCGTATCCAAACTTAAGTGAAAAATTATTGTTTTTCCTTAATCCTGTCTACTTAAAGAAAAAATTATTAGTTAAAAATATTTAATTTATCCGATGGCCGTTAGATTGATCTCAATTCTGTTTCTCGTCTTTTCCTTTAGTGTAAATGCGCAATGTCCGAATTTAGGCATTGATGCATGCACAACGGCTGCACCGACAATTGTTGGCAACTCCATTACCTGCAATCCTCCTATTAATAATGCCGGGAGACAAAACTTTAGAGTGACTAACATGATTGCGAATGCCACCTATAGAATTTCAAACTGCAACTCGGGTGTTGATACACAAATGACCATAAGGGATTTAGGAGGTACGGTTGTGGGATATAATGATGATAACGGACCTGCATGTGCTGGTTTAGCTGCCTCAATTAATTTTATACCTCCAGCTGATGGGAGTTATAGAATACAGTTAAACAGATTTAATTGCCAATCTGGTGGCTCTCTCGATAATGGAGATATTTTGGTCACTCTACTGTCCTTACCTTGTGCGTTACCGACTCCTATAACCACCCCTTCATGTCCGAATGTTGATGTTACACCAGACTCATCCAGCATTGTATCTTGCGGTTCAGGAGCAGGGTCAGAGACCTTAACGGCAAATTATATGGATTTAGGTGATACCTCGGATTATAATGTGGATTTAATCACCTATGACGCTACTACTTTTGGAAATTTTGCTGCAGCTGCTACAACGTCGATTTTATTTGGTTCGACTGGTACAGAGGACGATAGATGGTCTAACACAGCATTCAATATTCCTTTTGACTTTTGTTTTTATGGCAATACAGTAGCCCAATTTGTTGTTGGGACAAATGGCACGATTTCATTTGACCCCTCACGAGCAAATACACTTTCAGGATTTTCCTTTGATGAGAATTTACCAAGTACCGATGAAGACCTTTTTGATGACACAATATACGCTGCTTACCAAGATTTAGACCCAAGCGTTTTAGGTTCTGGCCAAATTACTTATGGTACGACCAACGTGAATGGCTGTAATGCTTTGGTGGTACTTTGGGACGACATACCTCTTTGGGATAATGGTAATCTTGGAGACAATTCAAAACGTCAAACTGTCATGGCTGTTTTGTATGAAAATACAAATATTGTTGAAATTTTAATCAAAGAAAAGGACTTAGATGACGACTTTTTTGGTATATGGAATGACGGAAATGCCATAGTTGGCATACAAAACGTTGGTGCTACTGAAGCCGTTGTAGCACCATGTAGAAATACCCTAGATGATAACTGGGTAGCTACAAACGAAGCTTGGCGATTTACACCTTCGGGAGGCTCTTCTACTGCTACACTAGAGTGGTTAGTAGATGGTACGCTAGAACCTACCTATAATGGACAAACGACAATAACGATTAGCCCTTCTGTAACTACTATGTACACTGCTCAAGTCACATACAACCTCTGTAATGGTGGAAATCTTATCATTTCAGATGATACTACAGTTACAGTTGTTGGAGGAAAAATTTGGGACGGTTCAGAGGCTACAAATAATTGGATGAATCCGTTTAATTGGAGTGATGACACAATTCCAACGGCAACGGATTGTATAGTTATTCCAGTTACGGGTAATGATCCCATTATTTACAATAGTGACAATGGCATTGGTCTTAACCTCACAATTGAAAATGGCGCTACTTTAACTCAACAACCAAATTCAACTCTAACCGTGTTAAACTTTATCGAGGTTGAAACTGGTGCAACCTATACTATGGAAGATAGTGCAAGCCTAATACAAATTGATGATGTTGCCAATACTGTGGACGGAACATTTACTATGGCTAGAACCGCCAATATGCGCCAAAATGACTATGTCTATTGGTCATCACCAGTAGCAAATTTTAATGTAGAGGATATTTCAATTAATACACCTTCCAATTTTATATATGACTGGAATCCTAGTTTTGACAGACCAGACGGTCCACCACCTAATTTTGTACCTAACGATTTTGGTCGTTGGGAAAGTGCTTCTGGATTAATGACCTTGGCTAAAGGGTATATAGTTAAAGGTCCAAATGGCCATCCTAGTACTCCAAGTCCCTACACTGCCACATTTGATGGGACTCCAAATAACGGAAATGTTGATATTGCCATAACTCGAGGAGGTTATACTGGACTACCTTATGTAGGCCCTGGAGATGACTTGGTTACTCCCGAAGCCGACAATTGGAATTTAATAGGAAATCCTTATCCCTCAGCGATAAGTGCAATGAGTTTTCTAGCGCTACCATCAAATAATAACGTTGAAGGCTCGGTCTATTTATGGACACACAATACAGATATCGCTGCTAGTGATTCTCCATTTTATCAAGACTTCGTCTATAACTACAATGCAGTCGATTATTTAGTCTGGACGGGCAGTGGACCTTCAATCCCAGTTGGGTTTAATGGAAGTATCGCTGCAGGCCAAGGATTCTTTGTGCTTATGAATGATTTAGCAACACCCACTGAAACAGTTACTTTCAACAATGCCATGCGTAACAGCAGTTATGCTAACGACCAGTTCTATAGGACAAGTGAAACAGCAACTAGCACAACACTTGAAACACACAGAATTTGGCTAGATTATGTAGCACCAAACAACAATACCAATATTACTCTTGTAGCTTATGTAAATGGCGCCACAAACGAACATGACCGCATGTTCGATGCTAAGAATTCTCAAGGTAATGGTCTAAACCTGTATTCTCTTATTAATGAGGACATGTATATTATTCAGGGAAGGCAAATTCCTTTTGATGAAACAGATACAGTACCACTAGGACTAAACATCTCTGAAGCAGGTATTCAAACTATTGCAATTAATACTTTGGAAGGTATTTTTCTTGAGGAGAATTCTCAAATTTTTATTGAAGATTTGCATGATGGCATAATTCACAATATAAAAAACGCCCCATACTTTTTTAACAGCGAAGCTGGTATAGTTAATGACAGATTTGTTTTACGCTATAATGCAGGAAGTCTTGGCGTAAATGGTACAAATATGTCCTCAGGTGTTTTGGTTTATGAAAAACAAGAAAAAATCCAAATTGAATCAATGTTAAAATCTATCGCAAATGTTAAAGTTCATGATGTCTTAGGTAGATCTTTGTTTGAAAAATCCAATATTAACCAAAACATGTTTCGCATTGATGCTCTTAATTCAAAAACACAGGTTATATTCTTAAAGATTTCTTTAGTTGATGGAAGTCAAGAGGTGGTTAAACTCATTTTCTAAAATATTTTATAAAACTCAACCAAGATCTTGATTTCAAATAATCACGGTTTTTTTCATTTTCGTAAGCTTCTCTTTCAAATGAGATACTCCTATAAGCATCAGGCCAATTTTTGTATTGAGTCAGACGAAGTAAAAATTCAAACCCATAAATAAGATAGAAAGGTAGAACCATAAGTTCTTTTTGCTGTCTTAAGTGAATTCGTTCATGATTTAAAACTACTTCATTAGATTTAAATCTCTTATTCTTTAAAAAAACAAAGGGATAAAGGGTTAAACCTGCATAACCCTTTGGTATAAGATATTTTGACACAATAACCACAATTATTCGATATCAAAAATCAATCCATTTTGCGTTATCTTTGTAAAGCATGAAAAAATATGTCCCCATAGAAGAAGGCGATTACTACTTCACCCCTGAGGGCTATCGCTGTTTTACTGAGCAGTACCTACTAAAACGTGGTTACTGCTGTGAGAGCGGCTGCAGACACTGCCCTTATGGTTTCAATAAGAATGACTTAAAACAAAACTGATGCAGTTAACTAGCTTATCGTTTAAAGAACAATTGTTGGAAGGGATTCCAGATTATCTTCCTGAACATAAACCATATGACCCAACTATTAATCATGCACCTAAACGCAAAACTATTTTAACCAAAGAGGAAAAAAAACTTGCCCTACGCAATGCCCTAAGGTATTTTGACAAAAAGCATCATGAAGAATTATTAACAGAATTTAAGGACGAGCTAGACACCTATGGCCGCATCTATATGTATCGGTATAGACCAGACTATAACATGTATGCACGACCGATAGACGAATATCCTGCAAAGAGCAAACAAGCTGCTGCAATTATGCTAATGATTCAAAATAATCTAGATTATGCAGTAGCCCAACATCCACATGAACTAATTACCTATGGCGGAAATGGTGCCGTATTTCAGAATTGGGCGCAATATAGGCTCACTATGAAATATTTGGCAGAAATGACTGACGAACAAACCTTGGTCATGTATTCTGGACATCCCATGGGACTATTCCCTAGCCATAAAGAGGCTCCTCGTGTTGTGGTAACTAACGGTATGATGATTCCTAATTACTCCCAGCCTGATGATTGGGAAAAATATAATGCGTTAGGTGTCACCCAATACGGACAAATGACTGCTGGAAGTTACATGTACATAGGTCCTCAAGGCATTGTTCATGGAACAACTATAACGGTTTTAAACGGTTTTAGAAAAATTGGAAAATCTCCTTCAGGTGGTCTTTTCGTTACATCTGGCCTAGGAGGTATGTCTGGTGCTCAACCAAAAGCAGGAAATATTGCAGGCTGTATAACTGTATGTGCAGAGGTAAATCCAAAAATCACTCAAGTACGACTTGACCAAGGTTGGATAGATGAGAAAATTACAGATTTAGATGCTTTAGTTCTTCGCGTAAAAAAAGCCCAAAAATATAACGAAGTAGTCTCCTTAGCCTATCTGGGTAACGTAGTGGATGTCTGGGAGAAATTCAATAAAGAAAATATTCACATAGATCTAGGGAGCGACCAAACTTCATTGCACAATCCATGGGCAGGAGGCTACTATCCCATGAGTTTAAGTTTTGAGAAAGCCAATAGCATGATGGCCAACAATCCAGAGGAATTTAAAATTCATGTTCAAAATAGTTTAAGACGTCATGCTTCTGCCATAAACGCTCATACAAAAAAAGGGACCTATTTCTTTGATTATGGTAATGCCTTTTTATTAGAAGCATCAAGAGCAGGAGCAGATGTTATGAGTGAGAACCCAAGTCTAGGTCGAGAGTTTAAATATCCTAGTTATGTCCAAGACATCATGGGTCCTATGTGCTTTGATTATGGTTTCGGTCCTTTTCGTTGGGTGTGTGCCTCAGGGAAAGAAAAAGATTTATTAAAAACAGATGAAATCGCTTGTAATATGCTAGAGAATATAATGAAAGATGCTCCTAAGGAAATACAGCAACAAATGGCGGACAATATTCAATGGATTAAAGGTGCACAGGAGAACAAACTCGTTGTTGGCTCCCAAGCTCGAATTTTATATGCAGATGCAGAAGGCCGGATGAAAATTGCCGAAGCGTTTAATCAAGCAATTGCCAGAGGTGAAATTGGCTATGTAATTCTTGGAAGAGACCATCATGATGTATCTGGAACAGACTCTCCGTACAGAGAGACAAGTAATATTTATGACGGTTCTAGTTTCACCGCTGATATGGCCATACATAACGTTATTGGCGATAGTTTTAGAGGTGCTACCTGGGTAAGTGTACATAATGGAGGAGGAGTCGGTTGGGGCGAGGTAATAAATGGCGGCTTCGGCATGGTTCTTGATGGTTCTATGGATACGGACAGGCGTTTAAAACAAATGTTATTTTGGGATGTAAACAATGGCATCTCTAGACGGAGTTGGGCCAGAAACGAAGGCGCTATTTTCGCTATAAAACGCGCTATGCAAAAAGAACCTGAATTAAAAGTTACTTTACCCAACCAAGTTGATGACACCTTGTTAGAAACACTATAAAAATGAGCACTATGAAAAAAGGAAAAACTTATGATGGGCGCTCCAAGAAAAGGACCACCACTAAGGGATTAGGCAATCTGGTTACTATTTTATTAATTCTTGTGACACTATCGTCGTGCAGCAGTATTAGAGTTGCAGTGGATTATGAGCAAAATGCAAACTTTGAGAATTACAAGACGTTTGCATTTTACAAACCTGGAATAGACGAAGCAAAGATTAGTGATATTGACAAGCGACGTATTCTAAGAGCCATTGAAGCTGAACTCCTTTCCAAAGGCTTAAGAAAATCTGAAGAACCTGACCTTTTGGTTAGTATATTCACCGAATCCAATCAGCGTGTTGATATTTACAACAACGGCTGGGGCGGCTGGGGATGGGGACCTGGTTGGGCATGGGGACCTGGCTGGGGCTGGGGACCTGGCTGGGGCGGAAATCAAGTTTCGACCTCTATAGAGGGTATGCTTTTTATTGATTTAATAGATACAAAGAAAATGGACTTAATCTGGCAAGGTTCTGGCACCGGCTATCTAGTCACTAAAAGTGTCGAAAAAAAGGAAGCTAGGATTAAAGAATTTGTAGCGAAAACTATGGCCCAATTCCCTCCAGGACAGAATTGATTTACATCTAAAAATATTTTTTAAGCATCGGATTAAATTCGGTGCTTTTTTTGTTTTGGTACCTTTTTAATTAAAAAATCTATCTTTGCCGCCCTAAAAGCACAAGTAATGATTCTCGGACAAACCACGCGTAAAAATTTTACTCAAAACCCAAAAAACGATATCCTTTCTGGACTTACTGTTGCTCTTGCCTTAGTTCCAGAAGCTGTTGCTTTCGCTTTTGTAGCAGGAGTTGACCCTCTTGTTGGCTTGTATGGTGCTTTTATTATGGGATTTGTTACAGCTCTTTTTGGTGGTAGACCAGGAATGATTTCTGGAGCAACAGGTGCTATGGCCGTGGTTATGGTCTATTTAATACAAAAAGGGAATGCAGTAGGACAAACTTTAGATGTTCCAATTGATAACCTTGGTTTACAATGGCTGTTCATTACCTTACTTTTTGTTGGAGCAATTCAAATTCTTGCTGGTGTTTTTAAATTGGGGAAGTTTGTTAGACTAATCCCACATCCTGTTATGATGGGTTTTGTAAATGGCTTAGCTATTGTCATATTTTTATCTCAATTAAGCTTGTTTCCTAATGCTGTTCCAAAGGATATTTCACTATTTAGTAATACTTCGGAATGGTTAACTGCTCTATTTTCAAACCTTTCGTTTTGGAAAATGATGGGATTCATAGGGTTAACAATGGGTATTATGTATGGACTACCCAAATTGACAAAAAAGATTCCAGCTGCGCTCATTGCTATCATTGTGGTCGCGGGTATAACAATTTTTGGAAATATAGAAGTTAGCACCGTAGGCTCTTTTATTAGAGAAGGAGGTGGACAAGGTCTCCAAGGTGGTCTTCCTACCTTCCAAGAACAGATCTTCAGTTTGTTTTATACTTTGGCAGGACACTGGGACACCATACTTTCTACAGCAGTAATATTGGCTGCTGTTGGCCTCATAGAGTCATTAATGACACTAAATCTTGTTGATGAGATTACAGAGACACGAGGAAACGGAAATAGAGAGTGCATTGCTCAAGGCAGCGCAAATATATTGAATGGTCTATTCGGTGGTATGGGAGGTTGTGCTATGATTGGACAATCTATTATCAATGTAGATTCTGGAGGTAGAGGAAGACTGTCTGGCACCATTGCTGCAGTCGCCTTACTATGCTTCGTTTTGTTTGGAGCACCGTTGATTGAACAAATACCAATCGCAGCACTTGTAGGCGTAATGTTTATGGTAGTTATTGGAACCTTCGCCTGGAGTAGTTTTAGAATTATTAGAAAGATTCCGTTATCTGATGCTATTGTGCTTATAGCGGTTTCAGCCATAACCGTTTGGAAGGATTTAGCGGTTGCAGTAATTGCAGGAGTAATTATTTCTGCTTTAGTAT
Source organism: Winogradskyella pelagia (assembly GCF_017581965.1). GTDB lineage: Bacteria > Bacteroidota > Bacteroidia > Flavobacteriales > Flavobacteriaceae > Winogradskyella > Winogradskyella pelagia. The sequence goes on from NZ_JAGEVF010000007.1 coordinate 39,140, forward strand.
TTGCTTGGAAAAGTGCCACTATGATTAGAGCACGTAAACGCATTCAAACAGACGGCACCAAAACTTATGAAATATGGGGACCACTTTTTTTTGGTTCAGTACAAGCTTTTAATTCTAAGTTTGATGTGAAAAATGACCCTCAGTCCATAGAAATTGACTTTATTGAGTCTAGAATAAGTGATCATTCTGCGTTAGAGGCTATTTTCAATATTGTTAAAAAATATGAGGCCGCTGGTAAATCAATTAAGCTAAAACATTTGAGTGAAGACTGTAAAATCATCCTTAGAAAAGGAAGTCCTATATTTGAAGATGTCATAGTAGAAGCTGTTGATGACCCAAGATATCATTTGGCCGCAAATCCTGAAGAGTTTACTAAACCCTTATCGGCCTACGACATTTAAATCCGCATTACATCTGGACGTTCATTTCTTCTGGAAACTGTTTTGGTATCTCACTATCAGGTTCATCAAGCATCTCCCTGAGGTTAATCTCTATACTCCTTGAAATAGTTGATATAGGTACGTCATTCGCAGTGCCTTCAAATGGATTTTCTCCAACACGGGCCATACGTTCCATCACGTGAAATGCCCAGGATACTACAGCACAAAATGGAATGGCTAGCCAAATAAAATACCGACCAACGCGATTAAACTCTTCCAACATTTCCTCACCAATTTCAGCAAACTCTGGTATAATACCAAACGGCAAAAGAATAGCAAATATCCTAGTTAAATAAAGAGAGAGTGTGGCATACTGCCTGGGATAAGGGAAATTTTTAATACGCTCCGTTTGTCCTTGATGCGTAAATAATTCTTCTAATACATCCTCAAGATTTAAAAATGTAAATTCCTTTAGTATCCCTTTATCTTTCAAGGCTCTTAAATGCCTAGATTGTAAATACAAGATTGCCGCCTGTTTATTTGATTTTGATAATACATAGGCTTGTTCAGTCTCTGACAAATAGGGTTCTAGACTCTCTTCTAGTTTGGTAATATACTCTGGTGTATGAATCCGTTTTCGCCATTCCTGATTCGTTATGGCTCTGTGTTGTGTTTCCCATGATTTTCTGCTTCTCATCGCGTAACGTAGAGCTGTTAACCAAGCTATATGTCGATACACCAATATTTGTCTATCCTCAGATAAATTAATTTGATTTTCAACATCTCCCTCTCGATCTACTCTTACCAAATCCTGAACTTTCATACCCCAAGTGCGCGAGGTATTCACGATAGCACCCCAAATTTTTCTAGCCTCCCAAATGCGCTCATAAGCAGCATTATTTTGAAAACCAACCATAAAGGCAACTGCAGTACCAATAAGTGCTACTGGGGTCCAAGGTACATTTAGAAACGTTAATCCAACTACTTCATAAAGCACAGTCAGAACTGCCGCATAGGAAAGATAGATAAGTGTTTCTCCTCTGGTCCAAAGGACCATTTCCTTAACAGAATAACGTTTCTTAGTCAGCATTCAATTCGGTGTTATTGAATGAAAGATAAAGAATTTCCAGTAAGCAAAGTGTACTAGTAACTTAATACCTCTTCAATTTTCACTTTCACCTTTTCGGTTGAAGGAATCATAGTTTGTTCCAAGGTAGAATTTAAAGGTATGGCTGGCATATTTTCACTGCCAATAGTCATAACAGGTGCATCTAAATATTTAAAACATTCTTCTTGAATTTTACCAGCTAATGCTCTTGCAAAACTATTGTTTGATGGCTCTTCGGTGACCACTAAACATTTCCCTGTTTTCTTTACAGATTTCATTATAGTATCTTCATCTAAAGGGTATAAAGTCCTTAAATCGATGATTTCAATTTGGTTGCGCATATCTAATTCCCCTGATGCATTATATGCCCAATGCACACCCATTCCGTAGGTTACTATAGTTAGAGTTTCTACATCATCTTGTTTCCAGATTTCTTGAAGCAACCAAGCCTTCCCAAAAGGCAATACATAATCTTCTGCTGGTTCTTTTGACGTTGCTGTCAGTGTTCCAGGTACTTTAGACCAATACAGGCCTTTATGCTCTAGAATAACTACCGGATTTGGGTCGTGATAGGCCGCTTTCATTAAGCCTTTTAAATCTGCTCCATTACTTGGATAGGCAATCTTAATGCCTCTAATATTAGTAATCACACTTTCTACAGATGATGAATGATATGGTCCACCGCTTCCGTAAGCACCAATAGGTACGCGCAATATCATACTCACTGGCCATTTACCATTTGAGAGGTAACAACTTCGACTCACTTCTGTAAATAGTTGATTAAGTCCGGGCCAAATGTAATCCGCAAACTGCACCTCAACAATTGGTTTTAATCCAACAGCAGACATTCCAACCGTGGACCCTACAATAAATGCTTCTTGAATTGGTGTATTAAACACACGGTCATCTCCAAACTTTTGAGCTAGTGTTGCAGCTTCTCTAAATACTCCGCCTAAGCGCCCGCCTACATCTTGTCCATAAACCAAGCACTCTTTGTGCTCTCTCATTAATTCCTCAACAGCGAATAATGCACAATCTACCATCACTACTTTATCAGCTCCTTCTGGTTCACGGACACCTTTTTCTTCTGTTATTGGAGTTGGTACAAAATCGTGGGTAAATAAATCTTCAGGTTTTGGGTCTTCTGCTTTTAAGGCCTTTTCAAAATCTAATGCTACTTTGTCTTTTGCTGCGTTTTCTATTTCATTAATATCAGAATCTGAGATTCCATTATCTAGTAATTGCTGTCTTAAAACCGGGTATGGGTCTCGAGAACGTGCTTCGTCTAAATCATCACGATACCATTCCATGCGTACACCAGATGTATGATGATTTAATAATGGTACTTTGGCATGTACTAAGAACGGACGGCGCTCTTTTCGAATAGTCGCAATCACCTTTTTAAGAGCTTCGTAGCTTTCAATAAAATTGGCACCATCGATAGAAATCGCTTCTAATCCATGGAAACCTTGTGCATATTCTGCAGCATTTTGGGCTCTTGTTTCGGCTGCATTTGCAGATATATCCCAACCATTATCTTGTACTAAATACAAAATGGGCATTTGTTTTAAAGCTGCCATCTGAAACGCTTCAGCGATTTCACCTTCAGTCACAGAGGCGTCACCTAATGAACATACAGTAATCGGGTTTTCAATAGTTGTATCGTTTAAGCCTTGCAATTCTTTATACTGCATTCCCATGGCAACACCAGTTGCAGGAATGGCTTGCATACCTGTTGCTGAAGATTGATGTGGTATTTTTGGCTTATCATCATCTTTTAAACTAGGGTGCGAATAATAGGTTCGTCCTCCAGAAAATGGATCATCTTTTTTGGCTAACAGTTGGAGCATTACATCGTAAGGCTCTAGTCCGAAAGACAATAACATTGCATCATCTCTATAATACGGAAAGGCATAATCTTGGGGCAATAATTGCAACCCTAAAGCAACTTGTATAGCCTCGTGACCACGCGATGTAGCATGTACATATTTTGAAACCTGTTTGAAATTAGCTTCGTATAATTCTGCCATAGATTTTGCTAAACACAACTTAGAAAATCCCTCAGCAAGAACTTTTTTATCTAATCCAGTCCTATTTTTTAGGTTTATATCTTGATTTTGCATCTTTTATTTTAAGCTAATTGGCTTTGAACTTCAGTCATCCAAGAAAATCTATCGTCTATCTTTCCTATCTTAATGGCATTTAGAGTATCATTAACTTCTACCGCAACCGGACTCTCTTCAGAGACATGAATCGTTTCATTCTCAAGTCCGATTTCTTTTATGTAAGCTATACCCACGGCAGTACCCGTACCAAAGGCTTCTTCTAAAGTACCGTTACGTGATGCCTCACGGATTTCATCAATAGTAATTTTGCGTTCTATGACTTGGTAACCCATAGATTTTAGTAGCTCAATGACACTCAATCGTGTGATACCATGTAGTACCGAACCATCCAATTCCGGAGTTATAAAATTTCCATTAATCTTAAAGAAGATATTCATAGTCCCTACTTCTTGAATGTACTTGTGCTCAGCAGCATCTAACCATAAGACTTGATCGTAACCTTTAGCTTTTGCCAATTCTGTTGGGCGAATTGCTGCGGCGTAATTACCTGCTGCTTTTGCCTCGCCAGTACCACCTTCTGCAGCTCTAATAAATTGTTTTTCTGCCCATAAACGAATGTGTTTACTGAAGTATGGCCCTGATGGTGATGCCATTATCACAAAGTTGTAACTTGTCGCAGCACGCATCCCAATAAATGCCTCAGTGGCATACATGAAAGGTCTTAAATATAATGCGCTTCCTTGTTGCGGTGGTATCCAAGCGTGGTCCAAAGCTACCAATTCTTTTAAGCCATCTACAAATAGTTCTTCTGGAACAGTTGGCATTCCCATGCGCTCTGCACTTTTATTTAAACGAGATGCATTATGTTCTGGCCTGAATAATAATGGTGTTCCCTCTGCATTTTTATACGCCTTCATCCCTTCGAAAATCGCCTGACCGTAATGTAATGCCATCGCGGCAGGATGCGTAGGAATTGGCCTTAACGGTTCGATTCTTGGGTTTTGCCATTGCCCATCTTTGTATTCGCAAATAAACATATGGTCTGTAAAGGATGTTCCCAACGGGATATTATCAAAATCTAATTGGTCTAATTTTGACGATTGTGTTTTGGTGATTGAAATGTTATAACTCATAGTTTATAGTTTATGAGATTCTGAATAAAACTCAGAATGACAGATTTTTATATGTTTCGATTTGTATCAAATTGTTCAAAATAATCGGCGACACGACGCACAAAACTTCCTCCTAAAAAACCATCTACTACGCGATGGTCAAAAGACAAGGATAGATACATCATACTTCGGATTGCGATTTCGTCACCGTTTTCGGTTTCAATAACTTCAGCACGTTTCTTAATAATACCTAAAGCAAGAATGGCAACTTCGGGTTGATTGATAATTGGTGTTCCCATGACACTTCCAAATGTTCCAACGTTAGAAATGGTGAATGTGCTATCTTTTATATCATCTCCTACAAGCTTGTTTTCTCTAGCTTTATTTGCCAAGATGTTGACATTTTCTGCAAGTTGCTTTAAGTCTTTAGTATCTGCATTTTTTACCACAGGAACAATTAAGTTTCCGCTTGGCAAGGCCGTAGCCATACCAATATTTATATCTTCTTTGACAATAATATTATCTCCATCTACTGATGCATTAATATTTGGAAAATCTTTGACAGCCTTTGCAACGGCTTCAACAAATAGTGGCGTAAACGTAAGGCGTTCTCCATATTTTTCTTGGAATGCTTTTTTATTTGCATTACGCCAATTGACCATATTAGTCATATCGGCTTCTACATAAGCAGTAACATGAGGTGAGGTATGTTTAGAATAGACCATATGATCCGCAATCATTTTACGCATGCGGTCCATTTCAATAATTTTACCTTCTCCCTTATCGAATGTTAACTGCGGAATACGGTAAGCTGTTGGGTCTTGTTGGGCAACGGCTTGTGCAAACTGATATGGTCGACCCTCCTCTATATATTTAAAAACATCACTCTTACGTAATCTTCCTTCTGCTCCGGTAGCTGGTATTCTAGCCAATTCTTCAAAACTGATATGGAATTCTTTTGCGATAGAAACAACCAATGGTGAGAAAAACGAATTTGTATTTGAAATACTAAATTGTTCAGCGCTTATTTTAGTTGAAGGCTTATTTGCTTTGGATTTTTCAATCTTTTTAGGCTTAGGTTTCTCTGTTTTCGACGTCTGCTTTTTAGTTTTCGATGACGAAATAGGCACCGCTCCATTACTGTTAATAATAGCTATAGTTTCTCCAATTTTTATAACATCATTTGCTTCGTATAAAATCTCTTCAATTACACCAGAAACATTAGATGGCACTTCAGAATCCACCTTATCTGTTGCCACCTCCAGAAGCATCTCATCTTCTTCAATTGAGTCACCAACATTTTTAAACCATGTGATGATTGCTGCTTCAGTTATGCTTTCGCCCAATCTGGGCATTTTAAATTCAACTTTCGCCAATTTGAATATAATTTGTTATAAGAAACAAAGATAAGTAACATGGGTGATTTGCACTGTTAACAACCTCTAAATAAGAATTAAAAAGTTTTTATTTCTTTTTTTAGTTCTAATTTTAGTTTTTTATTCTTTTATATTTGTATTTCAGACCTCTAAAAATAAATTTTTCTTATGCCTTATTCTTTGGATAAAATTGACACGAAAATTCTACAAATTCTACAAAAAGATAGTAATCAGACCACTAAGCGAATTGCAGAGCAATTAGGCATGACCACATCACCAGTTTTTGAACGCATCAAAAAGCTAGAAAAAGAAGGTTTTATCAAAAAGTATGTCGCTGTTTTAGACAACAAAAAAATAGGCCTGAAGCTTACTGTTTTTATTGGCATAACATTACAAGGCCATACTAGAAGCTATCTTGAGAAGTTTGTGAAAGAGATTAATGATTTCCCTGAAATCGTAGAATGTCATCGCGTTAGTGGGAATTTTGACTATTTACTGAAATTGGTAGTTGAAGATATTGAAGCCTACGAGATGTTCATTATTTCTAAGTTAACACTTCTTCCTTATTTGGGAAATGTACAGAGCTTAATTACACTGTCTACAGGAAAAGAGACTAATGAGATTGATTTGAGTAGGGTTTAAGATTACTTTTTAAAAGTATCTCTCAATGTTTTATAAGCTTCTTCTTGTGTGGGCAAATCTTTTGGTACTTCTCGAAGTGGTACGACTTCCCTTAATGACTCATAACAATCAGCCGGTAATTTTTGATATAATTGGGTCCCCTTTGTTTTCCAAGCTAACATTTCATCGCTGACTTGTTTCACGACTTTTGCAGGATTCCCAACAACTAAGCTTCGCTGTGGGATTTTAGTTTCAGCTTTTACGAAAGCCATAGCACCAACTATAGATTCATCTCCGATTTCGGCATCGTCCATAATGACTGTATTCATACCAATCAAACAGTTTTTACCCAGATTAGCACCATGAATTATGGCTCCATGACCAACATGTGCGCTTTCTTTGAGCGTTATGGATTTTCCGGGAAACATATGAACGGTACAATTCTCTTGCACATTAACACCATCTTCAAGAATGATTTGTCCCCAATCTCCTCTGATTGCAGCACCTGGACCTATATAACAGTTTTTACCTATGATTACATTTCCAGTAACAGCTGCTAGAGGATGCACAAAACTACTTTCGTGAACTACTGGTGTATAGCCTTGAAATTCGTAAATCATCTATTTGAAACGTTTCAGGGTTTCTTTGGTGAATTCGCTCAACACCAAGCGCCCACTAATGGCAGCACGATCAGCTAACAAATTATCCCAATTTTCTGTACCACTCCAAAACATGGTTTTCATGTCTCGCATGGCTTCAGGATTATAAGTGCACAAATGCTCTGAAAAGGCCTTAACACCCTCATCGAGAGCTTCGGTAGATTCAAAAACCTGTGCATATAGCCCTTTATCTTTAGCCCATTCTGCAGAATAGAAACTATTCGCATCTATAGCAATCTGGGACATCCCGCTTAAACCGAGCTTCCTTTGCACGGCTGGACCAACAACAAATGGACCAATACCCACATTCAATTCGCTAAGTTTAATTGAGGCAAACTTAGTTGCCATACAATAGTCAGTTGCTGAAGCCAAACCAACACCGCCTCCAACAGTTTTACCTTGTACTCTTCCTATAATAAACTTAGGACACTTGCGCATGGCATTAATGACATTAGCAAATCCAGTAAAGAACACTTTACCTGTTTCTTCATCGCTGATATTAATTAATTCGTTAAAACTTGCGCCTGCACAGAAGGTTCTATCGCCACCACTTCTTAAGACGATAACTTTAATCGCATCGTTTTGCCCAGCTTCTTTAATAGTATTTGCCAACTTTGCTAACACATTTCCTGGCAGTGAGTTATGCGAAGGATGAAAGAATTCTATATATCCTACTTCGTTTTCTATGGTTTGTTTTACGTATGGGTCACTCATTACTTTGATAAATTTAATTCTTCAATTTTTTTTATGTAGCCTTTTGAAGTTTTCATATCTGGATTTAACTCCAATGCTTTTTTAAAACTTATTAATGCATTTTTATAATCTTCATTCATAAAATAGGCTTCACCTAAACTGTCATAAATATTGGCATTTTCAGGAAATTCTTCAGTTAAAAACTTGAAAACTTCAATCGCTTTTTGGCTCTGACTATCATTTAATAAATCGTAACCAAAATTGTTCAATTCTCTTAAATTAAAGTCATAGGTCGTTGTATCACTTTTTAGTGCTCTAAAGTTTTGATAAGCCTTACTTGGATTTGTACTAAAGTCTGATTTGAATATAGATGTCAAATTGAGTTTGGGGAATTTTATGACCATAGGTTCAATATCTCTAAAAAATAGTAATTCCCAATCTCGCATCGCTTCATCGGATGTATTATTTACCATTACAACAATTCCGTAATTAGAATCTGGACAAATTAAGATGCCGCTTTGAATTCTGTTAGAGGTTCCTGTTTTTGAATAGTAAAAACCTTCTACCTCAGCATGGTCAATATCTTGCCAAAGATAACCGATTTTCTCACCATCTTCTGGGTCTTCAAAAAGTACACTTGAGGCTTCTTTTACCCAAGGTTCGTTTTTATTATCAACAAAATATTGCATGTATGTAGCTAAATCTGGTAATGTTGAAATCGCGCCACCTGCTGCTCCGTAAACTGGGTCATGATCTATAGGTGCTAATACATCTCCTTTATAACCTTTTACCAATCGGTCTTCGAACTTTTGAGATTCATCAAGGTAGGTATCGTTCATTCCGAGTTCTCTGAAAAACACATTCATTTGCTCCTTAAAAGGTTTCTTGTTTACTTTTTCTAAGATGTATGCTAATAATTCAGGCCCTAATGAATTATAGGCGAAAACCGTTCCTGGTTTTTTATCTACCTCTACAGTTTTAAGTTCTTTTAATAAATCGTCTATAGTATAGGAATCCGTTTTGTAATCGTAGGTGCCGGTTGTTACCTTATTCCTGATAGATTCAAACCCCTTTGTCAGCTTATTTTTTAATCCCATACTATGGGTTAAAAGATGTTTTACCGTAATTGACTGTCCTTCAAATTCTAGATTTGAATAATCACCTTCTATATACTTTCTTATATCATCTTCTAACCCAATTTTTCCAGCTAAAACAGCTTTCGCTACTAAAGATCCAGTAAATGTTTTTGTTATAGATGCTATTTCGTAAAGTGAGCTGTCATTGGGCTTATTGTTGCCATCTTTGTCAATTGCACCATAATAGTTTTGATACATCTCGCCATCTTTATAAATGGCTACTGCAAAAGAATTAGCATTACCTTTTTTGATGGTATTTTCAGCGAAAGCATCTACTAAATTTGTGAATTTATTGAAAGTGTTTTTAACTGAAACTTCAGAAATGTTATCCTTTTTTTCTGAATTACAGCCGAATATTAAAAGGCTTATTAAAATTAATTTGAATTGCTTCATATTGATTGATGAGTACTTTTAAACTAATCCAAATTGTTCAAAATGATGATTTAAATGCTTGCGTTCTAATAAATACCACTCATATCTGTTTAATTCCCCAAATACCATGTTGCTTAATGTAGCATCAGGATTCTCCTTAAAATATTCTAAATACTTTTTTCGCTGTTCTTTGAATTGCTGAATGGCAACACTTAAATTTTCATGCTTTAAAGCATCAAGCGTGTCCTTTTCTAATTGCGGAAACTGACTGTTCATTGGAAATTTATCATAATTCCAAAGGCTATTTTTTACCTTTTCTAAAATCCTTTCAGGTGTTGAAATTTCAAAATCCTGAATCTCTCCTGACGCAATTTTATAGGTATATTCTAAATGCTCAATCATGTGTTGCGGTGTCATGATTCCCCATTTTGGTTTTAGGTCTTCAGATAGCTTTGATAAACATTCGTCAATCTTACTATCTGTCATTTCAACAAACGTTTCTTGCTTTTTCTGAACCATAGTCAAGATGGTTGCAACAGCCACTAATGGACTATCCTTATCAGTTTTCTGACTTTCTGGTCTATTTTCAAAATTCGCATCAAATACTTCTACATGCCATTTTACAATACCACTTGGATGTTCGGCTGAAGCCACATCACGGTCTACTTTTTCTTTACAGGTTAAACGTACGTAAATCGTATCGTTATGATACAATGGTCTTAAAAATCGAATACTATCTAATCCGTAATTCGCTGCTACTGGTCCTTTATTTGGATACACAAATAAACCTGCTGCAGCTGATATTATGAAATAACCATGTGCTGTTCTTTTTTCAAAAATACTTCCATCAAGCGACGTAATATCTGTATGCGCATAAAAATGGTCCCAGGTTAAATTGGCGAAATTCTGTATATCGTTATCCGTTAATGTTCGCTTGTGTGTCTTCATGGACATACCTGCTTCGATATCTTCCCAATGGTATTTAAATGGATGGTCTTCTGCTTCAGTATACTTTGCATTCTGCTGATATATTCCCGTAATCGCCGTAATAGTTGATGGCGAACCTTGAATTGCGGTACGTTGCAAATAATGTTTTATACCTCGCATGCCTCCCATTTCTTCGCCACCACCAGCACGTCCTGGACCTCCATGAACCAAATATGGTAATGGTGAACCGTGCCCTGTACTTTCTTTAGCGCTTTCACGATTCAATACTAAAATACGCCCATGATGCGATGCTGCATTGACCACATAATCTTTTGCAATGTTATCATCGTTTGTTGCGATTGAAGACACTAATGAGCCTTTGCCCATTTGCGCTAAAGTTATCGCTTCATCTAAAGTTGCATAAGGCATAATTGTACTTACTGGACCAAACGCTTCGCGTTCGTGAATTACTGTATTTTGGAAAGGATGATCTGCTCGTAATACTATTGGACTTATAAAAGCCCCTTTTTTGGAATCAGCACCTATAGTTTCAATTTTATCTAAGTTGCCATAAACGATTTGAGCCTCTGTGGCTAAATCGTTGACAGAGTTTCTGACGGCATCAACTTGCTGACGACTGACTAATGATCCCATTCGTACTTCTTTGAGTCTTGGGTCACCAATCGTCACTTTATCTAATGCTTTTCCCAATGCAATTTGAACATCTTCCACTAAATTTTCTGGAACAATAATACGACGTATTGCAGTACATTTTTGTCCAGCTTTAACCGTCATTTCTTTTCGGACTTCTTTAATGAATAAGTCAAATTCTGGTGTTCCAGGAACCGCATCTTCTCCAAGTATTGATGCATTTAAAGAATCCGCTTCCATCGTGAATGGCACAGATTCTTGTATTAATCTTGGGTGCGCTTTTAGTAAACGACCTGTTTGCGCAGAACCTGTAAACGTAACTACATCTTGAGACTCAACGGTATCTAATATTGTTTTAACTGTACCATTTATGATTTGAAGTGCACCTTCTGGTAATATTTTTGAATCTATAATTACTCTAGCTACAGCTTCGGCTAAATACGATGATGATGGTGCAGGTAAAACCACAGCCGGAACTCCAGCCATCCAATTCACCGCACATTTTTCTAACATGCCCCAAACAGGAAAGTTAAAGGCATTAATATGTACAACAACTCCCTTTTTTGGCACCATAATATGATGTGCCATAAAGCGTCCGCCACGAGATAAATCGATAGCATCGCCTTCAACGTGATACGGTTGATTAGGGAAAAGTTTACGTAATGAGGCGTTAGCAAAAAGATTTCCAAAACCGCCTTCAATGTCAATCCAGCTATCAACTTTAGTTGCTCCTGTTCTATAGCTTAAATCATAAAATGCATCTTTTCGTTTTGTTAGATATAATGCTAATTTCTTAAGCATATTTCCACGTTCTTGAAAGGTCATTTTACGAAGTTGTTCTCCACCTTTTGTTCTTCCGTAATTTAGAATTTCGGGAATATCTAATCCTTCTATAGCTACACTTGTGAACGCTTCACCTGTTACGGCGTCCAAAATTGGTGTGCCGTCTTCTTTTCCTGTTGTCCAGTTTCCTTGGACGTAATGTTGAATCTTATTCATGTTATTCACTTTATAGTGGATTCCGCATCAAGTGCGGAATGACAAATCTTTTTAAACTTTTTCAATCACACATGCATAACCCTGTCCAACTCCAATACACATGGTGATTAAAGCATACCTCTTATTTTGCTCATGTAATTCTAATGCTGCTGAATATGCTATACGTGCTCCTGTTACTCCAAGTGGATGACCTATTGCAATTGAGCCGCCATTTGGGTTTAATCTTGGGTCATCATCTGCTAATCCCCAAGCTCTTGTGCAAGCTAAAGCTTGAGCTGCAAAGGCTTCATTAAGCTCGATGATATCCATATCTTCCATTGTCAATCCTGCTTTTTTTAAGGCTTTGTTAGAAGCTTGGACTGGACCAATTCCCATAATTCTTGGTTCTACGCCAACGACTGCAGAACTTACTATTCTTGCTAATGGTTTTAAATTATACTTTTTTACAGCATCTTCTGAAGCTATAATCGTTGCAGCTGCGCCATCATTTAATCCGGAAGAGTTCCCTGCTGTTACCGAGCCACCTTCTTTTTTGAAAACTGCCCTAAGTTTTCCTAAAACCTCTAAAGACGTCGTTGGTTTTACAAATTCATCTTTTGAAAATTGAATGGGGTCTTTTTTTCGTTGTGGAATTTCTACAGTTACAATCTCTTTAGCCAAGCGTCCATTTTCTTGAGCTTTAGACGCTTTCATTTGGCTCCAATACGCAAATTTGTCTTGGTCTTCTCGGGATATATTGTAATTCTCTACTAAGTTCTCTGCAGTCATTCCCATACCATCAGTTCCATATAACTTGTGCATCTTTGGATTAATAAAACGCCATCCAAAGGTTGAATCATACATTTTAGAGTCTCCTCCAAATGCACTTGACGGTTTTGCCATAACGTATGGTCCACGAGTCATATTCTCAACTCCACCAGATATAAATACATCGCCATCTCCTGCTTTAATTGCTCTATTGGCGTGTATGATTGCAGATAAACCAGAGCTACATAATCTGTTAACGGTTTCTCCAGGAACCGTAAATGGTAATCCCGCCAATAGTGATGCCATGCGTGCCACATTACGATTATCCTCACCTGCTTGGTTGGCACAGCCCATAATCACATCATCATATGCTTCCTTTGGGATGTTTGGATTTCGTTTGACTACTTCTGCAATTACTAAAGCCCCTAAATCATCTGTGCGAACAGCTGACAATGTGCCTTTGTAGTTTCCTATTGGTGTTCTTATACCGTCTATTATGTATGCTTCTTTCATGTTAAATGCCTGCGCAGGCAGGTGTCTTATTAATTGTTATTCCTAAATATCTTCTTTCCTAAATTCCAATTTGTGCTTAAATCAGTCCAACTAGGATTCATTTCTTCAATTAAATTCACTTTCCATTGTCTTTTTCATTTTTTGAATTGTTTTTCTCTAACCGATGCCTTTTCTCCATCCTCAAACTCTTCAAAATAAATCAATCTATTACAATTATATTTTGCAGCAAAAGATTTTACATAAACTTAAGTTTATGCTCTTTTACTCTTTCATCAAGATTATCTGTTACACCAATATAGATTACTCCATTAGGTTTGTTTGCCATTATATAGACATACCAATGTTTCATTTCTATTTATTTTGAGATTCCTGCCTTCGCAGGAATTAGCTCCATTCTTTTTGAGTTCTATAAACCACACCTTTAAATAGTGCTACCAATTCATCACCACGTTTTACTTCGACGATATTGAATCCTAATTTATTATTTACTTTTTCAATAACTGATTCAGCTACCAAATAGTCTCCTTCTTCTAGTGCTTCAATATGATTAATACTTGTCTCAATGGAAACCGCATATTTACCATGTGTATTTGCAGTAAAACCGAAAGCGGTATCCGCTAATGAATAGCTGATACCTCCATGTGCATAGTTCATACTATTAAGCATGTCTTTTCTAACGGTCATTGCTACTTTACATCTTCCAATTTCACATTCTAAAATCTCAATCCCTAGCCATTGGCTATAGGCATCTTGAGATAACATCTTATATGGAATTTTTGCACTTTCCATTAAAAGAACGTTTTATGTTCTCTACTCATTTTTCGTAATAATGGACTGCATCGATATCTATCTTCATGGTATTCGTCATACAATTTATCTAATGCTGTAACACATTTACCAATACCTATTTCATCTGCCCAAGCCAACAATCCTTTAGGATAATTGACTCCTTTGGTCATGGCATTATCTATATCTTCTGCTGAAGCAATATTCAAAAATAGAGCATCTGCCGCTTCATTAATCAACATCACTAAAACACGATTAAAAATTTGCTCTGCTAACTTTTCATCCTTTTTGGCAGATGCTGAAATAAATTCAGCACTACTCATACCATTCTGGTAATCGTAGTATCCTCTACCAGATTTACGACCTAAATAACCTGCTTCTGAAAAGCGTTTTTGTGTAAAGGCTGGCTTATATCTTGGGTCGAAATAAAATGCTGTGAATACAGTTTCTGTAACCGTATAATTCACATCGTTGCCGATGAAATCCATTAACTCGAATGGCCCCATTCTAAAACCTCCTACAGTTTTTAAACTCCAGTCGATAGTTGCAAAATCGGCAATGCCTTCTTCATAAATTCGTAATGCTTCGCCATAAAATGGTCGTGCGACCCGGTTAACTATAAAACCTGGTGTGTCTTTAGCCACAGCCACTGTTTTTTTCCAATTAGAAATGGTTTCAATTGACTTTTTGAGAACTGCTTCAGATGTTTGAATGGCAGGAATCACCTCTACTAATTTCATTAATGGTGCTGGATTAAAAAAGTGTATTCCCACACAGCGCTCAGGTTTCTGAAGAGATGCGGCTATTGATGCTATTGATAAGCTCGACGTATTAGACGCAATGATGCAATCCTCGGCTACATATCTTTCTAATTCTGAAAATACCTTTTTCTTAATATCAAGGTTTTCTATAATCGCTTCAATCGTCAAATTAGAACCTGATAAGCCTTTTAAACTATCGACATAAGAGATATTAGACTGAATTCTATATTTCTCATCAGCATCGATTCGTCCTTTTTCAATAAGACGATTTAATATTTTCTCTAATGCTGCTTTTGCTTTATCTAAGGCAGCTTGATTGGTATCATATAATTTCACTTGACAACCAGCAGTAGCAGCAACTTGTGCTATACCACTTCCCATTGTTCCAGAACCTATTATTCCTATGTTCATAGTTTTATTTATTTGATGAAATCCTGAAACAAGTTCAGGATGACAATCCTCTAAAATGGGAGATTTGTCACATCGACGTTTCCGCCAGATAAGATAATCCCTATTTTTTTATTTTGAAATTCTTCTTTGTTCTTTAATACTGCTGCAAAAGGGACAGCGCATGAGGGTTCAATAATAATCTTCATTCGTTCCCAAATTAATTGCATCGCATTTACAATTTCATCTTCTTCTACACGGATAATTTTATCTACATGCTTTTGAATAATCGGAAAATTTCGGTCTCCCAAATGTGTTCTTAATCCGTCTGCCACGGTATCAAAACTATCATTTGATTCTATTTTACCAGAAATTAATGAACGATACGCATCATCTGCTTCCATGGGCTCACCACCAACCACTTTACATTTATCCGAAAAAAAATGCGCAGCTAAAGCGGTTCCTGCAATTAATCCGCCTCCACCAACTGGTGTTAAAATTACATCTAATTCTGGATAATCTTCTAACAACTCCATTGCTGCAGTTGCATTGCCATAGATGACCTCATCTTGATTAGATGGGTGTAAAAAAGATGCTCCTTTTTTTTCTCTAACTTTATTCGCTGTAGCTTCCCTTGCCTGAGGTGTCGATTCACATTCTATAATTTCACCTTCATAAGTCTTTACTCCATTTTTTTTGACTTGCGGTGCATTTTCTGGCATAACAATATACGCCTTGACATCTAATTTTTGAGCAGCTAATGATACTGCTTGTGCAAAATTTCCAGAAGAATGCGTTACTACGCCACGCTGTCTTTCCTCTTCTGATAATGATAATATCGCATTGGCTGCACCACGCATTTTAAAGGCACCCATTTTTTGAAAGTTCTCACATTTAAACACGATATCTGCACCTACCATTTCATTAATTAAGCTAGAGCTTAAAACTGGTGTGTTATGAATAAACGGTTTTATTCTGTTGTGAACTTCTATGAGGATTTGTTTATCCATATGTGATGAGACTCTGAAAAAAGTTCAGGATAACAATAAATTATCAATTACCTACAAAGTTAGGCTTACGCTTTTCTATAAATGCCGCAACACCTTCTGCATAATCATTACTGCTTGCTGCTTCAATTTGTAATTTAGATTCTAATGCCAATTGATTCTCTAAGGTATTGGTCATTGACTTATTGAATAACTCCTTAATAAGACCCAGTGCTTTTGTTGGCATATTAGCGAGCTTAATTGCTAGTTTTGATATTGTGTCGCTAAACTCTTCTAAAGAAACTGATTTATATATCATTCCCATTTTTTCGGCCTCTTCAGCTGAGATTTTATCTCCTAGCATTGCTAAAGCTTGTGCTTTTTGAAAACCAATAAGTCTTGGTAAAAAGAAAGTTCCTGCACTATCTGGCACTAAACCAATTAAACTAAATGCTTGAATAAAGCTAACTTTTTCATGAGCCACAACAATATCACATGCTAAAGCTATATTAGCTCCAGCTCCTGCAGCAACACCATTTACAGCTCCAATAATTGGTTTTTTAATGGAACGTATTCTAGTAATTATAGGATTATAGTGTTCTTCTAATATCTTTTTGAATCCAGGATTTAATTCTGGGTCTGTTACTTCTTTTAAATCTTGACCTGCACAAAAAGCTTTTCCACTTCCGGTTAACACAATGGCTCGAACTTCAGGGTTTGATTCACAATCATCTAAAATACTTTGAAGACTTAACGCCATTTCGCGATTGAAGCTATTAAAAACTTCAGGTCTGTTTAGCGCTATATATGCTACTTTGTTTTCAATTTTTAATTGAATTGAGTTACTCATATCATTCTGGTAATTTAAAGTATGGATTATAGATAAGGCCAATAATGTTTCCCCAAGGGTCTTTGACTGAACAAACCATAAGTTCTCCACCTACATTCATTGGTTTTTCATGTTCGGTTGCACCAAGCTTAATGAAGCTATTATATTGTGCTTGGATGTCCTCTACTCCCCAATAAGCTAAAATACTATCACCTTTTACAGACTTATCTGGCTGCAAGCCCAATTCATAGCCAGCAATATTAAAACCCACATAATAGGGTTCATCAAAGTATGGTTCGGTTTTAAAGGCTTTAGAATACCATTTTTTGGCAGCTTCTAAATCATCAACTCTGTAAACTGCAGTTCGTAGTCCTAACATCATTATTTAAGACATTTAAAATAGTCAAATGGCTCTTGACAGTCATCACATTGAAATTGTGCTTTACATGCCGTGGACCCAAATTGACTAACTAATCTAGTATTTTGAGAACCGCAATTGGTACACTTAACGATTCGCTTGTTATTAAGAAGTACATCTTTATCAGCTTCAGCATCTAAAGGTGCAGCAATTCCATAATCCTCTAATGCCTTACGACCTCTAGACGTAACCCAATCTGTGGTCCAAGCTGGATGTAGAATTAAATCAATTTCGGAGTCATATCCTGCATCTTTTAAAGCTTTTTTAATATCGTCACCGATAACATCCATTGCGGGACAACCACTGTAGGTTGGTGTAATTTCAACTTTAACTTCTCCATTTTCAATTACAGCAGAACGCACCACACCCATATCCATTATAGACAAAACTGGAATTTCAGGGTCTGAAACCTGTTCCAGTATTGACAGTAATCTCTCGTCTATATTTTGCTCTGTACTTGTCATAGTTTTAATAATGAGATCCTGAAACAAGTTCAGGATGACAAATCAAGAATTTATCACCATTCCATATTAGGATAAGCTCTCTGCATATATTGTAACTCCGCCAGTATATACCCTAAATGCTCTGTATGAATTCCTTGTTTTCCTCCTTTTTGGAAGTATTTTGATCCAGGTACTTGTAATGTTGCTTCTTCTAAAACTTGAGAAATCTCTCTGTAGTAATTATCCTTAAGCTTAGTAACATCGACTCCTATCCCCTCTGCTACCATCGCCTTATCAGCATCGGTCTGATGAAACAATTCATCTGTATATGCCCATAAATCATTTATCGCCTCCTGCATTTTTTCTTTACTCTCATCAGTACCATCTCCTAAACGCTTAATCCAATCTGAAGAAAAGCGTGCATGATAGCTTACTTCTTTCACACATTTATTTGCAATAGCTGATAATGTAAGGTCTGTACTTTTTTGAAGTTCCTTTAAGAATGCTAAATGGTAAATATCAAATAAGAATTGACGCCCAAGGGTATAAGCAAAGTTGGTGTTTGGTTGCTCTACAAGCAATACATTTTTGTATTCCCGCTCTTGACGAAGCATTGCGATGTCATCTTCCGACCTGCCATCACCAGCAATCTTAGTCGCGTACTGAAAATAGCTTCGCACTTGCCCAAATAAATCTAATGAGATATTAGTGCAAGCGATATCTGTTTCCAAACTTGGTCCGTGTCCACAGAGTTCGCCCATTCGTTGACCTAGGATTAGGCTATTGTCAGCAATACCGAGGATATAATTATATAAATTTTCGTTTTTCATCGTATAACTTTTCTTAATGAGATGCTGAAACGGGTTCAGCATAACAAAACACTGCTTTGTCACATATGTTTTACATCGTCTGGTAAATCATAAAATGTTGGGTGACGATACACCTTATCTTGAGCAGGCTCAAACAACTCACCATTATGCTCAGGATTAGACGCTGTGATATGTTTAGATTCTACTACCCAAATACTCACACCTTCATTTCTTCTTGTATATACATCTCGTGCATTTTCGAGCGCCATTTCAGAATCAGCAGCATGTAAACTACCACAATGCCTGTGCTCTAATCCGTTTTTACTTCTAACGAAGATTTCCCATAAGGGCCAATTTTTAGTTGACATATTTTCTAGTATTGAGAAATGAGCATTAAGTATTGAAAAGAATCTAAAATCTCAATACTCAAGTATCATATCTAATTAAACTGCTTGTTTTTCTTTACGTACTTGTTTCTTTTCCGCATGTGCCATTGCCGCATCTCTAACCCATTCACCACGTTCCCATGCGCCTACTCTAGCTTTCATGCGCTCTTTGTTCATTGGTCCGTGACCTTTGACCACTTGCCAAAACTCATCCCAGTCAATTTCTCCAAAATCATAACTACCACGTTCTTCATTCCATTTTAAATCTGGGTCTGGAATTGTTAAACCAATTAAATCTGCCTGTGGCACTGTTTGGTCAATAAATTGCTGACGTAAATCATCATTTGACTTACGCTTCAACTTCCATTTCATTGATTGCTCTGTATGAACCGAAACATCATCTGTTGGACCTAACATCATTAAACTTGGCCACCACCATCTGTTCAACGCATCTTGAGCCATATCTTTTTGCTCTGGTGTTCCGTTAGCCAATTTCATCATGATTTCAAAACCTTGACGTTGGTGAAAACTTTCCTCCTTACATACACGAATCATAGCTCTGGCATACGGTCCATAAGATGTATTACATAATGGTACTTGATTAATAATCGCAGCGCCATCAACTAACCATCCGATAGCTCCCATATCTGCCCAAGTGATTGTTGGGTAATTAAATATTGAAGAGTATTTTGCTTTTCCTGTATGTAATTGCTCATACATTTCATCTCTAGAAATTCCTAAAGTTTCTGTAGCTGAATACAAGTACAATCCATGACCTGCTTCATCTTGCACTTTAGCCAAAAGCGCTACTTTACGTCTCAAAGACGGTGCTCTTGTAATCCAATTCCCTTCTGGAAGCATACCTACGATTTCAGAATGTGCGTGTTGGGACATTTGCCTGATATGGGTTTGACGGTACTTTTCTGGCATCCAATCTTTAGGCTCAATTTTCTCATCTCTAGCGATACGCTCTTCAAATTGTCTCTCTAAACTTCTAATTTGTTCTTCACTCATTGTTTTTAGCTTTTAGCTGTTGGCTCTTAACCACAAGCGAGTTAATTTTTCTTTTTCAATATATTTTGAGATTCCTGCCTTCGCAGGAATTTGTTAAACATCAAAATCAACAACCACCTTATCAGTCGTTGGCACGGCCTGACAGCTTAATACCAGATTTTGACTGACTTCTTTTTCATCTAAGGCATAGTTAATTTTCATTTCAACTTCACCTTCTTTGACTTCACATTTACAAGTACTACACACACCACCTTTGCATGCGAATGGCAAATCGGCACCTGCATCCAAAGCCGCATCAAGTATGTTATCAAATTCTTTAGTCATGGTGAACAAAAACTCCTTTCCACCATCTACTATAGTCACTTCAGTTCCTTCTACATTTTGTTTTGCCAAACGCTCTGCACGTTTGATATCTTCTTCTGATAATCCTGATACAAATAGTTCAAAATGAACTAAATCTTTTGGTAAGCCAGCACTTACAAGATAGTCGCTAACAAAATTTATCATTTTCTCTGGCCCACATAAGAAGACCTCGTTGGTATCTGGAATATCAATAAACGTATTTGTGAGCACTTTCATCTTCTCTTCATCAAAACGTCCATTAAACAACTCTATGTCTCTTCTTTCTTTCGTTAAGAAATAATAGATTTCAAATCTTCCAAAATAGGTATTTCTAAGTTGTTCTAACTCTTCTTTAAAGATAATAGATTTTGCAGTCTTATTGACATAGAACAACTTGCAAGTTGAGTTTGGCTCTGCCGCCAAATGTGTTTTCACCATGGATAACACTGGTGTTATGCCACTACCAGCCGCAAAAAACAAATAGTTTTTAGCTTTTTCGGGCTGGCACTCTACACCAAAAAGCCCACTTGGCGCCATAACCTCGAGAGTATCTCCAGACTGAAGTGCTTCATTTACAAAAGTTGAAAATTTACCGCCTGGTATCTGCTTTACAGCAACTTTCCATTGCTTATCCAATGGACTTGAACATAATGAATACGAACGGCGAACATCCTCATCATTGATATCTGCTTTTAAGGTTAAATGCTGTCCTTGATGAAAAGCAAACTCTTCATGCAATTCTTCTGGAACATCAAATGTAACTACAGATGTATCCTCTGTTTCCTTATAGATGTCTGCTATTCTTAAGTTATGAAAATCCGCCATAAAATTTACAATATCCACAAACTAACGTTTGTTAGTTTGATTAGCAAAGTTATAAAATTAAATGCAAACTATTTGTTAATTCCTTCTATTAGGATTTGAGCTAAACTTTCCGTCAAGTCTTTTTGATTAACGGTTCCCTTTTTAGGAAGCCATAAATACAATGAGCGCAGTGTTGACAGCATTGAAAACAGAATTACCTCTACATCAATAGATTTTATTTGATTGTTCTCAATACCATTTGCAATAATATTCCTGAAGTTATTCTCGTAGTCATTTCTCAACTGCAGATAATAATCTAACTTTTCCTCTAAGTGCATCCAATCTGTATTTAAGGCAGCGAGGCCTTCCGGATTCTCGACGGCAATCCTAACATGCAGAGCTATAAGAGCGTTTAGCCTTTCCACATTTGAATTGTCCTTAGCCAAAACCATAGCCATACCGCTAGTAAATTCTTCTGCTATATTTAATATGATGTCTTGAAGTATGGCCTGCTTAGAGTTGATATGATTGTATAAGCTTGCAGCTTTCATATCCATAGCCTTGGCTACATCTCTCATGGTAACGGCACTGTAGCCTTTATTCTTAAATAATTTAGAGGCAACTCTAATAATTTCTTGTTTTCGTGTTTCTTTTTTCATTGACAGCATGAATATATAAAATCTTAGGCTTTAACGTCAATAGTTAGTTTCATATAATGAATATTTGATAATTTTGCTGTTCAAAAAATTGCTATGGAAACTTCATTTGAGTCTAATCCATTAATTGATAGACTCCCTCCCCATCTTAAACAGTTTATAAAGCCTCAAGATTACGACCAGTATTCCTCAATTAATCAAGCGGTTTGGCGCTATGTGATGCGCAAAAATATATCTTATCTCTCGAAGGTCGCACATCAATCGTATTCACAGGGTCTGGACATGACAGGAATTTCCATTGATACTATACCGAGTATGTACGGTATGAACCGCATACTTAAAGAAATAGGATGGGCTACAGTTGCCGTTGATGGTTTTATTCCTCCAAATGCCTTTATGGAGTTCCAGGCTTATAAAATTTTAGTGATTGCCTCAGACATAAGGCAACTTGAAAATATTGAATATACTCCAGCTCCGGATATTATTCATGAAGCCGCAGGACATGCGCCTATTATTGCCAACCCAGACTATGCTGAATACTTAAGACGATTTGGTGAAATTGGCGCTAAAGCTATTCTATCAGCGCACGATAATGACATGTACGAAGCGGTTAGAAAATTGTCTATACTAAAAGAATCTGCAACAAGTTTAGAACAAGAGATTGCGGATGCAGAGGACGAAGTTAATCAGCTGCAGTCAAAAAAAGTCGCACTTTCTGAGATGGCTCAAATAAGAAATTTACATTGGTGGACTGTCGAATATGGCCTAATTGGCACACCTGAAAATCCAAAATTATATGGTGCAGGTTTATTGTCTTCAATTGGTGAAAGTAAGTGGTGTCTTTCTGATGCAGTGAAGAAAATCCCCTATTCTATAAAAGCAGCAGAAACTGAATTTGACATCACCCAACCTCAACCACAGTTATTTGTGACGCCTGACTTTTCATATCTGATGCAGGTCTTAGAGGAGTATGCCAATACAATGGCGCTTCGCAAAGGAGGCTGGCGTGGGCTACAAAAACTTATGGATTCTAAAAAAATTGGCACCATAGAATTAAACACAGGACTTCAGATATCTGGCAAATTCACTCAAATGATTAAAGATGAGGACAACAATGTGGTCTTCTTTAAAACCGAGGGCCCGACGGCTCTAGCAAATAGAGAAAAAGAGCTAATAGGCCATGGTGTTCAGACTTACAGCGGCGGTTTTAGTTCTCCAATTGGAAAATTAAAAGGCATTAATCTGGCCATTGAAGACATGGGACCAAGAGATTTAAAGGCCTATAATTTTTACGATGGAAAGCGCATCTCCTTTGAGTACGAAAGTGGCATAACTGTTGAGGGTTTAAATATTACTGGATTGCGAAACATTAATGGAAAATTGATTTTAATACAATTCGAAGACTGTACCGTTACCTTTAATGGCAAGGTACTATTTTCACCTGAGGATGGCGCCTTTGACCTTGCTGTTGGGTCTTCAATTATTTCAGCCTATGCAGGAAGTGCTGATTTTAGGTCCTTCGAAGATTTATATCATATTTCCAATTACAACACCCATAAACCCGATAAAAGCAAAGACACGCTTCAACTTGAAATGATGTACCAACGTATTAGGGACTGCCGAGAAGGAAAGATTAATATGGATGCAGATGAATTGCTCGATGTGTTGAGCACCCTTAAAGAAAAGTTCCCTAAAGATTGGTTGTTAATTCTAGAACTATTTGAACTATCATCTAAGAATGGGATGATTGGAGCAACAACTGTTATTTCCGATTATTTAAAATCTCAAATGAAAAACCGACCAAAAATAGCGCACCTCATCTCTAATGGGATGGAAATTATCAACACCTCTATTGCAATAAATAGCGATATGTAACATTTGATACCATAGATAGTTATAGAATTTTTGACATTTGCTAAAAATTAAATTATGGGATTTTTGGATTTTTTAACGGGAAACAGTACAAATCAACTAAGAGAATATCTTCAAAAAAAGGCGGTAATTTTAGATGTTAGGACACATAGCGAATATCAGTCTAATAATATTGAATCGGCTATTCACATTCCTTTAAACGAATTGGAATATCGCGTAGAAGAAATCAAAGTACTTAACAAGCCTGTAATTGTACACTGTGCAAGTGGCATGCGATCAGCTAAGGCAGCCAGTTTTCTAAAATCAAATGGTGTAGATACCATAAATGGCGGAGGTATTGCCAAGTTAAAGTCAGTATTATAAAATTAAGTCATTGAGTTCTTCTTGGACGTTTACAGGTTTAGATTTATAAATTAGCGTCCAGCCCAAGGATTCTGTGAGAATATAAAATTTAGCCAATTCACTTATTAATCTGTTCTCGGCATTAGTCTTTAGTGTTGAAGTTTCAATTTTTTTCAATAAAGTTGATTTTACAGATGCATTTATGGTATTATAATCCTTAGCCTCAAAAGGGTTAAAAAAATCGGATTGCATATCATAATATTCCAATTCTGGCGAAATCAATACTTCTTGTTCAGGGATATTTAGAATTTCGATTGTTTTTGTCTCTTCATTCAAGCTATACTCCAATTTGCTTAAATCGTAGCTTACTGAAATCTTTGCATTAACAACAACCAAGGCCTTTTTATCAGCTGTAAGATAATCTCCAAAAATTTCTTTGGAATTTTCATAATTAAAAACTTCGGTAAAATGACCTTCTGTTACAACCAGTTTACTTACCTGATTTAACTGCTCTTGAATTAATTCTGAAGATGTCCTTAGGGAGTTTTCCGACCTATTGGTGCATTGCTTATAAAGTAGCAATATTACTACCGTTATTAGGATTCCTAAAAGAAAATTTCTCATGTGTAAATTTAAAAATTATTCAATGTACTTTAAATCAAGGGTAAAATATATCGAGCTTTTTTTCATTATATCGATGACCAATCCTATTCATCTAATATTATAACCTTACAACCTTCTTTTAAACTAGGTTTTAAAATCTAAGGTAGTTTTATAATACCTAGCTAATATATTTAATCTAATTGCCCTCAAATCAACCTCACAATGAAAACCCTCGTCACCATCGCGGTATTGCTATTTAATTACACTATAGCTTCTACACAAACAAATCTGCTTTTACAAAATGTAAACATTAGAGCTAAAGAATTAAAGCATGGCCTAAATTCTTCTGGAGACTCTCTTCTGCTCTCAGCGGAACGGACCATATTTAAGGTAGAAATCTTTAATAAAAATTTTTCGAAAACTATTAATGTTTCAAATAGCTCAGTACGTATACCTCTAAATGATTTACCCTTAGGTCGTTTTGTAGTAGAAGCTGGTCTAAAAGACAAACTCATTATTATAACTTTATTGAGACAAAGCGAAGATTCGGCCCTTGAATTGACACACTTATCTGAGCCCGTTTCTATGAAAAGTTTAAAATCGGATATCATTGAAAAAGAGCAACACCGAAAACAAAATAGCATTGCATTTAGTACTAATCTACCTAGAGCTACTGAATTAATAAAGCAACCAAAAATTCCAAAATCCTACTGGATTGAATATATAATCAGCAACGGCAACTCCTCTTATAAAACGTTAAGGTTCGCCAATAAATCTTTAGTAGACAAGATGGTTGCAAAGAACAGAATTGAAATTAAAAGTGTAAAGGGCAAACTCAATGACTTAACGGTTTGGGAAATATATGATACAACCAAATTTTTGCGGTTTAAAAGACGTAATCCGGATTTTTCGAACGTCAGTGATTCAGACTTCTTTAATGTTACTCCCTACTATGCCTCTCAAACTTATCTCATGGAAATGTAGTACTAAACTCTAATTTCAGATTTATTTAGCTCTTCAATTAATTCTTTTCATTTTATTTTTGATACATCGAATTATAAAGAATGTTTTATCAAGTCCGTTGACAAAACAGGTTTTTTTCTTTTCACCTGATTTTATAGCACTTCATCGTCATAGCCTTTACTTTATCAAATAAAAGTGTGTTTTATCTGTTTTTTGAATTGATTTTTTTCTACATTTAATGACCTTATCAGTGATAAACTTACCTATTCAGTTAACGTTACAACTTATAAAACAAACTGAAATTGAAGTATTCACTTTCCATCATTCTTTTAGTATTTTCAGTATTTTGTTTTGGCCAGAAGAATGTTCTATTGAAAAATATTAATCCTAGAGCCAATGAGCTAAAACATGACCTAAATTTTACTGGAGATAGTTTATACTTTTCTTGCGAACGCACTATATTAAAAGTAGAAATATTTAACGATGAATATGAAAGGATTATTGAAGTTAATAAAAAGCATATAAAAATTCCGCTAGAAACACTTCCAGGCGGTAGGTTTTTGATAGAAGCTAAATTAACTGACAAACTCATTGTTATGACTTTAATCCGTGAAACGAATAGCAAAACTAAATCACAAGATTTAACCGAATCCTCAGATTTGGTATCGTCAAAAATAGATGCTGTAAAAGTCAGTGAACTCAAAAAGGAAGTGTTAGAAGTGAATCTTAATAACCCCATCGCAACCGTGCCTTTGCAAAACTCGCCAAAAACACCTCAGAGCTATTGGCTTGAATACCACATAAGAAATGGCAACTCTTCATACAAAACCTCACGTTTCGCAAACAAAGAAATGGTTGAGAAAATGATTGCCAGAAATAAATTAGAAATTAACACAACTCAAGGGAAACTGAATAACCTCAAGATTTGGGAAGTGTATAATACACGTTCGTTTTTACTAACAAGGCGTGCAAATTCAGATTTTTCGCAAATTAGAGCCTCGGAGTATTTTAATTCAATACCCTATTATTCCTCCAATAACTTTTTAGCAAGCAGATAGCTATTTTTTCAATTCTAGTTTTTCTGCAAAATAATCGCAAAAATCCTTCATCGTAGCAGTCATTTTTTCATCTTGTGTTGCGCGCAGAAAAGTATCACTCATGGTTACAAGGGTCTGATGAAAAAACAACTTCATCTCATCAACAGGCATGTCCTTGGTCCATAAATCTATTTTTAAAGTCTCCTGAGCTTTACTATCCCAAACTGAAAGCATAACAGCCTTTGCTTCTTCATTGGCAACGCCACCATCTTGGGCAGACCAATGTAATTTTTCAGGCACTCTGTTTTCGTCTAATTCTACGTTTAATTCTATTTTAGAAGTGATGGTTTTGGACATTATTTCCGTGGTTTAAATTTTGATTTATTGAAGATTTCTTGAGGTTCCTTTTGAAGTATGGTGAGAACGTCTTCTTCAGTTCTCATGGCATAGGCCCTTACTATTTGCCATCCAATGTATTGCCCTACACGTCCTGGCGATTCATTATCTAGCTCCAAATAAAATTTAGAAAAAGGTGCATCGACAATGAACCGGTTTACCAATTTACTGTCCGTACTATAAAGGAGTTCTCGCTCGACAAAGTAACTCCATATTGCACTTTCATTAGCCTCTGCCCAATTTAATTGCTCTTGAGTATATCCTATTTTTTCATGATCGGAGATAAAAGGCGTCATTACATCCTTAAAGTATAATAGCTTCCCTTGATATATCATTTCATCTAGAAAAGTTCTTTTTTGGGACTGAAACACATAGTTTACAGCAAAGCCCTCGGCAATATCCGGTACTATATTCTTCGGTTGCATATTTGCAGTTATATATCTTGGAATATTTTGATAAAACTTATGATCTTTCCCTAGATAATTATCTAAAGCTACTAAAACAATTGTATCCGTGACAATAGTTTTATCCCTGTAAGCCACATCATTGGTAAGCGCTATAACACGAGGCACCCTAAACGTTTTATCGTAATACTTAAAATGTTGAAATAAGCGTTTTATGTCAACTTCAACTTGTGAAAAGTCGCGGAAAGCACTCACAACCTCACTCAATAATGCATCTTGGAGGGTGTCTGTAATTCTTTTCACCCAAACAGAGTCTGGGATACGTTTTGAGAACAAAAAAGGATAAGCGGCTTGAAGCCTGTATAAATCCTGAGGTTCTGCCTGTTCAATAGCCTTATCGAATCGTTCTATTACAACATCGATATCTATTTTCGAAATCTCATCTTCTAATTGATTATCATCATTACAAGACCAAAAAAATAAAGCTGCTATCAGAACCAAATAAATTCTCCAAAGCATATTATAAAACATTTTAAAAGCTAACTGTATTGCGTTATTTTTGTTGTGCAAAGGTACACTTCTTTGTGTTAAATTTATCATATTATGCAAACCGAAAAAGTTGTAAATCATATCGTAAATTGGCTAAAAGACTATGCAATACATGCCAAGGTTAATGGTTTTGTTGTTGGTGTATCGGGCGGCATAGATTCTGCAGTAACTTCGACCCTGTGCGCAGAAACAGGATTAGATGTTTTGTGTTTGGAAATGCCTATTCATCAAGCAAAAAGCCATGTTTCTCGTGCACAAGAGCATATTGCTCAATTAAAAGAACGCTATTCTAATGTCTCTGGTATAAGGGTTGACCTCACGCCTGTATTCGAAGAATTTAAAACGGAAGTCAGCCTCGAGGGTAATGAAGCTACCGTAGACATGGCCTTAGCAAATACGAGAGCAAGACTAAGAATGACCACATTGTATTACCATGCAGGTTTGTTAGGACGCTTAGTGGCTGGCACAGGAAATAAGGTAGAAGATTTTGGTGTTGGTTTTTATACCAAATATGGCGACGGTGGCGTAGATTTAAGTCCTATTGCAGATCTTTTAAAATCTGAAGTTTACGCTTTGGGCAAGTCTCTCAAAGTGCCTCAAACAATAATGGACGCTGCTCCTAGCGACGGGTTGTTTGGAGATGCAAGAAGTGATGAGGATCAAATTGGTGCTTCTTACCCAGAGTTAGAATGGGCTATGTTGATGAATGACCAAGGTAAAACTGCTAAGGATTTCTCTGGAAGACAGAAAGAGGTATTTGAAATCTTTACAAAATACAACACGTCAAACAAACATAAAATGATTCCTATACCAATTTGCGATATTCCTAAAAATTTAAAATAATTCTTACATTTTATCAAAAAAAAAGCTATTCCTGTTGGATTTTTGATTATTTTTGTTTAACGAATCTTCTTATTAAACTACTTCTGTTGTAGTACAAATTTATTAACCCTAACCACACAAAATCGAATATCATGATACAAATTTTGATAGTTGATAGTCACCCTATTGTCCGTAAAGGATTAGAGCTTTATTTTAATAACAAACCAGACTTTAAAATTGTTGGCAGCCTAAGAAGCGGCATTGAGATTTTTGAATTTGTAAGGCGGCATCCTGTTGATGTCATTATATCCGAAATAGATTTACCTGAACTCAATGGAATTACGGCATTAAGAGCTATAAAAAAGGAAAATAAAAATATCCATGTATTAATTTTGAGCCACCAGCCTGAAGAAATATATGCTATAAGCACCCTAAAGGCCGGAGCGTCTGGGTATCTCAATAAAACAGCCAGTTTAGACGATATAGAAGCAGCAGTTAGAAAGATTAATAATGGAGAGGTTTCCTTGAGCGAAAAAATGGATAAGCATTACAGGTATGAAGATACAAGAAAAAGCCGAAGCCGTATGTTTAAAAAACTATCTACACGCGAGGTAGAGGTTTTAAAACTACTTTCTATTGGACGGAAGAACAAAGAAATTGCCGAGGAACTAGATATTAACGAAAAAACAGTTAGCACCTACAAAGCTCGATTGTTCAAAAAATTAAATGTTAATAATATTGTAGATTTAATTCATCAGGCTAAACATCATAACCTTACTTAACGTTATAGCCTCCAACTACTTTTCCAAGTTTACGAGACAATAACATTTTTAACCCAAGATAGTCTTTAACATCTTCTATAATAGTTGTAGAATCTAAATCTGGTTTTAAGGTTTGGTTCTTGTATTCCGCAACTTTTCTATCTATAAGATAACACCTTAAACTTAAAATGGTTTGACTTACCAATTGAGAAACCGTATCGTCCTTTACTTTAGGAATGATGTTATTTCGATGCCAATCGTGGAGGTTATACTTTTCATCCTCCATCAAAATACTTGTTACCGTACTTGCTAAGTCTTGACCTAACTGGTTGATAAAATCTTTTGTAGAAAAATCCTCTTTTTGATGCAGCTGATCAATAAGGGAATAATACAAGGTCTTAAAACCCTCATTTGAGAATTGCATCTCATCCTCCTGAAGATCCAAATATATCTTCTCAAATACTTTTGCTTCTTGCTTTACGGGCTCTAAAAGTAGATCTCCAGAAATATCATCTTCTTTTAAAATAAGATCTTCAAAAACCTCCTCTCTATTACCATAGAGCATCAATATTTCAATAATTTTCCTTTCGAGTTCAAATTGTACATCAATTTTTTGTTTGGTTTCCCCTGAATTTCTTACTACGTCAAAGGCTCGTTGCTCTTTCTTGTAGTTTTTATTAGCCTCTTGAAAGTCTTTTTTAGAGATTTGCGCCAGGGTACTAAACAATACATTCTCACTGATATCCATGATTTGCGCACACTCTTGGATATAGACTTCTTGCTTTATGGCATCTGGAATTTTAGAAATACTATTTACAATATCCCTAATGGTTTCTGCTTTCTTAATAGGATCGTTATTGGCTTCTTCAACCAGGATAGACGCTTTAAATTGAATGAAGTCTTTTGCATTGGCATCTAAATAATCTTGTAGTTCCGCAAGTGAATTAGACTTTGCAAAACTATCGGGATCTTCACCGTCCGGAAAGGTGCAGACCTTCACATTCATACCTTGTTCTAATATAAGATCTATTCCTCTAAGCGAAGCTCTCAACCCAGCAGCATCACCATCAAATAAAACGGTAATATTAGCGGTAAGTCTATTTATCAATCGTATTTGTTCGGGCGTTAATGCTGTACCAGAAGACGACACAACATTTTTAACACCGGTTTGATAGAATTGAATAACGTCTGTATAACCCTCAACCAGGTAACAGTTGTTTTCTTTAGCTATAGTTTGTTTTGCAAAATAAAGTCCATAGAGTACCTTGCTTTTATGGTAAATATCACTCTCTGGCGAATTAAGATATTTTGCCGCTTTTTTATCATTAGTTAAAATACGTCCACCAAAACCCAAAACGCGACCGCTCATGCTGTGAATTGGAAACATAACTCTACCCTTAAATCGATCAAAACGCTTATCTTCCTTTACAATGGTAAGACCAGTTTTTTCGAGAAATTCCAATTTATATCCTTTTCCTAAAGCATCATCGGTAAAAGCCTGCCACTGATCTAGAGAATACCCTAATTGAAACTTTTTTATAATCTCATCAGTAAATCCACGCTCTTTAAAATAACTTAAACCTATGGCCTTTCCCTGGTCAGTGGAGTGAAGTATCTTTTGAAAATACGAATTAGCATACTCTGATACGAGATAAAGACTTTCTCTTGCGTCTATTTTCGCCTTTTCTTCGTCTGTTTGTTCAGTCTCTTCAATTTCAATATTGTACTTTTTAGCCAAATACCTAATAGCTTCAGGATAAGTGAAATGCTCGTGTTCCATGAGAAATGTCACTGCATTACCTCCTTTACCTGAGGAAAAATCTTTCCAAATTT
This sequence comes from Winogradskyella pelagia, assembly GCF_017581965.1. Taxonomy (GTDB): domain Bacteria; phylum Bacteroidota; class Bacteroidia; order Flavobacteriales; family Flavobacteriaceae; genus Winogradskyella; species Winogradskyella pelagia. The sequence continues at coordinate 70,703 of NZ_JAGEVF010000007.1, forward strand.
GCTTTGAAGGTGACACCATAAAACTAGGTGTACGCTCATCACTAAATGGACTAAGCCCTTTAAAATTGCTGCCAGCTCGTTTTAACTGCACAAAATCGCCAATAACCTCCTCAACACGAGCGGTTTCAAAAACTTGGGATATGGTATTTTGTGATATCAATTTTTAAGGTGAATTTTATATGTGTAAAGTTATAAAACTTATAGCAGAAGTTAAATCAACAAGGATTTTCCATTTAATAGTCTTCAGTTCTAAAAGACAAAGAACAAAACTAATTTAATTTAGTCATAATTAATATCTTTATAACAATTAACATCCTAACCATGAAACAACTCATTTTTTTCGTATTTTTTTCAGTTACTATTTTTTCCTGTAAAAACGAAGACCCTAATAACACTGCGGATAAAGAAAGTAAGGCCACCGTCTATTACGGCGGAGATATACTTACCATGAAGGGAGAATCTCCAGAATATATTGAAGCCTTGGTAGTTAAGGAGGGAAAAATTGCATATCTAGGACCGAGCTCTAAGGCCATGGAAATTGCAGGCGCAGGTCACCATATGGTTGATTTAGACGGCAAAACTATGGTTCCTGGCTTCATAGATGGACATGCCCATTTCTCCAATTTCTCTTCACAAGCTATTGGAGCACTGTTACTACCTTCACCAGATGGCAATTCGGACAACATACCAGCCTTGATTGAAATCTTGAAAGAATGGAATACACCAGAAAATAGAGTTCTAACAGGCTGGGTTTTCGGAACAGGATTCGACGATTCTGTTTTAGAAGAAAAGCGCTTCCCGACCAAACATGATTTAGACCAAGTGAGCACGGAGCACCCGATAATGATTATTCATATTTCTGGACATTTTGCAGTTGTAAATTCTAAGGGACTAGAAAAGCTTGGTATCAATAAAACAACTAAGGACCCTGAAGGTGGTATTATTCGCAGAGAACCAAACTCTAGTGAACCTAATGGTGTTTTAGAGGAACTTGCTGCAATTCCATATATGATGGATGGTTTAATGCCCAAGACTGACGAAGCTAATCTCAAGTTTTTCCTGGCTGGCCAAGACATGGCCAAGTCTTACGGCTATACCACAGCACAAGATGGGCGAACCATGCAAAATCATGAACTTTTAGCAAAACTAGCGGACAGCAACCTCATTGAGATTGATGTTGTGAGTTATATAGACTATTTGTTTGTTGATAAGTACATGGACTCCAAATGGTATTCGCCAGAATATCAAAACAGATATCGTATCGGAGGCATGAAGGTTACACTTGACGGGTCACCACAAGGACGTACTGCCTGGCGAACTCAACCCTATTTATTGCCACCCGACGGAGCAGACAAACAATACAGCGGCTACCCTGCAATACCTAGCGACCAAGACCTTTTGGATATTTACGAAAAAGGGTTTAAAAATAATTGGCAAATTCTTACCCATGCTAATGGCGATGCTGCAATGGACCAGATGATAAGAACTCAAAAAATTATGTCCGACAAATACGGTAACCAGGATAGACGAAATGTTTTAATCCACGGCCAATATATTAGAGAAGACCAATTAGATAGTTTTAAAGAACTTGGTGTCGTGGCATCACTTTTCCCGCTGCATACTTTTTATTGGGGTGATTGGCACAAGCAAATTATTGGCGATTCATTAGGTAATAGGATTAGCCCTGTAAAAACAGCATTAAATAAAGGGTTAAATATTACAATTCATACAGATGCACCTGTAGCACTTCCCAACTTAATGCGTGTGATCTGGACTGCGGTTAACCGAACATCGCGTTCAGGTAAGATTATTGGAGAAGGCGAACGTCTAAGCCCTTATGAAGCACTTAAGGCCATTACGATATGGAGCGCCTATCAACATTTTGAAGAAGATAAAAAGGGAACGCTGGAGACAGGAAAAATAGCAGATTTAGTTATCCTAGATGCAAACCCGCTTAAGGTGGAACCTGATGCTATTAAAGACATACAGGTGGTTGAAACCATTAAAGATGGCCAATCAATTTATAAAAAACAATAGAAAAGCCTTAATCTTCATTGATTAAGGCCTTTCAAAAAATTTAATTGATTTAGTCTATATCGAAACGTACACCGAATGAAATATTATTTTGATCCACCATTTGGTTCTTAAATAGTGGATTTAAATCATATTTTACATAAAGCGCTATATCGCCTATCCCAACATAACCACTTAAACCATAAATAAACTCGCTGACTTCATAACCTCCTCGTTGTTTATTTTTAACACGATTACCATCATCCTTATACTTAAGTTTTTGCATATTCCAGACATTTAAACCAGCATAACCTCCCAAACCAATTTTAAATTGTCTCCTTGTAGAATACCTAAAATAGTTATCCCGTTCTATTTTTTTTGATGGCCCAAATTCAAAGTGTAGAGGAATTACAATATTTGTTGCTCTAAATTTGGCCTTATCCAATTCCTGGGGAAATTCTTGCAACTCAATAATATCATTATTATTAACAAAATAGTTGTTGTCTTTAATATCAAGCTTATTCCATTGAATAGAAAGGCCATATTTAAATCTTAAAAAATTAGAGTTATTTAAAAGTCTTGTTTTCCAAGAAAAACCCCATTCTACAAAACCAGACCCGCCTAACTTATAGGGCGAATCGTCAAGACTCTGACCATCTATCAAGGTATTATTAAACCCAATAGCAAAAACACTTTCCTCAACAGTTCTTCTATCATATTTCTTAGGCTTATCATAATCTTCTTCACCTATATATATTATACTCTCACTCGTTTCGTCATCACCTCCAATTCTAATAATTAATCGATCCCCTTCATCATTTCCTTTATAATAGACACCATTTCTTTCCATTAAGGCAATTTTACTGTCTATTATCTGTAATCTGTTTTCTATGTTTGCTGCTCTTTTTTTTGCGGCATCTTTCTTTAATTTCTCTGCTTCTGCTGCTGTAATTTTACCATTATCTAGTCTTTTGTTGATTAATTCTATATCAGACCTTAATAACTCACGCTCTTCGTTTTCAATATCTTTTTTTGATTCTTGAAGTTTTTTGATTTCCATTTGTTTCTCTGGCTTCGAGGAGTTAACAATAGAGTCTTTTTCTGTCTCTTGCGCATTAATACTGCCTACAGCAAAGCATATGACAAAGGGTACTAATAATCGTGTAATTGTGTTCATAACTGTTCGTTTTTAGATGATTTATTTGATTTAATTATTGTGTTCTGCTACAGCTGTTCTTACTGTTTTATAGCTATCTTTTAAAGCTTCGAAGATTTTAGTCCTAAAGGATTGTCCCATGTCTTCTTGTACACTCTCTAACAAGGCCTTTGCATCAACAGTTTTTGTAGCCTGTTTTTTAAGTTGGTTCTTAAATAATTCCTTGCTTGCCAATTTCAGAAGCGAGTCCACCTCTCTATCTAAATCCTTTTCTAAAGAGGTATTCAATTCCTTTAAAACTACAGCAACGCCTTCTTTGCTTATAGAAATCTCGGCTGTTGTGTTCTCGATTTCTTTAGTGGTGACATCTTGTTTACTTTTATCCTCTTTGGATTTATTTTCTAATAAAGCAAGTTGAGTATTGGCACTATATCCTGGTTTGTTTGCCTTAAGAGATTTCTGTGCTTCAGTTCTAATTGATTCCGGCTCTTCTTCACTTCCTCTTTGAGTAGTTGGTTCATTTACCAATTGTATTTGGGACTTCCTATCCTTACTTGTAATATCTAAAGCATTTGTGTTGTCTTCTTTTAACGGTTCTTCAACGACTTGAGGCATTACCTTCTCAGTAGTATCATTACCAAAAATTTGAATGGTTATTGCTAACATTATTACAATACCGGCCGCAATACCTATCCACCAAAAGATATTAGCTTGCTTTGATGTAGCATCGTCATCCAAGCGTTGAGCAAGCTTAGACCAAGCATCAGTTGATGGCGATACTGAGCGTTGTTCTAATTTATCTTTTATTTTTTCCTCAAACTTAATTGGTGCCATAACTACTACTATTTAGTTCTTTAATCTTTTTTTGTAACATCTGTCTTGCCTTAAATAATTGCGATTTAGATGTTCCTTCAGAAACTTTTAGCAAATCTGCAATTTCATGGTGCTTATAGCCTTCTATGGCATACATAACAAACACCATTTTATAACCTTCTGGTAAACTATCTATTAACTGTTGTAATTCTGCTACGGCCAGATTACTCTCTATGGTATAAGAAAAGTTTTCCTCGAAGTACTCTATATCTGTTGTGAACTCAATTGGTTTCTTCTTTCTTAAAAAAGAAATAGCCTCCCTGACCATAATTCGCCGTATCCAGCCTTCAAAACTACCTTCATTCTTAAAACTTTTAAGGTGTTTAAAAACCTTAAAAAAACCATTAAGCATAACCTCTTCAGCGCTATGTACATCTTTTATATAATATCTGCAAACACTTAACATCTTGGGAGCGTGTATTTCAAAAAGCAGGTGCTGAGCTTCTCGATTTTTCTTAATCGCTCTCTTAATGAGTTTTGTTTCGTTTTTATGAAGTTGAATAACTTTCACTATTCGTATAAAAGAGGGTTTCTATTAATATAGACGCATTTTCTCTAAAAAGGGTTGTATGGATTATCAAAAAAAATAAAAAAATTTTACAATCAACTGATTTTCAGATAATTGTATTATTTTTTTCTTTCAATTACATACTCTACCATGAGCTTTAAGGAGGCCTTATATGGCGAATCTGGGTAGTTTGATAGTAACTTTAAGGCTTCATCTTGGAAGGAAATCATTTTTTTTACGGCATATTCTAACCCTCCATTAGCCTTAACAAAGGCGATTACCTCTTTAACCCTGTTCTTGTCCTTATTGTAGTTCTTGATTGAATTAATAAGCCAAGCTTTTTCTTTTTTTGAGCAATTGTTAAGCGCATAAATTAAAGGTAAAGTCATTTTTTGTTCTTTAATGTCAATACCTGTTGGTTTGCCAATCTTTTGTTCGCCATAGTCAAAAAGATCGTCTTTAATTTGAAAGGCCATACCTATAAGCTCCCCAAATCTGCGCATAGTTTCTATTTCTGCTGAATTAGGTTTTACTGAGGCCGCTCCCAAACTACAACAAGCAGCAATAAGTGTTGCCGTTTTTTGCCTAATAATATCGTAATATACCTCCTCTGTTATATCTAACTGACGCGCTTTTTCAATTTGTAGCAATTCGCCCTCGCTCATTTCTCGCACCGCCACTGATATTATTTTAAGAAGGTCGAAATCATTATTGTCAATAGATAGAAGTAACCCTTTTGATAATAAAAAATCTCCTATGAGTACTGCAATTTTATTTTTCCAAAGCGCATTGACAGAAAAGAAGCCGCGTCTTCGGTTACTATCATCTACGACATCATCATGCACTAAAGTTGCTGTGTGAATTAATTCTATTACCGAAGCACCACGATATGTGCGCTCGCTAACTTCTCCGTTGTTCAGCATCTTAGCTACTAGAAACACAAACATGGGGCGCATTTGCTTGCCTTTTCTATTAACAATATAATGCGTTATGCGATTAAGCAATGCCACCTTGCTCGCCATAGAGAGCCGAAACTTCTTTTCAAAAAGTTCCATCTCATAAGCTATAGGCTGTTTTATCTGTTCAGTGATTTTCACGTACTAATTCTAAAGGCTAAGAATTGATCAAAGATTTATCAATTTGTTTATACTGAATTGTAAAATTACAAATATTGCCCGTGAGAATTGCGTATTTCTTAAAATTCAAACATCGTTTTACAACAAAACATTTTATTTGTACCTTATACTCAATTAATTAATCATTAAACGCTCAACTTATGAAAAAAATTACTTTTTTATTTTTAGCTTTTATAGCTTTTAATTTTAACTATGCACAAAACACCTGTGCTACAGCTGTAGTTGTTGGTCCTGGAACCACTACCGTAGGAACGATAGATGGTGACCTTCCAAACCCAGACTGTGCGCCAAATGCAGGCCTTGACCCAAGAGATTTTGGAGAATGGTATATCTACACACCTACGTCGGATGTCGTTGTAAATATTACTTCAGACCTCCCTGCTAATGCTGGTGGTGATACGAGGCTGCATATTTATACAGGGACTTGTGGGGCTTTAACTTGTTTTGAAGGTGCAGATGATGTATCCAACACTAACTTCTTAACTGATTTAACATTCGTAGCTTCAGCCGGAACGCCATATTATATTGCATGGGATGACCAATGGAGCTCTGCTGGATTTGATTTTTTATTAACTGAATCTACTTTTGATTGTGGAGTTTATGGTCTTCCCTACAATGAACTTTATGACAATAATATTCAATTTTTAGGGTGCTTCACTGTAGAAGATGCAGATGCTAATGGTTTTGACTGGATTACTCAGCAAGATTTAGATTTAGACGGTGATACTATTCCAGAAACTTTCGCTACAAATTCAATGGGCGGAGCAACAGGATTAAATGTTAATGATTGGATGTTCAGCCCAGGCCTATCTCTAACAGGAGGGACTGAATATGAATTAAGATCTGCTTACAATATCATTTCGGGCACGGCTACCGGTAGTCTTGAGGCATTTATAGTTGACGCACCATCTTCAACAGCCAATGTAGTTGCAACCCTATTTTCTAATATCAACTTTACTACACAGGGAGATTTTGCAACCCTAGAGATCAATGCATATCAGGAAGTTGATACCTTTACTCCAACTGCATCAGGAACATATTATATTGCCTATCGTTCTTTTGGTCTTTCCGGAGGTGGTTTTATCTTACTTTTTGATTCGATTTTAGAGTCTACATTAAGTATTAATGATTTTAATATAGAATCTTTTAGTCATCACTACAATAAGAATGAACAAACGTTAAATTTAGATTCTCCAGAATTAGCATTTGATGGAATTGAAATTTTTTCATTACTTGGGCAAAATGTTTTAACCAGAGATTTATCTAGATCCGCAGAGGAAATAAACGTCAGTAATCTTGTTGATGGCATCTATTTAACAAAAGTTACCATTAATGGAAGTGTAGAAACATTCAAGTTTATTAAAAATTAAATAAACTACTTCAATAAAAAAGCGGCTATTTGCCGCTTTTTTTATGCTTTGTTGGCCAGTTGACCGCAGGCAGCATCAATATCTTTACCCCTACTGCGCCTTACCGTTACCGTAATATGGTTGGCTTCTAGGACTGCTTGATACATGTCTATGGCCTTTGAGCTTGCTTGCTGAAACTCGCCATCGTCAATAGGATTGTATTCAATAAGGTTGACTTTACTCGGTGCAAATTTACAGAACTCCACAAGCGCGTCAACGTCTTTGCGCTTATCGTTAATTCCTTCCCAAACCACATACTCGTAAGTAATTCTATTCTTTGTTTTTTCATACCAATATTCTAATGCAGACCTCAACTCTTTTAAAGGGAAGGTAGCATTAAATGGCATAATGGACGTCCTGACCTCATCTATAGCAGAGTGTAGCGAGACTGCCAATTTAAACCTTACCCTGTCATCGGCAAGTTTTCTTATCATTTTAGGCACTCCAGATGTAGAAACCACTATCCGCTTTGGAGACATACCCAAACCCTCAGGTGATGTAATTTTATCAATAGCCTTTAAAACGTTATTGTAGTTCATAAGAGGCTCTCCCATGCCCATAAACACAATATTACTTAAAGGCCTATCGTAATACAAGCGACTTTCATTATCAATGGCCACAACCTGATCGTATATTTCATCTGGATTTAGATTACGCATTCGTTTTAAACGCGAAGTTGCACAGAACTTACAATCTAAACTACAGCCTACCTGTGAAGACACGCATGCCGTAGTGCGTGTAGAGGTTGGAATTAAAACAGACTCCACAATTAATCCATCATGTAATTGCACGGCATTTTTAATGGTTCCATCAGAGCTGCGCTGCATCTGATCAACTTTAATATGATTAATAACAAAATTCTCCTCTAACATAAATCTTGTTTCAAGGGATATATTTGTCATATCCTCAAAACTGTGAGCAGACTTTTTCCATAACCATTCGTAGACTTGGTTACCACGAAAGGCTTTATCGCCTTGTTCAACAAAAAATGTTCTTAATTGATTTTTTGTTAATGCTCTAATATCTTTTTTGGTACTAGCCATAGATGGCAAAATTAAGGATTATAAATCTTTACCTAAACAAAACAGCCTCCATAATAAGGAGGCTGTTAAGATATTGAAATTGTAATTTAAATTATCAACATGGCATCGCCATAGGAATAGAATCTATATTTTTCTTTTACTGCAACCTCATAAGCATGCTTTGCGAATTCATGACCAGCAAATGCAGAAATCATCATTAACAGCGTAGACTTGGGCGTATGAAAATTAGTAATCATACTATTGGCAATGCTAAATTCATAAGGTGGAAAAATAAATTTATTGGTCCATCCCTCATAAGGATTTAGCCTACCACTAGAAGACACAGAACTTTCAATGGTTCTCATTGAGGTCGTTCCAACAGCGCACACTCTCTTCTTATTTTCAATACCTTTATTTACGATATCTGCAGCTCTTTGGTCTATTGTTATCTCTTCACTATCCATCTTATGCTTAGATAAGTCTTCTACCTCAACCGGATTAAAAGTTCCCAACCCAACATGCAAAGTAACCTCCGCCATTTCAACACCTTTAATCTCCAATCTTTTAAGTAAGTGCTTTGAAAAGTGGAGTCCGGCAGTTGGTGCAGCTACAGCCCCTTCGTTTTTAGCGAAAATAGTTTGGTAACGATCTTCATCTTCTGGCTCAACATCGCGCTTAATATATTTTGGAAGTGGTGTCTCTCCAAGTTCTGTCAGTTTTCTCCTAAAATCAATGTAAGACCCATCATATAAGAAACGTAGTGTTCTTCCTCGAGACGTTGTATTGTCAATAACCTCAGCTACTAAAGTTTCGTCTTCACCGAAATATAATTTATTGCCAATTCTAATTTTACGCGCAGGATCTACAAGTACATCCCAGAGACGTTGATCTTGGTTCAATTCTCTTAATAAGAAGACCTCAATACGTGCTCCCGTCTTTTCTTTGTTGCCATACAAGCGTGCTGGAAAAACCTTGGTGTTGTTTAAAATCATCACATCACCTTCATCAAAATAATCGATGACATCCTTGAATAATTTGTGCTCAATGGTTTGTTTCTCTCTATCTAAAACCATTAGACGTGATTCATCCCTATGCTCTGCTGGATGTTCTGCTAATAACTCTGGTGGAAGATCGAAGTTAAAGTGTGATAATTTCATTTGCTCTTATTTTTTGAAGTGGCAAATATACAACCTCAAGCTAGGCCTTGTCAAGTAAATGAGGGGTTTATTTTAAATTGAAGCCAAGAGATTTCAAATCTTGCCAAAAATTTGGATAGGATTTACTCACCACATCAGAATCTTCGATGGTTATTGTAGTTTTGAGAGCTAAGGGTGCAAAAGCCATAGCCATACGATGATCATTATATGTTGCAATAGCTATATTTGGCTCAATCCGTTTAGAAGCCTTAAGTTTAAGACTGTTTTCAGTAACTTCGACATCTGCACCAAGTTTACCCAATTCCGTTTGCAAAGCTAAAAGACGATCTGTTTCCTTAATTTTTAAGGTATGTAGCCCTGTGAGATTTGCTTCTAAATGTAACCCAAATGCAGTAACCACAATGGTCTGGGCAATATCTGGCGCATGGCTTAAATCTAAGTTAATATTCGTTCTTTCGAGAACGTCCGTTGTTTTTCTTAGTTGAATTCCATTTTTAGTGTATTCTGTTTCAACTCCAAATTCTTCATAAATATGAGCCAATGCCGCATCGCCTTGTATGGAATTTGTTTTGTATGATTTTAAATGTAGTTCGGCACCAATTTCGCTAAGCGCAATTACACTGTAAAAATAAGAGGCTGATGACCAATCGGATTCTACTTCGATTGTTGTTTTTGGTGTAGGATGTTTTGCTGGTTTTATAGTTATAACTTTATTTTTAAAACTTGTTTCAACACCTATTTGACGAAGTAGACTAAGGGTCATTTTTATATAAGGTACAGAGGTGATTGTCCCTTTAAGCTCCAAAACCAAACCATTTTCTAAAACTGGTGCAATTAAAAGTAAGGCCGAAATGTACTGGCTACTTACATTGGCTTTAAGCTCTACACTACTATTGTTGAGTTGTTTTCCTTTTATCTTAAGTGGTGGAAAACCATTATTTTCTAGATAAGTGATATCAGCACCCAATGCTCTTAGCGCATCGACCAAAATCTTAATTGGACGTTCTTTCATTCTGCTAGAACCCGTAAGAACGACTTCTCTATTTTCTTGAACCGCAAAATAAGCCGTTAGAAATCGCATGGCCGTCCCTGCATGATGAATATCAATAAGCTCAGCGTTAGATGCTAAGGCCTTCTTCATCAAACTAGTATCATCTGAATTAGAAAGGTTCTTTATGTTAATATTAGAAAATAAAGCCTGAAGCAAAAGCGCTCTATTAGATTCACTCTTAGACCCGGTTATTTGAATGGCCTTGTTACCAAGTAGTTTAGATTTTTCTATATGCACATGCATCAGCGATCCCTTGTTTAGGCTGTAAAACTACTTTAATTTATCATTATTATGATGCCTATCGTGATCTCGTTTGGTCTTTTTCAACATTTTTTTGTCAAAAGCCTCTTGCAAATTTATACCTGTTTGATTAGCGAGGCAAAGTACTACAAATACTACATCTGCCAATTCTTCTCCAAGATCTTTATCTTTATCGGTTTCTTTTTCACTTTGCTCACCATAGCGTCGCGCTATAATCCTAGCCACCTCCCCAACTTCCTCTGTGAGCTGAGCCATATTGGTTAATTCATTAAAGTAACGAACACCGTGCTCTTTTATCCAATTATCTACCTCTTGCTGCGCGTTTTTTATTTTCATTATATTGTCTTTTTAGAATTCTTAATTGATATTTAGTACCAATCAACTATTCTCTATTCTTTGTATCAATTATAATTGTTACTGGACCGTCATTAATTAACTGCACCTTCATATCTGCACCAAACTCACCAGTTGAAATCTCCTTACTTAAGACATTGCTCAATCCTTTAGTGAATTTATGGTATAGCGGAATAGCTATTTCTGGTTTGGCTGCCTTAATGTAGCTTGGTCTATTTCCTTTTTTAGTGCTGGCGTGAAGTGTGAATTGACTAACTAAAAGTATATCTCCATCTATTTGAAGAACAGACTTATTCATTACACCATTATCATCTGGAAACACTCTTAAATTGGTGATTTTTTTGCACAACCATTCGATATCTTCAGTGGTATCTTCTTCTACAATGCCCAACAATATCAAAAGCCCTGTACCAATTTGTCCAACAATTTTATTGTCAATTACCACTGATGCTTGAGAAACCCTTTGAATCACAACTTTCATTCCGTGTCCCAATTATCGGTTCTGTAGTTTTCTTCCTCCCCTTCTAAAATCTGGAGATAACTTCTATATCTAGAATAGGAGACCTCATCATTATCCAAGGCCTCTTTTACGGCACATTTAGGCTCTTTGATATGCAAGCAGTTATTGAATTTACAATCTTGCTTTAATTTAAAAAACTCAGGAAAATAATCACCCACTTCTTCCTTTTCCATATCAACTACTCCAAAACCTTTAATCCCAGGTGTATCAATAATCTTGGCGTCGAAACTTAAATCGAACATTTCTGCAAATGTAGTGGTATGCTGCCCTTGAAGGTGCTGTTCTGAAATTTCCTTAGTCTTTAAGTCTAAAGAAGGCTCAATTGCATTGACCAATGTTGATTTACCAACACCTGAATGGCCTGCAAACATATTCACCTTGCCTTCCATAAGACTCTTCACCTTGTCAATGTTTTTCCCCGTAGCAGCCGAAATCTCAATTGTAGGGTACCCTATTTTATGATATACATTTTGCAAATATTTAATTTCCAATAGGTCTTCCTCACTATATAAATCAATTTTATTAAATAACAATACCGTATCTACTGAATATGCTTCTGCCGTAACCAAGAACCTATCGATAAAGCTTGTAAATGTTGGCGGATTGTTTAAGGTAATCAATAAAAATACCTGATCTATATTGGCAGCAATAATGTGGGTTTGTTTAGATAGTTTTACGGACTTTCTTATAATATAATTCTTTCGTTCTTCAATTCGTTTAATGACACCTGTCTCTGTGTTATTTTTAGTCTCTAAATCAAATTCTACCCTATCTCCAACTGCAATAGGATTGGTACTTTTAATTCCTTTTAACCTGAACTTTCCTTTAATCCTACACTCGTAGAACTTTCCGTTCAAGGTCTTGACCAAATACCAACTTCCTGTAGATTTATAAACAATTCCCGTCATTCCGTTTAATTACAACAGCAAAGAAACGACATTTAACAAAAAATCCCTATTTTCAATGGATAATCAAAAATCAAATACAATGAAGCAAAACTTTTTATTTATCGGTCTTTTTATCGCAGGGTTCCTGTCGTTTTCATTTATAAATTCTAATAAGCCAGTAACTGGTGTTGAATATCAGGTGGTGACGAGCGTAGAATCGATTATCCCAAATGGTCTTGGGCGTTCGCGGCTCATTTCTTCTAACGTGAAAAGAGATTATGATGAGTTTACCTCTGAACGCTCAAGTGATAAGGATGACGATAAAAGAAACAAATCTAAACGTGGTGATATACGCGTCAAAGACTTTGAAGAGACCAAGTTGCTCAACTTCTTCAATATCGGTGGCATTCGTTTTCAGAATATTGTAGCTAACGATGCTGTTATTACTTCAAAGATAAATGCCATGTCAGATGAAGGCTGGGAATTGGCATTTGTAACTAGTAGCACAGAGAGTGATGCAGGTAAAGGAGATGGTCAAGGAATTTTTGTAACGCGCTATCTTTTTAAACGCAATAAACAATAAAACAAAAAAGCCTCGAATTATCGAGGCTTTTTTTATTAGTGATTAATTATCTCTTCTTGATGATTTATGGACTCTTGGTGAATCGCCTTGAACATTCTTAGAATAAACTCTTCGCTTAGATTTTTTTCTTCCCCTTCTAAAATCATCTTACCTAAAATCTCATTCCATCGCTTAGACTGAAGAACAGCCACATTATGTGCCTTTTTTAAAGACCCAATATCGTCTGCAACTTTCATTCGTTTCCCTAAAATCTCTATTAATTGATGATCAATAACATCTATTTTAGTCCGTAGAGTGTTAATCTTATTGTTAAAAGCCGCATCGTCACCAGACTCCTTTCTTATTCTTAAGTCTTCTGTGTACTTAATTAAAGCATCTGGTGTAATCTGTTGTGCAGCATCACTCCATGCATTATCCGGATCGTAATGTGTTTCTATCATTAAGCCATCATAATTAAGATCTAGAGCGGTCTGACTTAAATCGAAAATAATGTCCCTACGTCCAGCAATATGAGAAGGGTCTAGTATTAATGGTAAATCTGGAAAACGATTTTGCAAATCAATGGCAATTTGCCACTCTGGATTATTTCTATATCTGGTTTTTTCATAGGTTGAAAAGCCTCTATGAATAACTCCAAGATTAGCAACATCAGCCTTATAAAAGCGTTCTACAGCACCTAGCCACAACGATAAATCTGGATTAACCGGATTTTTGATAAGTACTGGTTTATCTGTACCCTTTAATGCATCAGCAATATCCTGAACTATAAATGGACTTACCGTAGTCCTGGCACCAATCCATAGGATATCAACATCGTGTTTTAACGCTAATTCTACATGGTGTGGATTGGCCACCTCAGTTGTTATCTTCAATCCTGTTTCGGCCTTAGCTCTTTGCAACCATTTTAATCCTAAAGCACCAACTCCTTCAAAATTACCTGGACGTGTTCTTGGTTTCCAAATACCTGCTCTAAAGACTGTTGCATCGCTATTCTTTAATTGATGTGCAATCTTTAGCACTTGGTCTTCGGTCTCGGCACTACAGGGACCAGCAATGACCAAGGGATGATTTAAATTAAAGGCATCTAACCAGTTACGCAATTCTTTTTTATTTTCCATAATGCTATTTAATCTCTTTTTCTAATTTTTATTGTATTCCCTTTAAAATCTTTTTGATGTGATTTGTAGATTCCATTTCATTAAATACTGCGTCAAAATCATTTTCTTTTATTAAATTTTTAAAGTGCTCTAAGTTGCTAATATATTCCTCCAAAGTTTCTATAACATTGGTTTTATTTTGTCGAAAGATGGGTGTCCACATAGCAGGAGAGCTTTTGGCTAATCTCACTGTACTTTCAAATCCACTACCAGCCATATCAAAAATATCGCGTTCATTCTTTTCTTTTTCTATTACCGTTTTCCCAAGCATAAATGAACTAATATGCGATAAGTGCGATACGTAAGCAATGTGCTTGTCATGTGCTTTAGGATTCATGTAACGAATGCGCATACCCAAATCTTTAAACACGGTTAATGCTATTTCTTGAAGTTTAAAAGCCGTCTCTTCTACCTCACAAATAATATTAGTTTTGTTTTGAAAGAGACCTGCTACAGCAGCAGACGGCCCTGAAAACTCAGTCCCTGCAATAGGATGTGCCGCTAAAAAATTTCTCCGCTTTGGATGATCTTTAACGCTGAGACAAATATCTTCTTTGGTTGAACCTACATCAAATACGATGGTATCGTCTGAAATAGCATCTAAAATTAAAGGCAGTATTTCTAAAGTAGCATCGACAGGAATAGCCATTACAACAAGGTCTGCTTTATCCAAGAATTCAAACGTGGCTTTTTCATCGATAAGCCCTAATCTCACAGCTTCATCTAAATGTTGTTCATTTTTGTCAATACCATAAATAGTCAATGCCGCATACTTTTGCTTTAAATCCAACGCAAAACTTCCTCCTATCAATCCTATACCAACAATAACGACGTTTTTCATATGTCTTTAAATCCTAGCTAAGGCTTCATTAATATCATCCTCTGAGGCACAAAGTGAAAATCTCACATAGCCCTCTCCATTACTTCCAAAAACGGTTCCTGGAGCAATAAAAATGGAATGCTCCTTTAAAACGACATCCGTAAACTCCTCTGATTTTATATGCGGTGGTAATTTTGCCCAAACAAAAAGACCTGAAGTGTCTTTATCATACGTACAATTTAGTCCGTCGGCGAGTTTCCAAATCAATTCTCTTCGCTGTTGATATACACTATTTAAACTCACATACCACAAATCAGATGATTTTAAGGCTTCTATAGCACCTTTTTGGATACCATAGAACATCCCTGAATCCATATTACTCTTTACCTTTAAAACAGCATTGACATAATCATAATTACCAACAAGCATGCCAACACGCCAGCCTGCCATATTGAAGGTTTTGCTTAAGGAGTTCAATTCTAAACAGACATCCTTAGCATTTTTATAACGCATAATACTAATTGGTCTATTGTTTAAAATAAAACTGTAAGGATTGTCATTAACAATTAAAATGTTGTGACGCTTTCCAAAAGCAATGACCTCATCATAAAACTTATTTGAAGCATTTGCCCCCGTGGGCATGTGCGGATAACTAACCCACATAATTTTCACCTTACTCAAATCCATTCGCTCGAGCGCGATAAAATCTGGCTCCCATTGATTCTCCTCCAACAAATCATAGAATACTGGCTCTGCTTCAAGTAATTTTGTAACAGCTGAATAGGTTGGATATCCGGGATTTGGGATGAGCACTTCGTCTCCTGTATTTAAGAAGGCCATTGAAATATGCATTATCCCTTCTTTGCTTCCCAAAAGCGGTAAAATTTCTGTTTGTGAGCTTAGATTGACCCTGTAGTGCTTTTTATAGAAATTGGCTATTTCTTCTCTAAACTCCGGAATACCTTGATAGCTTTGATACCTATGTGCTCCATCATCAATTAAGCTGTCTTGAAGTAGCATCGTAGCCTTAAAAGGTGGCGCTAAATCAGGACTTCCAACACCTAAGTTAATAATAGGTTTGCCCTGGGACTTTAAAAACGCAACTTCCCTTAATTTTTTGGAGAAGTAGTATTCTTCAACTGATTTTAATCTGTTTGCTACATCAATCATAGTCTTGCATTTTTATATTCACCCAAAACCTTAAACTGCTCTGCCATAATCATTAAAATTGATTTTGCTTTTAGGTAATCTTCTGTATTATCAAAAGTTACATCTACAAAGAAAGCATACTTCCAAGGCACATCAATGATTGGGATGGATTGTATTTTCGTTAGATTCAATTTACAATCGCTCATCACATTGAGCATAGTTGCCAAACTGCCACGTTTATGGCCTAATACAAATTTTAACGAGGCTTTATCCATGGTCCTTGCATTACCAATATTTCCTTTTCGTTTTACAATTGCAAAGCGTGTCTCGTTATGCTTTATAGACTGAATACTGTAACCTAAAATCTCAAGGTTAAACAACTCTGCCGCACGTTGGCTAGCTATTGCAGCAATCCCTTTTAAATTTTGGTCTCTTATATCCTTGGCAATTGCCGCAGTATCCTTGGCTTCAACCAGTTTAATATGAGGAAACCTCTTTAAAAACGTTTTGCATTGTAATAATGCCATAGGATGAGATTGAACTTCAATAATATCTTTAATAGATTGGTCTGGTAATGCCATTAAATGATGCTGAATATCTAAATAATATTCGCCGCTAATTTCTAAATCATTAGAATCAATCAATGCATAATTAGGAATAATAAACCCTGCGATAGAATTCTCAAGAGCTATAATGCTATAATCAGAAGTTCCATTAATTAGACTATCTACAGTACTATCAAAAGACATACATTCCAAAACAGATTGATTAGAATTAAAATACTCCTTTGCCACCTGATAATGAAATGATCCTTTTATTCCTTGTATTGCCACTGGTTTACCCATAACAAAAAGGTCTCGATTATCTCGAGACCTTATAAATTTATTTTAAATAAAACATACTAAGCCTCGTTTCTTTTGGTAAAAAAGAAATAAAACCAGCTGTAATATGATTTATCGTTAAACATTATTAACACTAATATGCGGCTAATGTAGTTAATAATCTGTAAAAACAAAACTCTATAATTTAATTTTTGCGAGGTGTGTATCAGCAATTGATTATTTTTACAAAAACTAATAAAGCATATGTCTATTCAAGTTAAGGATATAACCAAATTATATGATAATCAAAAGGCATTAGACCAAGTATCCTTTGCTATTAATACTGCTGAAGTGGTTGGATTTCTTGGGCCTAACGGTGCAGGAAAATCTACCATGATGAAAATATTAACCTCATATCTAGAGCCAACAAAAGGGCAGGCATTAGTTAACGGTTTTAATACAGCAAATTCAAAAAAAGATGTACAAAAGAGTGTTGGATACCTTCCTGAGCACAATCCGCTTTATTTAGATATGTTTGTTAAGGAATATTTATCATTCAATGCTCAAATTCATAAAATCTCAAAAGAAAGAATCAATGAAGTCATTGATTTAACAGGCTTAAGTCCAGAAAGTCACAAAAAAATCGGGCAATTATCAAAAGGCTATAGACAACGCGTTGGATTAGCTGCAGCTATGCTTCATAATCCTGAAGTTTTAATTTTAGATGAACCTACAACGGGTTTAGACCCTAACCAATTAATAGATATAAGACAGCTAATAAAATCTATAGGTAAGAAGAAAACGGTGTTTCTATCTACACACATTATGCAAGAGGTAGAAGCCATGTGCGATAGGGTAATTATAATAAACAAGGGAAAAGTAGTTGCCGACAAATATTTAAATGACCTACGTGATGGCGACACACAAATTGTAGTAGCGGAATTTGATTATCGGGTAGAGGATACCTTTTTGCTCAAGCTACCAAACGTTACAACCGTTAAAAACACACGAGATTTCGTTTATGAGATTACATTCTCTAGCTCCAAAGATATGCGTCCTTCTGTTTTTGATTTTGCGCACGATAATGAACTAAAAATTCTTCAGCTTTACCAAAAAAATGTAAGTCTTGAAACCCTTTTTAGAGATCTGACTAGTTAAAAATGAGTTGACCTGTGTAAATTTGATTAATATCAACTAAAGGTGGTACTGAAACAGAAATGAGATTTCCTGTGCCACGTAATTCACCAGTTAGTGATTGTTGAGGGTTAACAATCATATCATTACTTCCCCTATGTGAAACATTAATATTTTTCGCAAAAAGGTTGGCACCTTCAAACCGACCTGAACCCGAGAAAAAGCCAATATCAATGTTTTCTGCTTCTCCATCTAAATAAAAGAATGCAATATTATTGGATATAATAGTTACATTTTCAGAGTCTAGTGTGAGTCTAAAATCTCCAACAGTAAATGCAGATTCTTCATTAGCATCTTCGGAAATCAACGTCACATCTTGAAAATTCAGGACACCATCGGACTTTATTTCGTACTGTGTAGACGACCGTATCTCGGTTAAATTAGGAGTTTCAACCCTTATCTTTGTTATCCCGTAATCTCTAACAAAATTACAGGTATTATAATCAGTAAGGATTAGCCTATCTCCAATAACTTCTGCATTGACATCATTAATGAGGTTTTTTCCTGTTTCAATAATTACCTTATAATCTAAAGACTCACTTATAATAAGCTCAATATCTCTATTGACCACAACTCTATTGAATGGGCCTAAATTTAATTCCTCAGTTACCGTTGACCCTGATGTTTGAAAACAATCTAAGGCATTCCTAGAATCACAAGACCAGAGAAGACAAATAGTAAAACTGACAACAAAAATCCACTTACAAGTATATAATCTCCTTCTTATCATAATCTAATTCCAATACCAAATTCAACAGCCTCGGCCTTGGCACCATGAGATTTTAGGGTAACCGCTCCAAAAATCTTTTTACCAAAATAACGTTTAAGTCCTATCCGAAAGTATACTTTACCTTCAAAATCAAAAGGGTAATACACGTAATATCCCAGTTGACCTACAATAGACATTTTATTAACAAATAGTTCGTGTCCAACAAATAAACCTACCCGCTTATAATCCTCATCTCCGCTTACATTCTCTTCAGGGAACGCGACAGATTTATAATAAATCAGCTCCTTTAAAAAGTTTGAGAAAAAGACATCCACACCAAATTGAACAGCACTTACATGGCTCAAGCGCTTATCTGCGTAGGCAGAAAAAATATAAAAAGGGAACTGTCCACTTCCTATGACGTCACTTTCGTTAATTCCTGTTCTAAATGCTAAATTATATCTAATAGGCTCACTAAATTTAGTGCTATCAGCTTTCTTTTTATAAACCTTATCTTCTTCTTGAAAGTTATAATTAAGGCCTAAATTTATGGCTACAGTATTTACACTAGTATTTGGAGCCTTTACATTGGCATTGGAGTAATGAATCAATGACAAACCCGCTTGAAAGCCAAAAGGCCCTACTAATCGTTCTTTCTTATAATTGAACATAAGATAAGTTGAACTTAGGAAATCGGACCCAAATGCCACGTTTTTAGGGTTGTCAATTTTATCGTAAGAATTAGTTGTGTAAGCAATACCTTGACCAATTCGTAACATTAGCCTTCGCTTAAAAAAATAAAAATTAAAATGTGCGTAAAGAGCTAAATTTTCGCCCAACCTACTATCCTTAAAATCTTGGTATGAAAATGAAAAACCATAATCTGGATAATTATAGCGTTTGTGCCAGTCTTCCTCTCCAAATGTCTTACGGTTCCAACCAAGAATGAAGCCTTCCGGCCTGCCTGAAATTAAATGTAAAATATCACTGTTATGAAGAGCTATGTTACCTTTAAAATAAGAAATATCTGTGTAGGAATGAAGTGCTTGGTCGTCTTGGGCTTTCAAAATAAGAAATCCCAAAACCATGATAATACAAGATAGGTGTCGTTTCATTAAAGTATTGTCGATGGCAAAAATAACAGAATTCATAAACTGAAGCACCAAATTGGTTATTTAATGCTTTTGCTATCCTAACAAAATCATAATTCTATTCTGTGTTATGGTCGATTCTAACAAAATGTCTATTTTTGTGCTCATTAAAATTAGAGGAAAGATTTGATCTGATTGCAACCTCTGAAGTGGGCTATGCCAACGGAAACAAAAATGCTAAAGCAGTTTAAATCACTTCTCTAGCAGGTTGCAATAGCCATCAGGTGTTTTTCTTAGTAATACTATAATATTTATGTCATATTTATTTACTTCAGAAAGTGTTTCTGAAGGACATCCGGATAAAGTTGCAGACCAAATAAGCGATGCTTTAATTGATAATTTTTTAGCATTCGATCAAAACTCCAAGGTGGCTTGCGAAACTTTAGTTACAACCGGACAAGTCATTCTAGCTGGTGAGGTAAAGTCCACAACTTATCTCGATGTACAAAAAATAGCAAGAGATACCATAAATAACATAGGCTATACTAAAGGCGAGTATATGTTTGATAGTCATTCTTGTGGTGTTCTCTCTGCAATTCACGAGCAGTCCGAAGACATCAATCGTGGTGTGGATCGTGCCTCAAAAGACGATCAGGGTGCTGGCGATCAGGGCATGATGTTTGGCTATGCCACCAATGAAACTAATAACTACATGCCTTTGGCATTGGATATTTCCCATTTAATTCTTAAAGAATTAGCTGCATTAAGACGCGAAAACAAGGATATCACCTATTTACGTCCAGATTCAAAAAGTCAAGTAACTATTGAATACAGTGATGATAACACGCCTCAACGTATTGACGCCATAGTTATTTCTACCCAACATGATGAGTTTGATGAAGAAGTTGTGATGTTAGAAAAAATAAGGGAGGACATCAAAACGATTCTTATACCAAGAGTAATAGAAAAAGTACCTGATCATATTAAACCTTTATTTACTGAGCATATTAAGTATCATATTAACCCAACCGGTAAATTTGTTATTGGCGGACCTCATGGTGATACCGGATTAACAGGCCGTAAGATTATAGTTGACACCTATGGTGGTAAAGGTGCCCATGGTGGTGGTGCATTTTCGGGTAAAGATCCAAGTAAGGTCGATCGCAGTGCCGCTTATGCTACAAGGCATATTGCTAAAAATTTAGTAGCTGCAGGTTTGTGTGATGAAGTTCTAGTACAAGTTTCTTACGCCATAGGTGTTGTAGAACCTATGGGTATTTTTATTGACACTTACGGCACCTGTCCTTTTAATTTAACCGATGGTGAAATTGCCAAAAAGGTTTCTGAACTATTTGATATGAGACCTGCAGCTATAGAAGAACGCTTAAACCTGCGTCAGCCGATGTATAGCGAAACGGCGGCATATGGTCATATGGGCCGCAACAATGAGGTTGTAACAAAAACCTTTGAGCAACCCAATGGTGAGTCCATAACCCTAGATGTTGAACTTTTCACTTGGGAAAAGTTAGATTATGTAGATAAGGTTAAAACAGCCTTTGGTATTTAATATTGAATAATAAACCCTTTCAAAACGAAAGGCTTTGTTTTTTAATCCTTCATACCATCTCTTTGCGGAGATCTTGGTGTTGGCCAAGTACGTTGTTCTCCTGTTCTTGGATTTATTGGGAGCACTATTTTCTCCCTAGAACTTTTCTCTGGGTCTTCGGACGCCATGTACGCCAATATAGCTGTAAGAATGGCGTTACTTCTCACATCATCAAAAACAATTTTATCGTAGGTATCTCTGTTGGTATGCCAGGTATAATTCCAGTAAGACCAGTTAAGTGCGCTTAAATTAAATGCAGGCGCACCTTTGGCTAAAAAAGACGCGTAATCTGAACCTCCTCCACCTGGCAGACCGGGAAAATCAGTTTCAATGTGCGTTTTAATATCTTGAGGTACTGGGTATAACCATCTTGAAATATAGTCGTATGAATTAAGGAAACCACCTCCAGAAATACGTACAACCCGCCCTGTACCATTGTCTTGATTAAACAATGCCTGTAACCCATCCACAACTTCAGGATGATCCTCAACAAATGATCTAGAGCCATTTAATCCCTGTTCTTCACTTCCCCATAAACCTACAATAATCGTACGTTTTGGATTTGGGTAGAATTTTTTAAGTAATCGCATTGCCTCCATCATAACTAATGATCCTGTTCCGTTATCCGTAGCTCCGGTTGCACCATCCCAAGAATCGAAATGTGCGGATAAAACAATGTATTCATCTGGCTTTTCGGTACCCTTAAGTTCTGCAATAGTATTAAATGTTGGTACTCTTCCTAATTCTTTAGATTCAGCCACAATTTTAACAACAGGTTTATTACCATATTCCGCAAGACGATAAAGCATGGTATAATCTTCTAATTCCACATCTACGGTAGGAATAGCCTTTGTTCGTGCACTAAAAATTTTATTAACCCCAAAACCACGCGACCAATTACAAGAAATAATACCAGCGGCTCCTGCTTCCTCTAAGGCAGCAATAATGGTTCTACTATTGTAGCCTGTGTTTCTAATATTTTGGCGCCATTGCTTAGTTTGCTCATCACGGTCACTTTTCATTTTTTCAAAGGACTCTTCAGTAGCAAACTCCTCCCAATTATAGTCTGGACGCCCTGTTGGCTGTTTCATAGAGACCATTACCAATTTACCTTTAACCGTTGGCAACCACTTTTGAAAACCCATAGAATCTAAAATCTTATTAGGCATCACAACTACTTCTGCCTTAACTCCTTTTGACCCTGTACTTGGGTTCCATGCTAGTTGCATACCTTGCAAACTTTGTACCCTCGGCTCAAGCATATCTATATGTGTTATACCGCGTTCCCAGCCGCGCCATTCGCCCCACCTCTCATTTTTGGCATCAACGCCCCAAGATTGAAAAGTGCCAACAGCCCAATCATGCGCTTGCTTCATTTGCGGTGTTCCTACTAACCGCGGCCCTATTACATCTAACATTTCATGAGCCAAACGTTCTAACTGAGAATTGTCATTAGCTTCTTTTACAATAGCATCAATAACCTCTTGTGAATTTTGTGCTTGACCCTGAAGTGCTATTAGACCTATGGCGAACCCAAATAAAATGTATAGTTTTTTCATGTTATGGTGTTTTGACTTCAATATACAAATTTGCCTACAGAAACATTAAAAAAAGGCCTCTTCAGTTGAAGAGGCCTTATTATGGTATTAAGGAACATTTTATAATGTATAAACTACCCTTAAAGTTATGAACCTAGGCTGAATAAAGGTTTCACGTAAACTTAATGAAATATTACCAGCATTGGTATTAATTCGAGATTGGGTGTTCAACAAATTGGTTGCTCTAATCTCATACTCCCATTTTGCCTGACGCTCTTTCCTGTAAGATAATGTGGCATTCCAGATATCAAAGGTGTTAACATTTGTCCCATCATCTACACTATTATAACTATAGTCGGTTCTAAAGGTGACTTTATTCCAGATATAAGCATCAAAAACCACATTGGGCGCGTTTGTGATAATTTTGTTACTATTGGTTCCCTGATCGACATCCTGTACAGAATAACTATACCTTACATTAATATTTGGTGCCTCTCTAAAATTAGTACGTATTCCCGGACGATAAGTTTGGGTGTAGGACTCGTTTGTAGATTGATTGCCTCCAATTATTTGATTAAATTTTGAATAGTTGAAGTTGGCCTGAAATTCAGCTCTAACTTTACCAAAAGTACGCTGATAGCGCCCAAAAGCTGTTAAGGTTTCATCCGCAAATGGAGAATTAAAAACCGTGGAACTTCTAATAACACTTTCAAAATCGACAATATTTCTAATTTGATCTTCTCGCTTACTATAACTAATATTAGCTATGATATTTGTAAAATTGAACAAATTAAAGTTTCTGTAGAAAAGCGATACGTTTTGGCTCAATCCATTTTCTATATCTGGATTACCCACAAATAAGCTATTAAAATTATTTAAGACCAAGCCTTGAGCTAAATTAGTAACATCAGTAAACTGATTTTGCATATTATATCTAAACGTAAGACTTTCACTATTCTTAATATCCCACCGAATATCAACGTCTGGTAAAATACGATAAAAGTCTTCACCAAATTCTTGCCCGTTTTGAAAGTTGTTATTTCCATAGGCGTGAAAAGAAACGGCAGGCCTAAAGGTAAAATCACCAACTTTAGCCGTATAACGTACTCCTGCATAAACATCACTAAAGCTATAGCGCACATCATTTGTAGCGCCTGCGCTACCGATTGGAGTTGGATCAAACTCCGATCTATCGTCTAAAAATTGGAATATTCTTGAATCAAAATCCTGACGGCTAAAAATGGTTCCCAAGAATAGGTTTAAATTACTCTTTGTATTTAAAACATTGTAGTAATCTAACTTCCCATCAAACTGATTGGTCTTTATTCTTCGATCTTGAACAATATCAAAATTCTGTTGATTTAAATCTAAACCAATATCGTCTGCCGTGTTCTCATAAGTATCCTTATCCTCAATAACAGCATTATAAAAGGGGTCTTCATCCTGAAACAAATGCTGTGCTTCAAATGCCAAGATGTTCTTTTCATTAAGCGTTAAGTAATAATTAATATTTTGATTGATACTAAACGGATCATTTTCGTCTAGCTGCGTGTTTGCTCCTAATACAGAGGATAAAAATCGTTGACTTTGCTCTTCTTTGGTGTAGCTTCCTAAAATATCATAATCTAATTGATTATTCACATTTGGAATATATCGCGTACTTAATTTTAGTAACCCTGAATCTGTTACTTGATCTGCATCTTGTGAGGTTGTTTCATTTGGTATCCCTAATTCTGGATCTGTGTAAGTAATATCATTTCTCTGACGAGTATCGACATTAGCCCTATTATAAATCGCAAACCCACTAAAATCTAATTCATCCTTTGGGGAATAACTAAAATTACCTGCTAAAAGTTTAGACTCTATACGCTCAACTTGATTTCTGTTGGTGTTTAAAAAATTAGCCGTCGATGTCCCTAAATTTAGATTTGTTCCGCTACCACTACTTGCAGCCCTAAAGCCTCCACCAAAATTTCGTAAATCCCTACCGTTTAGTGTAGGCTCTCCAATATTGTTAACATCACCAATAATATTGACACTATATTTTGGATTGTAATAAAACAACTTTGGTTGTGCAACATATAGCGCTTCATCGGTTGAGGCTCCAGCACCTACTCTAACATCTCCAAACCAAAAGTTGGTCTTTCCTTCCTTAAGTTTAATATTTATGGCAACATTATCTTGATTATTTCTTACACCACTCAACTGTCTGTTCTCTGAATAATTTTTTAAGACTTGTATTTTGTCTACGACATTAGACGGGATATTCTTGGTCGCAATTTGTGTATCACCATCAAAGAAATCTTTACCATCAACCATGACTTTTTGTACGCGTTGACCCTCCACCTCTATACCACCATCTTCGGTAATTTCAACACCTGGTAATTTTTCTAAAACGTCCTCTAATTTTCGTTCTGTACCATTTTTAAAGGAGTCTGCATTATATATTAAGGTATCTCCTTTGATCTGAACCGGCATTTCATAGGTTAACTCTACGGCATCTAAGGCATCATCAATCTTCATGGTAAAGTCTTTTTTGATGTCCGCTTCTTTGGTTATAATCTCTTCTTGAATGGATTTAAATCCAATCGCGGTAATCTGTAACTTGAATTTAGAATTTTTTGCTAAGGATAATTTATAATAACCCTTTGTGTCTGTTATACTGTAAGACTCCAAGCCTCCACTTTCTGGGTCAATGGCTATAACATTTGTTAACTCAAGAGGTGTGCCAATGCTATCTTTAATTATACCACTCATAGTGACTTGAGCAAATGACAAACTAGTAACGCATAGTAGCGCTACAAACAAAAAGTGTTTCATAGTGTGCTTAGATATAGTTTGAAGTAATAACAGAAAATACGGCTATATTAGCTACGTCTTCTCCTGCCACGATTGTTTCTAAATTCCTGCATTTTAGAAATGATGGTTTCTTTATACTCCTTTTTTGTAATTTCTTTTCCTTTAGAAGGAGCTTCTATTTTAACCTTCTCCTCAGGATTTAATGTAATTTTTGAACAAAGCATAGTTGTAGTCCCTGCACTTACCTCAAGTATAAGTCCTGGCAATCCCCAATACTCTAGAGGACCATGACTCACTGGTATTTGCGGCGAATACCAAGCCTCTACAGTTGTCATCGGAATCTCTTGTTTTGGTTCTTCTCCTATGGCCTTCAATGAATCAGCTATTTTCTGATTTCTTTCCATGTCTCTAATTTCGTTCCAACTGAACGTGTACCAGGTTAATTCTTTTGTAGGAATAATGGCTGTAGCCTTAAAACACATATAATTTCCTATCTGTTTAGACTCTTTGCCCATTGTCCATTGAATTGGCTGCAGTTTGTCTTTAACTAAGAACTGTTTACCGTAAAATTCCTGATCCTGAATTTGAGTATTTGATTTAACGTTCTTGTAGCTTTCGCCCGCAGAGAAATTTTTCCCCCAAGAGTTTGTTGCACCAGACATAGCATCCAATTTATCCTCTTCATAAAATAAAGACTCTTCTTTGTTAAAGTTGAGCACAAAAGTCTTCTCTAATTGACTTTTCATCCGCTCTTTAATTTGTTTTTTCTGGGCTTCACTAAATCGAGCGCCCCAACGTCCAAGATCCATAGTTGTCTTAGAGAAGTATACAGCCTGTCCTTGAAATTCTTGTACAGGTGGTTTATGAAGTGAAAATACAGTAAGGGTAAGTACTAAAATACTGATTTTAAGTAATAATGGTTTCATAGGAATTACAGGTTTAGCTTTAATGATGTCTAACAAATGTATTTAATGTTTAAACAAAAAACATTTCTTTATTATAACATTAACACTCTCAACAATCAGTTAAATCAACTAACAACTCTTAGACTTAAAGTTTTTCTATACGTTTAATCCTAATTAGTTAATAAAACCTTAAAGTTTTAACCGCCTATTCTAATCTGTATGGTCTCGCCACTTTCTCTCCCTGTAGGTCTATATCTTTCTTGAAATTCTCTTAGCTTCTTCTCCCTGATTTCATCAAACTCAGCTTTACTCACTTCTTTACCTTTTGATGGTTTCTTTATGCTTATATCATTTTCTGGATTTAAAACTATTTGGCTACAAATAATTTGTTGTTCGCCGTCATTAATCTCGAGAATTAATCCAGGTAAGCCTTGAAACTGACTTGGCCCATTATTAATAGGTATCTGAGGTGTATACCAGGCCGTAACCGTTCTAGTTCGTGTCTCTGTCTTTGGTTCTGAGTCTTCATCATCATTACCGTTTCCAAAACTACTCGTCGTAACTTCAACATCTTCTTTAAAAGTGGCCTTATAACAGGTGAATTTACCTATGTTCTTTGTGTCCTTCTCTAGTTGCCACTGATAGGTCTCTAGACTATCTTTTATTAGAAATATCTTACCGAATAATTCATTTTGATTGATAAAAAAACCGGCCTTAGTATTCTTATAAAGAACATCAGAACCACCTCCACCACCGAACGCTTTAATTTGAATGCCATCTACAGAAATTCCAGAACCAGGCGTTGCCAGACTTACATCCTCCTTATAAACAGACTCTTCTCTATTGAAGGACAGTAAAAATGTTTTCTCAAACTGCTTTTTTAGCATTTCTTGCATCTTCTTTTGCATGTCAGGCGCTAAACTTGTATTGGTACTATCAATTTTTAAATCAACTTTTCGCTTTGTCTTGTACGTTGCGACTCCTTGAAAATCTTGAGCATTAGCAGTAGAAAATACTGCCGTCAATACCAAAACTACTATTCTTATAACTGTTGCCATTTGATTGATGATTTTTAGTTATTTATTTTGATAATATTTAATTGCCGCCTTTTTTATGGCTTCTACCCGCTTAATAAAAATAGTCTCTTCACCTGAGGACCCTTCAACTTTGTAGGACATATTAGATTTTTGTCCATTTGACATTGGTTTGCCGTTACATACCAATTTAAAGGATACTGCTTTATCATCACCTGATAGTTCAAACATTTCCCTTACATCATCTAGGGTAAATGTAGACTCCAACTCCTCAAGTGAATCCACTGTAACCGTAACATCAACGCGCTCCACCCTTGTCTCTTTTCTAATTTCTATATCCTCTAAAGATTTAGATTGACTGAATCCCAAAACTCCTAACACTAAGGTTAAAGGTAAAATTAAATTTTTCATGATTTCTAATACTTTTAATGATTAATACCCTACAAATATCATCACAGATTTTGTTCTAATGCGTTAACCAGTGTTAACGTGTGTTAACCGATTAGTATTACTTTGGTATTTACCCATACATTTGACATATGAATGACAAACGTTATCAATATATCCTATATGTAATTGTCACGGTGATTATCGCAACTATTACCATACAGGCGTATTGGAATTACAAAAACTACCTCACTAACAAGCAACAGCTTAAAACTGACGTACAAGTAAGCTTAGATAAAGCTGTTGACGACTACTATGCAAGGCTTGCCGAAAAATCTACTTTCGGTATTTTCTTAGATGGCGACCAACAAAAAAATGCCCTCGCAGAAGGGAGTGAAGTAGAGCGATTATTAATGCAGATAGATAGTGTAGATGAAAATAAAAAGCAATTTGTGTTCAATGATTCCTTCGGGATTAATAATATAAAAGGCATAACGGTTCTCAAAGGCAAGGCAGTAGATTCAATGGAGAATTTCCTAAAACAGGACAATAGCCCCAATGTCTCACAAGGTTTATTTAAATATCGACTAGACAGTATCAAGGAAGCTAATGATAGTTTGAACATGAAGAATATTGAGTTCTTGACTTCAAAAATAGTAGTATCTATCACTAATGATAGTCTCAATGTAGCCGAAGTTGATAGTTTGCTCAAAAAGGAGTTTCAACGAAAAGAAATAGGGATTAAAAGCCAACTTAAGTTTTTTAAATCTAGCGTATTTAGACAAGTGGCTAAGATAAAAGACTCGCTGCAAAACAAAAACTCAGTTGAAAAGGAATACGAACTCAATGCCATTTCAGAGTCAACATTTTTACCAAAAGGAAGTATCCTCGAATTGGAATACAGTAATGAAACCTTAACGGTGTTAAAGCGAAGCCTTAGTGGTATTCTAATTTCTATCGTACTTGTCCTAGCAGTTATTAGTTGTCTATTTTATTTATTGAAAATCATCAAAAATCAGAAGCAGCTGGCAGAAGTTAAGAATGACCTCATAAGCAACATTACACACGAGTTTAAAACACCTATTGCCACCATTGGTGTAGCCTTAGAGAGCATTAATAATTTTAACGGTATTGACGATAAAGAGAAAACAAAAAAATACCTCGATATGTCGTCTGAGCAATTAGGCAAACTGAATATCATGGTTGAGAAACTTCTGGAAACAGCAACCCTTGACAGTGATAAACTAAAACTTCAACTAGAAACGGTCAATGTCGTTGACATCATTGAAGATGTATTCAATCGCTATGAGGTTCAGTTTCCAAAAAAAGAATTTCGGTTGAGTTTGAAAGCTAAAAGCATACGAGCTTCGGTTGATGTTTTTCATTTCGAAAATGCCATCAATAACCTTTTTGATAATGCCGTTAAATATGGTGGTCCTGAAATTTTCGTTGATGTTCTTCCTAAATCAAACCATCTTGAAATCCTTATTTCTGATAATGGAAAAAATCTCTCAAAAGCAGACAAAGAACGGATTTTTGAAAAATTCTATCGTGTGCCAAAAGGCAATAGGCATGACGTAAAAGGATTTGGTATTGGGTTGTTTTATACCAAAACGATTATAGAAAAACTCGGAGGAACTATAACTGTTGAAATCAATAATGCTTTGACCACTTTTAAAATTACGCTACCAAATGGCTGATACCATAAAATTACTTTTAGCAGAGGACGAGGCGGCTTTAGGCCTTATTATAAAAGAAAGTTTAGAGACAAGAGACTTCGATGTTGTTTTATGCGAAGATGGTGTAAAAGCGCTTGAAAAATATCAAACCGAATCACCAGATGTCTTGGTTTTGGATGTAATGATGCCAAAAAAAGATGGTTTTACATTAGCAAAAGAAATACGCGCTGTTGATGATACTATTCCCATTATTTTCTTAACTGCAAAATCCCAAACTACAGATGTTGTAGAAGGGTTCTCAATTGGAGGTAATGATTATCTAAAAAAGCCGTTTAGTATGGAAGAGCTTATAGTACGTGTACATAACTTGCTACATCGTTCTAAGCTTCAAAAGCAAACAGAGGTTATATCACTTGGTGATTTCACATTTGATTTTCCGAAACAAATTCTATCGTATAAAAATGAAAATACAGTTCAACTCACCCATAGGGAAGCCCACTTACTCTTTCATCTTATAAAAAACAAAAACAGGGTATTAGACCGTTCCCTTATTCTAAATAAACTTTGGGGCACTGATGATTTCTTTTCTGCTAGAAGTATGGACGTTTTTATCACCAAGCTAAGGAAGAAACTCAAACAAGATTCTCGCATTCAGATTATCAATGTGCGTGGTTATGGATACAAACTGACTCTATAATAAGTATATACTAAAACATATTAATATGGTGTTATAGAATGGTACATTTTTTTGTACTTTTCCATTTCTAATGCGCAAGATTTTTTATTTTTTTCTATGTCTCGGGTGTTTGTTAAATGCCCAAATTAAACCTAAAGCAATTTTTAAGGATTCCATAAAAATTGACGCCAAATCTATATTTGGAGTAGATACGTTTGGCACCTTTTACTACACCACTGAGGATAATACCTTTTACAAAAAAACAAAAGACACTATTGTTACCTACACCAACTTTCAACTTAATGAAATAACGAGTGCCAATGCCTTTAATCCGTTAAAAATTAATTTGTTTTATCAAGACTTCAACACCGCCATTATTTTAGATAACAGATTGGCAGAAATTTTTAAAATTGATTTTAACACCTTAATTCCCTATAAAAATGTATCCTATGTTTCCAATGGCTTTGATAATACCCTTTGGATTTTTAATCAAGATTTACAGCAACTTGAGCTCTATGACTTCATCACCAATAAAATACGATTAAAAACAGTCCCTGTACAATCTCAAATACTAGATTTAAAAAGTGATTACAATTACTGTTATATGTTAACAGAGAAGTACCTTTATATCTACAATTACTTTGGAAGTTTGGTTGCAAAGCATACCAATGACGGCTTTAAAAATATGGCCTTTAGCAAGGCGCACTTAATACTAAACAAAGGAAATAAGCTTTATATCTTACCTAAAAATGGTTCAGAGATAAAGGCTATTGAACACCCTAATTTGTTAATAAAACAGTTTTTGGTAACGAATGAAACCTTGTATATTTACAACGACGGAACTCTCAGTCGCTATCAACTAAAATTACAATAGATTATGCATATTGCTGTGGCAGGAAATATCGGTGCTGGTAAAACAACACTGACTAAATTATTAGCAAAACATTACAAATGGGAAGCCCAGCTAGAAGATGTTGTAGACAATCCATATTTAGATGATTTTTACAACCAAATGGAACGCTGGAGTTTTAATCTACAAGTTTATTTTTTAAACAGTCGATTTAGACAGATTAAACAAATTAGAAATAGTGGTAAGGATATAATCCAAGATAGAACCATTTACGAAGACGCCCATATTTTTGCACCAAACCTTCATGCAATGGGACTTATGACAAATCGAGATTTTGAGAATTATTCCTCCTTATTCGAACTCATGGAGTCCTTTGTTAAAGGGCCGGATTTATTAATCTATTTAAGAAGTACTATTCCCAATTTAGTTTCACAAATACACAAGCGCGGTCGTGATTATGAAAATTCTATAAGCATTGATTATTTAAGTCGATTGAATGAGCGCTATGAAGCCTGGATACACGGTTACGATAAAGGTAATCTTCTCATTATTAATGTTGACGAATTGGACTTTGTTGATAATCCTGAAGATTTAGGTGGTATTATAAATAAGATTGATGCAGAGATTAATGGCTTATTCTAAGCAATAAATCCATGACTTTTAGCATGGCTAAAAGCCTCCTCACTTTTTTCCACGATTTGTACTGGGACTTCTTTGTAATCTGAAAATAGGTTGACCATTCTATTCATCTTCTTGTTATGCTCAACAGACCTTAGGTAAATAGCATTTATTCTGTTAGGAAACTCTTTAACCACATCCAGATAAATATAAGCATCCTTCTCTCCACAATCTCCAATAAGAATAAAATTTAGAAGCGGATAGGTTTTTAAAATATTGTAAATCTCATGATACTTATGCACCAATTCCGTTCTGGGTGTTCTATCAAATGGTGTTCTAAAATCTCGCAGCAAAACAGGTCCTTTTGGAAATTTATTCTGCCTTAAAAAGACATCTAAATACCTGTAGAGATTCCATGGGCTATTACTAACATAAAAAATAGGATTAGCTTCATTGAGCGTTTTTCCTTTGTGTAATACTGAATAAAACTCCGAAGCACCTTCTAGCGCTTTGCGTTTTTGTGGTGTTTTCAAAAATGTATTAACCGCTACACGCCATTTTAAGGGCGAGGCCACACCTGTCTGAAGTATGGTGTCATCAATATCGCTAATAACCCCAAATGCAGCGTTTTCCGGAGGTATAAGCATTGCTCCAGTAAATTTATTTTCTTGTTGGATATGTCTGCGTTGTGATTCTGTGTCAAAACTAACTTCATAATTAAACCAACCCTCATCATCCGTTGATAGCTTTAAATCTTTTAAAGTTTGATCTATTAAAAAGTAACCCTCTTTGTCTGTATTGCAGTAAACGGTTTCATCTGCATTTAACTTAAAACGAATAGGCGTTCCTCTTATTTCGTCGGTTTCAAAACGCTTCCATGAATTCACAACAACACTCCACCAGTTCTTATCGCCCAAGTCAATGTCCTCATCTTCAATGGCCCTTCCCCTTAAGTACAAATGTTGTTGAGTACCATAGGTAGAAAATGGAATAATTTGTAATGGATCTTTTCTTAACATTAATAATAAATGAAAATAACTATAGGTAAAAATAAAAAAGCCCTGTCAATGACAAGGCTTTTAGTTATTTAATTAAATAGAATTATTCAACTAGTAACTTCTTTGTAATACCTAAGGCATTCTCAATGATGTAAAGTCCAGGTCTCACATTTTGTAAATCAATGGTACTCGAATTCTTAACTTCGGTGACCATTCGTCCAGAAATATCATAAACTTTATAGTCACTCATGTGACTAAAGTTCACTCTACCTTTTGTTGGATTTGGGAACATTCTAAAATCATTAGATGCAATAACATTATCATCAACGCTCAATATGTTGTCCAAAGAATAAATACTCAATGTAGCACTCACTTCGTTGGATATTACAATTAAAGCAGTTCCTGTTGGACTGTCATCAGCATTCACATAAACAATGCCCTCAGGTCCAAGGTCGCCACTTTCTGGGTCGCCCTCCACATTACCACGACTGTTCAAATATTGTAAGAAAACAGGTGCATTTGGATCTGTCACATCATAAATCATAACACCGCCTATTCTTTCTAGGAGCACAAAGGCATAGAAAGAACCTTCTATTTCCTCTACAATAACCGCTTCTGGTTCAGGTCCTTTATTGTCACTCCTATTCTTGAAGTTATTGTTACTGTTACTCGCGTTGAAAATACCACCATAAGTAGCATCAGCAGCCGTAATCACCTCAAAGTCATTACCGCTGTCATAGACAATGTTCCCTGAATTCGCCTCAAAAATACTGAACGACCGGGCACCATAAACATGGATTTCCTCGAACTCTGGATCACCATCGGTATTACCAGAAGCGTTCGAAACATTAATATCACCGAGGGTATTTTCTAGTTCCAATATAGAGGCATTAGGGAATACTGCAGGATCCAAATTATAGTCAGAGTCATCTAATTTGCGTTCCTCCTCATAAGTATCATACTCACGTGCATCACCTTCATTGGCCGTAACGATGTAAGCTGTACCACCAACATTATAGTAATCAATCCCGTCTGGCATGTACATACCATAAATAGGCCAAGACGCATTGAAAATAAAGTCTTGCTCATCACTGGTATCCAATGAATTGGATGCAATACTATGATCCTTTAGACCGAATGGAACAATTTGAGTAATAGTTGGTACAGTAAGGTCTACAATAGCATAGGCATTGTTTTCTTGCAGTACTACATAGGCTGTCTGGCTATCATCTGAAACGGCTATATATTCAGGTTCAACATCTTGAGCAACGTTAGCCCCAGGTCCAAATATCCTAACATCTGCTGCCAACAGCGCAGCCAAATCACCATTAAAGCCGGTAAAGCCTAAATTAGTTACATCACTTTGGTCAATAGAACCTAAACCACCTGTTACATCTATAATCGAAACACCACCTTCAGGATCAATTGTATAATCGTTATTAGGTTCTCCTTCATTAGCAACCAATAGTTTTGTACCATCAGGTGTAAAGGTTAACATATCTGGCAAAGCCCCAGCCGTTACCATAACCTGATTATTCCCGTCTGTATCAGAGAACATAACCATACCTGGATCTGTTTTAGGGTCTGCTGCTATAGCTGCTGCTAAAATACCATTACTCACAGCAACACTCTGCACGCCGTCTGTATTGGGTGGTAAAGCAATACTTGAAATTGGAGTAATATTACTTGGGTCTGAAAAATCTAAAACTTCAATTGAAGTACTATTGGTAACGAATAAACGTTGTGTACTCGGGTCATATGCTGTTATCTCAGCAGTTCCATTGGCATCGACCAAATAGCTTGCCAGATAGCTGGCGTTCAAAACTGATGAATCGACTGCAGGTACAACAGTATCATCATCAAGAATATGGGCCGAGAATGTATTCGCACTACCTATAGTCGCACCACTGGCATTTTGTAACTCAACTACAAAGAATATGTCAGAACCATCATCACCATTGTCTATAATCGGAATATTCAAGGTCTGGTCCGCAGAACTACCCGCAGGAAAGGTCAAGGTCTGCATCGTAGGATAGGTAAAATCACTACCCTCAACTGCAGAACCGCCAGTAACTAATGCCACTTCAACGGTTACTTCTGAGCCTGGAGCTTCAGAAATTGATACTGTTAAGGTGATACTTGAACCATTCTCAGAGACAGAATCATAGGCTTCAGAAAAAGTCAAAACTGGAAGCATTCCTATTCTAATTCTTGTATCCTGGTCAGCATCTGTTTCAGCAATGTCGTAAGCCGACGCATTGTCTGGATGGAAAGTAGACATGTACTCGGCCACCGCGTCCTGTTCCCCACCTGTATTACTAAAGGTGCTGTTATTACCAGGATCATTACCAAGATCTCCATCAGGAAAGTCGACGGTCTCACCAAAACCGAGACCACTATAGTAATTTATTCGGTTAGGGGCACTCAATTGATCGAATGGATAGCTATCCCCTCCGTTGGCAAGAAAGTTTAAGGTCACCATATTGAAGGTAATTCCACCGGGAGCAACATTAACACCGTTGTCTACGACAACCACATCATTAGTTGGATCAGCATCACCTCGATCAACCACCAAACTAACTAACCTGCTACCTGCTGGTCGGTTAGGATCATAAACAAAACTCATTCCTCCTATCTGAGGGAAACGTCCAGGAGTTGCTCCTGGAGCTACTTCTGCTAGACCGTGCTCTATTATGGTTATCAATTCGGCCGGTGTCATGGTCAATCTTACAAGCCCGTTGTCAAAACGCAATGTCGCCCTTAAATTACCCTCGGAAACTTCATTATTGGTTGGAGGAGAAAACACAATATCATTTGGATCATTTGATCCTCCAGGAAGCACCGCTGAACCAATCTCTGTTCTTATACCACCGCCGTTCTTAAGTGAAATGTCCACATCTGCATCTGCAGCAGGATTAAGAAGATTGGCGTACCAAAGGTTAGCATCTGCAGTCAAATTGCCTAAGTTGGTCTCCTGTGTCCTAACCTGAGATCTTCTCCCATCAAGATAGACACTAGCAAAACCTACAACATTACTAAACTGTGCGGTGATAACACCTTGAACAGCATCTCTAATGGCAACTACATCTGGGTTTGGCGTAGCACTTAAAGAATTTACCAAAGTCTCAGTCGCTGGGTAGACACCATTTATAGTATCGTCCAATGCACTGATATCTAATATACCATTGGAATCGAACTCGACAACTAATCTTCCAAGGTATTTATAATCGCCATCTACATTAACGACCAATACAGGATCTCCTCCAGCATCAGTAGTTTGGAAGGGATAGGCCTCATCGAATGCTGCATCGGTAACAAATGAATTACTGAACAAAGTATCGTTGCTATCTCCCATTCTTGTGTTGGATCCTCCGGCCACTATAATATCAACACCGTCTAACAGTGATGCCAGTTGTTTCTCTATACTTATGGCTTGCATGTGAGCCAAAAGAACAATTTTATTGACACCACTATTAGTAAGTGCATCCACACTTGTCTGAATCTCTGCAGCCAAATCATTTACCGTTGTCCCTGGACTTGGTGATACTACCAAGCTGCCCATGGTTGTAATATTTGGAAAACTAGGAGCAACAGCACCAACAATTCCGATTGTTTCTCCATCTATGGTCACCACAGCATATTTGGCTACTTGGTTATTTAATGTGGATATGTCATTACCGTCTGTTCCGATGATACCCGAGAAGTCGCCATCAGAAGAAAAGTCTATATTGGTGGATAACCAAGGAAAATTAGATCCTGGAAAGGTAACACCACTATTTGATTCAATGTTAAAAGCCGAATCAAACAACTCTCCAGGCCCTTGATCGAACTCGTGGTTCCCAAAACTTGATACATCAACACCGAAAATATTAGCAAATGCTATATCCACATGGCCTGGCTCGTTGCTACCTGTCAAGCTTCGTACCGCACTGTTCTCAGCGGCAAAATATCTAGGTCCAGGGATGATAAGATCACCAGAGGTTACGGTAAGGGTGTTGTTGCTATAAGTTGGGTCGTTCTTGAAAAAATCGACCAAGGCAGAAAACTCGTCCACCGCATCAAGCGCACTCTCCTCGTTACCGTCAACATCAGAGTAGTGCAACAATTGTAGTTCGAAGTTCTGGGCAATTATTTTTGCACCAGAAAACATGAGTAAAATCATGATAAATACCATGATTTTTTCAAAGTAAAAATTTTTCATTGGAATGGTTTTTAAAATGTTGGATTATTTCGATCCATAAAATTAAATTGCCAATCCTAGAGTAAGGTAAATCTCTCGTTATTATAAAGTAAAAGAAAAAGCACCTCAATGAGGTGCTTATGTTAAGAGTGTTATTTAGATATTAAAATAGGTTAACTTTTTGTAACCTCTATTTTATCTATCTCAATTTTAAGATTATCAGTACTGTTTTCTAGGTTCTTCTCAAAAGCCTTTATTTTCTCTTCAACAGCTTTCTCAGTCCCTTCAAAAGTTTCAGTTTTCAATACTTCAACTCCGTTTTCCATAATCTTATACTCGATGGTTGCCTTAGCCATATCGTCAGAACTAATAGCCATTTCAACCTTTATCTCTTGTTCATCGTTTGCTGCTAATCCTGTCTCAGAATGACCTCCTAAAATTGGAGCAATCACTAACCCTACTAAACAAGTTAGTTTAATAAGAATGTTCATTGAAGGTCCTGATGTATCCTTAAATGGATCACCAACCGTATCTCCAGTGACTGCAGCTTTATGTGCATCTGAACCCTTGTAAGTCATTTCTCCATTAATTTCTACGCCTGCCTCGAATGATTTCTTAGCATTATCCCAGGCACCACCAGCATTATTCTGGAAGATGGCCCACATAACACCACTAACACATACTCCGGCCATATATCCGCCTAGAGGTTCAGCTCCAAAAACTAATCCGATAAGAATTGGTGTTATAATAGTTATAAGTCCTGGTAATATCATTTCCTTTAATGCGGCTTGCGTTGAAATATCAACACATTTTGCATATTCTGGCGTTCCTGTACCTTCCATGATTCCAGGAATTTCTTTAAACTGTCGACGTACTTCTTGTACCATTTCCATCGCAGCTTTACCAACAGATTGCATGGCAAGTGCAGAGAAAATTACTGGAATCATACCTCCCACAAATAACATCGCCAATACGTCAGCTTTAAAGATATTAATTCCGTCAATTCCTGTAAAGGTTACATAAGCAGCAAACAAAGCTAAAGCTGTTAAGGCAGCGGATGCAATAGCGAATCCTTTACCTACTGCGGCAGTTGTGTTACCAACAGAATCTAATATATCTGTACGCTCACGCACGTGAGGCTCTAATTCACTCATTTCGGCAACACCACCTGCATTATCTGCAATCGGGCCAAAAGCGTCAATTGCGAGCTGCATTGCAGTAGTAGCCATCATAGCAGAGGCTGCTAAGGCGACACCATAAAATCCTGCTAAGGCATACGATCCAAAAATAGCAGCGGCAAAAAGAATAACGGATAGAAATGTAGATTTCATACCTACTGCTAAACCAGCAATAATATTAGTGGCTGCTCCCGTAGAACTATTTCTAACAATATCCATTACAGGTTTTTTACCTAATGAGGTGTAATAGGCTGTCACCATAGAGATTAATGCACCAACAGCCAGTCCAATCATTGCAGCGTAAAACACGTGACGAGAAGGAATCGCTTTCGCTCCCTCACCAAAGAAATTCATGGTTAATGTTTCTGGTAACATCCAACGGATTAAGAACCAACTTGCAATTAACGTTATTATTATAGACACCCAGTTACCAGTATCTAATGCTTTTTGAACCTGAGATTCTTTAGCATCATTACTAGATATCGTAACTAAGAACGTACCAAGTATAGAGGCTAATATCCCAACACCTGCAATTACCAATGGTAACAATATTGGTCCCATATTATTAAAAGCATCAGTGAACTGTGTTGTCGCCGACATGTCTTTTATTACATAATTACCTAATACCATGGCAGCAAGTACTGTAGCTACGTAAGAACCGAATAAATCCGCTCCCATACCAGCAACGTCTCCGACATTGTCTCCAACATTATCAGCAATGGTTGCAGGATTTCGAGGATCATCCTCTGGGATACCAGCCTCTACCTTACCGACTAAATCTGCACCAACGTCAGCAGCTTTGGTATAAATACCACCACCTACTCTGGCGAATAAAGCGATAGACTCTGCTCCTAATGAGAAACCGGCTAAAGTTTCAAGAACAACCGTCATATCTGCGTAAAAATCTCCACCTTCAGTCATAAATTGACTTAAGAAAATAAAGAATAATAAACTTAAACCTAACACGGCCAATCCTGCAACACCCAATCCCATCACAGTTCCACCACCGAAGGATACTTTTAATGCCTGTGGCAAACTTGTTTTTGCCGCCTCAGCAGTGCGAGTATTAGCTTCAGTAGCAACACGCATACCAACATTGCCAGCTAATGCAGAAAAGACTGCTCCTATAATAAAGGCTGGTATAATCATTACACTAGTGGTATCAACCATTTGTGAAATTCCAAATAATGCAGCTGATGCTATAACTACGAAAATTAATAGAAGACGGTATTCTGCATTAAGAAAGGCAAGAGCACCTTCTTTAATCGCCTTAGAAATTCCTTGCATTTTTTCGCTTCCTGCTGGTTGCTTTTTAACCCATGACATTTTAATAAACATAAATAGCAATCCTAGAACTGCTAAAGCCATTGGGATAAAAATTATGTTAGATTCCATATTAAAGTATTTAGTTTGATTTGATATTTAGCTGGGCAAAAGTAGTGAATTGAATGTTAATAGAAAAACCCTTTTACAAGCAATGCAAAAGGGCTCTTTATTGTGATATTTTGTCTTGAATTAAATCATAAAATTACCTTTGGTCTTGTGGTCACTATTTTGGTACCGTTCTATACATTTTTGTACAATACTTTTGGCTTCATCGGCATTTCCCCAGCCTCCAACGTCAACTTTCTTTTCTTCTAAATCTTTGTAAACCTGGAAAAAATGTGTAATCTCATCTAAGCGATGTGGATTTAAATCAGAGATATCTTCTTTTAAGCTCCAAATAGGATCTGATATAGGTACGCACACAATTTTTTCATCTGGGCCTTTTTCGTCTGCCATATGAAATACACCTATTGGTTTTACCTCCATAACACACATAGGAAAGGTTGGCTCATGACCCAAAACCAAAACATCTAGAGGATCGGAATCTAAGGCTAGGGTCTCAGGAATAAATCCGTAATCACCAGGATACATCATTGAAGAGAATAGCATACGATCAAATCTAATTTTCTTCAAATCAAAATCGTATTCATATTTATTACGACTACCCTTGGGAATTTCAATCAATACATCAAAGGTTAAAATGTCTTTGTTTGCCATGGAATTACTTTTAGAACTACGAAGATATAAATTAAGCCCGACTTAAGTATTTAAAAATAAAACCCGAAACTTCCTGTTATACCAAATCTTCTGGCACCGGGATTATCTAGATAATTTCCTCTAAAGTTAAGGTCTATTCGGAGTACCTTAAATATATTGGCCACGCCGAAACTATATTCATAATACACTTTAGAGTCTGGGGCAATTAACGGAAACTCTAAAGGATTTCCCGTAGTGTTGAGTGCTATGTTTTTATCAGATAGCTCACCCCATACACCTCTTAAGGCTACAATAGCCCTTAAATTATATTTCTTCAAAAATGGAATTCTAGAAAAAATACGTCCATTAAAATTATGCTCTAAATGCATAGATGTATAGGTATCTGTAACAAATTCGTAAAAATCTAACTGTGGAAACGTGTTGTAAATTGAGAAATAAGTTTGATTACCAGGCACCACACTTAGCAAGGCAAGTGGTACCTCTCCAAATGTTTTGCCTAATTCTACCGAGCTTGTTAACCTACCAAAACCACCTAGCTGCCATGGCTGAATGTAAGAGAACTGCAATTTAGTATACTCAAAATCACTATTAAACCAATCCCTGTCACCTTTAGTTATCTGCGCGAAAAGACGAGCAAAATTATCATTCTTTTCCTTACGCTCTACACCAAATCCTGTCATTTGGCGTTTTGGAAAATATCCTAAGGAAAATCGGCTTTCAAACTGGTACACTTCTGAAGACACTCCCGTTGGTGATCTTGGATCGTTAAAGTCCAAGCTAAAGGTGGGCGAAGCACTACTAATTCTCCTGAAACTCCCGTCCCATCGGACTTCCAAATTTCGTAAAGGTTCTACAGCGACACCAAAATTTGTTAAATTTATATCTGATAATTTATCGTTAGCGCCAGCTGTAAATACCGCATTGGACGCTAAACTACGCCCTAAAACATCGGTAGAGCTTGTTAAACTTGCACCGATTTGCTCTATATCTCTGCGATGGCCTCCAAAGACAATAAATCGGCTCCGTTTGTCTAAAAGCCACTTACCTGAAATTCCATGCTTAAATTTATTGTCTTTAAAACCATAAGCCACAAACCCTTCCAAACGCCACAAATCATTTGGCCCAAAGTAGGTTCGCCCACCAGTTCTTATACGCAAGCCTTCTACATCATTATAGCCAAAGGTTGAGAATATCGGGCCATAATCAAAATTTATACTTGGAAATTCTACATATCCGGAGGCTAAAATGCTCCCTAAATTATATAAACGTTTAAATTTCTTAACGGTTTTTAGCGTATCCAACATTTTGTATACCCCTTTTTCGTCCTTATTGAGGGCTTCCAAACGGTTCTTCTGCCAAAATTCTTCCTCCCTATTGTAAACGTCTTCGTCATAATTATAAACTACCTTATCATAAAATTTGGTGTCTTTTTGTTCATTGAACTTATAATTATCGTAAAGTGTAGTGCGCTTACCATAAACACCTCTTGACGCTTCTTTTTTATTAAGCGCAAAATCAGATAAAAAGTAATCGCGCTTTATAAGAAAGACCGAATCACTTAAAACCTCGAACTCTTGCTCAATATATATTTCTTTTACCCAATTGATATTAGCGCTTTTTGAAGCCTGCATATTTATTTCCTTAATCGCATAGGTAGAATCATTCACCCAAAAATCACCCTTAAAAGTCAGCTCGTTTTTTCGGCGTGGATAATAAATTATATTGTAGCACCATTTATTGTCAATGTAGGCACTATCCGATAAGACATAATTATAGGTTTGAATACCCGATCGACCAATAGGGCTTACAAAACTTTTGTCAAAAAATTTAAGATAATTATCGTAGACATTATATTCTGAATACAAATCATCAATAAAGTCTATAATCACTTGGTTATTACTAAACCCAGAGTTTTTGTTTCCTACTAAATCAATGCGTTCTTTGTTGATTAAATTATCTCCAGAAACGCGCTTCACGGACTCGTTTAAGAAAATTGGCAAATAGGTTTTACCAGTAACACTAGAGGTGTCAACCTCTTCAAAAACAAATTCCATTCCCTTAAATAATTTGCTTTTTATCAATGCACTATCTATAGTATTAAGATCGAATTCTACTTTTTCGTACTGATCATACTCGTATTGCTTAAATTGATTGAGCCCATTTTGCCGTTTGCGCTCCCAAATTTTCTTTAAAATACGTATTGCTGGATTTTCTGATGCTTTTTTAGATTGCTTCCCTGTTACAATTACGACCTCATCTAATGAAGAGGCCTCCTCATTGAGGACAAATTTTAAATTGTAATTGACACTTTTGGGCAAGGGAATTTCTAAAGTTTCGAAACCAATAAAAGAGACAATCAAGGTCTTCCATCTTTCGTCGGACTCTAAATAAAACTTCCCGTTTTCATCTGTAGTTGTACCTTCTGTAGACCCTTTAAATAATACATTTGCGTAGGCTACAGGTTCATTGTTGGCATCATAAACATAACCACTAACCTTAGTTTGGGCAAAACTCAAAAAAGCCGAGAACAAAAAAAGAAGAAAGAATAGTTTTAACCTCATATAGAAACTACAAACTTCACCGATAACCAAGTTATAAATAAACTCTAAGGTTATAAGT
Source organism: Winogradskyella pelagia (assembly GCF_017581965.1). Classification (GTDB taxonomy): domain Bacteria; phylum Bacteroidota; class Bacteroidia; order Flavobacteriales; family Flavobacteriaceae; genus Winogradskyella; species Winogradskyella pelagia. The sequence goes on from NZ_JAGEVF010000007.1 coordinate 113,684, forward strand.
GAAGTTTATTAAACGTAAAATTCTAGGAATTATTTATTTGTACATTACTTTTTTTACAGCCTTAACAACGTCAGTACTATTAGGCAACCACTCTTCTAATAAAACGGGAGAATATGGAGCAGGTGTGTCTGCCGTATTGATTTTAACCACAGGAGCATCAAGGTAATCAAAAGCCTCTGACTGCACTAAATAGGTGATTTCCGTAGCTACATTTCCAAAGGGCCAAGCTTCCTCAAGCACAACCAACCGGTTTGTTTTTTTTACAGACTTAAGAATGGCTTGTCGATCCATAGGTCTAACTGTTCTCAAATCTATAATTTCACATGAAATTCCTTCCTTAGCTAACTCATCGGCGGCTTTATAGGCTTCCTTTATAATCTTTCCAAAGGATACGATTGTAACATCAGTACCTTCACGTTTTATTTCTGCCACACCTATAGGTATGGTGTACTCGCCCTCTGGAACCTCACCTTTATCACCATACATTTGCTCACTTTCCATAAAAATGACAGGATCGTCATCTCTAATTGCCGATTTTAAAAGACCTTTTGCGTCATAAGGGTTTGATGGCACTATAACCTTTAGCCCAGGAGTATTAGCAAACCAACTTTCAAAAGCCTGTGAGTGGGTTGCTGCCAATTGACCAGCAGATGCTGTAGGCCCTCTAAATACAATAGGACACTTAAATTGCCCACCAGACATTTGTCTAATTTTTGCTGCATTATTAATTATTTGGTCAATACCAACCAAAGAGAAATTAAACGTCATATACTCTACTATAGGCCTGTTACCAGTCATTGTAGAACCAATAGCTATGCCGGCAAAACCTAATTCTGCTATAGGTGTATCAATAACGCGTTTTGCACCAAATTCATCTAACATTCCTTTAGAGGCCTTGTAAGCACCATTGTACTCCGCTACTTCCTCACCCATCAAATAAACACTTTCGTCTCTGCGCATTTCTTCACTCATGGCTTCACAAATCGCCTCTCTAAATTGAATTGTCTTCATTCTATTGTTTTAAGTCGAATAGCAAAAATAATAATTGCCACTAAATTAACATGAGTTATATAAGTAATAATATCATAAAATGATAAGGTTAAAAAATTCGTTTATTATTTTCCAACTTATAGAATGATATCAAATGCTAAAATTTTAGAAAATCCTCAAGTTTAACCAGTCAACTTTTCTAAATCCGTAATCAACTCCAATTTATCAATCATTTTTAGAAAATTTTATTATGCGTGCATAGTATTTTTCAAAAATTATAAGTATCTTCGTGCTCGCAAAAATAAAAACTTAGATATATGAAAATATTAGTCTGTATTAGTCATGTTCCGGACACGACATCGAAAATTAACTTTACAGATGGTGATACAAAATTTGATACAAATGGCGTACAATATGTAATTAACCCTAATGATGAGTTTGGCTTAACCCGTGCTATGTGGTTTAAAGAAAAACAAGGTGCTAGTGTTGATGTCGTTAATGTTGGAGGTGCAGAAACAGAACCTACGTTGAGAAAGGCCCTTGCCATAGGTGCCGATGCAGCTATCCGTGTTAATATAGAAGCTACAGATGGTTTTGCAGTGGCAAAACAACTCGCAAATGTTGTTCAAAATGGTGGCTACGACTTAGTTATTGCTGGACGTGAGTCAATAGATTACAATGGTGCCATGGTCCCTGGAATGCTAGCTACTTTAATTGGAGCAAACTTTGTAACCAATTGTATAAGTCTTGAAATTGAAGGAACTAGCGCAAAAGCAGTTAGAGAAATTGATGGTGGTAAAGAGACAGTTAATACGTCTTTACCATTAGTCATAGGAGGTCAAAAAGGTTTAGTAGAAGAAAGTGACCTAAGAATACCGAATATGCGTGGTATTATGATGGCTAGAAAAAAACCTTTAACGGTATTAGAACCTGTAAATGTTATTGCTGAGACAAAGGCCGTGAGCTATGAAAAGCCTGCTCCTAAAGGCGCAGTTAAATTAGTTGATGCCGACAATATAGATGAACTAGTGAACTTGCTTCACAATGAAGCTAAGGTAATTTAATAATCCCATTTCGATGTCCAAAATCTCCTTGAAGAATTTGGAATTTGAGATTTAAAAATTGAAAGAAAAATATGTCAGTTTTAGTTTATACAGAATCAGAAAAAGGAAAATTTAAAAAAGCAGCATTTGAAGCGGTATCATATGCAAAAGCAATCGCAGATGAGATGGGTAGTAATGTTACTGCCATAGCCATAAATGCAAATGACTTAGAGAGCTTAGGAAATTACGGAGCATCAAAAGTTCTTGAAGTTGCAGACAACAATTTAGATGTTTTCAATGCCAAAACATATGCTGCGGTTATCGAAGCCGCTGCAAAACAAGAAAATGCCTCCGTAATCGTAATTAGCTCAAGTGCAGACAGCAAGTATCTTGCTCCTCTATTAGCTGTTGGCTTAGAGGCAGGCTATGTTTCGAACGTCGTTGAAACACCATCGAACCTTTCACCCTTCACGGTGAAGCGCACCGCTTTTACGAACAAGGCTTTTGCCAATACCAAAATTACGACAGACAAAAAAATTGTTGGGCTATCTAATAATTCATTCGGGCTAGTAGAATCTGGTGGGTCAGCATCTGTTGAAGCTTTTTCTCCCACACTCCCAGAATCTGGTGTTACTGTAGAATCAGTTGATAAAGCTATTGGAAAGGTAACTATTGCAGATGCCGAAGTTGTTGTTTCTGGTGGACGTGGATTAAAAGGTCCTGAAAATTGGCACTTAGTTGAGAACTTAGCAGAAGTACTTGGAGCGGCGACAGCCTGCTCTAAGCCAGTATCGGATTTAGGATGGCGTTCTCACGGTGAGCACGTTGGACAAACCGGAAAGCCGGTGGCTACTAACCTTTACATTGCTATAGGTATTTCTGGTGCTATACAGCACCTGGCCGGTATTAGTGCTTCAAAAGTAAAAGTGGTTATAAATACCGATCCAGAAGCACCGTTCTTTAAGGCCGCCGATTATGGTATTGTTGGTGATGCTTTTGAGGTAGTTCCCAAGCTTACTGAGAAATTAAAAGCATTCAAGGATCAGAACGCATAATTTTATTACCTTTAAGAGATAAGGGCTGTTTAAATTTTAGATTACCCGTTTCGGTTTAACCATTTATCGAAAGTATTGGGAAGATATCCAAATCTGCAAATAGCAGTTGGTAAAGTCCAAATTTAAACAGTTCTTTGTGTATAATAATATGAGTCTAGTTCGATTAAACATAAAGGGGATATCTTATAGTCAAACCCAAAATGGTGCGTACGCCTTAATACTCAATGAAGTAGATGGCGACAGAAAGCTCCCTATAGTTATTGGTGCTTTTGAAGCTCAGTCTATTGCCATTGCTTTAGAAAAAGAAATTAGACCACCAAGACCCCTCACTCACGATTTATTCAAGAATTTTGCAGATCGTTTTGATATTGTTGTAAAACAGGTCATTATTCACAAATTAGTTGATGGTGTTTTTTATTCTAGCTTAATATGTGAACGCGATAAAATCGAGGAAATAATAGATGCTAGAACTAGCGATGCCATTGCTCTTGCACTGCGATTTCAAGCTCCCATTTTTACTTATAAGAATATCCTTGATAAAGCAGGTATTTACCTTAAAGTCAACCCCAAGAAAGACGAAGAAGAAGAGGACAGTATTTTAGTTGATGATTTAATTGCCGAGGAAATTGAATCGGCAGCGATAGAACAGGAAGGTTATAAGGACAAAACTTTAGATGAACTTCATAAATTACTTGAAGAAGCCGTTGCTAATGAAGACTATGAAAAGGCGGCCAAAATAAGGGATGAAATATCCAAGCGCTAATTAAGATTCCATTTATGATTAAATTTTTCAAGATTATTCTAGCAGTCTTATTTGGAATAAATTTTCTTCTCGCTCAGAATCTTGAAAAAACTTGGCAATTTGAAGCCATAGAAAATGCATCAGAAGAACCTCTTTTTAAAATTACTGAAGACGATACCTTAAGCCTTGCCAAAGGTAAGTTTTCATATAGCTTAAAAGCAAAGAATAACCTACAAGCTTATGGCGACTATATTTACCAAAATAATCTCCTCCTCTTTTATTATAGCCATCCCAACGATACAATAAGGCACTACAGGATTACCGAACTTACGGACTCCACCTTAGTGTTTAAGGAGTCTGGGGTTAGTTACAGGTTTAAGCCTTATGAAAAAGTTGTGTCTGCAGAGAATACTATAGTCCCAAGTCAAGGATTTTCTTTACAAAGCCTCGGTAGAGGAGCATTAGGTATGTTGGTACTTTTAGTACTTGCCATAATCTTGAGTAAAAACAGAAAAGCCATTAATTGGCGTACCGTAGGGTTTGGGTTATTAGCACAGCTGCTATTGGCTATTGGTGTTCTTAAAGTTCCCTTTATTCAATCGGTTTTTGAAACTATTGGAAAAGGTTTCGTTAATATTCTAGATTTTACAATGGCAGGAACCCGGTTCTTGTTTGCATCTTTCAGCACCAATGAAATTGCGGACTCGTTACTCACTTTTGCTGTTTCTATTTTACCAACAATAATTTTCTTTTCGGCATTAACCTCTGTACTTTTTTATCTGGGTATTATTCAGAAAGTTGTAAAAGGTATGGCCTGGTTACTTACCAAACTATTAAAAATATCTGGAGCAGAAAGTCTAAGTGTAGCAGGTAATATATTCTTAGGACAAACTGAATCGCCTTTAATGATTAAGGCATATTTAGAAAATATGACCAAATCAGAAATCTTGTTAGTTATGATTGGTGGTATGGCAACAGTTGCAGGAGGAGTTTTAGCTGCGTATATTGGCTTTTTAGGTGGCGAAGATGAAGCCTTACGGATTTTTTACGCTAAGCATTTATTAACCGCTTCCGTGATGGCAGCGCCAGGGGCTATTGTTATCTCCAAAATTTTATATCCACAACAAGCCCCAATTAATGAAAATGTTGAGGTAAGCCAAGACGTTATTGGGTCCAATATTTTAGATGCCATTGCAAACGGAACAACAGAAGGTTTAAAACTGGCTGTTAACGTAGGTGCCATGCTCTTAGTGTTTTTAGCCTTCATCGCCATGATTAATGGCATTCTTGGATGGGTTGGAGATGTGACGACTCTAAATACGTGGATAGCTGCTAATACGGGTTATAATTCCTTTTCCCTTGAACTTATTTTAGGATACTTGTTCGCTCCTCTCATGTGGCTCATCGGAGTTGCAAAAGAAGATATGACCTTAATGGGCCAACTGATTGGAATAAAACTCGCTGCTAGTGAATTTGTAGGTTACATTCAATTGTCTGAACTTAAGAATCTTGCTAATCCAGTCCATCTCAAATATCAAAAATCAGTTATCATGGCCACCTACATGCTTTGTGGTTTTGCCAATTTTGCTTCCATCGGTATCCAAATCGGTGGTATTGGTTCTTTAGCTCCAGGTCAGCGAAAAACGCTTTCGGAATTTGGTCTCCGCGCTTTAATTGGAGGAACACTGGCTTCCCTTTTATCTGCAACTATTGCCGGAATGATTATTGGCTAAAAATCGCGTTAAATCATGAAGACATTTATTGCACTATTACTTTTTATCAATATCGCTTATACTCAAACTACAGATATCATATGGCAGAACACCATTAATGCCAGTGATTTCGATACTGTATTTACAGCACTAACCCTTTCTGATGGCAGTTCCTTAGTAGTGGCGACTTCTGACTCTAATGCCAGTGGTGACAAGTCCGAAAATTCTAATGGCGGAAATGATATTTGGCTCATAAGACTTGACGCCCAAGGGGATATTTTATGGGAAGAGACCTTAGGTGGGTCTTTATCAGATTTTATTAATTCTGCTCAAGAAACAACTGATGGAGGGTTTATATTGGCTGGTGGTTCAAAATCTGATATTTCGGGAGACAAAACAGAAAACAATATCGGCGAGAATGACGTTTGGGTTATAAAAATTAATGCTACAGGTACTATAGAATGGCAAAATACCATTGGCGGAACAAATAGCGATAGCGCTCGAGCTATTGCTCTAACAAATGATGGCGGCTATATTGTTTCAGCTTCCTCTGAATCTGGTATATCTGGAGACAAAACTGAAGGAAGAAAGGGTCAGATAGATATTTGGCTGTTAAAACTAAATAGTTCTGGTACACTGCAATGGCAAAATACCATTGGCTCTAATGGAGATGATATCCCAACGGTAGTGGGCCAAACTAATGATGGAGGTTATATTATTGGCGGGTATTCTAATTCCGACGCGGAAGATGATAAATCCGAAGGCGTAAGTGGCTTTAATGATTTCTGGGTTATTAAAACTGATAATTTAGGCGTCATTGAATGGGAAAATACAATAGGTGGAAACGCTTCTGATATCTTAAGGGATTTGGTCATTTTAGATAATGATAATTTCGTTTTAGCTGGCTACTCAGATTCGAATATTTCCCTAGATAAAACACAAGACTCTCGAGGAACTTTTGATTATTGGATTGTTGAGCTCGCTGCAAATGGATCTATTTTAGGGCAATCCACTATTGGTGGAGACGATGAAGACTTCGCTTTTGATATAAAGGTTACTACTGACGGCAATTATTTAATTGCTGGGCAATCTAAATCAGATACTTCTGGCGAAAAACTAAAAGACTCTAATGGCGCTATCGATTATTGGCCCGTAAAAATTGATAATAACGGAACTATTCTCTGGCAAGAGACCATTGGTGGAAATGCAAATGACAACTTAGTTTGTGCAGCAGAAACTGATAACGGCTATATTCTTTACGGACATTCATTTTCTGATGTCAATGGTGATAAAGACGAAAATTCAGATTTCATAGACCCCTGGATTGTAAAACTAAACAAAGAGCCAACATTCTCAATTGAAGATGATACATTGAATAAAATTACAGTATATCCAAACCCTAGTTCCTCCATAGTGTTTCTGAACAACAAGGAAAATGAGCTGCTTGTTTTGATGGATATTTTAGGGAATGAAATACAAAGGACTACAAAATCTCAAATAGATATCTCCAACTTAACTTCGGGAGTATATCTGGTCAAAATTTTTGACCAAAAGAAAGGCCTTATAAGTGTTAAAAAAATTATTAAGCCATAACAAAAGATTTCTTACCCGTTAATAACTTTTAATATCTGAGCTGGAACAATAGTAAATGGTATTTATCATTTTATTTATTTTCGCCTTAGACCTGTTGAATCTAGTTCAACATTTCAATCCAAATAGGTTTTAATTTAATTCAATGTTCCCCAATTAGGGTAATTAATTATGAAGCAATATCACGATTTAGTAAAACATGTATTAGAACACGGTAATGACAAAAGCGATAGAACAGGCACTGGTACTAAAAGTGTTTTTGGCTATCAAATGCGGTTTGATTTGAGCGATGGATTCCCCATGGTCACTACTAAAAAATTACATCTTAAATCTATAATTTATGAGTTACTTTGGTTCTTAAAAGGAGATACCAATATTAAATACCTCAATGATAATGGGGTTAGAATTTGGAATGAGTGGGCTGATGAAAATGGTGATTTGGGACCTGTTTATGGACATCAGTGGCGCAATTGGGCTAGTGAGGATATTGATCAAATTAAGGCCGTAATAAATGGACTAAAGAAAAACCCTGATAGTCGTAGAATGCTTGTATCAGCTTGGAATCCTTCTGTATTGCCAGACACTTCAAAATCGTTTTCGGAAAATGTGTCAAATGGTAAAGCAGCCCTACCACCTTGTCATGCGTTCTTTCAATTCTATGTAGCTAACGGTAAGCTGTCTTGCCAGTTATATCAACGGAGTGCAGACATATTTTTAGGTGTTCCTTTTAATATCGCTTCCTATGCTTTATTTACTATGATGATGGCACAGGTCTGTGGTTTTCAACCAGGAGATTTTATCCATACGTTTGGGGATGCCCATATTTATAATAACCATTTAGAGCAATTAGAACTTCAGTTGTCCAGGGATATTAGGCCATTACCTAAAATGATTTTAAATCCTGAAATTACGGATATATTCGATTTTAAATTTGAAGATTTTACCTTAGTGGATTATAATCCGCATCCACATATAAAAGGTACTGTTGCTGTTTAAGACTTCATGAAACACTCTTTTAAGTTGTTAGTTTTCGGTTTTTGTTGGTTTGGCTTATGCCAAAGTCAAACAATAACACAAACACAAATAGATTCTATAGACAAGGCCGAAAGACCAAATAAGAGGGATTTCGAAATTATTGAAAATGTCCCTGTTTATAAAGGCTGCGAAAGAAAAAAAGGCAATACCAATAAAAAGAAGTGTATGTCTCAAAAAGTAGCACAACTTTTTGCCGATAACTTTGACACTGCAATCCCTGAAGATTCTAATTTAGATGTAGGATTGGTGAGAGTATTCGTAACCTTTAAAATTGATACCAAAGGAAATGTTATTGCGGCTGAAGCAAGGGGTCCGGCTAAATTTCTCGAAGACGAAGCTATAAGGGTCACTAATTTAATACCTAAATTAAAACCAGGATTACAACGTGGCGAACCTGTAATTGTGCCCTATTCATTGCCTTTAAATATTAATTTAGATCGCAAAAAGGATAATAGCGAAAGATATCCTATTTACAGAGGTTGCGATGAAACATTGAGTAATAAAGAATTAGAGGCTTGTACTAAAAAAAGAATTACTGATTTTATTAAGGTGAGTTTCGATTACCAAATGGCAGATCGCGTTTTTTTAACTGAAGAATCCACCTCTTTTCAGCTCGATTTTACCATTACAAAAAAGGGTAAAGTAGCTAATGTCAATGCTAAAGCAAATCACAGAGCTGTTGCCATAGAAGCTATACGTTTGGCAAAACGGCTCCCAAAGTTTAAAGCCCCAGGAACTAAAAATGGAAAACCTGTAGATGTTCCTTTTAGCTTGTTAATGACTGTTTATTTTCAATAAAAAAAGCCTTCAAAATTCGAAGGCTTTCGTAGATTAATAGCTTTAGTCTTTCTTATAAATTTAAAACTCCATTCTCAGCTCCCGCATAATCATTCCATGCATAGGCGTCTGCTTGATCATCATTGATGTAAGTACCATCAACAACATATCTAAACTCGTAAGAATTGTCTTTTTCTAAATCAACAGTCCCTTTAAAGGTTCCGCTTTTCAATTTCTTAAGTTTAACAGCTTTCTTTTCATTCCATTCATTGAACGTTCCAACAACTGCAACTTTTTTCGCTTCTTCTGCAGGCACAGAAAATGTAACTTTACAAACTGGCTTGCTTTTTAAGTATTGTTTTTTAATTGCCATAATAATCAATTTAATTACAGTTCAAAATTATAACACATTCTAGTAATAACATCTATTTTATTCTTGTAAAATGCAAGAATTATCATTTTATTAATACAGAGGATACTTTTTAATGAAGAATGTAATATTTAAGGATAAAATTTAGAAGATTTTCAAGAAAATTTTAGAGCCTTTCTAACTGATTATCAACGATATCGTTTTCGGAATCCAACAATATCGATAACTAAACATCTACGATAACGTTTTAGTGAAAAATAGGTATCTTTACAAAGTAAAAATCAATCCATGTTCGGCAAGAAAAAGCAAACTTCGAAAATTGATAAAGAGCAGCTTGAACTCATAGAATACGCTCAGAAACGTATCAAACAAAAAAAACGTTTGTATTTACATTTTGTTCTTTTTCTGATTGGTGCTGTTTTTTTAATCTTGGCTAATACTGTTCTTGGAATTGGTAAGGATTTTACTATCGCTGGTATAGACTGGTTCGTTTATGCCATTTTAGCGTGGCTCTTTTTATTTATTTATCATTTTACCAATGTCTTTATCACAAATAAATTTATGGGAAAAGACTGGGAGAAAATACAATTGGACAAATTAGTTAATCAGCAACAACAGCGTATAGATGAGCTTAAGGCCAACTTTTTAAAAGAAGAGACAAAAATTGCTCAATCACAAGCTTATAATGAGGCATTAGAAAAAGAAGGTACTGATGAAAAAAAAAAGACCTCTAATCTCACTGTAATTGTGGCTGCAGGTGAAAACAATGCTATTGGCAAAAACAACGATTTAATTTGGCACCTCAGCAAAGACCTAAAACGGTTTAAGTCTTTAACTAATGGGCACCATATTATTATGGGACGGAAAACCTTTGAAAGTTTTCCTAAACCACTGCCTAACCGAACACATATTGTCATTACAAGACAAAAAGATTATGAAGCGCCTTATGGCGTTATTGTTGTGAGCACTTTAGATGACGCTATAGACGCCTCTCTATCTGATGACCAACCTTTTATTATTGGCGGTGGAGAAATTTATAAGCAAGCCCTTCCTTTAGCGGATAAATTAGAAATTACAAGAGTACATGCATCTTTCCCTGATGCCGACACCTTCTTCCCTGACATTGATGAAAACCAATGGAAGGAAGTAGAGCGCACTACACATGATGCTGATGAGTCTCATGCCCACCCATTCTCCTTTATTACCTACGTACGGCCATAAAAAACTTACCCTGGGCAACCATTAGCTTAAGATAAACGTCTAATTTAGTAAAGGCAATCTGCGTTATCTTGTAACGCAGAGCTTAGTTTGTCGTCTTATTTTATAACTAAACTAAAAAATCAAACCAATGGGTACATTAAAAATCAATAATTTATCTAAAACCTACTCTAATGGTGTAAAAGCCTTAGACAACGTCAGTCTAGAACTCGAAAACGGTATGTTTGGACTCCTGGGTCCCAATGGTGCTGGTAAATCTACGCTAATGCGAACTCTTGCTACGTTGCAAGAAGCCGATTCTGGCAGTGCCACTTTAGATGATATTGATATTTTAAATCAGCCTGCCGAACTAAGAAAAGTATTAGGCTATTTACCTCAAGAATTTGGCGTATACCCGCGAATAACCGCAGAACAGCTTTTAACGCACATTGCTATTCTTAAGGGCATATCCAACACAAGCGAACGCAAGGAGCTTGTAAACTATCTATTGAATAAGGTCAATCTTTATGATAAGCGTAATAAATCCGTTAAAGGCTTCTCTGGTGGTATGAAACAGCGTGTAGGAATTGCCCAAGCTTTAATAGGAAACCCTAAACTTATTATTGTTGATGAGCCAACAGCAGGTTTAGATCCTGGTGAACGCAATCGTTTTTACAATCTATTAGCAGATGTCGGAAAAGAGGTAATCGTCATTCTCTCTACGCACATTGTAGATGACGTAAGAGAGCTGTGTACAAAAATGGCGATTATGAATTTTGGTGAAATTGTATATCACGGTTCTCCATCAGACGCTATTGGAGAACTAAACTCCAAAGTATATCAAAAAATGGTCGATCGTTCCGAGTTAGAACAATACGCCAATGATTACAAAATCATTTCAAACAAAATGGTTGGTGGTAAGCCACTAATTCACATCTACAGTGACGAGCATCCTGAGAATGGATTTGAACGTGTAACACCTAATTTAGAGGATGTTTTCTTTTCAAAAATCAACACCAACAGTGTACTTGTTTAATCCTTTAAATTGTAATTATTATGTTTAAAACATTCTTTTTATCGGAATTAAAATACACCCTTAAACAACCCATGGTGTATATTTTTATGTTTGTTCTGGGGTTAATGGAATTCTTTGCAACGGTTAGCGATAATGTCATTATCGGAGGAGCTATTGGCAACGTCTACCGTAATTCTCCCTATACGTTAACCATCCACGTTAGTATATTTTGCATTTTTAGCTTGATTATGGCTGTAGCATTTTTTAATAATGCCGCTTTACGAGACTTCAATAACGAGTTTAATGAAATATTGTTTACAACTCCTCTTAGTAAACCAGGCTATTTCTTCGGTCGGTTTTTCGGTGCTCTCCTTGTAGCTACCTTACCATTAGTCGGTGTCTTTATAGGAATGCTTTTAGGTACATGGATGAATTCAATTTTCGAATGGATTGACCCTGCACGTTTTGGCCCCTTTTATTTTGAAACCTTTTTAAATAACTATCTACTTTTTATTCTACCAAATATGTTTTTGGCAGGCGCAGTTATTTATGCTTTGGCCAACAAATGGCGCAGTACCATTATTTCATTTGTAGGTGGTCTGTTAATAATTGTAGCCTATATCGTTTCAGGATCTTTAATCTCAGACATTGATAATGAAACTGTCGGTGCGCTTACTGATATTTTTGGGATCAATACTTATTCTATAGAAACCAAATATTTTACACCCTCTGAGAAAAATTCAATCAGTCCAGGTTTTAACGGTTTGTTGTTTCAAAACCGATTGATTTGGACAGCATTTGGCGTCTTGGTATTACTTATTTCGTATTTCAGTTTTTCATTTAAGCAGAAAAACAAAACCATCAAAAAGCAAAAGAAGGTTAAGGATTCAAAAAATAAGACATTCAATCTACCTCAACTTCATCCAAGTTTTAGTTCTAACACTAATTGGCAGCAGTTTAAAAGTTTCTTTTATACCAATTTTTTAAGCATTATTAAAAGCGTAACGTTTAAGATATTATTCTTATTCTGCCTTATAATTCTAGTGGCAGACTTAAGTGGAGGCTTTGAGTATTTTGGTTTGCAATCTTATCCACTAACCTACAAACTTATAGATTCTATAACGGACAATACTAATCTCTTCACTATTATCATACTTATCTTTTTTAGTGGTGAACTGATATGGCGCGACCGCGACTATAAAATAAATGAGGTGATAGATGCAACGCCTCACATTTCTTTTATTTCACTTGCCGCCAAAACCTTATCCTTAGTATGTATTACAACAATTTTAAATCTGTTCTTTATTCTTATTGGTGTTGTGTACCAATTATTACATGGTTTTACAAGAATTGAACTTGATGTTTACCTACTTGATTTCTTCTACGGAAACCTCGCACTCTACATCATATTTGGTGGTATTATGATTACGATACAGGTCTTGTCTAGCAATAAATATATTGGCTATTTTATATCTGTTGTTGTACTGCTAGTCTGGGAAATAATTTTAAGCATATTGGATGTATATACCAATATGCTGGATATCGGCGGAAGTCCATCCTTGTTCTATTCTGATATGAATCGATTTGGACCAGGTGTGAAAAGTACCTTATGGTTTAACTTTTATTGGATTTTAATTGCCTTAATAGGACTTATTGCTGCTGGTGCACTTTGGAATAGAGGTGTAAAACGCTCTTTCTTAAGCAGAATAAAAAAGGCGAAGCAAGAAGTCCCTAAAAGCTACAAACGTGTTTTACTAGTTACTACAATCATCTGGCTTGGAGTCGCTGCATTTGTATATTATAATACACAAATTTTAAATCCATACAGAACAGGCGATACGCTAGAAGAGTTAGCGGCTGATTACGAAAAAACATACGGAAAGTATAAAGATATTATAAATCCAAAGGTTACTGACGCTAAATATTTTATTGATATTTTCCCTGAAGAACGCAACGTTTACGTAAAGGCAGATATTGAATTAACCAACGAATCCAATGTCCCTATTGACTCTTTACATTTTTATTTTAGCGAAGATTGGGAGACTGAATTAAAGATTCCAAATGCCGAGTCCGTTTTTACGGATGATACGTATTTATTGACCATATACAAGTTAAATCCTCCATTACAACCAGGAGAAAAAACCAGAATACAATTAGATAACAAATACATCACCAAAGGATTTAGTAATGGTACTGGCAACACTAGTATAGTAAACAATGGAACCTTTATAAATAATGGCTTTATTTTACCAACAATGGGTTATAATGAAGGTTTTGAGCTAGCCGATAAGAATACTCGAAAGAAGTATGGCTTAGAACCAAAAGAGCGTACTCCTGAGCTATCTGGTAAAATATCTGAATTACATTACAGAAACTACATCAATAATGGAATATCAGATTTCATCAATGTTGAAACTGTAATTTCTACTAGTAATGACCAAATCGCTATAGCTCCTGGATCGCTCCAGAAGCAGTGGGAAGAGAATGGAAGGCGCTATTACAAATACAAAACGGATACTCCATCTTTGGATTTCTATTCTTTTATGTCTGCTGATTATGAAGTAGCAACGCGTCAATGGAATGGTATCGATATTGAGGTCTATTATGATGAGAAGCATCCACAAAATGTAGAAATGATGTTGGATGCGGTAGAACGCTCCCTAAAGTACTACACCGAGAACTTTGGCCCATATTACCACAAGCAATGTCGTATTATTGAGTTTCCTAGATATGCCTCATTTGCTCAGGCTTTTCCTGGGACAATGCCATATTCTGAAGCCATTGGCTTTGTAATTAATTTAGAGGACGAAACAGAAAATAATGTCGTCGATGCTGTTATTGCACATGAAATGGGTCATCAGTGGTGGGCACACCAACTTATTGGTGTTAATATGCAAGGAAGTACCATGTTGAGCGAGAGTTTTTCTGAATACTCTTCTCTTATGACTATGAAGAGTATTACGGATAATCCAATGAAGATGCGCGAATTCTTGAAATATAATCACGACAGGTATCTTAGAGGACGTAGTGGAGAACGATTAAAGGAATTGCCCCTTTACAAGGTAGAAAACCAAGGTTATATACATTATGGTAAAGGTAGTGTTATCCTTTATGCATTACAGGATTATATTGGTGAGCAAAACGTGAACTCGGCAATGAAATCATTTCTTGAAGAATACCGCTATAACAGTTCCCCTTACCCGACGTCTTTAGATTTCTTAAGGCATTTAGAACCACATGTGCCAGATTCTTTAAATTACCTCATAGATGACTGGTTTAAGGAGATTACGCTCTACGATAATCGTCTTAAAGAGGCAAAATACAAAGAGTTAGATAATGGTAGATATGAAGTTACCTTAGAGATTGAAAGCTCTAAAATTAAATCTGATAGTTTAGGAAATGAAACAAAAGTAGCTATTAACGATTGGATTGATGTTGGATTTTTTATGGACGGCGAAGAAGAAGAACTCTACAAAGAACAGCGTCTCAAGTTTAACAGAGAATCTATGTCTATTACCTTGGAGTTAGACAAACTCCCGGTTAAGGCTGCCATAGATCCTAGGCATGTTTTAATTGATCGCGTTTATAGCGATAATATAAAAAGTTTGAGTTTAAAATAATAAAAGTATACTTTTTGATTACGGCTTTTCATTATAAATTATGAAGAGCCGTTCTCTTTTCACTTAATGAGATATCCCAAGAGATTATTATTTTAATTGCTATTTTTGCAGCACATAAATTAAGACTATGCACGCATATATATTTCCAGGACAAGGTGCTCAGTTTTCGGGAATGGGTTTAGACCTTTACGAAAACGCTCCTTTAGCTCAAGAGCTCTTTGAAAGAGCAAATGATATCTTAGGTTTCCATATCACAGATATAATGTTCGAAGGTGCTGCCGAAGACCTCAAACAAACCAAAGTAACGCAACCAGCCATATTTTTACATTCTGTAATTCTAGCAAAAACGCTTGGTGATACATTTAAACCCGATATGGTTGCTGGTCATTCCCTTGGCGAATTTTCTGCACTAGTTGCTGCTGGAGCATTAAATTTTGAAGATGGTTTAAAATTAGTTTCACAACGTGCTAAAGCTATGCAAAAAGCCTGTGAATTACAGCCAAGCACAATGGCTGCTGTTTTAGGTTTGGATGATGATGTGGTTGAAAAAATATGTGCTATGACCGAAGGTATTGTTGTTGCGGCAAATTATAATTGTCCCGGTCAATTAGTTATTTCTGGTGAAGTTGATGCCGTTAATCGTGCTTGTGAAAGCTTAAAAGCAGAAGGTGCTCGACGTGCTTTGGTTTTACCTGTTGGTGGAGCATTTCATTCACCGATGATGGAACCTGCTCGCGAAGAACTTGCTGCAGCCATAGAAAATACTAGATTTAGTAAACCTAACTGCCCCATCTATCAAAATGTAACTGCCTCTGCAGTAACGGATGAAAATGAGATTAAAGCCAATCTAATATCCCAATTGACAGCACCTGTGCGTTGGACACAATCGGTACAGCAAATGATTACTGATGGCGCTACACATTTTACTGAAGTTGGCCCAGGAAAAGTGCTTCAAGGCCTAGTAAAAAAAATACACCGGGAAGCAGAAACTACCTCAGCCCAATACAACGTTAACGCCTAAAATCTTCTTCTTTTGAACAGAACTATTTTCATTATTATTTTGATTGCTATTAACATAGCCATAGATCAAATTTCTAAAGTGTGGGTTAGAGCTAATTTTGATTATGCCGAAATTAAGTCGATTATTGGCGACAAATTCATAATGCAATATGTAGAAAATAAAGGAGCATTCTTAGGAATGGGTAGTGATATGAATGATACCTTAAAACTTATATTTCTTCTGATATTACCAGTGGTTGTTTTAGGCTATGTAGTTTATTATATCATTAAAACCAAAGAATTAGACCGCCTCAGCCTTATTGCATTTTGCTGTATCATTGGAGGAGGCATTGCCAACGTATTTGACCGTATAGTCTACGGACAAGTCACTGATTTCTTTTTTATTAACCTGGGTGGAATTTTTAAAACTGGCATATTTAATTTTGCTGATTTATCAGTTACCACAGGAATGATTATGCTACTCTTTGGGAGTTTCTTAAATAAAAAGAAGGCAGATAATAACCTTGACTAACGGCTTAACAAGCAGTCTTCACAATCCTTTATTTCACCATAATAGGTTTCTCTGTATTTGTGAAGCGTTCTAATAGGAATACTTAAAAACTCTTTTCTAATGTAGGTAACGTCAGTGTAGAGTTTACCCATTTTTGGTGAGAAGCGCTTTTCTGTGCGCGTTTGTCGTTTTATACGTATCAATTTCATTTTTAATCACTTAACATTAACTGCAAAACAACAAAGAGCTAAGACCAATCCCAAAGAAGGGATGTTAAATCATTGTTAAGCCACAATTTGATTAACAATTCTTCAACCTTACACTAATATGATTGAGAAAAATACACTAGATGGTTGAAATTATTAAAAGGAATGCAAGTCTTACTTAATTGGTTTGCTTGTAAATAGTACCATTTTTCATAACAAAAGTAACACGCTCCATAGTAGTAATGTCTTGTCTTGGATCTTCATCTACCGCTATTATGTCGGCATAATAGCCTTTCTTTAGTTGGCCTAATTGATTTTCCATTTTAAGAATCATGGCATTTGTGGTTGTTGCACTCTGAATCGCTTCAATTGCAGGCATACCAGCTTCAACCATATACCTAAACTCTTTTCCGTTATCCCCATGATAAAATACACCGGCATCTGTACCAAAAGCTATCCCAACACCTTTTTTATAAGCTCGAGCAAAGGTTTCCTGAATTTTAGGCCCTATTTCTAAAGCTTTAGGCACCACTAAATCTGGATAGTAGTTTGGAATCTTTGCTTTCTCTGTAACAAACTTTCCTGCTGAAATAGTAGGCACTAAATATGTATCGTACTGCTTCATTAATTCCATAGTGTCATCGCTCATTAGTGTTCCGTGTTCAATTGTTTTTACACCGCCTTTAATAGCCCGCTGCATACCTTCATCGCCGTGAGCGTGGGCGGCAACATGAAAACCATAATCCTTGGCTGTTTCGCAGATAGCTTTAATTTCCTCTAAAGTAAACTGTGGGTTTTGTCCACTTTTTGCAACACTCAAAACACCACCGGTAGCTGTTATTTTTATGACATCCGCGCCATTTTTGTAGCGCTGTCTAACTGCTTTTTTTGCATCATCTACACCATTTACCACACCTTCTTTTGGCCCAGGGTTTCCACTTAACCTTCGGCTTGCACCATTGGTTGGGTCAGCATGTCCACCTGTTGTCGCTAATGCTTTTTCTGCCGTATATATACGAGGTCCATCTACTTTTCCTGCATTTATGGCATTCCGTAATGCTACGTTAACACCACTGCCGCCTAAGTCCCTTACCGTTGTAAATCCATTGACAAGTGTTACTCTTGCAAGCTTAACTGAATTAAAAGCAACGTCTGCCTCGTTAAGAGTATAAGCTTCAAGATATTTCTTTGGATTGGTTTCACTCTCAATATGTACATGCATATCAATGAGACCTGGCATCACTGTTTTAGACTTTAAATCTACTGTTCTGTCTTTAGAATTGTTAGGATTAACATAGCCATTTTCAATAGACTGAATGAGGTTACCATTTACAATGATTGTCTTTTCTTTTAATACGGTACCATTTTCTGTATCGATAATTTGACCACAATGCAAGTAGGTCTTCTGAGCACTTATTTGAAAAAAGACCAAAAATGTCAGACATATTGTTATTATTCTCATGAGTTTTAGGTAATTATTATGTTCTTATTTTTTGTTCCCATCGCCATGCTGAATCCATGGCATCATCTAAGGAAGATTCTGTCTGCCAACCTAGAATTTGATTTGCTTTAGTCGTATCTGCAAATGCAGCGGTAATATCTCCCTCCCTTCTTCCAACGATTTTATAATTTAATTTGGTTTTTGAAACTTTTTCAAACGATTGAATAGCCTCTAAAACCGAGCTTCCCTTTCCTGTACCTAAATTAAACACCTCAAAATTAGTACTGTTTTTATTGTCAAGCAATCGGTTTAATGCAACAACGTGGGCTTTTGCTAAATCAACAACGTGGATATAATCACGTATACAAGTGCCATCTGGTGTTGGATAATCATCTCCAAAAACCGATAACTGCTCTCGCATGCCTATTGCAGTCTGTGTAATATATGGTACTAAGTTCTGAGGGACACCAATTGGGAGCTCTCCTAAATGAGCACTTGGGTGAGCACCTATTGGATTAAAATATCTCAAAGCTATAGAGTTAAAATCTGTATTGACGTAGCAAGTATCCTTGATAATTTGTTCACCTATTTGTTTGGTATTACCATATGGCGATTCTGCAGGTTTAACAGGTGCATCTTCAGTAATTGGCAATTCATCTGCCTGGCCATAAACCGTACACGAAGAGCTGAAAATAAAGTTCTTCTGATCAAGTTCCTTCATCTCCTGAAGTAAATATACCAGACTATTAATATTATTCTCATAATACATTAGTGGCTCATTTACGCTTTCACCAACTGCCTTATATGCCGCAAAGTGTATTATACCCTTAATATCATTATGCCGTTTAAAAAAATCTGAAACGTCTGATTTAATTCTTAAATCTAATTTCTCAAATATTGGTCTTTTACCAGTTATGGCTTCAATACCGTCGAGAACTTTAACGGACGAATTACTAAGGTTATCAATAATTACGACCTCAAACCCTTCGGATTGTAATTCTGCAGTGGTATGAGACCCAATATAACCTAGACCACCAGTTACCAATATTTTCATCTAAGAGTGCGTATTTATAAATTGAAGAATTGTTTCAGTTATGAATGCTATTTGATCATCCATTAACTCAGTATGCATGGGCAATGAAATAACATTCTCAACCAAATGATTAGTAACTGTAAAATCCTCCTCATTGTAACGCTCATCTTTATAAGCTTTTTGTTTATGCAAAGGAATTGGATAGTACACACCACAAGGAATACCTTTTTCGTTTAAATGTGCAACTAGTGCATCCCTATCCACACCTTCTAAGGTTAAAGTATATTGATGAAACACATGACAATCGCAGGTATCACAAATACCGTCACAAGCTGTTAAACCACTAGGTGTTGTTATCTGTGGATGATCCTTAAATGCTTTTGTATACTTTCTGGCTGCGTTTCGTCTTGAAAGATTATAACTATCGAGATGCGGTAGTTTTGCATCTAAAACTGCAGCTTGAATAGAATCTAATCTTGAGTTTACACCAACAACATCATGATGATAACGCTTATACATACCATGGTTAACGATACCTCTTATCGTATGGGCCAATTCATCGTCATTAGTAAAAATGGCGCCACCATCGCCATAACAACCCAAATTCTTGGAAGGAAAAAATGATGTTGATGCTACATGGCCAATAACACCTGTCTTAGTTTTAGAACCGTCCTTATGTGTATAATTAGCTCCAATACCTTGAGCATTGTCCTCGATAACGTACAAGTTATGCTCTTTGGCTAGAGCCATAATCTCATCCATGTTAGCCGCCAAACCAAATAAATGTACGGGAACTATGGCTTTCGTTTTTGGTGTGATCGCCTTTTTTATGGCAGCTACATCTATATTAAAGGTTATTGGGTCTACATCTACCAATACTGGTGTCAATTTTAATAGTGCAATAACCTCTACCGTAGCTGCAAAAGTAAAATCAGCTGTAATAACTTCATCACCTTGCTCCAAGCCAAGCCCCATCATTGCGATTTGTAAGGCATCCGTACCATTAGCGCAAGGAATTACATGCTTTACATTTAAATAGTCTTCTAAATTTTTTTGAAACTGGTGAACTTTAGGTCCATTAATAAATGCTGCACTTTCAATAACCTCTTGAATGGATGGGTCTACCACCGCTTTTATGTCTTTGTATTGACCTTGCAGGTCAACCATTTGTATTTTTTTCATGCTGTAATTTTGATTTAAGAGTGACCTTAACAAGGCCTCTAGCGAAAATACGAAATTGTAACGGCTATTACCAATGCATTTTGTTGAAAGAACTGTATTTTAGCATAAACTAACTGTTTTGAGAATAGTATATTCTATAGGAATTTATATTGCCAAATTTTTTCTAAGCATTTTGGCACTCTTCAATGACAAGTTAAAATCTGGTGTAAAAGGCCGTCAACAAACTTTTGATTTGCTTAATACCTCCCTAGACCCTAATGATAAAACTTTTTGGTTTCATTGTGCATCACTAGGCGAATACGAACAAGGTTTACCAGTGTTCGAAGCTCTTAAATATAGATATCCAACCCATAAAATCGTATTAACGTTTTTCTCACCATCTGGCTATGACGTACGCAAAAACTCGCCTATCGCCGATATTGTGGTTTACCTTCCGTTGGATACGCCAGCTAATGCAAAACGATTCCTCGACCATATACATCCTGAATTGACTGTATTTGTTAAGTATGAATTTTGGCCCAACTTTTTGAATGAATTAAAAGCCCGAAATCTCAATACCGTATTAATTTCCGCCGTATTTCGAGAAAATCATAGTTTTTTTAAATGGTATGGTGGACTCATGCGTGAGGCCTTGAAGGCTTTTGATTACATATTTACGCAAGACGAGCACTCTAAACAACTCTTGAATCGAATTCAGTTTACCAAAGCAATCGTATCAGGAGACACAAGATTTGATCGGGTTTCTAATCAATTGCTCCTTGATAACACCATAGATTTTATCGATAAATTTAAAGACAATAAAACATGCATCGTTTTTGGGAGTACCTGGCCAGATGATGACGTTTTATTTTTAGACTTTGTTAATAGAAACACTAACAATAATTTAAAATTTATTATTGCACCACATAATATTAAAAGCAGCTACATCAAATCCATACAAAATCAATTAAGGGTATCATACCTTTGTTATTCTGAATTGAAAGATCAAAGTGACCTTAGAAATTACAATGTTTTTATTCTAGATACTATAGGTTATCTGAGCAAGGTCTATAACTACGCTGATATAGCTTACGTTGGAGGAGCCGCAGGTACTACAGGGCTCCACAACATTTTAGAACCTGCTGTTTTTGGTATACCCATACTTTTTGGTAAAAATTATAAAAAATTTCCCGAGGCCGAAAAACTCATTGAATTAGGAGGTGTCAGCTCGGTCAAATCCTCAAAGGAGTTTACAAATGAGATGGATAAATTAGTTTCAAACCAAGACTATTTGCAACAAAAAGGACAAATCAATAAGGACTACATTTCTGCAAATAAAGGTGCCGTAGTCCAAATACTAAACTATATACGTATATAGGACGTCTAATTGGTTTATATGCAAGTATCTTGCAATTTTTTGAATCAAATGAGTATATTAAACGCATTAACCATTAACTCTAAAACAATTAATTACAATGAAAAAAACCGTATTAAGCGTAGTGCTTATCGCCGTATTGGGACTATCCCTTACATCGTGTAGAGAAACTAAAGAAAAAACTGAAAACGCTGTTGAAGAAGCTACTGATGCTACTCAAGAAGCTGCAGAAGATGCTGCTAATGCTGTTGAGGATGCTGCTAACACAGCAACTGAGGCTGCAGGAGATGCAATGGATGAAGCTTCTGATGCTGTAAATGATGCAGTTGATAGCGCCAAAGAAGGTGCAGAAGACATGGCAAACGATGTTAAAGACGCAGCAAACGACGCGGTTGACAAAGCCAAGGAAGCCGGAAATAAAGCCGTGGAAGATGCCAAAAAAGCTGGCAATGACGCTATGGATAAAATGAAAGAAAACAATTAATAATTCGTTTTCTAACCTTTTATTAAGCCTGGCAGATGTCAGGCTTTTTTTGTGGACTCACTTAATTTTAATTCACTTGGAACAATACTTGTTTCCACCTTGTGATTTTCTAAAGTGAGATTAGAAATAATTGTTTTCATTGCCATTTCACCAATGGCATGGGCTTTTTGATGAATAATTGAAATTTTTGGACTAGATAACATCTGGGTATGATCATAACCAAATCCTATAACCGATAGACTTTTTGGAATTTCCCGCTTTAGTTTTTTAGCCATATTAATAGCAACGATACCGGTAATATGATCTATCGACACTACAGCATCAATACTTGGATTATTATTTAAATAGGTAAAAACTTCCTTTTCTACATCCGTTGATTGACCTAAATTTAAAATATAAGATGGCTGACCTGCTTCATCAACTGCCGCTTTATAGCCTTTTACTCTGAGTTTACCAACACTTAATTCCTCAATATTACTAATCAATAGAATTGCTTGGCGCTGCTCTTTGTCAATAAGATATTTGGTTGCCTCATAAACCGATAGAAAATCGTCAACGACCACCTTATCACAGATAATCGCATCTACAACACGATCAAACAAAACAATAGGTAAGTCATTGTTAAGAACCTTCTCTAAATGCTGTGTTTCTGATTTTACCTGACTTTCTCGGGCTACAGCAATAATAAATCCATCCACACTGCCATTGGATAACAGTTCTAAACTGCGTTCTTCTTTTTCTAGATGCTCGTCGCTAAGACATACTAATATATCATAATCCTTTTTTGTTGCTTCCGTTTCAATGCCATGTAGCACTTCTGCAAAGAAAGGGTTGGTTACCGTAGGTAAAACAACACCAATAGTTTTTGTCTTATTAGACTTAAGCTGCTGTGCTATGCGATTGGGCTTATAATTAAGTTTTGTGGCCAATTCGTGCACTCTCTTCTTGGTCTGCGCACTAATCTCGTGGCTATCGTTTAAAGCCTTAGAAACCGTTGACACCGAAAGATTGAGAAGCTTGGCTAACTCTTTTAGTGTTGTCATTTTTAAATCTATTATATAAAAAAGGGCGTATTAAAAATACACCCTTTTCTTGATTTATATATTATAAAGCTTTCTAGTTTTTAACAAGCTTAATGGTTTTAGAACCATTCGCTGTAGATAATCTTGCCAAATAAATACCGCTTCTTAAATCTGCAGCATTTAAAGTTACTTCGTTAGAATTTGGTTCTATTGAAATGACTTGTTTACCTAACATATCATACACTTGCACAGCTGTTACGTTTTGATTAGCTGCTGCTTTGATATTCCATACATCCTTAGATGGGTTTGGTGCTACAGCAAAACTATTTGCTAAATCAGCATCTGGAGTAGAAAGCGTACCTCCATAAAAATAAATATTGCTTACAATAACTTGTTCAGCACCTAATGTACTGCCAGCCTCGGCCGGGAAGATTTGTATCAAAGCTATATCGGTAAAATTTGATATATCAGCACCCGTAAATTCATCTGGTAAGCCAGAACCAGCACCAGCTAAACCTATATCAAACGACTGCCATACTCCTGGTTGAGTTTCATCAACGGTAACTCTATATTCCATGTTAAAGGAAGTGTTTTGCGGCAATAAAACCACTCTGAAATTATCTCCAGCATCAAGATTTTCGCAATAAAAATCGATGTGGAATATACCCGCTCCATCTATACCTGTTGGAAATGGTCCAGGAAAGTAATTAACTTGTCCTCCATTTCCGAATTGGAATGAAATGGCGTCATCAGCTCCGCTGACATCTAAGTCAAGAAATGATGTTGTTGATCCAAAAGGCTCAAAAAATGGAACTCCAATGTCTGAATAAGCTGGGTTATTAGTAAGAATCGGAATAACTGCTGCCGGATCTACAGAAGGTACCGGAGCAGCAGGCGGTAATTCTGCAAAATTAACCGTGTATGTTTGCATAGCAACTCCATCTGGTGCCGTAACATCTACCGTGGCAGTCCCAGGAACACCTCCGGCTTGTGTTACGCTAACATTAGAAGAACCATTACCCGCCTGCGTAGCAACAGCTGCTACAGTAGGTGCCGTTGCTGTTCCATTTGCTAACTGGACACTATACGTTGTCACCGAAGGAGAAAAACCAGTAATTGTAGTGCCGTCTAAGGTTAAATCTGATAGACTCGCATCTTGATTTGAATCAAAGGTCTGAAATATATCATCGATATACCAAATACCTCCATTACCTGCACCAACTGTAGTACAACCTGCGCCCTCACAAGCTATGTCGTAATTTGGTTGAATTACAAATACTGCATACTGCTCTGTACCGTTAGTTTGACTGGCAAAATCAACTGTAACCTCTGTCCAGACCATAGCAGTTGGAATAACTGTATCTACAACATAAGTTGGTGCACCATTAAGACTGTTTTGAATTTGAAATCTGATGCTCTGACCAGCAATTGGCGCCCAGACTTTGAATGTAAATTCTGTTCCAAGTGAAAGGTCAATCAATGGATTCCCAGGTGTTTCAAATCCAAATCCCGCAAACCATTCCGCGTCATCAGGCTTATTAGCCTCTAAAACTCTTAGCGACGTATTAGGCGCAGTTTGGTCTGGATTTACAATATTACCAGTTCCAAAATTAGCACCGAAATTGAAGGCAGGTATAGTAGTGCCATCTTCAAAATCTATTTGCAACGCCTGCCCAAAAGATAAGGCCGAGCACATTAAGAAAATTAAAAAAGTAATTTTTTTCATAATTGTTATTTATTTTAGTTATTTATTAATTATTCGTAATTAAATTGTATTTAAGTTAACTACTTGGTAAATATACCCAATTGAAATTAAAACTTTCTAAAAATTAACCTAAACAAAAGGTATACAACTATAACGTTGTAGTACAACCTTCATGATAGTAATCAATCTTCTTATTATCAATTGTTTAACTCGAAATAAATTGTTCTATTAAGCACTTTTGTAGTGGTAATGTTGTGTTGTTTCTAATACTTAAACTTATTTTTAGTCTGTTTTTAATATTTTAAATTTTCTTCCTTGTCCCAAATGCCCCAATAAGCACCTACATCACCTTCGGCGCCCACCTTCCAGGATTCGTCGAAAGAAGAGAAATAAAAAATCTCAATATCCTCTTCTTGAGACCATTTTTGTGTATTGATAAAATACTTAATAGCATTCTCCTCAGATGGGAATGCACCTTGTAAATTGGTACCTTGGCTCGGCCAACCAGTTTCAGTAATAATAACACGCTTTCCGTTTCCGGCAGTCTTAGCTTTGTTGTACATATCCTTCATATACAATAAAGAATAATCTAAATCGCAACCTTCCCAAAATGGATAGCAATTTGCTAGTATCACATCACAAGCCTCTGTAATGGCAGGCCTATCTTGGAATTCATAATAGGCATCCACGTACCCTACAGGAATGTCTAAATCTTTTATTGAGGCCTTAACATAATACAACTTATCAAGTAATTCGGCTTCGTTAAGATCGCCTCTATACATTACCTCATTTCCAACAGCAGCAACATCTACATAACCTTGGTGGCACAAACTGATTAAGCCTTCTAGCTCTTTATCATTTATGGCTGTATCGTCACCTAACCAAGCCCCTACAAGGGTTTTCAGTCCCATTTCCTTCGCAATTCTCGGTATAAGTTCATTACCGTCCGTACAAGAAAAAGACCTAATCCAATCGGTGTATGGTTTTATAATTTCTAAACGTCGCCTTATTTGTGCTTCTGAAAGCTGGTCTCCTGGTTTCTGTCCCTCTTCATAAGGGCTAGAACACAGTCCATGCATACCAGACTTCAGGGTTTTTCTAAATAGCGCCCTTAATTCTTCATTTGATAGACCTTGATAGTCGATAGAAGCAAGGGCTAGAAACTTTTCTTTTCTTAGGGACATTCTAGTTCACTGGTATATTTACTAATACTTTAGGTTCTCATGTTTATCCCAAAGTCCCCAATAAGCGCCTACATCACCTTCGTCACCAGTCTTCCACGACTCGTCAAAGGAGGAAAAATAGAAAATTGGAATATCATTTTGTTCGGTCCAGTTTATCGTATCAATGAAATACTTCATTGCTGCAACATCTCCAGCTACGGCACCCTTAAAGCTGCCACCTTCACTGGGCCAACCTGTTTCCGTAATTATTATAGGCTTTCCTTGTGCAGCATCTACAACTTGGCCATACATGGCTTGCATATGTCCAAGAGCGTACTCAATTGGGCAACCTTCCCAAAAAGGGTATAAATTGGCTAGGAGAACATCCGTATGTTCTACTATTTCAGGATGACGCGAAAACTCGTAATAGGCATCTACATAACCAACTGGTATGTCTAATCCAGATAATGCTTCTTTAACACGCCTTATATACCCTAATAATTCTTCTAAGGTTAAATCATTACGGTATAACACTTCGTTTCCTACAGCTGCGACATCTACATGGCCTGCTTTTGCTAGCGCTATCAATCCTTCGATTTCCCTTTCATTATCTTCTTTATCATCGCCCAACCAAGCACCAACAAGTGTTTTTAAACCATGTTTCTTAGCCGCAACAGGAACATGTTCATTTCCTTCTATGCACGAAAATGAACGAATAGCCTTTACGTAAGGTTTCAATATTTTTACACGGCGTTCTACTTGTTCAAAACTGATGTCGTCGCCAGGGGTTTGACCGTCTTCATACATACTAAAACATATGCCATGAAAACCATCTTCCATAGTTTTAGTCCATAGACTTTTTAATTCATCTAATGATAATTTTGACACATCTACACCTTGGGTAGCAATTTGGCTATAGCCTTTATACTTGTAATATGAATCTTCTCTATAAGACATTTATATATTTTTTGTTTGTTTATTTTATAATTCACCGCGTCGCTCAACAAGCTCAGCTTTTATTTCTCTTGCTCTTTCTTCGCTTAAACTGTATTTCCACATAACAATTATTGCTATTCCGGCAGTTAATACAGGGATTACAATATCAGCTATTCTCAAATTTGTCATAGTTTCTACTGTTTGTGTTGGTGCATCTGATATAAAGCCTACCATTTTTAAAACAAATCCTTGAAGGACCAAAGCAAGCGCCTGACCCATTTTCACCATCCACCAGTAGATAGCTCCAAATGTTCCTTCTTTTCTGGGCATGCCGTTTTCTAATTCATCTAAATCACAAACGTCTGCCGTCATACTCATCATTAACGTAAACAAACCACCTAAACCAAAAGCCATAAATGGTATTGGCATAAACATCAACCAAGGATTTCCCGGATCAAAGCCCCACCATTTTAAAATATAACCAATAATGGAAATTACTGTAGATATAATAAAGGCACTTCGCTTTCCATACCGGTCCGCGAGTTTAGAAATTATTGGTATCACAGCAAAGGCTGTTATCACCGCGGTTATCGTGGAAAACCATGCTGGCCAATTGCCTGCGGCTGCAAAATCTCCATTGAACATATAATACACAATAATGAAGAAACTAAAGGATGCGACTAATTGGAATCCATTAAAAACTAAAAATGTGGCGCCACATAATTTCATAAACGGTCTACTCTTAGACACCTCAACAATACCTCTAAATAGTTCTTTAAGGTTGGTCCCTAATGATTTTAATGAAATCTCTTTTCTGTTCTCCATGTTCCCCGCGTCTAATCCCCTACAGAAAATTGCAGGTAGAATACCAAAGATTATACACACGCCACCAACCATAAGTGATAATTGTCTAACACCAATCGCTTGGGTAGCGAATAAATCTTCATCTGCTATAAGCACCCAAAACCATGGTACAATCATCCAGGCAATTTGGCCTATGGTTTGCGAGAAGGCCATTAAACGTGTTCTTTCGTTATAATCTGATGTCATTTCATAACCTAGGCCCACTAAAGGGGTTGCGAACATAGTATTACCTACCAAGAATAACAACGAAAAAATTAAGAAGTACCAAAAATTGTAATTCTGTGAATTACCTGCGTCGAGCTGCCATAGCACAGCAAATAGGACTCCACTGAGTATAGCACCAACAAAGATATATGGTCTTCGTCTTCCCCATTTAGATACCGTATTATCCGAAATAAAACCCATAATTGGGTCCGTAATCGCATCAAAGATTCTAGGTAATCCACCAAGTAAACCCGCTAATACGGGATCCATACCAAAAGCTGTTAGCAAGAAGAACATAAAAATTCCTAGTGCTCCTGGAAGTAAGTTAAGTACTAAATGCCCGGCACCAAATGCAGCCTTCTGACCAATGGGTACCTTATCTTTTGCAGCAGTTTTTACGTTTGACATAATTAATAGTTTTTAGTTAGTTATAACAATCGTTTGAATGGCTTGTGCGCTTATTTCTACCTCTGCACTTTTACCGTCAAGCCTCAAACTAAATTGCTTCGATTGTTTTCCTTCATTAAAAATTACAACAGCTATGGAATCGTCTAGATTTTGAACGGCAGCTAGCATTAACTCCTTGTCCTCGCTTGTTGCCTCAATCACTTTAGCTCCTGGTCTCAAATATTTACTAAAGTGTGCCATTACATAATAAAGTGGTGTAAAATACACTTCATCTTCATTAGGGTCTACAATAACGGGAGCGATGCACCAATTTTTAAACCAATTTGGTCCTCCTTGTTTATCTAAGACCATGTTCCAGTCTACCCAACCGTCTACCCAATTATTTAGACATCCAATGATATCTCTTGCATAGCGATTAACTGGTGCATATTTTGGATGTAAATATTTATCTTTTTCTGGCGCCCAGGTCCAGCCCCAATCTGTAGCTTCCTTTTTCCAGTACCATTCGTCATCATTCCAGACAGGTATTTCTGCATCTACGCAGGCTTCTGACTGGATCAAAAGCTTATTAGGCGCTTTATGGTGTGCGTACTGCAACTCTTTCGGGAAATAATCAAATGTACTGGCGTACCAATGAATGGCTGTACCATCAAAGTACTTTGATGTTTCCTCATTTTTAAATTGCGAATCTACCCATTCTTTTAAATGTTCTCTGTTTTGATCGTAGCCTAAAATTTTTAAATCGCCTTTACCATCCGCTTCTAATTTAGGCCCTAAATGATTCATAACAAAGTTGGTCATTTCATCTGGTGAGTAATTCATACTTTCCCAATTATTTCCATTCCCTAAAGGTTCGTTCTCCACTGTAAAACCCCAAATATCTATACCCTCTGCTTTGTAAGCATCGACGTATTTTGAAAAGAACAATGCCCAAGTATCATAATACTCTGGTAGTAACTTACCACCAACCCAGTCCTTGTTATCTTTCATCCAAGGTGGTGCTGTCCAAGGTGAAGCAAAAATATTAAAGCCTTCTTTTGACACAGACAGAGCATCTTTTATAAATGGAATTAAATCGTCTTTATCTTCTTGGATGGTAAAATGCTGTAAATCTTTATCTCCTTCAACAGATGCATAAGAATATTGCCCTAATGAAAAGTCGCAAGAATTCATATGTGTTCTCGTTAAAGAATATGCGGCTCCAGATTCTCCAAAATAAGCTTCTATTATTTTGGCTCTGTTTTCCTTGCCCATTTTATTTAACAAGTATGCCGATGATTCTGTAAACGCACCACCAAATCCAGTTATAGTTTGGTATTTCTTTTCTGGATTTAAGTTAATCGCAGGGACATTCTCTGAACTAGCAAAATCTGCTAAAGGTGTTAATTTATTACCACTAGAAGATGTTTCATAAACCTCTACTTTTAATTGCTCTTGTTTTTCAGTACATGCCATAGTTAATAGAGCTAAAAAGAAGATTAAAAGATATTGGTGTAGTCGTTTCATAATCTGTTCGTATAGTACTTCTAATTATCAGTTGGAATTTCTTCGGTTGATAGCGGTACTAACACATCCTTCATCATTGCCTCTTTGTCGCCACCATAGGTTTTGGTAATCTCATTTCCGTTTCTGGTTAGACCTTTAAATGTGCCCTTATCCACCTCATCCCAAAGCACATATTTTGCTTTTCCATCTACCTTAAACAATCCGAAGTGTTTTTCAGAGTTCCCTGAATTTTCTCCACCTTTCCAGGGCTCGTCAAAACCTTCAAAATAGAAACAAGACAAACCAGCCTCATTGGTCCAATCGCGCATGTGTTTGTAATACAATGCTTCTTTATATTCATCGCATGCTCTAGAACCATCGGCTCCATAATGACCATCTGAAAAACTTGCCCATCCGGTCTCACCAATATGTATCGGTTTATTTTCACCAAGGCTTTCCATATA
Source organism: Winogradskyella pelagia (assembly GCF_017581965.1). Classification (GTDB taxonomy): domain Bacteria; phylum Bacteroidota; class Bacteroidia; order Flavobacteriales; family Flavobacteriaceae; genus Winogradskyella; species Winogradskyella pelagia. Next base: position 144,291 of record NZ_JAGEVF010000007.1, read on the forward strand.
CTTTTTTACACTTGCGTACTGCGCTATCGCATAGGCTTTTGCCCTTAGCATCGATGAATCAATTTTCTCTAAATCCGTCATATCCTCATCTGCAAATGGTTTTTGCCAAAACTCTGGTTGATAATGCGTATCGTGCATGGGATAGGTATGCATTGAAATAAAATCTACAGCTTTTATTAATTTATTTAAATCTTCCACATGGTACTCATCGCCACCACCTCCCCAAGAGGCAAAATTATCTGAACTCGTAATCCATAAATCCTTTGAGAGCTTACCTTCTTTCTTCAATTCTTGAAGATAGTTAACCCACTTAAGAATAATGTTAGGCTCAACGTAATAACTCGCAGCCCATTTTACCATCGCCTCGTTACCTACAGCAATTATTTTAATAATATCTGGGTACTTGTTTGCTAAGGCCACTGCCCTTTCTATCTCTGCCGGGTTTTCTTCATTTTCTAGGCTATGAATTGGTTCTCCATCTCCTGTATTAAATGAATTTTTACAGTCAACCCATGCACCCAACATAACGTACATTTCAAAATTTGGGTCATCTTTTTTCATGTCACTAATAACTTTCACCAAATTCGCAGCCTGTGGTTTAAGCAATTTATATGTGCGAATTAACTTCACTCCCATTGCGGAGAGTAGTTTCATATCCTCCTTAAGCTCCTCTGCTGTCGGTTCGATACTATGGTCTGCATATCGGTAGCCACCATAAGACATGGCAAGATATTTTGGATTACCCAAAATATCTTCTGCTGTTAATTGGCTTTTTGTCTGCATCTGCTCTTTTGATTTGGATTTTTGGTTACAGGACCAAATAAAAATCGACAAAATTACTGTTATAAAAATATGTTTACTCAATTTCATGATTTAGTCTTTATGTGTTCTTTTATCTCTTTATGTTCAGAAATCAAATTCCATTTAAATTTATTTAATTAGGTGTCTAGATATTTTATCTGCCTGCAAATATTTCGAACTCTAAAGGAGGGACTAAAACATCTTTTAAAAGTTCATTTTTATCGCCATTATAAGTTTTGCTTATAAGATTCCCATCTCTAGTTAAGCCTTCAAAAACACCCTTATCTACCAAATCCCAGATTGGATACTTTGCTTTACCGTCTATTGTAAAAAGACCAAAATGATTTTCTGATCCATTGATATTTTGTGAGTCCTTCCATTGTTCGTTGAAAGCTTCAAAATAAAAGCAAGTAATACCAACTCTATTGGTCCAACGTCTCATTAGTTTATAGTATAAGCCTTGTTTATACTCGTCCGTAGCTCTAGACCCACTTGGGCCATAATGTCCATTAGAAATGGTTGCCCAACCTGCTTCTCCAATATGAATTGGCTTATCAACGCCTAATCTTTTAACATAACTCTTAACAGCTTCGTATTGCTCCTGAGAAAAACGCACTGAGCGCTCCATAGTCATCTCTATTTTTGTTGCATTTGGGATATTTTTATGCGCATCCGGCACTGCCCAAAACTGAGGATGATAATGAGAATTATGATATGGATACGTATGCATAGATATATAATCTACAGCCTCAATTAACTTGTCTAAATCCTCGACGTGATATTGACTATCACCACCTCCCCACGACGAAAAGTCATCAGAACTTGTTATCCAAAGGTCTTTGGAAAGCTTCCCGTTTTTCTTTAAACTTTGCAAATGGTTTACCCATTTTAAAATAACCTCTGGCTTTACGTAATAAGAAGTCGCCCATTTTACCATCGCCTCATTACCAACAGCAATGATTTTGACAATGTCTGGATACTCGTTTGCTAATGCAACAGCTCTATCAATTTCACCAGCATTATTCGGGCTTTCAACGTCGTGATTTGGTTCTTTCTCTGTCCATGCGTTTAAGCAATCTATCCATGCCCCTAACATCACGTACATTTCGAAATTAGAATCTTCTTTTTTAAGTTCCTTTATGGCTTTTAAAATATTAGAAGCATGAGGTAACTTAGGCTGAACATTATACGTTCTAATCACCTTTATACCCATTGCAAATAAGATTTTTAAATCCTCCTTCAATTGTGGTACAGTAGGCTGGATATCCCTTGTTTTTTCGCGATAACCACCATATGAAATGGCCTGATAATCTGGATTTCCTAATATGTCTTTAGCTGTCAATGCTTTACTAATTTGGGTTATAGACTATGCGTCTTTTCTTTACTTACAAGACATCTCAATAAAAACTAAAGCTGTTAGCTTATTTCGACATCTTTTTTGATTTGAATTATTTTATTTTAAATATCCCTTGTCAATAAATACCTTAATATACTCAATCTCTCCTTTTCTATTAAATAAGGAAGAACTTAATGCATTATTTAATACAAGGTCATTAGATGATTCGGTTAAATCTGTTTTTAATTTAATCCTTAATGCTTTGTTGTCTGATGTCTCATAAATTACAGGCACTTGACAATATGTAAATGCTAATTGATTAGGTTGTAACTGAACTGAAGCTTGTTGGCCGTTAACATCAACATAATTGAATTGCTCTGATTCTGACAAAAATTCTTCACTTCGTAGCATGCAGGGATCAAAATAAAGGTGCCCATCATTGACAAAAACACCAAGCTCACCAAACCTCGATAATATATCTTCTTTAACTTGACCAGTCATTCCTGGTTGTTGCGCTCCCTTACCATAAGGCGTATGAGAATAAGGATCTGTTGGAAATGCTCCATAAAGCTGAGGTGATTTGTGAACACCTATACCTTCATTAATTTCATAATAATGCTCTAAAAGCTTACCTACAACAACTTCGTCCTCATTTTCACTTATAGCTTTTAAGCAACATTCTAAAACTGCCAATTGTAGTTTTGATACCATGTGCCAATAGATAGATCCTAAACCTTCATATCCATAGAAGGTTCCTGACCGACCTGTGAATGCCTTATGATTAAAAACACCCTCAAAAATCCTTAGCACTTTGGTTCTTTCTTTACTAGCTAAACTGGCATACTTACCATCTTCAAGATTGTTTAAGGCTACTTTTACATCTTCTGCATTTTTAAAATTACCATTGAAATGGTATTCTCCGTTAACATCTTTATTTATTAGTTGACGATTATCATCTTCTAACAACTGCTTAAACAATTGGGATTCTTCTATAGCAGAATCAGGAATTATATTGCGCTCCATAAAGCCTTTAAGGTCTTTATTTGGATAAAGAATATAACTGTACTGGTCTGGTCTAAATAGACTGCTTTGCTTTAATCCATCTAGCACTTTTAAATTTTCACTTGAAGATAAATATCCAGAACTTAATACCGCTACTTGGCCCTCTAGCATTTCATCTAAATAAGACACCGAAACAGAATTATCCTCATTAACTGTAATTAGATTGTAAGCATGATACATATTGTCTTCACGCTTGTTAGCCTTAATAGCATGTTCTAAATGCTTTAATGCTGATGTTGTAAAATCCTTTAGTTCTGTTAAACTTATAGTGGTTTTATCTCCTGTAAATGCTTTTTCATAAATACGATATCTATAGGTGCTTCCTGCTTCTCCTAAAAGGTCCATTATGGACTTTCTGTCTTTATCACTTATGGATGAAGCTAAGAGTCCTTCATTTGACATCAATGCGGATTTAATAGCACTAAAAAACTCGCCTAACTCTTTCGATACTGAAACCTTCTCGGACGAAGCCTCATTAAACACACCTTCAAAGAATTTTAAAAACCGTCTTAAATAGTAAAGGGTCACCATTGATACACCATTACCCACTAAGGCATTGTTGGCATCGTTCCATTCTGGACGTTGGGTATTCATCCAAATTCCTGCTTCGGGAACAAAATTTGATAATTTTGATAGTGTCGTTGCGAGGATTTTCTCCATGAAATTTGCCCTAACAATGTCTCCATTACTGGTACACAACAAAGCTCCATCAGCCCCTAATTTATTCCTTTTTGCCCTGATTTCTTTATCTAATTCATCGTCAAACTCTATAGTATCCTTAGGATTTTGTAATATCTTTTCATACGATTTGATCCTGTATGGCACATTGGCGTAAACGAAAATATCTCTTGTAAAGAAACTGGATAATTTCCCTGGTTGATGATTTTCAATAATCTCAAGGAACTTTTGTAAATAAATTATTTGATGGTCTCCCCAATATCCAATGTACGACCAAGGATCATCTGGCTCACTAATTTCCCAGTCAAAACCACCTTTTGTAACACGGTATGGGTTATAACCATCAAAAGTGGAAGCGTTCAAGAATTTATGAATCATATTCTCAATATACTCTGGATAGGAGTGCACAAGAGCTTCCCAGTTTTGAAAAATGTCTCTCCAATTCCCTTCGTAATCTAAAATTTTTGAACCATCTACTTCGCTTCTGGTATTGATTGAAAATTTATTCCATGGTCTACTAGGGTCGCCATGCCTTCTACTAAACTTTAGCGGCATATACTCCAAAGTCAACCTACTAAAATCTGGATCACTGGAATCATTAGCAATCTCTTTTAAGTTGGCAAGACTAATTTTTTCCGCAAGACCATCAATAACATCATTGTGCTTTTTCACAACATCTTTATTGGCATCCCTAAGATACTTTTTAAAGTCCCATTTTTCAATAGTGTAGCCATCATCAAAAATGCCACCACGCATTATATTAAACAGGGTATTGGAAAAATGTCTTGTATCTCTGAAATTATCTGAAGTTAGCTGAATACCATCTGATGCTGCATTAAGAGCGATCAGTTTTTTTGTACCAAGTGCAATGTTTTCTTGTACTTTTTTCCAAAGACCTGAATCCTCTTTTATAGCTTTTGACAGGCTCACAATATCTGATTGGTCTTGGTTTACATTGGTAACAAGGCACCATTCTTTAGTTTCATCTTTAGAAAGACTAACCGTCTCATTAACAAAATAAGCGCCTTTCTCAGCCTTTATATCCGTTTCTTGTTGTATGGATTTAAAAGCTCTAAAACGCTCTAGTTGAAGGGATGATAATAAATATGATGGTGATTTAAGCCCAAGAGACCAAGCAACATTTGCTTTGAGAGCTTCACTTGGTTCGGCCTTATCTACAATAATGGCGCTTAAGGCGAAGATGCCAATACCTGAACCTTTAACTAATTCTGTACGTTTATATGCATCCACCAAATTACTACTTGCATTTTGGAGGGCACTACTAACACCAAACGGTAGAACGTTTTGTATACCATCTAGTATGTTAATTTCTACATCAGCATCTGAATGGTTTAGTAATCTAGACGTTTTTACAAACCCATACAAATTACTAGATGACCACTCGTATCTAAAGGACAATTCTAAATCTAGATTTATCTCCTCAAATATTATAGCGTTGCCATATACACTTTTATACAAGTTTCGTCTTACCTTATATTTATCTTGATACCGAATTGAAAAGGGTTCCCAAATATATTGCTTATCACTTTTTGTTACCTGAAAGATTGATTTAGCTCCAGTGATTTCCGCCGATTCGGTAATTTTATCATCTGAATAATATGGGAATATTGAGTATTCTGCATTTTTTCGGCCTGCAGTTAGCCCTCCATTGCTTGAGATAAACATCCAATGATTAGAATCACTTACAATACTCATAAAAAATGGACGCATTGCGTCACTGTTGGAGATTTTGAAGAAGTCCTGATTGTTTATGCCAACCTTTTCCAAAGTTACTTGCTTTTCAGCAGATTTTAAATCTTCTATGTCAACGGCCATTGTTATCTTTTAATTCTTTTTAACTTAATTTAAAAATCTAAAGCCAAAATTGCGGCTCTAATTATAAAGTTAGAGCCGCAATGAAATTTTAAGTTATATTAATTACTGTTGTATGATATCATCAAAATAATAAACGTCTCCATCACAGGGTGCGTTTCTTTCAAAATAAATAATCATACTTTTAAAAGTACCTGTTACACCAGTAAAGTCGAATGTTAATTCTTGCCATTCCCCTACTTCTGTGATTGTGGCTACACGATCAAAAGCAGGATTTACATCAGGAAAAGGCATAAACTCTAATCTTAACGTAACTTCTGTTACCTGAGTTTCTGCCAAAACTTTCATGGTAAATATTTTGCTCGCATCTGGATTATTAAAATCAAGTGCCGTATTTAGTTCTTTACCAAGCCCAGCAAAAGTGAAACATCCAGGAATTTTTTCGAAGCTATGCACATTACAACTTGAGTTTACTGCATCTTCCAAAGGATTTTGAACAATGCCTCCTCCAGTATTACCAAAAGCATCAAATAGTGTATTTGCATTAGACGTTTTGAATGTCCAATTTAAATTGCCATTCGCTGGGTCAATATTCTCGTCAATTTCACAGTCAATGACATAAGTTTGCTCAAATATTGCTGAATTACCGTTTTTGTCAAATGCCGTTAATCTTACGGTATACGTTCCATTATCAAATTGTTGTGTAGGATCAGAAATCGTAGTGGTTAATCCGTTATCAAAATCCCACAAGTAACTTTGGGCATCATTTGATACGTTTATAAATTCTATAGTTGAGCCCGTTACCGTACTTACAAATCTGGCCTCCAAATTACTTTGTACTACAACTTCCTTAGGTTCACAGGAAATTATTACTAAGGTCATTAAGAAAACACCCAGTATATTGATTCTATTTTTTAAAAATATCATGCTCTTTTAATTTTTTTAGTTATAAACTCTAACGTAATCAACAAACATTCTTTGCGGAAATACAGTATCTGCATTTGGAGCACCGGGTAAATCACCACCCACTGCAATATTCATTATAATATAAAAAGGACGATTAAAAACCCACTCACCTGGATTAGTGATACCATCTTTTTCTATAGCTTCTTCTGCCGTTATTTCAGGTGTTATCTGCTGATACAAATCCCCATCAACATAGTAATTGATAAAATCTGGTCCCCATTCTATACCAAAAACATGAAATCCTGTATCAAAACGGTCGTTCCCAAGGTCGTACTCCTTAGAGATTGAATCACCACCATTGTAACCTGGACCATGAGCACTCCCAAAAATTACTGTTGGTGCATCGCCTAAGTATTCCATTACATCAATCTCACCACATTGTGGCCACGGATTTTCGTCACAATCGTTACCTAATAGCCAAAAGGCAGGCCAAATACCTTTACCTAACGGAAGACGCATTCTAGCTTCAAATCTACCATATTGCTGGTCAAAATTAACTTGGGTCGTTAATCTTGCAGAGGTATATTGGTTCGCGCCTACTTGTCGTGCAGTTATGACCAAAAGACCATTCTCTACACTAACATTATCTGGACTATCTGTATAAACCTGTAACTCATTATTTCCCCAACCTGCTGGAAGGCCTTGAGCTGTACCATCGCCAAGGTCATATCCCCATAAATCTGGGTCAGGAGCTCCGTCGACATCAAACTCATCAGACATTACTAAATTGGTTAAATTAGCTACTTTCTGCGTTTCATCTACTTCACAGTTGGTTACCAATAAGGTACCACCAACCAAAAAGGAGAAGGCAATTATCGTGTTTAAAAACTTTCTTTGTTTCATCTTATCTTTCAATTTTTTAATGTCTTTTAATTATTCGTTATAATAATATACGTTGTCTACCCAAATATCGGAGATTGTTCCATCTGAAATAAAGAACAACTGTCCAAGACTGGTGAAATCAATATTTCCTGAGAAACTTGATAATGGAATATCTAATACTGTCCATCCATCTTCATTCATATTATCCATTAAAGCTGTGGAATTCAATAGAAAAGATCCGCTAGCCGTTGGCCCAGAGAAGGTACCGCTTTCCATTTCTAACCTAATAAAGTCTCCTGGCTCAATATCCTCACGCACAAAAATATCAACATGTAAATGCGTTGCTGCACTTACATCTACATTAGGTACGGATTCGTACATTCCTATACTTACGAAATTAAGTGCTGTATAATTTATAATATTATCTGGTGAACCATCTGGATATGGCACTTGTAAATCAACATTGTTTGGGTCTGCGCCAGCACCCCCTTGGGTGGTCTGGAATGGCAAAAAGAAGCCATTATAATGTCTCACAGGCACATTGGTATACGAATCACTAAACAGAGAAACAACATTAGTTGCATTCTGTGCCGGTATGGGCGCATGTGGAAATATTCCATTTGATGTTACTGTTAATGATCCATTTGCCCCAAAACCTTCAAGAGAAGCAGTTATTGTTGTAGTTCCAGACAATCCAATTACCTCAACGTCACCATCTGCATTAACATCAGCAACGGAGGGATTAGATGACTCATAATCAAAATATGCGGCTGATAGATTCATAGAGATATTTTCTCCTGTTGATCCTAAATTTACTGTGTGAGCAACTCCAGAAACACCGAAAGCCGTATCAATAAATTCGTCACGCATAATCTCTTGACCTTCAAAAATCTCAGCACCCACTGTTAAATTTGTACCTAATTTTTCGAATCTAATTTCATCTAACCAGAAGATCCACCCAATTTCATTTCCATTAGGTCCATCTCCTAAAATATCAAAACCACCAGCTGAGAATAAAAACATCCCCTTTTCTTGAACTAATTTTGAAGGGTCAGGAATTGGAACTATATACTTTTTCCAGTTAGTAGTTAATTGGATATCACTTCGGCTTGCAGGGTATCTATCATCTTCAAAATCTGTTCCAAAACCGACCTGACTTAAAGTCCCTGTCACAGAACCTTTTGCCCAGAATGTCAATGCATCATAACCTGTTAAATCTCTACCTTCGCCACGGTCTTTAAAAATACCACCTACAAAATTACCATCTGGATCGTTTGATGCTGGTACATCAATTCTAATCGAAGAAGTCCCTTCATAGGCTTCATTATCGTCGGTATCAAATGCCCCGGTATTTGCTCCACCAGCAGGATCGAATGAAATAAAGAACTCATCAGTAAGACCTACAGGGTTATCCGTATAGATATCTGCGGTATTGGGAAAAGTTGCTGGCACAGCTTGGTCCGTTAGGTCGCGTTCGCAACCAAAATTGAAGACTATTAATAATCCGAAGAGGACTATTGTTTTGCTTTTAACTAAATTAATATTTTTCATCATTTGCTTTATTTTTATCTTCCAATATTAATGTGTATATAAGTTCTTATCTCCCATTCCGAACCGTCAGGGAATCCTACCGGGCTCAATGCAGGCACTGGCGGAAACGTATTTGCCGGTACAAAAGTCGGCGCATATCTGTTGGAGAATTGGTCTAATGAACGCCAAGTTCCTCTCAATCCAATCGTTGTGTTTGGAAGAATAAACCAATCTGGCTTACCGAATGACGTAGAAATATCCATCATAAATTGTAAAGGGAACGTTAAGTTGAAATCCCTGTGATAATCAAAAGGACCCCAATCATTAATTTTAACGTGTGTTTCTAATTTCATCTTTTTATAAATAGCCCTGATATCACCACCAAAACGGTAAATTGTTCGGTCGCTATCACCATTAGCCTGTCCATTACCATAGTAGAAATTACCAATTATTCCTAAATCTGGTGATAATTTGGAAACCATTCTTGAGTGTACTTCCCATAAATCTTGTGCTGGCACCGAATTAGGGAAAGCAAAAAATTCACGAGTTGCTAAGAAACCAATATGTGCATCCATAGTTGTCGGTAAGTGTCTATACACAAATCCAAGATTCATGGCAAATTTTGCGTCTTCTGATCTGTCGTTGTCCCATTGGTACATCCACGTACCTGGAGTAGGGTCGTAGGTAAATAAAATTTCACCTGCAGTTGTTTCTCGGTTCCAATCCCTAACAGCAAATGGATCGTCGATAACATTTCTTAATCGTCCTGGCGCAGCACCACCATCCGGCATAGCATCCACTAATGGTTTTTGCCACATAAAGTTTGGTGCTATTTGGAAATTATCAACGGAGTACGTAAAACCAGTTAAGAAATTAGTTAGGTTTCCGCTTCCTGTATCTTTTAGTTTCCAACCCGTAAAGGTCTGTGTGGCATCAAAACCCCCATTTGCAACTAATCCCATTATTGCCCCTTGGCCATACCAATTGAATTTACCACCTTCATAAGTTACCTTAACCTTACCTCCAAAATTATCGTTGGCTTCTATTTTATCGACAAATACTTGCCCATCTTTAACATCTTGGAAGGAACTTCCGTTTAATGGACTACCTGCCCAAATACCACCAAGCGTTACGCCAAACTTACCAAACTCACGATTAATGGCAATTGACGCCCGTTCTGTAGGCCATGCTGGGATAATACCACTTCGCACCTGATTTTGGTCTAAAACTCGACGTCCTGTGTCATCAAATCGTAATTCTGTTTCCACGTCTCTATGATAGATTGCAGCAACGTCATAGTGACCTAATTTCTTACGGTATTTAAATAACATTGTTGGGTTTGCTCCCCACCAAAGCTGTGGACCAAAGGCTGCTTTTAAACCTTCTAAATCTCCTTTTCCATCAATTTCTGCTCCAAATATCTCCCCTCCATAAATATCTAAATTAGGACCATAGTTAGCTTCTGGGTAAAATCCAAAGAAATCCCCTTCATACTGCCAGTGGTAATGTCCTGTACGGTAGAAAGCTCTTACGTCAAAATCCTTGGCATTCCATTCTGCTTCTGCCTGATAGATATTTAATCTGTTAACATCTGGCAGTGTAACATCGCCTTGGCTCGTTGGCACTGTAATAACTCTTGCTCTATTTTCGTAAAATATTTCATCTATAGGGTTAAGTGCAACTTTACCAATAAAGTTGAACACTACGTTAGCTCTAACATTTTCTGCAGGACTACCTTCTACACCCAAGAAATAAGATTGCATATGATCGAAACCTAATTGATTTGGAAATGACGTTGAGTTAGGGTCTGGATTTTCTGGAGTACTTATAAGTGTTCCCCCTGTATTAAATGTTGTGAATTTTGCCTGTAATTGACTAATTCTTAACATCTGAGAATCGCCTCCTGCCAGTGCAGCCTTATCTCCTCTTGCCCTCAACACAGCATCCATGATATTAATGTTGTTGAAATAATTCTCAACAAAATCTGCGGTCATCCCGTCATCATATGGGTTAAGCTGGTGTGCTTCCTTTAAAGCATAGTAAGAGGCTCTCGGATATAACTCATAAAGTCCTCTCTCATTTGTTGGTCCCTTAGCACATATACCAAACCACTCTTCATTCATATTATTTTGCCCTGGTGCCAAATCAATGGAATAACCACCATTTGTCCAAGAGGCATTGTTATCATGTCTGTCTGCATTTTCTCTATCATCGAAACCATATTTCCACCATCCGTCACTGAATTGGAAAGTGAATCCACCTATTGAAATTCCGGATTTTCCTAAACCTGCAGCATTTTGGTAAATTTCTTTCCAATTCCCCAAATTGTAATAGGCCTGCATTTTTTGGTCTTCTTTATTTTCTTTAGCGTTATATGAATCTGATCCAAACTCCGTAAATACTAATGCCATATCTAGTTTATCTTTTACAGTATCAAACATATCCGTAAACGAAACTCCCCTATAGGTATTGGTACCATATATATCAATGTCTGGACACTCCTCAGCAATTATATCTATGAATAAAACATCCCCATTACATAAAGCCACAGGACGATCTGGGTCTATAGCCTTCATAGCTTTCGCGGCATCATTCATTAATTTATACATGGGCCTACCACGTTTTTCTCCAATGAATTGCTTTTGTTGATCATCGTCTGGAAAATCTTCCGTCTCTGCACCCTGCCAGAACAAACCATAATTATTCTCATTACCGAGTAAATAGAATAGTAGTCCTGGTGTACCTTTATATTCCTCTGCTAATTGGGTTACTTCCTGCATCAAGAACTCTGATGTCACTGGGTCATCATAAATTGTTACCGGAGTCCATACACCGTTCAGGGTCAATCCATACCTCCCAAATGAATGGTTGAGCATGGTGTAAATCCCGTAATTCTCATAAATGTACTTGATCCATCTCGCTGGCACACCTGTGTACTGGCGTATTACGTTAACTCCCATATTCTTTAAGAGTGGCATTTCTATATCTAGGCCAGCCTTAATAATGTCATCTGATTTTTCCCAGAATTTTGCATCTACTGTATTTGTTCCGATTGGAATGTAATCCCAGTTCATACCATTTATCATAAATTCTTTTCCATCAACAAGTAATTTCTTGCCGTCAGTATCTTTTGACACACGAACATTTGATTGGGAAAAAACTAGTGAAAGGCTGAACATAAAAGTTAGCGCAAATAGGTGTTTTCTCATAGTTTTAGTTTTTAATTATTTGAAGTTAGTTAATGGTGAGGCTTAAATGTAAAACTAAATTGAATCTTAAAATTATCACAATATTATTACACAACAAAAAACATACACAATAAAAAATAGTCTGATTTTTTGTCAAATTCGCAATAAGGCGCTGAATTTCTTAGGATTATGCAAAAAATAACGATGGTTAAATTTTAGTGTTAAATTTAGAATTGTAGTGGTAATGTATAGGGATTTAGACCTAATTACAGCTCTAAAATATAGTTTGTTAAGCTCTTATCATGATCCAATCCCATTTTCTTACGCAAACGATATCGCTTCACTTCTACACTCTTATGAGAAATATTTAATAAAGGTGCAATTTCCTTTGAAGACAAGTTCAACCTTAAATACGCACAGAGTCTTAAATCATTTGGTGTAATTGAAGGGTGTAATGTTTTTACACGCTTCATAAAATCTTTATCTACATTATTGAAGGCTTCTTCAAATAATTTCCAGTCATTACTATCATTAAGGTTATTATTAATTAATCTTATTACTTTTTTAGTTTCTTCAATAGATTTGATTTTGGACAATGCAGTTTTAATGTCGTTTAGCAATTCATTTCTTTTAACCAAATTCATTGTAGCTATACCGAGCTCGCGATTTTTATTTTCTATATCGAGTTTAAGGTTTTCATTTTTGAATTCCATCAGCTGCTTTTGATTCTCTAATTTCTCCAATTCACGTTCCTGTTCCTTTTTTTGGAGCAGTTTATTCTTCTGTTTCTTATAATATTGCCTATTAGCATAATGCATAATAAAGCCGATAAGCAAAAAAGCCATTATATAGAATGCTATTGCTAAAGGTTTTAAATACCACGGCTTGTCAATTGAAAAGCGATAGGACAAAGTATTAATAGTGTCAGTATTGCCTACTTTAGCTCTTGCCTGAAATATATAGTTGCCATATGGTAAATTCTCAAATGTCACTTCTGGACTTGTAGACCAATCGCTCCAACTATCATACAAACCAACAAGTTTGTATTGATATTGTTTGTGGCTATATTCATTGAAAATTGGCACGCTGTATGAAAAGCTGATGTTGTTCTGGGCGTTTGACAATTTAGGACTTTCATTTACTGTCAGATATTTTTTTGGATTTTGACCTACGTATGAAGCAATGGAGTTGAATGTTATTTCATTCTGTGGCGTTTCAATTTTGGCCAGGTCTAAAATAAAATACCCTGTTGTGGTACCAATTAAATATTTTTCATTTTTAAGGTGAAGAATATTCTCAAATCCTGCTTTATTCTTTCTTAAATCTTCCGGAATGGCTATACTATTTAAATCAGGTTTTTGGGTCATCTGGCCAGGCTCTATATATACAATATCATTTTTTGTAAATGCCCAAAGTCTATTTTTGGTTTTATCTGCAATTAGTTTGCCTGAGAGATATTTACTATTGCTCAACTCTTTACTAAATATCGAGTCCTTTTTAAAATCTCTTTGAGCAGAATCGAACTTAAAAACCCCTTCACCAAAAGCATACAAAACCTCACCATCATAAGTTGTTATGCTCGATTTAATACCTGCGGGTAAATTCAGTTTTTCATAATTGGTAACATTAAAAAGGCCTTGGTCTATTTTTATTTGATAAATCCCTTTGTACTCATGGCTGACCAAGACTTCGCTGTCACTAGTAAACTCAAAATATCTTGAAGAAATATCAAATCCTTCTAACTTATTTCTATATACCCACGAACCTCCATTTCGCTCAAGTATATGCAATCCTTTATAATTACCTTGTAATAATAAGTTAGTATTAGATGGTATCTGCTTAACTCCCCATGTACCTTTAATACGAGATATTAATTTAGCGCTATCATTCTCAATAATAAAGGTGCCATTATCATGACCACAAAGTACTATCCCCTCGATACTATCTAAACTCCACACTTGGCCATTAGTGCCACTTACCATTTTAAATGCTGAAGTATCATCTCTTTTCTTATAAAACAAACCTTGATTTGTCCCTAAATAAAGGTAATTTCCAACTACAATAGATGTATATATTGTTCCTAATTGACCAAGCTTATCCGTATAAACCCTAAAAGGTGATTTGAGATTAATTACATTGATTCCATTGTCCAAACCTAACCATACATTACCATCGATATCTTCAAACAAAGCTAATACCGTATTGTTACTTAATCCTTTAAATTGGTCGATTTCCAATAACAACTCACCGTCTTCACTTATTTGAATAATTCCGTTTGAGATTGTACCAATAATTATTGTTCCGTCAGCTAATTTTATACCACTGTATACTGTTCTCTCCTTCAAGAGCCTATTAGCGCCAATACTATTTTCTTGTGGGTCTTTATTTGAATACTTAAGTAACCCATTATCTTTTGTTAAAAGCAGAAGATTCCCTTGCTGATTAAAAATATTTATTATTTCATTGAATCCAAATGCATTAGATGGCACCTCCATAATGGCTTTGCCATTTTCTATTCTAAATATACCGAGACCTATTTCATGAAAATAAATATCGCTATTAACTTGAAATATTTTATTTATCCTTTTCCTAGCATCTATAATTTTAAATGACGAATTCTGGGTGTTAAAGATATATATCCTTTCAAAAGACTGAAAAATCACAAAGCCATCTACCTCTAGTATGCCCCAAAACTCCTCATCTTCTATAACAGGCACTGCATTCTCTTTAACAATTGAGGTGTACTGAAGCCTATTAGTTTCGTCCTTTTCCCAATAACCAAAGTCCATATAAGCACCAGTATAAATTAGTCTCTCAGTTGCTAATACAGAACGGATAATTGACTCGTTCGGGGAATTATATAGTTTCCAAGCATCTCCATTATACTCCAAGAGGCCTTTGTTATTAGCTAGGTAAATAAATTTTTCGGATGATTGAGAGATAGCCCAATTTTGATCTTCGGCACTATACTCTTGCGGTGTAAAAACTTGTATTGGCGGAATCTCTTGAGCGGTAACAAGGGTGACGTAAACTAGTAGAATAGACAGACAGACATTTTTCATTGACTTCTTTTTCACCTAAAACCTAAATTTCTTAATGAACATTTACAAAAGACAAAATATCAGTCGTAGCGATCATTGTTAAGTAGCTAATATATATAAATTAATGAATAGGTCAACTTTTGTAGTGGTGAGTTTTTCTATTGTAGAGGTATTTAAAAAACCAATAGCTTTACTTTAACGATAAAAGCAAATGACTTATTTTACAAGGATAATACAATAAAAAAAGCCGAAACTTTCGTTTCGGCTTTTCATTTGTACTGAAGGCGGGACTTGAACCCGCACGGCCATAATGGCCATTGGATTTTAAGTCCAACGTGTCTACCAATTCCACCACTTCAGCATCCAAGCTACAAACTGTAGCTTTATAAAAAATACTTTGTCGAGCGAAAGACGGGATTTGAACCCGCGACCCTCACCTTGGCAAGGTGATGCTCTACCCCTGAGCTACTTTCGCCTATGTATAATAATCGTATCGCTATAAAAGCGGTTGCAAATTTAAACTATTTCTAGTAAAAGCAAAGACTTTTTAAAATAAAAAATTGCATTTTAGGCTTGCTTCTTCTTTACAAGCATTCGTTTTATTTCATTGAGCTTCATTAAGGCTTCAACTGGAGTTAAGGTATCGATATCAGTGTGGAGTATTTCATCCTTTATCTCTTCAAGCAGGGGGTCATCAAGGTTAAAAAAGCTTAATTGCACATCGTCTTTAAGCGTTTTCACTTTATCTGTAAGTTCTTCGCTAGAATGTGATTTTTCTAATTTAGACAAGATTTTATTAGCTCGTCTTATAACTTGTTGCGGCATACCAGCCATTTTAGCCACATGAATCCCAAAACTGTGTTCACTGCCGCCTTCCACCAATTTGCGTACAAAAAGAACATTGTCTTTGAGTTCTTTTACCGCCACATTGAAGTTTTTAATTCGAGGAAAGGTTTCACTCATTTCATTCAGCTCGTGGTAATGTGTTGCGAATAAGGTTTTAGGTTTTGAAGGATGCTCGTGTAAATATTCGCTAATCGCCCAAGCGATAGATATACCATCGTAAGTACTTGTGCCTCGACCAATTTCGTCCAATAATACCAGGCTTCGTTCTGAAATATTATTAAGTATAGATGCCGTTTCATTCATCTCTACCATAAAAGTGGATTCGCCCATAGATATATTATCACTAGCACCAACACGAGTGAATATTTTATCTACCAAGCCAATACGCGCTTCTTTTGCTGGTACAAAACTTCCAATCTGAGCCAGCAACACTATTAAAGCGGTTTGCCTTAAAATAGCTGACTTACCAGACATGTTTGGCCCTGTAATCATTATGATTTGTTGCGTTTCTCTATCGAGATTCAGGTCATTGGCAATATAAGCTTCGCCAAGCGGCAATTGTTTTTCTATAACAGGATGACGTCCATCTTTAATTTCTAGTTCAAAGCTGTCATCAATCTGTGGATAGTTGTAATTATTGGATTTTGCCAAACTCGCAAATCCACAAAGACAATCCAATTGTCCAATCAATTGTGCATTCTGTTGTACTTTAATAATAAACTGATGCATCCAAAGCACTAACTCTGAGAACAATTGTTGCTCAATAGCTAAAATGCGTTCTTCAGCACCAAGAATTTTAGCTTCGTATTCCTTGAGCTCTTCCGTAATATATCTCTCAGCGTTCACTAAAGTTTGCTTTCTAATCCAATCTTCCGGAACTTTATCTTTATGTGAATTACGCACTTCGATGTAATACCCAAACACATTGTTTGAGGCAATCTTTAAGGAGGTTATACCTGTGCGTTCACTTTCGCGTTGCAACATTGCATCTAAGTAATCTTTTCCTGATTTGGACAAACCCCTAAGCTCATCTAGCTCTTGAGAAAAACCTTCTGCAATAGTGCTCCCTTTAAGGACGTTAACAGGTGCTTCTTCATTTAAAGTTTGCTTAATCTTTTCTCTAAGTAAATCGCAATTGTTAAGGTTTTCACCTATCACTTTTAAAGCACCATTATCACTGGCTCCAGCCATTGACTTAATAGGCACAATGGCCTCCAAAGAGTTTTTAAGCTGTATGACTTCTCTCGGACTCACCTTTGTTGTAGCTATCTTAGATATTAAGCGTTCTATATCTCCAATGTGTTTAATTTGCCCTTGTACCTTTTGAAGTACAACATCCTTATCTAACAAATACTGCACAACCTCGTGACGCTGTTTTATCTTATCGGCATGTTTTAAAGGCAAGGCCAACCACCGCTTTAAGGTACGTCCACCCATTGCAGAAATAGTCTTGTCAATAACATTGATGAGTGTCACAGCATTTACATTTGTAGAATGATATAACTCGAGGTTTCGGATAGTAAATTTATCCATCCACACATAATCATTCGCGGCAATTCTTGAGATTGTAGTAATGTGCTCCAATCTATTATGACGTGTTTCACTTAAATAATGCAACACCGCACCAGAGGCTACAATACCTTCGTATAAATCTTCAATTCCAAAGCCCTTTAGTGTTTTGGTATTAAAATGCTTAATTAAGATTTCATATGCATAATCTGCCTGAAACACCCAATCTTCCAGATAAAATGTGTGAAAATCATTTCCAAAAGTCTCGGCAAATTCTTTTCGACAATGCTTAGAAATTAAGACTTCACTAGGATTAAAATTCTGAAGCAATTTATCTACATATTCAGCATCACCTTGAGAGGTTAAAAACTCACCTGTAGAAATATCAAGAAAGGAAATACCAATGTATTTTTTATCGAAATGAACCGCACATAAAAAATTATTCGATTTTGAATGTAATATATCATCATTCAAAGCCACGCCCGGTGTCACTAATTCCGTGACACCGCGTTTTACGATTTTCTTGGTTTGCTTTGGATCTTCAAGTTGATCGCAAATCGCAACGCGCTCACCTGCTCTAACTAATTTTGGTAAATAGGTATTTAAGGAATGGTGCGGAAAACCAGCGAGTTCAGTTTCACTTTCACTGCCAGCACCTCGCTTTGTTAAAATAATATCTAAAATCTTTGCGGCTTTAACAGCATCGCTACCAAAAGTTTCGTAGAAATCACCTACTCTAAATAATAATAAGGCATCAGGATACTTTGCTTTAATAGCATTGTATTGCTTCATTAAAGGTGTTTCTTTTTTTACCTTTTTGGCCAAGAGAATTCAGTATTTTTGTTAAAATTGTAAGAATGCTAATTTACTTATAATTTGAGGTTTATTGAAGTCTAAAGCTTATAAGTTATTTACAGGTGTTAATAAAGATGATACCGCTAAATTCACTGACAAAGGCGGTCACTTCATAGGTACTCCTACGAATTATTCCCTCGAGGTGACCTTTGAGGTAACTAGTCTTTTTTAGAAGCAACAAGAAAAATGGCAAGAAAATTAAAAAATAGCGAACTAGCACGTTTAGATGTTTCAGAGTTTAAACAGGCCAAGAAGTCGCCAATTATTATTGTATTAGACAATATTAGAAGCCTAAACAATATTGGTTCTGTATTTAGAACTAGTGATGCGTTTTTAATAGAGAAAATTTATCTTTGTGGAATTACAGCACAACCCCCTCATAATGACATACGCAAAACTGCCCTTGGCAGCACCGAAACTGTAGATTGGCAATACTTTGAAAATACAACGGACATTGTTGATAAATTGAAGTCTGAAAATGTACAAATTTGCTCGATTGAACAAGCCAAAGAAGCCACAATGCTTTATGATTTTAAACCTCAGCCCAACACTAAATATGCTTTTGTATTTGGTAATGAGGTGAAAGGTGTATCTCAAAAAGTAGTTGACGCAAGTGATTTGGTGATTGAAATTCCGCAATTTGGCACTAAACATTCGTTAAATATTTCTGTAAGCGCTGGTGTTGTAATTTGGGATGTGTTTTCAAAGTTAGTAGTTAGTCGTTAGAAAATATTCATTTATATTATTTCGAGCGATAGAGGAGAAATCTCATAATTTTCTTTTATAAAATTACACGAGATGCCTCAATCGTTTGAGAATCCGGAATAAAAAGTTCTAATAAAAGAAAACATCGAAAAATCAAAAACACCTTGGCCAACCAAAGCGGTTATGACACAGATATATGAAAAGCATTTCTGGGGCGGAAACGATTTTGACTTTTATTCTGGTGAAGGGTCACACAATTCAAAAATTGTAAATCCCTATTTAGATTCGGTTGTTGCTTTTTTGAGTTCTCATAATAACGCCTTAACTGTTTGCGATTTGGGCTGTGGGGATTTTAATATCGGAAAACAACTCGCTCCATTCACTTCAAAATATATTGGTATAGATATTGTAGATGCGCTAATTGAAAGAAACAAGGGTCTTTTTATGGCGGACAATATAGAATTTGAATGCCTAAATATTGCTACTCATCAATTGCCAAGGGCTGATTGTGTTATCTTGAGACAGGTGTTGCAGCACTTGTCTAATGAAGAAATCAAGATGATCGTAAATAAGCTTATTGACTTCAAATATATAGTACTAACCGAGCACTTGCCTCTCGGCAATTTTGAACCGAACAAGGACATAATTACAGGACAAAGCATTAGATTGAAGCATAACAGCGGTGTTGATATTTTAGCACCACCCTTTAATTTAAAAATTAAAGAAGAAGTGATGCATCTAAATATTGTTCTAGAATCCAATAAAGATTATATTGTAACAAGAATATACAAATGTTTTTAAACGCTTTTCTGTAATCATTTTGTTAATTTAACGCTAAAGCTAAAGGTCTGTGATATAATATATTATGAGATTAGCGCTATTGACGCAGCTCTAATTGAATTTGACCAAAAACCTATAAATGGTTTGGTTATACATAACGACTGAAATTCAACTATTTTTTAAAATTAGGCGAGCACATTTATACTAAAAAAAAGTCGCTTAAGTAAGTTACCTAAGCGACCCGTAATTAGTAATGTGTTTTATTACAGTTTCACTGTAAGCCCAAGGCCACCTGTTGCACCTTGAGTATTTCCTCCTCCAAATTCCAAATAAATTCCCCATTTATCATTCCAAAACCATCGCCCTCCAACATGTAGTCCAATATCTAAATCATTATCTTTATTCCTATTGCCATTATAATAGGCATAACCAGCACCAGCGCCACCATAAACATCCCAGGCATCGTCATCTAATTCGAGTAAATTATCGAAATAATAATTTGCTTTCACCCCTAATATTAGCCAATCGATATCGAAGTTTGTTCCTGCAAAAGGAGCGATGGTAACATCTTCACTTACGGGAATTTCGTAGTTAGCACCAATAATACCAAAATTCAATTCGGTTCTTGCTTGACTAAACATTCGCGTTGTCGCAAATACTAATAGAAGTAATAAAGTAATTTTTTTCATAATGGATTGTTTTTAAAGTTGTTCAATATACTTAACAAGGATCGAAGTTAAAAAAAATTCCCCTACAATGCCTAACTGTTCAGTTTACTTAGCACCCACAAATAATCTTCACGATTCTTCACAAAATCTCGATCTGAAATATCAATAATTTTAACGTTCAAATTCTCTTGATTCCTTAAAAAATTGAGATACCCAGAATTGATTTTTTCGAGATAATCATCTTCAATCTCCTTCTCATATTGACGGCCGCGCTTTTTTATGTTTTGTTGCAGTCTTTCTGTGTTTTGGTACAAGTATATATAGAGATCTGGTCTAGCAATGTCTTTATAGACTTGGTAAAACAATTTCCTGTACAGCCTAAACTCATCGTCTGGTAAGGTTACTTTCGAAAAAATTAAGGATTTATGCACATCGTAATCACTCACCATAAAATCCTTGAACAAATCCAGTTGAGATAAATCGTCTGAAATCTGTTGGTACCTGTCTGCTAAAAAAGACATTTCCAAAGTAAAGGCATATCGTTCTGGTTCTTTATAAAATTTAGGAAGAAATGGATTATCTGCAAAACGCTCTAATATCAACTTCGCATTAAAATCTTCAGAAATTTTGGTTGCTAAGCTTGTTTTACCTGCTCCAATATTTCCTTCTATTGCAATGTAATTATAACTTGAAAAGTTGTATTGCTTTTTAGGGTTTTTCAGCCATATTTTCAGTGGCTCAATAGCGGAGCTATCGTTGCATGCTTCAAACAATTGTGCACAAGATAAGTTTAACTCTGGATGAATATGGTCTGAAGCAATATCGCATAAAGGTTGAAGAACAAATTTGCGGTTCTGCATCTCTGGATGTGGCACAATTAAAGCATCTTGCTTTATGATCTCATCTCCATAGAACAAAATATCTAAATCAATTTCTCGAGACTCATAACCGCTTTTAGTTTTTTGGGCTCTTCCTAATCGCTTTTCTATTTTCTGAAGCATCTTTAAAATGTTTTTCGCCGATAATGGCGTTTCAATTTTAATGACAGCATTAAAAAAGTCTTCACCTTCAAAACCAAGTGCTGGTGTTTTGTAAACCTTAGATATTTTTTTTATTGGGCCAATAGTCTTGAAGACTGCATCAATCGCATTTTGTAAAAACTGGAACTTATTTCCCCTATTGCTCCCTAAGGCTATATATACGATTCTATTTGACTTCATTTAAAGATCAAAATAACTAAAACAATTTTTAATAGATTATCTTTATACCTAGATTTTATTGACAAATTTTAATGACCCTTAAAGACAAGCTCTTAGCCCAACGTATTTATCTTTTTTTAGGTGCACTCTTTATAACTTCACTTGTTGTTTCTAACCTAATTTTTCAAAAGTTTTTTTATTGGTATCCTGTGGACGTAGAATTATTTGGCAGTAAACTCTTTGAGATATCTGTAGGCATACTACCTTATCCCATAACGTTTTTAATTACCGATTTAATCAGTGAAATATATGGGAAGAAACGTGCTAATGATGTTGTGATTGCAGGTATTTTCGCTTCTTTGTTTTCGGTTGGAATTATTTTATTAGCCGATGCAGTTCCGGCTTTGGACAATTCACCGATAAATGACGAGACCTTTAAATTTGTATTTAGTAAAACTATAATTGCTGTAGGCTCTAGTATGTTTGCCTATTTGTTTGCGCAGTTTATTGATATACGCATTTATCATTTTTGGAAAAATCTAACCAAAGGCAAACATTTATGGCTGAGGAATAATTGCTCTACATGGCTATCTCAATTTATAGATACGTTTTCGATTATAGGCTTGCTTTGCTTTTTTGAAGTTCTGCCATGGTCTAGTTTCAAAGGACTTTTAATCAGTGGGTTTTTATTTAAGGTTTTAGTAGCTTTTTTAGACACACCTTTTCTATACTTAGGAGTTTATCTGTTTAGAAAGCGATTCAGTTTAAAAATCAACGAAGAGATAAATTTAGCCTAGTTCTTAAAAAGACTAAATTCTTATTAAATAAAGCCAATACACAACTTTTACCACCCATTTTACGTATCTTTTATAATGAACACCATATATCACATTACATTTTATAATGAAGAAGCTTTTTAAAATTTTAGCGTTACTGTTACTCTTGATTATTAGTGTGCTTATTGCAACTCCATTTTTTCTCGAATCTAAAATAGAGACAATCGTGCAGAATTATGCTGACAACAATCTAAATGCCGATTTAAGTTTTGACGATATAAGCCTTAGTTTAATAAAGAGTTTCCCAAATGCAGAAATCCATGTTGAAGCTCTTAAAATAATTAATCGAGCTCCATTTAAAGACGAAATCTTTGCCACTGCAAAAGACCTTTCTTTTAAAATGCCTATCAAAGAACTGCTAAACAGTTCAGAAGAACCCTTAACTGTAAATGAAATTATTGCAGAAGAGCTATTACTAACTCTTAAAACAAATGCAAATGGCACCAACAACTATGACCTACTTTTAAATAAAGAAAGTGCGCCCAGAGAAGATAGTTCTAAATCAAACAGTTTTAGTTTCAACATAGAAAACTATGAAGTTAACAATAGCGCCTTTACTTATATCAATGAAGAAAACAACACCAAAGTCTATTTATCCGAATTTAACCACAAAGGCAATGGCATATTCTCCGATGACCAATCTGAACTTGACACACAAACCAATTCTAGAATTAGCATTTCGTCAGATAGCACAGACTATTTAAGCAACAACACCATTAAACTAGATGCTCTTATCGATGTAGACTTGGACCAGAATACCTATACGTTTAAAGACAACAAAGCGCTCATAAATGCTTTACCACTTGAGTTTGAAGGCTATCTAAAACTTGTTGAAAACGGTGAAGAGTTCGATATAAAATTCAAAAATCCTGAATCTTCATTTAAGGATTTTTTGGCCATTATTCCTTCAGAATATTCCAAAAATATAAATGAGGTGAGCACTACTGGAAATTTTACGGTTAATGGAAGAATTAAAGGGTTGCTTTCTGAAGAGACCATCCCAACTTTTGATATTCAAATCTCATCAAAAGATGCTTCGTTTAAATACCCTAGCCTTTCAAAAGCAGTTAAAAACATTAAGATTGATGCAAAAATTAAAAATTCAACGGGTCTTATCAAAGACACTTACGTAGATATTAATCAATTAGATTTTAAAATAGATGACGATACCTTTAAGTCAGAAGCCCACATCAAAGATTTAGACAAAAATATTAAGGTTAATGCCAATTTAGATGGCGTATTAAACCTCGCTAATATTACTAAAGCCTATCCATTAGAGCTTAAGAATCAACTTACTGGTGTTTTAAAAGGAAAATTGAATACGTCTTTTGATATGGATGCCATTGAAAAAAATGACTATAAGCGTATAAAAAACAATGGCAGTGTTTCTGTTTTGAATTTTGTATTCTCATCTAAAGACATTGTTAATCCTATTCAAATCAATAAAGCGACTCTAGACTTTAAACCAGGGCTAGTAAGTCTAAATAGCTTTAACGCGATTACAGGAACAAGTGATTTTTCTGCAAATGGCAACATAACGAATTTGCTTGGTTTTCTTTTAAGTGATAAAAAGTTACAAGGTAATTTTAACGTAAACTCCAGCTATTTCGTGATAGCGGATTTTATGGTTGAAGATGATACCGGTTCTGAAACATCTAACAAAAGCACATCAGATGTTGGGTCTTTAAAA
The DNA here is from genome assembly GCF_017581965.1 of Winogradskyella pelagia. GTDB lineage: Bacteria > Bacteroidota > Bacteroidia > Flavobacteriales > Flavobacteriaceae > Winogradskyella > Winogradskyella pelagia. The sequence continues at coordinate 168,636 of NZ_JAGEVF010000007.1, forward strand.
ATACCAGATTTTCTAGATTGTACAATAAAAGCCAATGCTAAAACGGTTGTCTATGACAATCTTAGCCTCAAAAACGTAAAAGGCGAAGTGCGTATCCAAAATCAAAACGCCAAGCTCGTTAACATGACCTCAGATTTATTCAATGGTCAATTAGCTGTATCTGGAAATATTTCAACGAAAGAAAAACAACCCGATTTTGATATGAAATTGGGAATGCAAGATTTTGACATCTCCAAATCCTTTGAAGATTTAAAATTACTTGAAACCTTAGCGCCTATCGCAAAGGTTTTAAAAGGTAAGCTAAATGCATCAATAGATGTTAATGGATTACTAGATGGAAATTTTTCTCCAGATTTAAAGACAATTGCTGGTAACGCTGAAGCAGAGGTATTAACCACTAAAATAAACACCAATGAAAGTGCAATTTTAAATGGGATAAACCAGAATCTCAATTTTATAAACCTTAATGACCTAAATCTTAAAGATTTTAAAACCACCCTTAGCTTTAAAGACGGAAATGTTTTAATGCAGCCTTTTACAATAAAATATAAAGATATTCCTATTGAAATAAAAGGGTCCCATAGTTTTGACAACGTCATGGACTATGATGCCGTTTTTCAAGTTCCCGCTAAATATTTAGGAAGTGATGTTAACCGACTCATTGGCCAAATCAATGATAACGAAGTCAATAACATAAGTGTTCCCGTTACAGCTAAAATTAATGGCACGTTTTCTCAACCACAAATAACAACAGATTTATCTAAGAGTATTACCAACCTTAGCCAACAACTTATTGAAATTCAAAAACAAAAGCTTATCAATAGCGGTACAGATAAATTTAATGATATAGTTGGTGGACTTCTCGGTGGTAAAAGAGATACTACAAAAACCAAATCTCAAGAAGACAATATCAAAAAAGATGTAGGGTCTGTTTTAGATAATTTACTTAAGGGCAAGAAAGCTTCCGCATCAAAAAAACAGAAGGACTCAACCAAAACAAACTAAATTTTGGCCTTTCTGGTCTATTTTTTACTAAAAACTGTTAATTATTAGCCATTTTCTTGGAATTGTGAATTATTAGACTATTATGTGGGTTGACTAAATTTTAAAAGGAATATATGAGGCAATTAAAAATCACCAAGCAAGTTACCAATAGAGAAGACAAATCTTTAGATAAATATCTACAAGACATTAGTAAAATTCCTTTGATAACTGCGGATGAAGAAGTAGAATTGGCGCAGCGCATTAAAAAAGGTGATCAAGAAGCGTTAGAGAAATTGACAACTGCTAATTTAAGATTTGTGGTATCTGTAGCTAAACAGTACCAAAATCAAGGATTAAAGTTACCCGACCTCATCAATGAAGGCAACGCAGGTTTAGTAAAAGCTGCAAAGAGATTTGATGAAACTCGTGGATTTAAGTTTATCTCCTATGCCGTTTGGTGGATTAGACAATCTATCTTACAAGCATTGGCAGAACAATCTAGAATTGTAAGATTACCACTTAATAAAATAGGAACAATTAACAAGATAAATAAAACCTATTCTCATTTAGAGCAGATATATCAGCGTCCTCCAAACGCAGCAGAAATTGCTAGAGAACTGGACATTAGTGTTAGAGAGGTTAAGCAATCCATGAAAAACTCTGGGCGCCACCTGTCCATGGATGCGCCGTTAAAAGACGGAGAAACATTTAGTTTATACGATGTTGTTAGCGAAAAAGATTCACCAAGACCAGACAAAGACCTCATGCACGACTCACTTCAAATTGAAATTGAACGTGCACTAGATACATTAACCCAAAAGGAAAAAGATGTCATCCGTCTTAATTTTGGGATTGGCAATCAGCCTGCAATGTCCCTCGAAGAAATTGGAAATATTTATGATTTAACACGAGAGCGTGTTAGGCAAATTCGGGAAAAAGGTATTCGCAGATTACGCCATGCTAGTAAGAGCAAAATTCTAAAAACCTATTTGGGATAAATTATTTTTTATTTTAAATAAGTTGGAGTATATTTGCCACCCATTTAAAGAATTGAGACAACATAATTAAGGTTCCATGATTAAAATAGAAATCAAAGAAGGTGAAAATATAGAGCGCGCTTTAAAAAGATATAAGCGTAAACACAGAAATGTTCAAATAATGCAAAACTTAAGAGAATCGCGTTATTTTACTAAGCCTTCTGTTAAAAGAAGAAGAGAAATTCAAAAGGCAGAATACATCCAAGGCCTAAGAGATCAAGAAAATATTTAAGATTAGATATCATTCTGTTAAAAAAAAAAGAGCAACATAAATGTTGCTCTTTTTTTTTGGATAACCAATTTGCACTACCTGAATTTTTCTTTTTCAACAGGAACCTCAATAGGCTCAATGGGTCTATCTTCGTAGAAATGCTCGAAAGTTTTGTCCGTTGTATAATCGTCAGTAAGAACCTTATAAACCATAATTACCAAAAATACTTGGCCAAGTACAGTTAAGTAGAACACCCAATTGAAGGGAAAATCCATGGCACTCATTACTGTGATTGTTATAAGTAATAATGTTGTAATTGCTATGTATGGAAATGGTGATGACTTCATTCTTCTTTATTTTGTTTAAAGATATTTATTTTTAATTAAACAAAATAACATTTAACGCTACTCTAACATCTTATGCTAAAGCAATTTCAACCACCAACCCTTCATTTGATCTGATGTTAAAAACCCTTTCATCTTCGAACAATAGATATTGACCTTTAATTCCAACCAATTGACCAGAATAAGTAGAGACTTTAGACAGGTTTAAACTGTTGGGTTTTTTTGGATAATGTTCTACCGGAAAGTTAATATTGGTCTCTTTATTATGCTCTAAAACATAAGGTTTTACTTCTTCTGGTATATAGATTTTAAGACGGTCTCGCCATTCCATTAAATCTTCATCCTTAAGATTGTTCTTTAGCATATTACGCCAATTAGTTTTATCTGCAACATGCTCCTTAAGCGCAACTTCTGTAATACCTGCTAAATATCTATTAGGAACTTCGACTATCTCTATCGCCTCATGGGCGCCTTGATCAATCCATCGTGTTGGCACTTGACTTTTGCGCGTGACACCAACTTTTACATTGCTTGAATTTGCCAGATATACAATATGCGGTTGTAATTGTATCTTCTTTTCAAACACCAAATCTCTATCTTCCTTATTTAAATGTGCTGTACTTAACTCTGGCCGCATAATCCAATCTCCTGCAAGTGGCTTTTCAAAAAAACAAGTTCTACAAAAGCCCTGCCTAAAGATAGGACGACTTAAACCGCAACTCAAACACTGCTCTCCTACTTTGGTTATTGATATGGTTTTGTTAAGCAGTTGATTCATATGAATAAAATCATTTTCGAAGACCAAATAATATTGGATAGGGTCTAAAAACTCTGTTTGCATTTTTGTAAGTACACCAGTATAAAGCATTAAAGAATTTTAGTATTTTTAGCGTGATTATTAGCGTAAAGATAGCCATTCCATGCCAATTCCTATTGTAAATTCCATCGCTTCGTGGTTTTTAAAAAAGCGGTTTCATCAAATTGATCTTTTTTTAAAATATCCTAATGAGGTACAATCCGAATTGCTTTTTAGCCTTCTTAAATTTGCGAAGGATACCGAAATTGGAAAGCAGTATGATTTTGCCTCCATAAAGACTTATAAAGAATTTAATGAGCGTATTCCTATAGTTGATTACGAAACCGCTCAACCCTCTATAGAACGCTCAAGAAGAGGAGAGCAGAATATCTTTTGGCCTAGACCTATTAAATGGTTTGCCAAATCCAGTGGTACTACAAATGCAAAGAGCAAATTCATCCCTGTAAGTAATGAGTCGCTAGAGGATTGTCATTACGCGGCAAGTAAAGATTTACTTTGTATGTACCTTAACAACAATGAAGGTGCTCAATTATTTACCGGTAAAAGTTTGCGTCTCGGCGGTAGCAAGGAACTCTATAAGGAAAACGGTACTGTTTTTGGCGACCTAAGTGCTATTTTAATTGACAATATGCCATTTTGGGCCGAGTTTAGTAGCACACCGAGCAGCAAGGTTTCTCTTATGAGCGAGTGGGAATATAAAATGCAAGCCATTGTTGAGGAAACCATTAATGAAAATGTAACTTCTCTTGCTGGTGTTCCCTCTTGGATGTTAGTACTTCTCAATGCTGCTCTAGAGCATACAAACAAAGACAGCCTCTTCGATATTTGGCCAAATCTCGAAGTCTATTTTCACGGTGGCGTTAGTTTTAGTCCCTATATAGAACAATACCGAAGAATTATTCCTTCTAAAACATTTAAGTATTATGAAATTTATAATGCTTCTGAAGGGTTTTTTGCCATTCAAGACCAAAACTATTCCGGCGACCTTTTATTAATGTTAGACTATGGCATTTTTTATGAATTTATACCAATGGACAGCTATGGTAAACCGGAGCAATATGCCATTCCATTAAGCGAAGTTAAGCTCAATACTAACTACGCCCTTGTTATAACTACAAACGCCGGACTTTGGCGTTATAAAGTTGGAGATACTATAAAATTTGTGAGTTTAAATCCGCATCGCATAAAAGTCACCGGTAGGACTAAGCATCATATCAATGCATTTGGCGAAGAGCTTATCATTGAAAATGCCGAGGAAGCCCTAAAAAAAGTATGTAAACGCACAGCCTCTGAGATTGTGGATTATACCGCCGCTCCAATTTTTATGAGTGGTAAAGAAAAAGGTGCTCACGAATGGATTATAGAATTTAAAACACCACCAAAAAATATTAATTATTTTAATGAGTTATTTGATAATGCCCTCAAAGCACTTAACTCTGATTACGAGGCTAAACGCTATAATAACATAACCTTAAACAAGCCTAAGATCCATATGGCGCGTACAAATCTTTTTTACGACTGGCTCAAAGCCAATGATAAACTCGGTGGCCAGCACAAGGTGCCAAGGCTGTCTAACTCTAGAGATTATGTAGAGGCGTTATTGAAGATGAATGGCCCATAGCAATTCATCGGTAAAATTGGTATTGCCTTTACCCAAATCGAAATAATGATCCCTTAAGCCAAAAGATTAGACATTTCTTTTATTAGAACACATTGGGCTCTATATTCGTATCAAATAAATGTGCTATCAACAATATTGCCATCTCTTAAAAAGCATACTAAAGAATGCAATATTAAATTAATCGATCCTTAATTATAAAGAAAGCCACAACTTAAAAGTTGTGGCCTTTTTGTTCTAAGTAGATATTAAACTAAGATACCGCCTTAAGCTTTTTCAATGTAGATTTAGAAAGGCGTTGCTCGGCATAAGCTTTCGTAACATTAAGCTTTGTTTCACCAGAACCCGGTAAATTAAACATAGCTTCGGTTAAAATCTCTTCGCACAAGGATCGCAATCCCCTAGCACCTAACTTGTATTCAATTGCTTTACCTACAATATAATCTAAAGCCCCTTCTGTAATGGTAAATTCTACCTCGTCCATTCCAAACAACTTTTTGTATTGCTTAATAATGGCATTCTTTGGCTCAGTCAATATAGCCCTTAAGGTATGAGCATCTAACGGATCCATGTGAGTAAGCACAGGCAAACGTCCTATGATTTCTGGTATCAATCCAAAATCCTTTAAATCTTTGGGAATGATGTACTGCAAAATATTGTCATTATCTACAATATCACTCTTTACAGAACTGTAGCCAATGGCCTGCATATTAAGACGTTTGGTTATTACACGCTCTATGCCATCAAAAGCACCTCCGGCTATAAAAAGAATATGCTCCGTATTGACCTCAATAAATTTTTGGTCTGGGTGTTTACGGCCACCTTTTGGTGGAACATTAACAATGGTCCCCTCTAGGAGTTTTAGCAAGGCTTGTTGCACGCCTTCACCAGATACATCACGTGTAATCGAAGGATTGTCACTTTTCCTAGCAATCTTATCGATTTCATCTATAAAAACAATACCACGCTGGGCTTTCTCAAGATTATAATCTGCTGACTGTAGTAAACGTGTTAAAATGCTTTCTACGTCCTCTCCAACATAGCCCGCTTCGGTTAACACCGTTGCATCTACAATAGCAAGCGGAACGTTTAGCATTTTAGCTATGGTTTTGGCCATTAAAGTTTTACCTGTACCGGTTTGCCCAACCATAATGATATTACTTTTCTGGATTTCAATATCATCATCCGTAGGTGGCTGCAGCAAACGCTTATAATGATTATAAACTGCTACAGACATGACGCGTTTTGTGTATTCTTGACCAATTATGTACTCATCTAAAAAAGCTTTAATCTCTTTAGGCTTTCTCAACATTAATTCTGCACTGAGCTCACTTCCTCCAACTTGTTTAGATTCTTCTACAACAATCCCATGAGCCTGCTCGATACATCTATCGCAAATATGGGCATCTAAACCTGCAATAAGCAGATTGGTCTCTGGCTTTTTCCTACCACAAAATGAGCATTCTAATTCTTCCTTTGCCATAATATTAATTCTTAATTGTCGGTTTTAGTCGCAATCAATAGAGATTACTTGCGTTCTAAAACTTCATCAATCATACCATAATCTAAGGCCTCGCTAGATTTCATCCAATAGTCCCTATCGGAGTCTTTTTCTACTTCTTCATAAGGTTTACCTGAGTGGTTTGATATAATGGTATATAATTCTTCTTTTACTTTAATGGTTTCTCTTACAGCGATTTCCATATCGGAGACCTGACCTTGCGTTCCACTCATTGGTTGATGAATCATTACTCTTGAGTGTTTAAGAGCAGATCGTTTTCCCTTTTCACCTGCGCATAACAGCACTGCTGCCATTGAAGCAGCAATACCTGTACAAATAGTAGCAACATCTGGTTTAACAAACTGCATGGTATCATAAATTCCTAAACCAGCATAAACGCTACCTCCTGGAGAATTAATATAGATTTGAATATCCTTTGAAGCATCAACACTTTGAAGGAATAACAACTGTGCCTGAATGATATTGGCAACTTGATCATTTACTCCTGTCCCCAAAAAGATAATACGATCCATCATTAATCTAGAAAATACATCCATAGCAACAGCGTTCATTTGCCGTTCTTCAATAATATTTGGTGTAAGATTAGTAGGATACATACTTGTTAAAACCTTATCAAAATAAAGGCTATTAACACCTTGATCTTTTGTGGCGAATTTTTCAAACTCTTTACCGTAGTTCATATAGTTTTTATGCTTTTAATTAATGTAATTAAATTTTCCTTTTTTTACTTTTTATTGATACAAACAGCTAGGATAACTCAAAAATTGCGACTCAAAGTGCCTATCAAAAAAAAGCGTAAAACCTTTCCGTTTTACGCCTTAAAGATACTAATATTTTTACAGACTAATTAACTGTAAAACTCCTTCACAAAATCATCATAAGTAATCTCTTTTGTTTTGAGATTAACCTCGGTCTTGTAGAAGTTTAATAGTTTTTGACTCATTAATTGTTCTGAAAGGCGTTTTACCTCGTCTTGATTAGACAAGATTCGCGCTGCGATGTCCTCTAATTCTTTTTCTGTAGGGTTCATTTGACCAAACTGTGCCATCTGCCCTTTTATCATCTCCATAGCATACGCTTTTAAATCTTCAAACTGTACTTGGAGGTTGTTTTCTTGAATTATTTTGCCTTCTATAAGTTGATAACGAATACCCTTTTCTGATTTTTCATATTCGCTTTTAGCCTGCTCCTCGTCCATAGGTTCTTCTCCTGAGGTCTGCATCCACTTTTGGAGGAATTCTGCTGGCAAATCGAACTTAGTACTATCAATTAAATATTCCGTAACATCATTTAAGAGTTTTTGGTCACCCTGCTGCGCAAATTGTTTCTCTGAGTCCGCTTTAATGCGCTCTTTTAATTCTGTAGCTGATGTGATGACATCTTTACCAAACAACTTATCAAATAATTCTTGGTCTAAGTCAGCCAACTCGCGTTTATTAATTTCAGAAACTTCGAAGTTTACTTCAATATCTAAGCCATGGGCGTCGTCATGGGCTACTTTCAGATAAGTCATTAAGTCATGATCATTATCAAATAAGCCTTTTGTTTTCAAGGTTATAATATCACCGACCTTAGCTCCTACTAATTTTTTAGTATTAGCTTTTCCCTTTATTTTATCTAAAGAAAGGGTTGCTACATTTTCAACACCCTCTTCTTCATTTGAAAATTTACCTGTAATCTCAGAATCTTCGTCAATAGCTTCTTGAGGTATAAGTTTACCATATTGCTTTTGCAGATGTTTAACTTGGTCATTAATCATTTTATCATCAGCAATGATGTTATAATGTGTTATGGCTTTTTTGCCTTTTAACTTAACATCGAATTCTGGCGCCAATCCTAATTCAAACTCAAAGGCAAATGCATCCGCACCCCAATCTAAATCGTCTTGTGGCTTTGGAAGTGGATTACCTAGCACATCTAGTTTTTCTTCAACTAGATATTTGCCTATAGCATCTTGCAATAATTTATTAACCTCATCAACAAGCACTGCTTTACCATATTGCTTTTTTACTAAGCTCATTGGCACATGTCCTTTTCTAAACCCAGGAATGTTGGCAGATTTACGATAATCAGATAGGACTTTTTCTACCTTGTCGCTGTAATCATCCTTAGTAATTTCTACTTTGACCACCGCATTTAACGCATCGCTGTTCTCTCTTGTAATATTCATCTTTATTGTAACTAAAATTGGGCTGCAAATTTACGATAAATTTTACAACCCAACAATATTTTAAGCTCTTGAAAATGAACTAGTTTTTCTCCTCTTTAAACAGGGCCTGTAAAAAGGATTGAAGTATAGATAGTAAAATACTAAACAGCAAGGCCCACCAAAAATTCTCCACTCCAAAACCATCTACCAATTTATCTGCTAAAAGAACAATCAAAGCATTGATTACAAATAAAAAAAGACCCAATGTAAGGATTGTTGCAGGTAAGGTAAAAAGTATTAATAACGGCTTGACCAACACATTGAGTATTGCCAGTACAACAGCAACAATGATTGCTCCTAAATAGCCGTCTACTGAGATACCAGATAAAAAATGGGATAAGATTAATACTGCAAAAGCATTGATTAACAGTCTGAGAATTAAATTCATTGTATTGCTATTTTTTAATTTCTAATTTGAAACGCTACTGGAAAAGAATAAGGTACTTCAACAGGTTCATCTCGTTTGATTCCAGGAGTCATTTTTGGCAATAATCCTATAATCCGCTTACACTCTTCTTGCAAAGAGACATGTGGTGTTTTAGCACTAGTAAAGTTGACCTTTCCTTCTTTATCTACCTTAAAAGTAATAATAATTCTATGTAAACCTGACAATCCTTGGTTAACTGCTACCTCTATATTAAAGTTTTTATTAAAATGAGTAGCAACCTTTTGACTCATGCAATTTCTTTTGGTAATATTAGTTAAATTACCCTCACAACCAGGATAAATAGGTACGCGATTAAAGAGACCAGAAGGCACTGTAGTTGGGCGAATAATATTAGCGACTTCTGCATTTAATGCAATTCCGTTATTAAATTTTACTTTATCTATTTTAATACCCTCTACATCGTATTTAGTCCAAGATTTACTGAGCTTATTGTCTTTATAACTTCCTTTCCATTCTAATATACCTTCAGTACTATAGCGTTTTTCGACACCTTGCTTTTTATCCTTAACATTATATCCTTCTAATTTTAGTACTCCAGATTTGTTATAGCTCTTATACAGTCCTTCTCTATAGCCATCTTTGTAAGTGACTTCCCAGATTAAATTCCCGTCTTCATCGAAGCTTTTCCAGAGCCCTACTATCTCAAAATTTTCATAATAGGCCTCAGTTTTAACGGCTCCGGTTTTATAAAAGCCCTTGCAAAAGCCAGTTTTATATTGGCGTTCATAAAATAATTCTCCCGTTTTATAATATGCGGTATTGATATAAACTCCCTTTGATTTTTCTGTTTTCTCGCTTATTTGCCCATTTTCATAATAAACTACATATTCAGGATTCCTTTGTCCCTTTGTATATGAACTCTGGCGCTGAAGCTGACCATTTTTGTAGTAGGATTTCCAATCCCCATGATTTTTATTTTCTAACTTAAATCCTTCCGTTTTAAGCTCTCCCGTTTCATAATAATCTTCAAAGGGCACTAATTGTTGAGCGAAAGAAAACTGAACACACAGTATTAGTAATAAGATTCGAGGGAAGGCCATAGAATGCGTTTTGAACTTTAAAATTAAGGATTACATCATAAAAACTCTAAAACAGCCTTAAAAAAAGCCTCTGGATTTTCGGCATGCAACCAATGCCCTGCATTTGCAATAGTCACTAAATTAGAATTTGGGAAATGTTGCTTTATAACTAGTTCATCAGAAGTGTCAATATATTCAGATGTATCACCTCTAAGAAATAAGGTATCACCTTTAAACACAGCATGTTTAGGCAAACTTTCACCTACCTCCGAGACATGTTCAGTCAATGCTTCTAAATTGATGCGCAAACCAAGCTGGCCCTTTTCTATCCAATATAAGTTTTTAAGCAAAAACATACGGACACCGTCATTATCCACAAACTTACTCAATGCCTCATCGGCTTCACCACGAGATTTTATGAGCGAAAAATCTAAATGTGAAAGACCCTCTAATATGGCTTCGTGGTGCACTGGATAATAGCGCGGTGAAATATCTGCAACAATTAATTTAGAAACCATTTCAGGATATTGAGAAGCAAAAAACATAGCTGTTTTTCCGCCCATACTGTGCCCTAGCAAAATGATGTCCTTTAGGCCATGATGTTCACAATACTCCTTTATATCTTCTGCAAGAATCTCGTAATTAAAGTCTGCAGAATGAGAACTTCTTCCATGATTTCTTTGATCGACTAAATGCATTTCAAAATTGATTTCAGAAAATCTTTTGGCAAGCGTTTTCCAATTATCACCCATACCCAGAAATCCGTGTAAAATCAAGAACGGCCGTCCGTTACCAAATGTGTTGGAATGTAAAATCATTGTAATCGGTGTAAATACATTTGAACCACATTTTCAATACCAAAGTAAAGGCTTTCGGTAATAAGGGCGTGGCCTATGGAAACTTCGAGCAATCCTGTTATGTTTTCTTTGAAAAATTTGATATTTTCTAATGATAAATCATGGCCTGCGTTGATTCCAAGTTGGAGTGAATTGGCTAACCCTGCACATTCCATGTATGGTTCAATAGCCTTTTTATTACCCAATTTATATTGTTGTGCATAGGTCTCTGTGTAGAGTTCAATTCTATCGGTTCCGGTGGCCTTTGCGCCTTCCACCATATTTAAATAAGGATCTACAAAAATAGAGGTTCTAATGCCATTGGATTTGAATTCTGAAATAACTTCAGTCAAAAATGTTTTATTTTTAACGGTGTCCCATCCGGCATTTGAAGTAATGGCATCTTCTCCGTCCGGTACTAAGGTTACCTGAGTTGGCTTAACTTCTAAAACCATATCGATAAATTTAGGCATGGGATTGCCTTCTATGTTAAACTCCGTATAAATTTCTGGTTTTAAATCGTAAACATCTTGATAACGAATATGCCTTTCATCTGGTCTTGGATGCACGGTGACGCCTTCAGCACCGTATCTCTGAACATCTTTTGCAAATTGAACAACGTTTGGAACATCTCCTCCTCGGCTATTTCTTAGTGTTGCTATTTTATTGATGTTAACACTTAACTTAGTCATCTATTATCCCTTTTTTCACTGCAAAAATACAAAGTGCTTAACTCATATTGTGGTTAATTTTGATTAATTTGCACTTCGAAATATTGCCATATTTATGCAGCTTCAAGAATTTATTATAAACGATATCAAACCGCTTCGCTTAGAAGATAAAATCAGTGATTTACAATTGGCTTTTAACCAATTGACCTATTCTCATATTCCAATACAAAATGAGAGTTTGTACTTAGGGTGCATATCCGAAACTGACGCTCATTGTTTTGAATCTGCTTTAGCCATCAAAGACTGCAAATATGCGATAGAAGGTTTTTATGTTAGGGATACCACAAATTGGCTTGATGTCCTTGAGGCTTTTGCCCAAAACGACAGCAATATTATGCCTGTGCTCAATAAAGAGAATATTTATTTAGGCTATTATGAACTAAATGATATTATGCATTTATTCAACGAAACACCATTTTTCTCCGAACCTGGTGGAATTCTTATCGTTGAGAAAGGCATCAATGATTATTCGTTTAGCGAAATCTCTCAAATTGTAGAATCTAACGATGCTAAACTTTTAGGAGCATTTATCTCTAAAATGGATGGAGACCTTGCAAGCATTACTATTAAAATAGGCAATACAAGCCTTAACGATGTTATACAAACATTTAGAAGATACAGTTATACCATTGTATCAGGACATGAGGAGGACTCTTATTTAGAAAGTTTAAAGGAGCGCTCCAAGTATTTAGATAAATACTTAAATATCTAGTGATGAAAATAGCTATATATGGTCAAACCTATGCAAAAGAAACTTCCGCAACAGCTTTTGATGCATTGGCTAGTGAACTTTCAAATTATAACTCTGAAATTTACGTTGAAGCTGAGTTTTTAAAGCTTCAAAATATGTCCCAACCTAAAAATAAGAACTTTAAAAGTTTTAGCTCTCTTGATGAAAGTTTTGATTTATTGATAAGTATTGGTGGCGATGGCACAATCTTACGAGCTATTACCTATGTAAGAGATTACGGAATACCTATAATTGGTATTAATACAGGTAGATTAGGCTTTTTAGCTACAGTACAAACAGAAGAAATCCCCACAGTTCTGCCACTAATTTTTAAAGGTAATTACAAATTATCTGAAAGAACACTTCTAAGCGTAAGAACTACTCCTACCAATAAGGAAATCGAAGATATTAATTTTGCCTTTAACGAAGTTGCTGTGAGCCGTAAGAATACCACTTCTATGATTACCGTAGAAACACACCTTAACTCTGAGTACCTCACTTCATATTGGGCAGATGGCCTAATTTTATCAACACCAACAGGGTCTACAGGCTACTCGCTAAGTTGTGGTGGACCAGTAATCGCTCCAGATGCGAAAAATTTTGTGCTTACCCCAATAGCGCCGCACAATCTCAGTGCAAGACCATTAGTTATTCCGGATAATACTGCAATTTCTTTCAAAATTGATGGTAGAGAGGATCAATTCCTTATGTCATTGGACTCCAGAATTGTAACTCTACCAAACAGCACGGTTGTTCACATAAAAAAAGCAAACTTCACTATAAAAATGATTGAGCTTCCTAACGAAACTTTCCTAGACACCTTAAGAAAAAAGTTGCTTTGGGGAGAAGATCGCAGAAATTAAACAATAATTAATGGCAAAAACTGTTAATCTCTTAGACATTTTATGCCAAATTACTATTGGCTAGTAAGAATTGTTATATTTGCAAACTTTGAAAATCGTATGAGATTAATTGTAATTATTGTAATAAGCATTTTCATGAGCCAACCTGTTGTTTCTCAAATTTATGAAGTCGGTATTTTTGCCGGAGGAAGCAACTTTATTGGCGATGTCGGTGCTACAAATTATATCTCACCAAACCAATTGGCCTTAGGAGCTCTATTTAAGTGGAACCGTAGTCCAAGACATGCATTTAGGGCCTCTATTATTTTTTCGGATTTAGAAGGAAATGATAGTAAGTCTGATGACCCTAGACGTATTCAGCGCGGATATGATTTTAATTTAAGTATTATTGAATTATCTGCGGGAATGGAGTTTACCTTTTTTGATTTTGATTTACATACAAGCGGATTAAAAGGTACGCCATATTTATATTCTGGAATAAGCGTTACCAATCACGATAATTACTTTTTTAATCAAAATGGTGATTATACGTCTGAAAACACTAACAGTTGGGCCTATGGCATTCCAATTGTTTTAGGCTATAAAACCAATATTTCTAATCACCTAGTTTTAGCTGCTGAAATCGGAGCGCGATATACATTTACGGATGAGTTAGATGGCAGTGTACCTGATGCAGAGTTTAGGGAGCCATTTAGTTTTGGTAATACCAATAGCAATGATTGGTATGTGTTCTCTGGATTAACACTAACCTATACATTTGGCCGGAGACCTTGCTACTGCGGTTTTTAAGATGAGTTTAAAAAATCAAATACTAAAAGATAAACTACCAAACCATATTGCAATAATAATGGATGGCAATGGCCGTTGGGCAAAGCAAAAGGGTTTAATGCGAGTTATTGGTCACGAAAACGGCACTAAATCAGTGAGAGAAACTGTTGAGGCAAGTGCAGAACTAGGCATTAAAAATCTAACCCTATATGCTTTCTCTACCGAAAATTGGAAGCGACCTAAGTTAGAAGTTCAAACCTTAATGAAACTTTTAGTGCGGTCCCTTAAAAAGGAAATAAAAACCCTACAAGACAATAATATTAAACTCAGCGCCATTGGCTGTCTCAATGATTTGCCAAAAAAAGCTTACGAAGAATTATTAGATGTTATTGAAAAAACAAAAAACAATACAAACATGACATTAACACTTGCTTTAAGCTATGGCTCAAGGGAAGAAATTGTTAAGGTTATAAAGGAATTGTCGCTTAAAGTTAAAAATAATATAATTTCAACTGAAAGTATTGACGAATCCATTATAAATAAGCATCTTTACACGCAAGATTTACCTGATGTTGACCTGTTAATTAGAACAAGCGGTGAACAAAGAATCAGCAATTTTCTATTATGGCAGATTGCGTACGCAGAATTATATTTTACTGATATTCTATGGCCAGATTTTAAAAAAGAAAATCTATACAAAGCTCTCTTAGATTATCAAAATAGAGAACGACGATTTGGAAAAACGAGCGAACAACTTATCTAAGCACAATCTTTTGAAATTTATTACTCAGCTTTTCTTTACCGTATTAATAGGGCTTCTCTCTTTTTCTGCAAGTGCACAAGTAGAAGGCGGCAAAACCTATTTTATTAAAGAAATCAAGGTTACCGGAAATACTAATTTTAGCCCTCAGACCATAATTGCATATTCTAAATTGCGCAAAAATACCGAAGTTCAAATCGGAGGTGAAGAAATAGCAAATGCCGTTAAAACCCTTTGGAAATCTAATCTCTTTAGTAGTATAGATATTTATTTCACCGAAATTGAAGGCAATAAAGCAACCTTAGAAATACGTTTAATTGATTTACCTGAATTAAGAGAGTTAACAATTTCTGGCGTAAGAGAAGGAAAGAAAGAAGAAATCATTGAGGAAAATAAACTTATTTCAGGACAAAAAGTTACAGAAAACCTTATTTCAAACACTAAGAATTTCTTAAAAAATAAATATCAGAAAAAAGGCTTTTTAAACACTAAAGTAAACATAGTAACGTCTGAAGTTATCGATTCTGTAGAGAAGGAACGCGTTGATATGTTTGTTAAAATTGATAAAGGTCAAAAAGTTAAAATTAGAAAAATAAACTTTGAAGGGAATAATAAATTAAAAGACAAGCAGCTTCGTAAAGCCATGAAAAACACGAAGCAAAAGAATTTTATTAGGATTTTCAAACGCTCTAAATACGTTGAAGAAGACTACAAAGAAGATTTAGTCAGTTTAATAGACAAGTACAAAGAAAACGGATACAGGGACGCAAGGGTAATTTCTGATTCCATTATTTACCACAACGATAAGACTATTAGTCTAAACTTAAAGCTCGAAGAAGGTGAACAATATACTTTCGGGAAGATTTCTTTTGTTGGTAACACGGTATATTCAGACAAGGTATTAGGTGCTTTACTTGGTATTAATGAAGGTGATACCTATAACGGTGTTGAGCTAAGAGAACGTATTGCTAATTCAGAAAATCCAGATGCCAATGACCTTACCAATGCCTACCAAAACTACGGGTATATGTTTTCAACCATTAACCCTGTTGAAGTTAGTGCTGAAGGGAATGTCATTGATATGGAAATACGTATATCAGAAGGAAAACCAGCCTATTTTAATAATGTTACTGTCTCTGGTAATGATGTAACAAACGACCATGTTATTTACAGGGAAATAAGAACAAGACCCGGTGAACTTTATAGAAAGGCAGATATCATCCGTACGATTAGAGAATTGGGACAACTTGGCTTTTTCGATGCTCAACAATTAACACCAGATATTAAAAATCCAAATCCTGTTGACGGGACATTAGATATAGATTATAAAGTTGTAGAACAAGGCTCTAGTCAAATCCAGCTTCAAGGTGGATATGGTGGCGGTGGTTTCATCGGTACATTGGGTCTCTCTTTTAATAATTTTGCAATTAAAGATATATTTAAAAAAGATGCCTATAAACCTGTTCCTAGAGGTGATGGACAGAGTTTAGCTCTAAGATTACAGGCTAGTCAATTTTTCCAAACCTATAGTTTTTCCTTTAGTGAGCCTTGGCTTGGAGGGAAAAAACCATTTCAGTTATCCACTTCATTATCCTATTCAAGACAGTTCTTATTTGATCCACAATCGCGTAGGGCGGATAGAAGCAGACAGTTTAATATTATAGGTTTAACAGTTGGTAGTTCTACAAGATTGACAAAACCAGATGATTATTTCTTACTGTCACAAGCTATTAGTTATCAACATTACGATCTGCAGAATTACAACACCGGCTTATTTACGTTTGGTAATGGTAGTTCAAACAACCTGTCTTATACCATCGGATTAAGCAGAAATAACCTTTACACGGATCCAATATACCCAACTGGAGGATCTAATATATCCGCCTCTCTTAAATTTAGTTTCCCCTATTCATTGGTTAATGGTGTAGACTATGCTGCCCTAAAAGAAGAACGGGCTTCACTAGACCCAAGTGACCCAGACGATTTTCAAAGAATTGGTGAAATAGACCAAGAGCGTTTTAATTGGTTAGAATTTTACAAAGTAAAATTTAAAGTAGATTGGTATACAGAATTGGCCAAAAATCTAGTATTGCGGCCTAGTGCAGAATTTGGATTCCTTGGCGCATACAATAATGACAGAGGGATTATTCCCTTTGAAAGATTCTTCCTTGGTGGTGATGGACTAGGTAATTTCGCATTAGACGGTAGAGAAATAATTCAGTTAAGAGGTTATCCTAACCAATCATTATCAACGCAAGACGGTGGATCTATCTATAATAAGTTTTCATTAGAACTGAGATATCCTATAACCTTGGGAGCACAAGCAAAAATTTATGCCTTAACTTTTGTTGAAGCTGGAGCTTCAGTAAATAGTTTTAGAGAGTTTGACCCATTTAACCTTAATCGATCTGCAGGTTTGGGGGTTAGAATTTTCATGCCAGCCTTTGGATTATTAGGTATAGATTTTGGCCATGGATTCGACCCAGTGCCAGGAACTGTCGGCGCTAACGGGTGGGAAACACACTTTATTATTGGACAACAATTTTAAGTTTGGCACGATATTTTCTAATAGCTAAATAACGATTTCATCATGGCGTTAAAATTTTTAGGAATATATTTCGTTTATTTGAAAAACAAATATGCTTAAAATTGACGCCTACCAAATTATTGAGGTGTTGAGAAAAACTAATTAATAAATGATGAAGTTAAAAGTTCTTTTTTTAATAGTAATTATAAGTCTAGTGAACTTTAACCTTCACGCTCAAAGAGGTGTTAGGATAGGATATATAGATACAGAGTATATTCTTCAAAATGTTCCAGAATATCAAGAAGCTTCTTCCCAGTTAGATAAGAAGGCTGTGCAGTGGAAAACCGAAATAGAAAAGCGCCTTTCGGAAATAGAACAAAAGAAAAAAGAATTAAACAACGAGAGTGTTCTTTTAACCAAGGAGCTTTACGATGAACGTTTTGAGGAAATTAGCTTTGAAGAAGCCGAAATAATCGACATTCAACAGAAGCGCTTTGGACCTAATGGAGATTTAATGATACAGAAACGACAGCTTATAGAACCTATACAGGATCAGATATTTGCTGCAGTACAAGAAATCGCAACATCTAAGAAATTTGATTTCATTTTTGATAAATCTGCCGATGTTGTAATGTTATATTCTGCCGAGCGCTATGATATTAGCGAACAGGTTTTAAGAACTATCACAAGGTCATCAAGACGTAAGCAAGTTAATTCTAAAGAAGAGCGCAAGGCCTTAGAGGAAGAAGAAGTTGTTCCTTTCGTAAGCCAAGAAAAAGACGATAGACAGCAAGCGTTAGAAGATCGTAAAGCCCAGCGCGAAGCTGATTTAGCCCAAAAAAGAGCTGAGCGAGAAAAAGCCTTAGAAGAAAGACGTAAACAGCAAGAAGAATTAAGAGAGGCTAAACGTAGGGAGGCAGAGGAAAGGAGACAAGCTACAATTGATGCTAGAAACCAAAAGCGAAACGGAGATGTTGCAACAGACACTGTTGAAGAGGCAACGAAAAAAACTGAAGCAGCTGCAGTAACTGCAGCATCAGCAGAAACTAAAGAAAAAACAGAAGCTAAGGAAGAAATAGACCCTAAAAAGGATTCTAAGACAGAAATAGACAGTACTAAGGCTAAGAAAGAAGTAAAAAAAGACTCTAGCTCAGCTAAAAAATCTAAGACTTCAGCTGAAATTCTAGAAGAAAAAAGACAACAAAAAATTAGAGACAGAGAAGCTAGACAAAAAGAATTAGAGGAACGCAAACAAAAAATAATTGAAGAACGAAAAAAAGCGCGTGAAGAACGCGAAAAACAACTAAAAAAGAGAGATTCTATAGCCAAGGCTAAGAAGAAAAATGGAAATGATTAATAATTATAACACGTAATACAACTTAAAACAAATGAAACAATTTAGAATTTTAGCGATTGCAACGGCACTTTTTATCGGAGCGACAAGTTTTATGACTGGCCAGAGTAAAATTGCTCATATAAACAAGCAAGAGCTCGTTAAAGCCATGCCAGAGTACAAAACAGCCCAGGCTGAAATTGAAAAACTCGGTAAAACTTATGAAACAACTATACAAACTTCAATTAAGGAATTAGAGACCAAATTGAAGCAGTATGATGCCGAAGCAGCTGGACAAACCAATGAAGAGAATACCAAACGTATGCAAGAAGTTGAGGGTATGAAGCAAAGTTTAGGACAGTATCAGCAACAAGCTCAAAAGGATTTGCAAGAAAAGGAATTTAATCTTTTAAAGCCAATTGTTGAAAAGGCCGACAATGCAATTAAAGCGGTTGCTAAAGAGCAAGGCTTTCAATACGTTCTAGATTCTGCAATGCTCATCATGGCAGAAGGAAAAGACCTTATGGTCGATGTTAAAGCATATTTAAAAATTTAGTTCAAATCACATAGTTATAACTAAAAAAAGTCGCTTATGTTAATGAGCGACTTTTTATTTTTGTAGATATATGAGCAAAGACCCAATTGGTATATTTGATTCTGGTATTGGAGGAACTTCAATTCTGAAAGAAATCAACGCGTTGCTACCCAATGAAAATTGCGTCTATCTATCAGATAGTAAAAATGCTCCATATGGCAATAAATCTAAATCTGAAATACTTAGATTAAGCATAAAGAACACAGAAGTTTTACTGAGTAAACAGGCTAAAATCATTGTCGTTGCTTGTAACACTGCTACAACAAATTCAATTGCATATTTAAGGAAGAGCTACAAAATACCATTTATAGGGATCGAACCAGCTATTAAACCTGCCGCATTAAATACTAAATCTAAAACAATTGGGGTTTTAGCTACAAAAGGTACTTTAAGCAGTAGCTTATTTCACAATACCTCTGCGTTGTTTGCCAAGGGAATTAAGGTTATAGAACAGGTTGGTAATGGTATTGTTCCCTTAATCGAATCAGGTAAGCTCAATTCTAGTGAGATGACAGACTTACTAAAATTATACCTAGAACCAATGATAGAAGAACATATAGATTATTTAGTTTTAGGCTGCACACATTACCCATATTTAATCCCTCAATTACAGGAGTTACTTCCGAAAGAAGTGAAAATTATTGATTCTGGCCGCGCCGTTGCCAAGCAAACCCGAACTGTTTTACAACAACTTTTATTATTAAATCTTTCTGGTTCGCAACCAAGTGTTGAAATGTTCACAAATGGTAATATTGAAGTTTTAAAGACTTTTAGCGATAAAAACTTTAATAGTTCTTACTTGGACTTTTAGAAAGGAAACTTTATAATTACTACTATTTAATTGTGACAATTATTTTTGTTTATAATGCCAACTCTGGTTTACTTAATATTCTCTTTGATGTAAGCCACAAATTGATAAGTCCAAAAACCTATCCTTGCAGTCTATGCGCTCTTACCTATAACGTATTCAAAGAAAATAAAACCTGGCTAAAATTCAGAAAAACAACCTCTGCTAAATTTAAATTTTTACACAAGGACGAGTTTGAAAAACAATACCTGCATTCAGCATTGACTTATCCCGTTGTGATAAAAAAAGAATCTGAGCAATTAACAACGCTTTTATCGCATAGCGATCTCAATTCGATTAGGACCGTTGAAGAACTTATTGCCAAATTAAAAGGTCTTATTTAAACCACCCAGAATACTTAACGTAATTGTTGGCAATCCTGTCAATTTCTCCAGACACTAAATCTGGACTAATATCCTTTATCTTTTTTGCTGGCACGCCTGCATAGACACTCCCAGATTCAATTATGGTGTTTTGGGATACAACAGCGCCTGCAGCAACAATACTGTTACTTTCTACAACACAGCCATCCATAACTATACTTCCCATACCAATAAGGACGTTGTCGTGAATAGTGCAGCCATGAACGATAGCATTATGGGCTATGGATACATTATTTCCAATAGTTGTCGGTGATTTTTGAAACGTCCCATGGATAATGGCACCATCTTGTACATTAACCTTGTTTCCCATTTTTATAAAATGAACATCACCCCTAATTACGGCATTAAACCAAATGCTGCATTGGTTACCCATTGTAACCTCGCCAACTACTGTAGCATTATCTGCGATAAAACAATCTTCTGGGATAATGGGATAGTGTCCTCTTACTGATAATATTGTAGCCATAATCTACTTAAAAAATGATAATAATTCTGATTTTCTTGAAGCTGAAACCATAATCTCCTTACCGTTTCTTAAAACAACACTTCCTCCTTTTCCCTTGACATACCTCACAACCTCATTCACATTTACCAAAAAACTTTTGTGTACACGGGCAAAATTAGCATCTTTAAGTTGCTCTTCAATATACTTTAACGTCTTGCTTACCAATTTCCTTTTACCATTATTAAGATAAATCTCTGTATAATTATCATCAGCTTTGCAATAGAGAATATCATCCGTCTCAATAACTTCAAATCCGTTTTGCTGAGGAATTGTAATTTTTCCGCTAACTGATTTGGTTTTGGGTACTAGAACTTGGTTATGCAAGGCCTCCTCTTTTGCTCTTAATTCTCCAACGTAGTCAACCGCTTTAATTAATTCATCAATTGAAATAGGTTTCATTAGGTAATAGGACGCATGCGCATTTAATGCCTCAATGGCATAATGATTGTAAGCCGTTACAAATATGGTTTCAAAATCTACATGTCCCACTTTATCCAGCAAATCAAATGCATTTCCAAAAGGCATCTCGACATCTAAAAAAACGATATCCAAGTCGTTATTTCTTATCAGTTGTAAGGCTTCATCTATATTGGCAGCTTCGCCTTTTATCATAACATTAGGACAATACTTTTTGAGATAATTCGATAAAATCTCTCTGCTTTTTGCTTCGTCTTCTACAATTATGGCATTTAGTATCATACTTTTCTCTTTTTAAGGGTTACTATTACTCGAGTGCCCGTATTTTCTAGTCCCTTTTTATAGTCCTCAACTGAAATATCAACTTTTCCCTTATGCATTTCATTTAAGATGGCTACCCGCTTTTTTATGTTATCCATTCCTTTGGACTTTTGCTTTTTCTGGTTTTGAGTTTTAAGTGCTTTTGATTGTTCCCGGCCAATGCCATCATCAGTAATCACTATTGAGATTTCATTTTCGTTCTCATTTTTAAATTCAACTAATAGCCAGCCCTTTTCTTCCTTATAACGCAAACCATGCCAAACAGCATTTTCTATATATGGCTGTAATAGCATCGGTGGAATTGTATAGGCCTCGATATCAATAGATTTGTCTACTTTGAATTCAAAATCAAACTTATCCTGAAATCTAAAGTGTTCCAATTTCGTATACATTTCAATAAGCTCAATTTCTTTATTCAATGGAATAAAGTCCTCTTCACTATTCTCTAAAACCGAACGCATTAAATGAGAAAAATCTGTGAGATACTTATTAGCACTTCGCTCATCATTAGTAGCAATAAAACTATTTACGGAGTTTAAAGCATTAAAAATAAAATGAGGGTTCATTTGACTTCTCAAGGATTTTAAAGCCAAAAGATTATTGGCCAATTTTTGTTGCTTAATGTATTTATACATCAAAAAACCTGTGACCAAGAACAAAATTAAACCACCTGCCATGGAATATATAATCAGTTGCTGTCTCTTATTTCGTTCTTGGGTAAGCTGATATTTGCTCAACGACAAACGCCTGTCACTTTCTAAAGATGTAATTCTATTCTGTTGTTCGGCAATATTTCTGCTGAATCTTGCCGCTCGAGATATCTCTTGCTCTTTAAGCACGTATAATTCGTCAACTACATTTTTATATTCATTAATCATAGCTAAACCTTCATCGGTATCGCCTTTACTAATAAGCGCTTCTGAAAGTTTTCTGATGGCATCTTTCTTTACAACTAAATCGCCTTTTTTATCAGATTCTTCAATACTTTTCTCAAAATAAGGGATTGCATTTTCAAAATCCTTCTTTAAATAATAGGCATTACCAATCTTATAATTCTGTTTTTGAACTGTGTTTGCACTTTCATTGGAGAGCAATGAATCTAAGCCTAACAATCCTTCTATCGCTTTCTTTCGCAATTCTATTTCACCCTCATAATCTTTTATATCACTGCTAAATTCCGCAACTTTAATTTGTTCTTCAACAGCCCTCTTTTTATTTTCCTTTTTTGCTAAACTTAAAGAGCTATCGTAATAAGTCTTTGCTTTTGTATTTTCGCCTTGTTTGCTGTAGGCTTCTGCAATCTTGGATTTAAGGTCAATTACTTTAGGGGTGATTGAATATTTGTTAGCTATCTCTATACCATTCTGGTAAGATAAAATAGCAGCACTAAAATCTCTTTTACTTATGTACGCATCTCCTATACCTTCGTGAAGTAATACGCTCTGGTAATTAGATAAGACCTTTTCATCTATAGAATTATAGGAGTCAAAACAAAGGTCTTGGTTTCCATTCAACAGATAGGTTTTAGCCAGTTTTAATAAAGCCGATGGCCTGTTAGAGTTTTGAATACTTATTTTAAACGCCGTAATTGCTAAATCATATTGCTTCCAATAGAAATAAATATCACCGAGTAACTCATGCGCAACAGCACTTTGAGCAGAGGTCACCTCTTCATCTAGGGCATCTCCAATAAACTTGATGCTTTTCTCTGCATTAGTTTTTAAATAAGCATCGGCAGAATCGATATGCTTATTAAAATTTTTAGCGGTTTTTTGCCTTTTAAGCCTTGGACTGCTACTATCATTTTCATCTACCACCTCAATGGTTATCCTCTCGTTATTAGTAATAGTATGATAAATAGTTTCAAAATCGTCATGGCTTACAATCAGTTCATCACCTACTTTTGCTCTAATTGAAAAGTAACCATCATTATCAGTTGTAGTGTATCTGCCACCGTTCACTAAAACACTTACATTTTTATATGGTTGATAAGATGACTTTTCATAGACAGAACCTCTAATATTAAAATAAGTTTCTAATTTAGAATTATTATACGATCTACTTTGAGCATAGTTCAATTGAAATACAGAGATGCAAACCAGTAAGATGATTAAAATTTTCTTGAGCATACGATGGATATCCTATAAGACTAAACTACATACTTTATTTCAGTTGAAAAAATACCCTTTTCCAATAAGTGAGGTTAAAAAGAGCGATTTATAACAGAAGACTAAAATATAACCTAAACTAACTCATTCAGCCGTGGCCTTTACTCATTATAACTTTATATGAAAGAAAGTCTCTAAAAAGTATTAATTCCTTATTTGACTATTCTTTCAAAATAAAATCCGACGATGTGCTCTGAAGCTTTTCATTAAAATCCCTATGCAACTTTATTAAGCCATGAATGATATAAAAAACAAAAAGAAGCCCAATATTATAAATTTGAAAAAGGTCTAACTAAAAATTCCGCTTTATCGTCGAAATTAGTTTACGGCAGGACAATTACACTCATACTTCTCTCTTCTACAATTGAAATTGTATCCTAAAGTAATTTGATGAAAACCACCTGTATTAAAATTAACAGTATTAGCTTGGTAAGAATATGTATAAGCAAATACAAACTGATTGTAGTCTATCCCTAAAAATGGAGTAATGTATTGCAATTTTTGACTGCTCACTCCAGACCCATCCAAAAATTCAGCGCCATCTAAACTTCTTCTATAAGATAGTCCTCCCCAAATTTTCCCAAAATCCATTTCTCTATAAACTTTACCATTGATATCAATTGAAGACTCCTGCGTAGCATCTCTGTACATATACATTATTGATGGCTCATAACTCCAATCACTTCCATACTTACTAAAAACATAGCCTGAAGAAAATAAATATGTTCTTAAATTATCAAATTCAAAACCTTGGTCATTAAAGTTAATACCCTCATTATTCAAAATATTCTTAACAGTAAAATGCGCATAAAAATCAATGAAATGATAGGAAAACCCAAAATCAACATTAAAATTGGTCGCACTTTGTTCTATTCCCGCAATCAAAGCATCAAAGTCTCCAGGGGCTAAAAAACTTGTTTCATCCAATTTATATTGAAGAAATCCAGCACTTAATCCAAAAGATAACATGTTTAAATCTATTTCATTCCTTGAAAACATTAAATGATAAGCAAACGTCGCATAACCTCCTTGGGTTGAATGGAATCCATTCTCATCACTAAAGAGTATACCACCAATTGCAACTGGAGAATCTCCTAAACGACTATTAATACTTAATGTCTGTAAATTAGGTGCATCATCAACACCAAACCACTGTTGTCGTGCTGTTAATCTTACCTTAGCGCAATTTGCAACACCTGCCATAGAAGGATGAATTAAATAATAATTATCCGTTAAATAATCAGAATAAATAGGAACTCCTTCCTGCGCATCAATAAAATCCACAACAAAAGTTACAAATAAAGCTATCAACCAAAAATTTCTTAATCTCATAATGTCTTATCGTTTCAAGGTAAAATGGGCATTGAGTTCCTTCCGTTGTCCGGTCAGGGGCTCGTCATAGGCCAGTGTGAACCAGTAGTCGCTCGTGGGCA
>NZ_JAGEVF010000008.1 GCF_017581965.1 Winogradskyella pelagia
TCGCACGTTCGCTAAAAATGTACACCGTACATTTCTTCATTCGCTCCGTCGCCCTGGGGCGGAAAAGGTTTCGATCCTGTGCCAAAAAAAGATGACAACTGAAAATTTGCCCACGCGCCATCTCGCACGTTCGCTAAAAATGTACACCGTACATTTCTTCATTCGCTCCGTCTCCCTGGGGCGGAAAAAGTTTTGATCCTGTGCCACCAAAAGACCTTTAATATTACGTTAATGGCAACAACAATACCTATCAAAATACTATATTTACAGCATAATTGAGCATATATGGTATTGTTACAAATAGACTGGGATCCTACCAAATTTATTGAAATCGGTTTTTTTAAGCTTCATTTTTACAGCGTGATGTGGATAGTTGCCTTTATTTTAGGTTTCTATATTATGAAGCGTATCTATAAGAACGAAAATGAAACAAACGAATCTCTTGATTCGTTATTTATCTATTCTGTACTTGGTATTATGCTTGGTGCCAGATTGGGACATGTTATTTTCTACCAGGCTGAACTTATTACTGAAGATTTTTTCAGCATATTTCTACCTTTTAAGTTTAAAGGTGGCATAGAATTTACTGGTTTTCAGGGATTAGCGAGCCATGGTGCCGCTATTGGCATGATTATTTCTATGTATCTCTATAACAAAAAAGTGCTAAAGCGTAGCGTTTTATGGATTTTGGATCGCGTTGTAATTCCTGTTGCTTGTGGAGCTGTTTTTGTAAGGATTGGAAACTTCATCAATTCTGAAATAATTGGAGAATATACCAATAGTGATTTCGGTGTTGTATTTAAGCAGCTTGGTGAAACCCAACCGAGGCATCCGGCCCAACTCTATGAAGCCTTTTGCTATATTTTTGTTTTTTTGGCACTGTTCTATTTTTATTGGAAAACCAAAAAAGCCAATCAAGAAGGGTTTCTATTCGGACTGTTTTTAGTATTACTTTGGACCATAAGATTCTTTGTAGAATTTGTTAAAGAAGCCCAAAACCCTGAGCGTGCTGATTGGCTACTAAATACGGGTCAGCTGCTAAGTATACCGTTTGTAATCATAGGTTTATACTTTATGTTTATCTATAAGCCTAAAACCAAATAAAGATATTAATGAATCGCTTGTTGCGTAAAGGCATAGCATTGGCCCTTATAACTTTATCATTTAGTCACTGTAAGGAAAAGAAAACTACATCTCCAACAACTAAGGTCACTATTCCTTTTAAAAAAGAAGGTACACTATCTTTAATCAAATCGTCTAGCGACTCCATTATTGCCAAGCTAGACATCGAGGTGGCAGACAACGAATATGAAACCCAAACGGGTTTAATGTACCGCACAGAACTAAAAACAAATCACGGCATGTTATTTATTTTTCCTGATGTGTCGTATCGTAGTTTTTACATGAAGAACACCAAAATTCCTTTAGATATTATCTACTTGGATGAGACAAAAACAATTATAAGTATCCAAAAGAATGCTCAACCTTTTAATGAAGCCTCTTTACCCTCTGAGGCACCTGCCAAATATGTTTTAGAAGTCAATGCTGGCTTATCGGACACATGGCAACTCGCAAAGGGAGACACAATGCTATTTGAAATTGAATAATTAAAAAAGCCTCTCGATATCGAGAGGCTTTTTTATATGTACTATTATATTCGTTTAGGCTATGGCTTCGTCCTCTTCTTTAACTTTCTTCTTTAAAGACTCTGCAGCATCACCTTTTTTAGCGGTATCATACATTAATGGTGTGGCTATAAACATAGATGAGTAAGTACCCACTATTACACCAACAATCAATGCAAACAGCAATCCTCTAAGCGAATCTGCACCAAATATAAACATAGCTAATAACACCACCAATGTTGTTACAGAGGTGTTTAATGTTCTACTTAATGTACTATTTAGTGAAGCATTAATGGTTTTACCAAATTCCCAAGAGGTATGTTCATTTAAGAATTCTCTAATTCTATCAAATACAACTACCGTATCATTCAAGGAATAACCAATTACTGTAAGAATCGCAGCAATAAAAGCTTGATCAATCTCCATACTAAATGGCATAAATCGCCATGTTAATGAAAAGATACCTAATACAATCAATACATCATGGAAAACGGCAGCAACAGCTCCAAGTGAGAATTGCCATCTTTTAAACCTAAATAAAATATATAGGAACACCACTACCAATGACCCTAATATAGCCCATACCGACGACTTTTTGATGTCATCAGCGATTGTTGGACTCACTTTACTAGAGAACATCTTACCAACCTTTGCATCACCCGATCCATCTAGGAATTGCTCATATGTCATTCCATCTGGTAAATACTTCGTTAAAGCATCAAATAGTTTTGACTGTACTTCTTCATCAGCCTCTGTTGAATTTTCTTCTACTTTATACTTGGTAGATATTTTCAGTTGGTTAGCACCACCAATGGTTTTAACCTCAGCACTTCCAAAAACATCGTTTAAATCGCCTTTTACCTCTTCAACACTTACGTCTTGATCAAATCTAACCAAATACGTTCTACCACCAACGAAGTCGATACCTTCATCTAAACCGACCGTAAAAAGGGAACCTATACTTGTTAGTAAGAGTACCGCAGATATAACATAAGCAATTTTTCGCTTTCTTAAGAAATTAATGTTTACATTCTTAAATAGACCTTTGGTCATTGAGGTTGAAAAATCTAGGCTTCCTCCTCTATTTGCCCACCAGTCAATCAATAATCTTGTAATGAAAATCGCCGTAAATAAAGATGTGAGAATACCAATGATTAAGGTTGTTGCGAAACCTTTAATTGGTCCGGTTCCAAAAACAAATAAGATTAGTGCAGTTAAACCTGTAGTAATGTTTGCGTCTAAAATAGATGATAGTGCGTTAGCAAAACCATCTTTAATAGATTCTTTTTGTGATTTGCCTTTAGCAAGTTCTTCCCTTATCCGTTCAAAAATAAGCACGTTTGCATCTACCGAAATACCTATGGTTAATACAATACCTGCAATACCTGGTAATGTTAAAACGGCACCTAAACTTGCCAACACTCCAAAAATTAGAAGTATGTTTAATAATAATGCAACATCCGCAAAAATACCAGCCTTGCCGTAATAGAAAATCATCCAAAGCAACACAAAAGCCAATGCAATAAGGAACGATTTCATTCCGCTGTCTATCGCTTCCTGTCCCAGAGAAGGTCCAACTTCTTCAGCTTGAACTATCTCAGCTGATGCTGGTAATTTACCAGCTCTTAAAACGTTAGCTAAATCAATAGCTTCGGTAAGTGAGAATGTACCTGAAATTTGTGAATTACCACCTGCAATTGGTCCACTAGAAACACCTGGTGCCGAATACACAATATCATCTAATACAATGGCTATATATCCTTGAGTTTCGTAAGCTTGCTTTGTCATCGCTTCCCAAATCTTTGCGCCTTTAGCATTCATCTGCATGCTTACCGCTGGTCTACTCAATGGATCATAATCCTGTCTAGCATCAGTGATTACAGCGCCACTTAATTGAGGCTGTCCATCTCTATTCCCTTTAATTGCATACAGTTCTGAATATTCGGATTCTTCTTGTTGAAGTCCCCAAACAAATCTGGTATAACGCATTTCTGCAGGAAGCAATGACCTGTTCTTAGGATTATTTAATTCTGCCATGACTTTCTCCTTGTCCTTTGCCAAGAAAACAGCAACCACAGACCCTCCATTTCCATAACTTTGGATGCCTAATGGATTTATTTTTTCTATATCTGTAGTATCAGATTCAATCTGTCCCGTTAAATCATCAATAACACTAGAGGTAGAATCTTGCTCAACTTCGCCCTCAGCTACTTCTTCTAATTCTTCTTTAGCTGCATTGGCTTCTACTAATGCCTGATTTACTTGAAGGATATATGGTAAAACTTCTTGTGTTTTAAAAGTTTCCCAAAACTGTAACTGTGCCGTTTTAGTCACCAAATCCTTGACACGTTCTATATCTTTAGCTCCAGGTAATTCTAATAAGATACGACCAGAGTTACCAAGTCTTTGAATGTTTGGAGATGTTACCCCAAATTTATCAATACGCTTTCTCAGTACCTCAAAAGCAGAGACAATAGATTCGTCAATTTTAATTTCAATGATGTCCTTAACCTCAGCATCAGACATATCAAATTTAATTTCATCACTCAACGAACGATTGGCAAATATATCTGGAGAAGCTAGTTTTGTATCTCCCTTAATCTCGTCCCAGGCTCTAAAAAATGACTGTAAATAAGATTCTTGAGCATCTTTCTGTAGCTCTTCAGCGTCATCTAAAGCTTTATTGAAAACAGGGTCTTTACTATTGTTAGCCAAGCCTTTTAAAATGTCTCTTACAGATATTTGTAAAATAACATTAATACCTCCTTTTAAGTCTAACCCTAAATTCATGGCATTGTTTTGAACGTCTGAATAGGTATATTGCGTAACGCCAAGGTTATAGACTTCAATTGGCTCAAAATTACCATCTACTTCTATTTTCGAAGTTTTTAGGGAATCTAGATACCTAATTTCGGCTTCATTTCTTTTTGCCTGATAATTTTCTTCAGTTTCCGGCACAAGGCTAATGGCAGCCTGCTTTGCATTATCTTCTATTTGATTGGCCTTAAAGGTGAACGATAATTGGTAAATACTCACCAGACCGAATAAAAACGCAAAAAGTTTTATTAATCCTTTATTTTGCATGGTTTTTTTATTTATAGTCTAATTTAAATCGCGCAAATATAGGTTTTACGGTTAAATCCGACAATTAATTTTTTTTTAAAGAGTTTGTATTGCGAATACGTGTAGTGGCATTCATAAATCACTTAATTGTAAATCTATGAAACTGATTAAGTGAAAGGTCCTGCTCTAACTTCTGGTATGTTAAAGTTTGGAGATTGTTTGTAATTCTCAATCGTTAAGGCTGTTTCACAGGTTTTATAAGTGTGCCAGAACGTATTTTTAGAATAAAAGAAGTTGCCTGAAAACTTATGTTTTACTTTGGTAAACCTATCAGTCTTGAAATGAGAGGTGGTTATCTCCGTAGATTCAAAGTCCCAGTTAGAATTATGGTCTGGCTGTAATTCAGAAACTTGTAAAAGGTAGTCAGACTCAAAGTGATTATTTGGCACTTCTGAATCTGGCAACCCTCCTCCTACTTGAAAACCAAAACCAACTTCATTAGATAGAGCTTTCTCAATCTCATAGATTTCAGAAGTACTGAAGTAGGTTATTTTTAGATGACCATTTTCAAGCCTGTTTATTGAAATTTGTTCCGCGCCATTAGAAAATAAAGTAGATTTAATTCTTTCTATGGCAAGCTCCTCGGTCTCGCTAAGTGGATTTTCTCCATTAGTGAGCTGAATTACAATCTGCTGATTAGGCAGATTTGTACTATTAACGTATGCTGCTACTAAAGCCAGCAATAAGATTAAAACAGATATGTGAAGTTTTAAACGCATTTCGGCCAAATATAAAAAAAGAGCAGCGAATACGCTACTCTTTATATTACTGTTATTTTGTAATTCTAGTTTATTGTTTACTAGGTTCTTCTTTATAACCAAAAATAAAGCCTACCAAGGATGAAATTAACATTATAATATGCCCATTTGGGAACTCTAACCATAGGCCGTAAAGAAAAGCAACAAGTTGGCCTACTCCAACAAATATTATAAGTGCTAAAACTTTCTTTTTAGTCATTGCAAACTGCATAAACAGTGTTTCAGTTTATTACATTCCTTCCATTTTTGTATACCCTTCTGGAGGAGTCATATCAAATTTATCATCTGAAACAGATGATTTATCAATATCTGTAACTTCCATGGTAATGGTCATTGCCATACCTTGTTGGCTCATATTAATAACCATATAAAGTGGATAACCGTTTATTTTATCACCTAAACTAGCCGTCTGTTGCGTCATTACTGGTACTATCTGGTCTGTCACAAACATGGACATTTTAACTTCTGTACCATCTTGGTTCACAGTAACTATTTTTTCTTTACAGCTGTAACCTAAAATGGTTTTGGTGGCAGAACCATCTTCTACTTTGACGTTTTCTAGAGTTTCTGGTGTTACCTCTACATCTTGCATAGCAAACTTCTTGCCCATCATTGGGTTATCCATCAAGGTCAAGGTTTTCATTTTTTCTTGACTTGAAATCACTGTCATAGGACCAGTCATGGGATTATCCATTTCAACACGTGAGTTATTTCCTTTAAAAAAGGTTTTAGACATCATATCTCCCATGGCATCTAGTTGCGCCTGCATTTGAGGATTATCTGAAGAAATGGTCTGCTTGGTTGTAATTACACCTTCTGTTAATTTTTCTTGAGCTGTAGCAACCAAACTTAAGACCACAACACAACTAAGTAAGAGTATTTTTTTCATTATTTAATTTTTATGTTGACAAGATAAATACAAAAACCTTACCAACAATACAGTAGGTAAGGTTTTTGATATATTTATTAAAGAATTTATAATTCTAAAAGACCATTTGTTTTCTTTACGCCTTCAGCACTTTCTGCTAAATGTGCTTTTTCAGCATTGTTTAAAGGAACATCAATGATTTTCTCTATACCGTTTCTGCCTAACAAAACAGGTACACCAATACAAAGATTACTTAATCCGTATTCACCTTCGAGTAAGGCCGAACATGGGAACATTTTCTTCTGGTCACAGGCGATAGCTTGAACTAAAGCAGAAACTGCAGCTCCAGGTGCATACCAAGCCGAAGTTCCCAATAATTTTGTCAGAGTTGCTCCACCAACTTTAGTATCTTCCTTAACTTGGTTTAAACGCTCCTCCGAGATAAACTCAGATACTTTAATACTATTTCTTGTAGCATGAGACGTTAATGGTACCATGCCCTTATCGCTATGGCCACCAATTACCATACCATCAATATCACTTATAGGTGCTTCCATGGCTTCAGCCAATCTATACTTGAATCTTGCAGAATCTAAAGCACCACCCATACCAATAATTTTATGCTTTGGTAAGTCAGTCGTTTGGTGCACTAAATAGGTCATAGTATCCATTGGATTACTAACCACTATGATTATTGTATTTGGAGAATGCTCAACCAAACTTGATGAAACTGTTTTAACAATACCTGCATTGATACCTATTAATTCTTCACGGGTCATACCAGGTTTACGCGGAATACCAGAGGTAATGACACATATGTCACTCCCAGCTGTTTTAGAATAGTCATTTGTGCTCCCTACAATTTTAGTGTCGAAACTATTTAAAGATGCACACTGCATTAAATCCATAGCTTTACCTTCGGCATAGCCTTCTTTAATATCTAAAATGACCACTTCTGAAGCAAAGTTTTTAATAGCGATATATTCAGCACAGCTTGCTCCAACAGCACCAGCGCCAACTACAGTTACTTTCATATTTTTTGTTTTTAGTTTTACTTAAAATTGACTACAAAAATAAGGCTTTACCTATAATTTTCCATGACATATATCATAGTATTAACAATGAGAAGGCACAACCTAGGTTTACTTTAATTGCATTTTAGTGTACATAAATACGTATTCACCTAGTTGTTTCCATTTCGCCTTCTTTGTTTCTAACCAAAACAAGTTATCTTCTTTCCTAAAATAATAAGATTTAGCCAAATTACCAGCCGCATTATAGCCTGTTACACCAGCAGCGGTTGTTCTTTTCGCCAAAGGGTCACCGTTAACTTCAATTTTAGAACTAAATCTAGAATTGATTAATTTCATTTTATTGATTTTAAGTTAGTGTGAGTTATAGCCGTGACAGTATGAATACCATAAATGGCATTCGCGTGCGTGAAAATAGGAATTTGAATTGTGGTTTGAACAAAAAAGCGAATGCGATATTTTTCAGTCGGTCAGTTAAACTTAAGTTGAACGGAAAACCGATTGAGTTTTCTGGCCAATCTACCTGTTTAAATCAACTTTGTTAGCTATCCAAACAATAAAAAATGAATGCAATAAAAAAAGTGCAATCGATCATTGCACTTTTTATTCAAGAATATTTCTTTTATCTAAATCCAAAATTTATTCCCAACGAGAATACATCAAATTCTGAGATATGGTATTCTGCATTAAGTCTAAAAAATCCCAACTTCAACCTTGTACCGATTGTCCCTCTTAATGCTGAAACATTACTAGATACCGAAAATGGATCAACAATGGTTTCAGAAACTATAACTCCGTCTGTTACTCGATAATTTCCTTTTAAATCTGAGTCTGAAGTACCACTAAGATATCCTACTCCACCATAAAAATTAATTACTGGTAACTTCGTTGAGGCTATCAACTGAAATAGCCATGTATTCGTACTATTTTCTAACACTTGATTTTCACCTTCAATACCAGAAGAATCGGTTATATCATAAGAACCATTTAAGTGTGTGTAGGCTACTAAACCTGAAAGAGCTATAGGCCAAACCTTATCTGCAGGCAACCATTCTGTAAATTCCGCCTGTAGAGCTCCACCATACATTCCTATACTAACCTCGTTAGTTTTAATTGAGGGTATGAAGCGTGCCTTAAGCTCCAAGCCAGAGCTCAATCCCACCGCACCTTGAAGAAATGCCGTTGGCAATAAATTACCACTAGCGTCACCAATACCCTGAGGTAATTCTACAGTTACCGTTTGAGAACCAAATATGGGATCGTCATATTCTATTTCTACAAAAATATCAGGATTATTTTCACCAAGGACAGAAGCTACTAATTGGGAATTGGGTCCTTGCACAAATTCAACATTATTATAGTCAGCCGTATTTAACAAGAATGTTTTATCATCCTCGTTAATGAGTGATGCACCTGCCATTATAGAAATTTCAAATCCTCCTAAGGGTTTTACTTTAGCTGAATTAAACCAATTGGCATTCATACTATGCATCAAACCATTAGTTCCTGGAGCTAAGTAATCATTAGCAAAGCGTTGTGCATCCTCTACGCCTGCAGCCAATATAACGTCAATATCATTTTGTCCTTTAACCGCGGTAAGTGTTATCACAAAAGCGAATAACAAGGCTAATTTTTTCATAAGATTAAGTTTAGATTTGGACTTCAAATATAGTAAAAAATACCTTTTACCGATATTATTTGTTTTTTATCGAATAAAAAAAGCAACTGTACCTTCGTACAATTGCCTTTTACACTGTCTATAATTTTTAAATTATCTATGCATCGATATTTGCATAAATAGCATTCTTTTCAATAAACTCTCTGCGCGGTGGAACCTCATCTCCCATTAGCATTGAGAAAATGCGATCTGCTTCAGTACCGTTATCTATCTGTACTTGGCGCATTGTTCTAAATTCTGGATTCATAGTGGTATCCCAAAGCTGCTCAGCATTCATTTCACCAAGACCTTTATAACGTTGAATTTTAGAACTGTCTCCAAACTCAGTTACAATAGTATCACGCTCTTTATCAGACCATGCATATTGTTTTTTAGCACCTTTTTTAACCAAATATAAAGGCGGTGTTGCAATGTACACGTGTCCTGCTTCTATGAGCTCTCTCATATAACGGAAAAAGAAGGTTAAAATCAATGTCGCAATATGGCTACCATCGATATCGGCATCACACATAATCACAATTTTATGGTAACGTAATTTTGATAAGTTTAATGCTCTTGGATCCTCTTCTGTCCCTATTGTAACGCCTAATGCTGTGAAGATGTTTTTAATTTCCTCATTTTCAAAAACCTTGTGCTGCATCGCTTTTTCAACGTTAAGAATCTTACCTCTTAATGGCAAAATAGCCTGAAAATTTCTATCGCGTCCTTGCTTGGCCGTACCGCCTGCGGAATCACCCTCGACCAAGAATACCTCGCATTTTGCTGGGTCTTGTTCTGAACAATCTGATAATTTCCCAGGTAATCCACCAATACTCATTACTGTTTTACGCTGCACCATCTCACGAGCTTTTTGGGCCGCGTGACGCGCTTGAGCAGCTAAAATTACTTTTTGAACTATAATTTTAGCATCATCTGGGTGCTCTTCTAAGTAATCTGTTAACATCTCTGAAACAGCTTGTGAAACTGATGCAGAAACTTCGCGGTTACCTAGTTTTGTTTTGGTTTGACCTTCGAATTGAGGCTCCTGTACTTTTACGGACACAATTGCAGTCAATCCCTCACGGAAATCATCTCCAGAAATATCGAACTTTAATTTATCCAACATTCCTGACCCATCAGCATACTTCTTTAATGTGTGCGTTAATCCACGACGGAAACCAGAAAGGTGTGTACCACCTTCATGTGTGTTGATATTATTTACATAAGAATGTAAATTTTCTGCATAAGACGTGTTGTAAACCATGGCTACCTCAACTGGTACGCCATTCTTTTCACCTTCAAAGGCAATAACATCTTTCATTAAAGGCTCACGATTACCATCTAAATATTTAACAAATTCCGGTAAACCGTTTTCCGAGTGAAATGTTTCACCTTCAAAAGAGCCATCTTCTTTTTTGTGACGACGATCTACAAGGTGAATTGTAATTCCTTTATTAAGGAAAGATAATTCTCGCATTCTACTCGCCAAAGTATCGTAGTTATATTCTACTGTTTGGGTAAATATTGTAGTATCAGGTCTAAAAGTAACGGTTGTCCCTCTTTTATCTGTAGTACCAACTTGTTTAACTGGGTACATCGTCTTACCGCGTTCATATTCCTGCTCCCATATCTTACCATCTCTGTAAACGGTGGCTTTTAAGTGCTCCGACAAGGCATTAACACAACTTACACCTACACCGTGCAAACCACCAGAAACTTTATAAGAATCTTTATCAAATTTACCACCAGCACCGATTTTAGTCATTACAACCTCAAGGGCAGAAACACCTTCTTTTCTGTGTAAATCTACAGGAATACCACGACCATCATCTTCTGTGGTAATAGAATTATCCTCATTGATAATTACTGTGATATTATTACAATGACCTGCTAACGCTTCATCTATGGAGTTATCTACAACCTCATATACCAAGTGGTGCAAACCTCTTGTTCCTACATCTCCAATGTACATGGATGGACGCATACGGACGTGCTCCATTCCCTCTAATGCCTGAATACTATCAGCAGAGTAATTGTGCTTATTAAATTCTTCTTTCTTTTCGCTCATTATTTTGAATACATTTAGTTCGATTTATTGACACAAAAAAAGACGCCTTGGCGTCTCTCTTGAGTACTATCAAAGATAAGAAATTTTAACGCTTTTTAAAAGCCTTTTATCGATTGAATTTAATAATTATCAACATTTGTTAATTACCTAAAAGTCGCTTAAAGTGTCTGAAAAGTATCTTAAATTGAATATTTGTGATTTTTTAGCCTATCTGTACTCGTTAAATTACAATAGTTGCTTAGAAGCTTTCTAAAAGCTTTTAATTACTCTTAGAACACCTGAAAATTCGGTGTCATTTTCTGCAAATCGCGGCCCTAAACCTACTTGGATTTCGAAACCGTTTTTCCATTGATATTGACATTGCGGCAAGAGTAATAATTCCATCTCGTTGTCGTCTCGTTTTTGAAGTGTTGGGTCTGTATTGTTAATCTCAAAGCCCAAAACCAATTGATCACTTATATTCGCAAAAATTGTAGTATTAAGAAGAACTGTGGTATCCTTAGAGGCAGCATCACTACCAGTTTCATACATTAACCCGTAGAGGCCTAAGATACTCCATGTTTCGTTAAACCTGTATGCTGGGATATACAATAAACTCAATTCCGTTATGGATTCAAAACGGTACATCTCACTTATAAACTGTAATCCGTGTATGAATTTGTTTGATTTTGATTGGCCTAGGGTATATTGTAAAGCTACTTTGAAAGCTTCTAAATGCTCATCTTCAAAGGGAAATTCGGCCTCTACGGCAAAGCCATCAAAAAGTGCATATTCTATTTCTGGTGCCCATTCAATACTTCTTTCACCAGCATTATTCAATGGAAAATCGGCCAATGTATTAATTTCTAATTCACCTTGCTTTGCCCCTAATCCTCTAACTAGGTCAAACATCAAAGGCTCAGGAACTTCTACCGTCTCTTCTTGAGCAACTGAATAACCACAGATAACAACTGATATTAAAAAAGCTAATGTAAGTTTCATGATGTTGATTTGCTCACTAAATATAAAGTAAAATTCTTTTGACACCATAAAATAAATTATCCCATTTGATGTATTCACAGTTTCTTTTAAATGTTTTTATAAAACAATATCTTTAACTCAGAAAAAGAATTATTGCTTATTAATTGCCAAAAATTGCTATGAATCAGTGCATCATTGTTTTTTTCTTTATTGCCTTTTTATATTCGTTCTTAGGTGCACAATCCAAAGCTGAATTTAATGACGAAAAAATCACTGTTTTGGGTGTTAACTTAGATTATGGCTATTTATTAAAACACACACCGAGCCTCCGCCAAATTGATGACGCATACCCTTCTGCGATTACACTAGATTGGAGTAAACTTTTACTTACTAAAAGGGCATGGGATTTTTGCAATTGTTTTCCAAGAGTTGGAGTTGATTTAGCTTATTGGAATTGGGATAACCCTGATGTTCTAGGACGTGGTTTTTTAGCCATGGGATATGTAGAACCTTATTTTAGAACACAAAAACGGACTAATATTTTCTTTAGAATGGGCTTAGGAGGTGCTTACCTCACACAACCTTACGATGAGCAAACCAATCCTTTGAATGAATCTTATAGTACCAATCTTAGTTTTGCCTTAATGGTTGGCTTAGGAATTAACTACAGACTAACTGACTCGTGGAATCTACGACTTGCCGCAAAGTACAATCATACTTCTAATGGTGGTGTTAGCACGCCTAATAAAGGTCTTAATTTTCCTTCATTAAGCCTCGGTGTAAATAAAAGTTTGGAACCTGTAGTTTATCCTAATTTGAGAAAGAATGGTAAGCGAGAACCTCCCAAAAATAAAAAGCGCTTTACCCTAGCTCATTTCTCTGGCTGGAGCAATGCGGCCGTAGGCGAGAAGGACAAGTTTTACGTCTTTGGATTTATGGGAAAATACAGTAGGTGGATTGGCGGAA
The DNA here is from genome assembly GCF_017581965.1 of Winogradskyella pelagia. Lineage (GTDB taxonomy): Bacteria > Bacteroidota > Bacteroidia > Flavobacteriales > Flavobacteriaceae > Winogradskyella > Winogradskyella pelagia. The sequence goes on from NZ_JAGEVF010000008.1 coordinate 13,057, forward strand.
GAAGCGCGCTTACGGTAGGCACTGAATTGATTTTTGACTATTCTAGGAGAGAACAAATTAAACTCGATGTTGCTAATACCAATTTTTTCCAAGGAGCAGCATTGGTTGGACATGAGTTTTGGTTAGGCAAAGTGACCTTTAGCCAAGAACTTGGTATTTACTATTACAACGATTACCGCATCAATGATGATATTTACCAACGTTACGGATTAACCTATAATTTTAATAAGCATATATTCGCTGGTTTTAGTTTAAAGGCACATAGGCATGTCGCTGACTTTATTGATATCCGTGTAGGCTATACCTTTTAAGTGCATTTAGACCAAACATCTCTTCTATTCAATTGACGCAATAAGATTCTAGTTTTTGACTTAGGCCGAGGGCTGTCTCCTTTAATTGGCTAAGCAAGTCTTGTTCTCGCTCCGTTATAATTAAAGTCATATTCATATGGTCTCTAAAATATCGGAAAAGTCTACTGTTAGGGTCTTTTTGCCAGTCTTTACTTTTTAAAAGCTGTTGGAGTTCGTCTCCATAAATATGTTCATACAATGGTAATTCTTGTATACCAAAATCAGTGTAATCCATATATGCGAAAACTTTTTCCATTATCTGCTGGTTGTTAGACTCAATGATCCTTAAAGTATAATCTTGTTCTACATAATAGTTGAGAATACCACTTTTTAGGTCTTGATTTCTCAAGTTTTCAAGTTTACCTGAAGATGTAATATCCTCTATCGCCGCTTTTGTAGGGACAAAAACTTGTGACCGTATTGAAGCCAGATAGTCTTTAAACAATACAGCCTTATCCTCTTGCATTTTAAGTAAATTAGTTAAAAGCCTCCTTGTTGCATCTTGTCTTTTTTTCAAGGAGGCGATGCTTTCATTAATGTTTAAAATATCAGCATTAAGATCTTCTTGTATTTTACAGTAATAGGTAGTCTCTTGCTGTTTTAATTTGCGCTGGTCGTTCCAATTATTAATCTGTAAAGCAATAAGAATACCCACAACCACTAAGAGTATTTCCCCAATAGCGTATTTGAGGTATTTACTAGTTTTTCCGGTTTCCATGAGATTTCGTCTTATAGGTCTAAAAAATTTAATCATTTGGTTATCTCTTGGTCAATTAAAGTTACAATCTCTTCAATATCATATACCAATTCCTTATGAACACCTGCCAAATAACCATTATTCATAAAGGCGAGCCTCAAGCCATTTTTAAAAATAGCATTATTGTGCTGCCAAGCCGCTTCTTTAATAAGTTTGTCGTGTTTTTCAAAAGGAATATCCTTAGCCGTAAGCCTATTAGGATAACCATAAACTGGTTGTGTTGTATCAAAGAAACTAACGGCGTCAATATGTTCTACATGAGGGTCATATAAATAGGCCTCGAACTCCCTACGCATGTGGTGCTCTCCATTTGTGATTTGAGTATATCTTTTATCCAATTCCAAAAGACCATTTTTTATATTGTCATTAGTTATAAGACTCAGGTTACCCGAACTTAATAGTTCTTTAAAGGTATTATTGTTGGGAACAAATTCACTCCATGCAAATACGCGTTCGTAAAGATTGGTATACTCTGCAACAGCTTCAATTGAATTCGGAGCCGTTCCATTAAGCAATGATGAACATGCCTGTGCCTTACCATAACGGTAGTTTGCAAATTGCTTGGTATTTTCAATCTCTTTTTCTAAATCTGCTTTTAGATTTTTTAGGTAATTGACTTCTTGCGCGCGTACTTTACGTTCTTCATTCCAATTATTAATCTGTAAGGCAATAAGAATACCTATAACTACCAATATGATTTCACCTACAGCGTATTTAAGGTATTTAGAAGTTTTATTCTCCATAAGTAAGTTTTTGCGAATATGACGGAAGAATTTAATCATTGATATCTAGCTTTATTTTGCTATTTCGTTTTCAAGAAGTTCTATCACATCTTTAGTTTCGCTGCTTAGACCTTTTAATTGTGTAATGGCATCATTTTTTAACCAATATTGTGCTGCGGCTACATTTATAAAATCGAATCTATTGTTTTTTAAGTCTAGTGCTAAGTCTTCCATTGATGAATGTGGGAAAAGAAATGTAGAAGATGGCTCAAAACGCATTATACTATGCTCATACGTAAAGGCACCATCCACGGGAAGTGCCCATCCAATTCCAATACGAATACGTTCTGCGGTTTGTTTGTGAAAAGCATAGTGTTTTACCAATTTATCGCGTAAACTTGAATTGGAAATCACTTTTAAATTTCCCGTACTTGATAAATCATCAAAAGTAGATGTAGAAGACGTAAATGTTGGATAGATACTCCCAAATTGGAAATAACCGTTGGCCGCTTTTACCAACAAGGTGTCTGGAGTATTTAATGTTTTAAAAGCCTCCGAAAAGGTTAAAATTGTTTCTATACCCTTTTCTAGATTTTTAATTTCGATTGAAAACGATTCTAAATCCTCCTTGTTTTCAGCCAATAACCTGTTGAGATAAAGACCTTCTTCAATAGCTGTTTTTCTCTCCTCATTCCAAGTATTTATTTGCAAGGCAATTAAGATTCCAATAACTACAAGTATTATTTCGCCAATGGCATATTTTAAATACTTTCCGGTTTTATTATCACTCAAAAGCGCATAACGAATTTTATTAAAAACCTTACTCATTCGCCTAATCCTTTAAAATAATAGCAGGCAAATTAAGGGATTTGTATGCCGCGTTATAAGCTCTCATTTCAGTAGAAATAATAGCATCATGCTCTGCTTTAAACTTTCGCCATTCTGCTAACAAATCTTGTAATCGGTCTTTAGCACCTCGCGTTAATTCGGGTTGACTACTATCAATATAGCCCATTAAATTTATCAATTGAGCATTGAGCATATTTCTATAATTTATGACATCTTGAAAGGTCTGTTGCTTAGGTTGAATGAGATTCACTTCCCATTCCGTAATACGTTCTATTAATGAATCCCCTAAATTCTTTAAGTCCTCAGCTTGCGGCTTATCCTTTAGAATATTAGCATAATGCTTCAGTTGTGATTTTGCCAAACGCATATTATTGACGGATTGGTGTATATCAATTACAGTAGAGGCAATAGTTTCCATCGCCTTGTATTGAGCATCATAATCTGATGGTGTTGCCTCAATTGCTGGATCTGTCAAAACCACAAAATCGGTTTCAAGTATAACATCATCTTGTGTAAGGCGCGCCTTGTATACTCCTGGTGGTGTCGAATGGCCGCCCAATCCACCAAAAATAAAGACGTTTTCAATCGCAGGAAGAGGTTCCGTAGCAAAATCCCAAGTAAAGGTGTTTAAACCTGTTTTTGAAGATAGTACCGCAGGTTTTGAAGGTCCTCCAGGCCATGATTTAAAGCCTTTTGGTGGTGTGCTAGAATAACTTCGAATGACCTTATCTGATTTTAAAATCTCCAACTTTAAGTCTAAAGTATCTGTACCCTCAGGAATAAAATATTGAAATGCTACACCACTTTTAGGGTTTAGACCCTGTCCTAGTGCTTTTGAGGTCCCTCCGAAAATTCGGTAGGTGTTCTTGGGTTTAAATAATTGTAATTCGGTTTTGTTCTTAAATTGCTGCAAAGCTCCTAAATCATCAAGTATCCAAAAGCCACGACCCGCGGTGGCTGCAATTAAATCATTATCCTGAATGGTTAGGTCGTTAATCGGTACCACAGGCAAATTTAATTGTAGCCTATCCCATTGTTTACCATCGTCGAATGAGACGTAAAGTCCAACTTCGGTCCCTGCATAGAGCAATCCTTTTCTGTTTTTGTCTGCCCTTACCACCCTTGCGAAGCCATTGGAATCATTTAATCCATTTGTAATCTTCGTCCATGATTTACCATAATTTGTAGTTTTATAGATATAAGAACCTAATTCCATAGACTTGTAGCGCATAATTACTACATAAGCTGTAGCAGCATCATGCTCAGAGACTTCAATACTATTTACAATACCGTCTTTAATACCTTTTGGTGTAATGGCATCCCAAGATTTACCTCCATTTTTTGTAATATGGATTAAGCCGTCGTCGCTTCCCGCATAAAGAATGCCTTCTTCGTGCTGAGATTCTACTAGTGCAGTTATCGTATTATAATTTTCACCACCGGCAGCTTCGTTGGTAAAGGGACCACCGCCAGGGCCATGTTTATCTATTTCATTTTTGGTTAAATCAGGACTTACCGTTTCCCAAGACAACCCACCATCTACTGTTTTAAACACTACATTTCCCGCATGATAAATGGTATTTCTATCATGTGGCGAACTAATAATTGGCGCGTTCCAATTGTAGCGATATTTGGAATCTTTGGGCGCTACACTTAAGCCAAGTTCTGGGTATTGTTTAATGGGTTTCTGGTTTGTAGATTTCGCTGACCATTTGCTTATATTTCCTTGATATGTACCACCATATACTGTTGTAGGATCATCTGGATCAAAAGCTAAAAAGGCACTTTCACCACCTGCAGTAGCATACCAATCTTTCCAGCCAATACCAGCATCCCTGGTTCTGCTTGCTATGGCTACAGTACTATTATCTTGCTGTCCACCATACACATAATATGGCACCCGATTATCTGCAATCACCCTATAGAATTGGGCAGTTGGCTGATTCTTTTGAGTGCTCCAACTTTTTCCACCATTAAAGGAAATATTTGCACCACCATCATTAGAATTAATGAGATGTTGATTATTATTGGGGTTTATCCATAAATGATGATTATCGCCGTGAGGTACAGGAATATTTGAAAAAGTCTTACCACCATCTATTGATTTCATTACTAGTGCATTTAGTACATATACAATGTCTTGATTTTGCGGATCGGCATAGATTTCCATATAATACCAGGATCTTGTGATATTGACACGGTCCTTATTAACTTGAATCCATTTTTTACCACCATCGTCAGAGCGATAAACGCCAGCTTTATCACCTTCGGCTTCGATAACGGCAAATACACGATCGGAATTAGCTCTAGAAACTGATAGTCCCGTTTTTCCTAAAACTTCAGGTAGGCCAGTATTTAGGGGTTCCCAAGATGCGCCGCCATCAATGGATTTATAAATACCAGAATGCTCACCACCAGATTCCATATACCATGGGTAACGTCTGTGTTGCCACATAGCTGCATATAATATTCTTGGATTATTGAAATCCATGCTAAGTGCTGAGGCTCCTGTAATGTCATTGACAAATAGTACCTTTTCCCAAGTTACACCACCATCAACCGTTTTATATATGCCACGTTCCTTTGAAGGACCATATTGCGCCCCTTGGGCGGACACATATATAACATCTGGGTTATTAGGGTGAATTATCACATCCGAAATATGTCTTGTAGTTTCTAGGCCTAAGTGCGTCCAAGTTTTACCAGCGTCCATAGATTTATACACACCATCACCCATAGAGGTCATAACACCACGAGCGGCATGTTCCCCCATCCCCACAACCACAACATTTGGATCTGATTCTGCTACGGCAATAGCACCAACTGTCCCTGTCTTAAAATGACCATCTGAAATATTTCGCCATGTAATTCCTGCATCTGTTGTTTTCCAAACACCACCACCAGTTGAGCCCATGTAATAGGTTAATGGTTGTCCCACCACGCCAGTTGAGGCCACACTGCGCCCACCTCTATAGGGCCCAATATTACGCCATTGCAGACCTTGACTTAAACTATCAACGATTACTGGTTGTGAACCTTTTTTTTGATTTCTTTTTTGTGAATAGGAGCTCATAGTTGCACATAGGCATATGCACAAGGCCAGTTGAATTACTTTCATGTTAAAGTTGTGTTGGTTAATATGGTTTCCCTAAATATACTTTAGAATAATTCTCAAAAGTTACAGAAAAAATGTGTAAAACCCATTTCATAAATAAAGTAGAATTCTATTATTCCAATACTTCGTAAATGGTCACAGGTGCAGTCTTATTCTTGAGTTTTATACTACCTACCTTGGCGCACTTAAACGATTCCTTAACTTTATGATAGCAATCTTCAGAAATAATTATCTGGTTTTCACCAGCGAAATCCTGTAAGCGTGCTGCCGTATTTACCGTATCTCCAATTACTGTGTAATCTAAGCGCTTGAGACTTGCAGAACCAATATTACCACAGACCATCTCACCGCTCTTTATACCAATAGATACCCTTGGTACAAAATCTAAATCACCTCCAACATCTGTAAGCGTCGTAATTTTATCACATACTGCTAAGGCCACATCAATAGCTCTATCTAAATGGTATTCTCCTTTAAAAACAGCCATAATCGCGTCACCTATAAACTTATCAATATAGCCTTTATGCTCAATAATTTCCTTAACCATTTCATCAAAATAGGTATTCACCATTTTTACAACTTGATCTGCAGAAATTGTCTCACTTATTTTGGTAAATCCACAAATATCGATAAACATAACTGTGCCCTCGATGGTTTCATTAGACATAATTGTAGACTCAAACTCCTTATTGCCCATGAAGTTTAATACATTCTCATCAACGTACATTTTTAGGATATTATTTTCCTTAATAGCTTGGAGGGTTTCCTTTAAATGCCTGGCGTGATTTAAAGTCTTCTCCATGGTAATGGTTAAATCCTCAAAGTTGATAGGTTTGGTGATAAAATCATAAGCACCACGATTCATAGCCGTTCGGATATTATCCATATCGCCATAAGCCGATACAATCACCGATTTAATCAAGGGACTTAACTCATGCAGTTCAGAAAGTAGCGTTAAGCCATCCATTTCTGGCATATTAATATCACTCAGTACAATATCTACTTCAGGGTTGTCTTGAATGCGTTGCAATGCGACCTTGCCATTTTCAGCAAATAGAAATTCGTATTCTTTTTGCCGAATTTTTTTTCTGAATTTTTGTTTGATGAGCACCTCTAAATCTGCCTCATCGTCTACTACTAATATCTTGGCCATTATATATTCTGAATTAACTTTTCTTTTAATAATTTAAAATCCACGGGTTTAGTAAGAAAATCATCAGCACCAAGTTTTTTGGCCGTATTGAAATTCTCCTCATCACCGTATGCAGTAACCATCATCACCACGGGAGGCGGTTCGTTATAATCTTTTTTAATGGTTTCTAGCAACTCTAATCCACTCATTCCCGGCATATTGATATCTGACAGAATCAGGACGGTTTCATGATTCATTTGATTAAGAACTTGTAAGGCTTCCTCACCAGAAAAGGCAAATTTAAAATCGAGCTCTCCTTTTCTTATTTCTTTTCTAAAGCGCTGTTGAAAGAGGATTTGCACATCTCTTTCATCGTCTACTACTAATATCTTTGTCATGTCTTAGTTGGTTTTTAGAGGAAGTTGAATTTCAAATTCCGTGTATTCGTTCTCTTTAGTGTTTATGTTTATGGTACCTCCATGGGCCTTGATTATATCATAGCTCATGGAGAGGCCAAGACCAGTACCTCTACCTGTAGGTTTTGTTGTAAAGAAGGGTTCAAATATTTTCCTTTTTACAGATTCTGGTATGCCGTTGCCATTGTCTTTTACAATAATCATAGCTTGGTTCGTATCTTTTTTTGTATTAACAGAAACTGTAGGATTGTAGTTTGAATCACCTTGCGCTTTTAACAACTTTTGCTTTTCGTCCACAGCATAAAACGCATTAGTGATAAGATTTAAAATCACCCGTCCTATGTCTTGAGGAACAATATTTATTTTTTCAAGGTTAGTATCAAAGTTAGTTTCTAATGTGGCATTAAAACTTTTGTCTTTTGCACGATGTCCGTGGTATGCAAGTCTTAAGTATTCATCGGTGAGTTTATTAATGTCTGTTTCTTCTTTTTCGCCAGCACTGTTTCGACTATGTTGTAACATTCCCTTTACAATAGAGTCCGCACGCTTACCATGATGATTAATTTTTTCTAAGTTTTGCTTTACATCATCAGCAATGGCTTTGGCTTCCTCAATATCACCATTGTTTAACTCTTCTGCCATTTCATCAATAAGTTCATTACTGACCTCAGAGAAGTTATTGACAAAGTTGAGTGGGTTTTGAATTTCATGAGCAATACCAGCAGTGAGCTCACCCAAACTTGCCATTTTCTCAGACTGAATAAGTTGTGATTGTGCAGATTTTAGGTCTGACAAGGTGGTTTCTATGGCATTCTTCTGCTCAATAATAAGTTGGTTCTGCGACTGTAATAACTCATTTTTTTTACGAGACTTTATGAAGTAAAAGAGTAGCGTCCCTAGAATAAGAATACTAGCACAAAAAAGAACAATGTAAATAGTATTCTGAATTTGTTTTTTCTCAAGATCTAGTTGTTGGGCTTGAAGCTCTAAGTCCTTTTTTTCTATGACATAATCACTTTCTAATTGAGAAAACTGATTGTCTTTTTCTACTGTGAATAAGCTATCTTTTAACGTATAGTATCTCTCAAGATATTTAGCTTGATTACTGAACAGTTTTTGCTTCTTATACATACTTGCTAAATCCTTGTAATTCTGTAGTAAAACTTGCTGTGCCCCTACTTGCGAAGCCAAATCCAAACTTTTCAAGAATGTCTTTTCACTAGATTTGAAGTTATTTTTTTGCGAATGTGCTGAACCTATATTATTGTAGAGAATACTTAGGAAAAAATTGTCATCTAAATTTTCATAAATTTTTAGTGCCTCATTATAATAACTAAGAGCCTTATCAGCTTGGCCTGCATGTTTATAGGTCAGTCCTAAATTTGATAAAGCGGAACCGATTGAATTAGGATCATTAATTATCCGTCCGATCTTTAGGCTTTTACTGAGAAAAACTATAGCTGAATCATAAATCTTTCTTTGATCATAAATTACTCCTTTATAGTTGTAAAAATTACACAGCTGTATACTGTCTTCTCCTTTTAATACAAGTTCTTCAGCGTAGCCTAAATACTCTGCTTGTTTATCTATATCTTCATCAGACATATAAAGATTACCTATTCCCATGTAGGTGTTGACCAAACGCCAGTTATCTCCTAAATTTTCGTAAATACGAACCGCCTTAAGATAGTTCTCTATCGCATTGGGTAATTCTTGTTTTAAGCCATAAGTGTACCCTATACTATAATATAAGTTTGCCAATTGCAAACTATCTTTTGAACTTTTGGCTATTTCCACACCATCGTTGAAATAATAAAGAGCTTTTTCTTGATTGCTGTGCTGATAATAATAGCCCAACTGCTTATTTAAGTATATTCTGGCACTATCTTGAGCAGTATTTTCTAATTGTTCAAGTAAGTCCTTAGCGCGATCCGATTGAGCAGAGATTAGTCCAAAAGAAAGACTGATAAGGAAAAATGCTAGGTATGAAATTATCTTATTTATCGTCATTGTTTTTTGATTTACAAGGGCAATTCTATTATAAATATAGTCTCTCCACCTGTTTCTGACTCTACTTTTAATTCACCATCATGACCTTTAGTAACTATATCATAGCTCATTGAAAGCCCTAATCCAGTTCCTTTGCCTGTTGGTTTTGTGGTGTAAAAAGGTTCAAATATTTTTTTTCTCACAGATTTTGGTATTCCACCTCCATTATCCTTAACAGCTATTGAAACTAATTTTTCTTCCTTTTTGGTGGTTACCGTAACCGTTGGTTTATAATTGCTATTTCCTTTTTCATATAAAGCTTTCTGTTTTTCATCTACGGCATAAAAGGCGTTGGTTACTAAATTTAATATGACACGACCAATGTCTTGAGGAATCACTTGGATTAAATCAATAGACTTATCAAAATTAGTTTCTAAGGTAGCATTAAAACTTTTGTCTTTTGCACGGTGTCCATGGTATGCTAACCTCAGGTATTCATCTGCTAGCTTATTGATGTCTGTTTCTTCTTTATCATCAGTACTATTTCTACTATGCTGTAGCATTCCTTTTACAATAGAGTCCGCACGCTTACCATGATGATTTATTTTTTCTAAGTTTTGCTTTACATCTTCAGCAATGGCTTTGGCTTCCTCAATATCACCATTGTTTAACTCTTCTGCCATTTCATCAATGAGTTCGTTGCTCACTTCTGAGAAATTATTGACAAAGTTGAGCGGGTTTTGTATTTCGTGAGCAATACCTGCGGTGAGTTCTCCCAAACTTGCCATTTTCTCGGCATGGATTAATTGGTTTTGGGTGGCTTTTAGCTCTTCAAATGACTTTTTTAATTCCTCGGTTTGTTCGTTAACTTTCTGTTGTAGTTTTTCGTTTTCACGCTTCCATTCCTCCTGATGCCAAGTACCATCTTCTTCGTCCATTCCTAAAGACCCATGCCAGTGCAAAACCTTCCATTTTGATTCTTTAAAAACATAAATAGTAGAGAGTCTCAGGTCTAAGACTTTTTTGTTTCCATCTAGAGTGTAGGTAAGAGTGATTTCATTTACCGTAAGAACCGTATTGGCATCACCGAGATTCTTTTTAAAAATAGGGGTAATGCTGTAACTAATGTCTTTGAGAGCTTCACGCGTGTCAATTCCTAATTGAAGAAGTTGTTTAAACTCGTCAAAATTAGAAATGTATTCATTTATCGTTGTTCCATAGCCCATGACATCTGGAAGGACAAAGTCTTTTGAACGACTAATTGGCAAATCTCCAAGACATAAGGCCGCCCATCTGGCATCTACTTTTTCCAATTCTTTTATTTTGTCTTTGTCCATTTGCGCCATTATTTGTGCGGTATTTCAATAGTAAATGTAGTGCCTTCACCTTCTTTAGAAACTACTTTTAAATCACCACCATGACCCTTAGTAATTATATCATAGCTTAAAGATAAGCCTAATCCCGTTCCTTCACCGGTAGGTTTTGTGGTAAAAAATGGCTGAAATATTTTTTCCTTTAAAGATTCTGGCATACCGTTACCGTTATCTGTAACTCTAATTTCTATGACTTTAGATTTCTTTTTTGTGCTAATTGACACGGTAGGTTTATAATCTTCAATACCCGTTTTCTTTTTCTCATTAACCACATAAAATGCATTGGTCAACAAATTAAGGATAACACGCCCTATATCTTGCGGTATGATGTCTACAGTTTCAATAGACTCATCAAAGTCGGTTACCAATTCTGCGTTAAAAGATTGGTCTTTTGCCCTTAAACCATGGTAGGCCAATCTTAGGTATTCATCGGCTAAGGCATTGATATCTGTTGGTTCTTTCTTATCTCCATTAGCGCGACTGTGCTGTAACATGCCTTTTACTATACCATCTGCCCGTTTACCATGATGATTTATTTTTTCAAGATTTTGTATAATATCTTCCATGATCGCTTTCGCTTCCTCTACATCGCCATTGTCTATTTCCTCCTGCATTTCCTCTAGGAGTTCTTTACTTACTTCCGAAAAGTTATTGACAAAATTCAAGGGGTTCTGAATTTCGTGAGCTATACCTGCTGTAAGTTCACCAAGCGAAGCCATTTTTTCGGACTGTATGAGTTGTTTTTGGGTAGTTTGCAGTTCGGATAAAGCCTCTTCAGCACGTTTTTTCTCGGTTTTAAGACGTTTTAAATCAATTTTAGCCTGCGTTAAATCTTTAAATCGTGAATAGGCCAAAGAGAATACCGAGGCACATCGCTTAAGCAGCACCCAACTTTCCTCTGAAATATCAACAGCAGAAGCAGCACCAATGGCACCATTAGAAAACTTATGCAAATGGTAGGTACGCTCTGGTATGTCATCACCGTAATAGGTTTGTAGCGCTTTGGATTGTTCAGCACAATAGTGAATCCATTCTTTGCGCTGAGCTCCTTTCATGGCGATAGAGGTGGTTTCATTATCTGAATCGTGAAAATTGAGCATCTGTTTGCCCACCCATGTTTTACTAAAATCCATGGAAATATGATCACTTATCAATTTCTTTGATTTGGACTTGGCATCTTTAAGGGCATACCAGCATTCTGCATTACTCACATCGTCATCTAAAATATAGATGCTACAGGTCTCTAATTCCTCGATACCTAATAGTCCCATTTCTGTTCTTAGCACACTAGCCACGTCTCTTAATTCATCTGGCTCTTGCATAGCTAGCGCACGTGCTCTAACACGCTCTAGCGCTGTTTCTACCCTACTTTTATATGCGTTTTTCTCAGCAGTCTGTAAATCTAAAAAGCGCGTGTAGGCCTGCTCAAAAACTTTAGCAAAACGTGGAAGAATATCTGTATTCTCCAGAGGTTTGAGTGAGGAAATCAATAAATAGCCATTTTTAAAGGAAGCACCGTAATCAATTTCCCAAGGTGGCGGTGCCGGCATAGGCGCATTGCGTTCTTCTAAGTCTTTGAGTGTTATCTGGGCAGAAGGCAACTTAAAGATATCTTCAAAATGCTGTTCAATAAAATCACTTGGTATCTCAATGGAGAATAATTCTTTACCAGTTTTCCATTGGTCGTAGCGGTATTGGTGAATATAATCTAAATCAATAGGAACGATCATAGGACTTAACATACCACCGCCAGGTATGCTATGCCATTGTTCTACATGGCCCTTGCGCTTATCGCAAAACACAATCCCAGTTGCAAATAAGTCCTCTCCAAAGTTTCGTAATTGAGTAAACATCTCTGTAGTGACCTCCCCAAAATCTGCTGTGCTTTGCATGCCCATGGACTGTGAGCGTACACGTTCTAATGCGGACTGTATTTGGGACTCTCGCGCTCTTGCTTCTGCCTGTTTTAAATCGAGAAAACGCGTATAGGTTTGTTCAAAAACTTTAGTGAATCTTTTAAAGACATTATGTGCATCGGGAACTTTTTTGTACGTAATAAACAAAAGATACCCTTTGCTAAACTTGCATAAATGGTTGATCTGATACTCCGGTATTGGTATTTCTAAGGCATCAAAATCCTTGAAAATAGGAATCAATGTCGGTAAGGTTTTCATATAATCATAATGATCCTCAATAGCTTTTCCACTGAGCTCCTGAACTAATAAAGTTTCATCACTTTTAAAGAACTCATACATTTCAATAAATGACGCTTCCTTTTCAAAAATAAGTGTAAAGGGTTTTTGATACTGCCCTTCACTGCTCATCCAACTTACACAAGACTTTTTATCATCACTTAATACATTGTAGCCACAACTCCAAGAAGGAATTCCAAGACCTGTTATTTCATTAAAAAGTACTTGGGCTGCGTCTTGTAATTCATCACTATGCTGCATTGCCATTGTTCTGGAACGGACTTTTTCCAGAGCCATTTCTATTTGTGCCTCTCTAGCTTGTGCTTCCGCACGTTCTAAATCTAAAAAGCGTGTGTAGGTTTGTTCGAATACTCTTGTAAATCTCGCCATGAGGATTTCCTCGGCTTTATCCAATCGCGATCCTGAAACAATGTGGAGGTAGCCTTGCGGAAAATTAAAACAATAAAACACTGTAGGGTCCGGAAATTGCTGCATCACCATCTCTTCTGCCTCTTTGGAGTTAAATGTAGTAATGGCATATTCGAGATGCTTTTGTCTTACTTTACCCGCTACAGTTTGATGGAAGACTTCCTGTTGTTCTTTCCAGGCTTTATAACGTGCATCAAAGGTGGCATCACCAGTTAGTGGAAGATGGAATAAGCCTAAGGAATCGCCACCAGGATTGGTAACCCAAGTTGATTGTCTTTGAGTTGCCTCATTTATTTCTACATAACCACAAGTAACAAAGTTGGTTACACCAAGTTTAATGAGTTCTTTATAGAGTAGAACTACAACTTCTTGAAGCTCTTCACCTTTTTGCATGGCCATAGTTCGGGATCTTACTTTCTCAAGAGCCATTTCTATTTGAGCTTCTCTAGTCTGTGCTTCTGCGCGTTCTAAATCTAAAAATCGAGTATAGGTCTGTTCAAATACTCCTGTAAATCGTTTAAATATATCATGAGCATTTGGCACTGATTCATAAGTGATAAACATCACATAGCCATGTTTAAAATAGCAGATATGGAATATTTGAAACGTTGGAAGCGCGATACCTTTTGCTTCAAAATCCTTAAAAATCTCCCCAACTATTGGAAGGTTTGTCATAAACTCGTAGTGCTTAACAAGCTTTTTACCACCGAGTTCCTTAACATAAAAAGACTCACCATTTTTTTGCGGCGTAAAGAAATCATACCCTTCACCAATGGTTGGCAGTGAAAACTCCTTTTGAATAACTCCTTCACTACTCATATTACACGAAGCACTTGTTTTGCTGTCATCTTCCCAAATACAATAGCCTGCACTCCAAGCTGGTATACCAAGTGCCTGAACTTCTAAAAATAAAGTGTTAGCCGCTTGAGGTAATTCTGAACTGGCCTGCATTGCCATTGTTCTTGAACGCACCTTCTCAAGTGACATTTCAACTTGGGCTTCGCGGGCTTGAGCCTCTGCTTTTTGAAGGTCCATAAAACGGATATACGCCTGTTCAAAAACTTTGGCAAAGCGCTTTAGTATATCTGCATCACTATCTGAAGGTATCACGCCTGTGAGTGAAGGAATTATTATAGCCGAATTTTTAGACCAAGCCGCTGAAAGATGATGTTGTTTTGCTTGAAGCGCATGTTGCTTAAATTCATCCGGAAAGTTCTTATAGTCACTATGCTCAAAGCAATGTGTAAAAAAATCGTTCTTCACTTCAACAGAAAATTCCTCTGAAAAATAAGCGTCTCCTCGCATTTTTGAATCCCAGGCATTGTCAAATATTGGGTTTTCAAAATAGGGCACGAGATAATTTCCTGAATATGAAAAGTCATCAGCGGAAATCCAATGCATTACATCTTTATTATCTGGAAAATACGTGCAAAGAATCACACCACCTGCATCGAATATAACACCTAAGTCTTTCAGTTTCTTGGCAACTACAGCAACGACCTCCTGAAGTTCCTCAGGTTTGTGCATTGCTAAGGACCGAGATCGTATTTTCTCCAATGCGGCCTCAATCTGTGCCTCTCTTGTTTGCGCTTCTGCTCTCTGTAAATCCTCAAAACGTTTATAAGCCAAATCAAAAGCCGCTCCCATTTTAGTGAGTATGGTTTGCATTTCTTCTGAAGGTGGATCCATTAAATCGATAACTAACTTTCCATTATTAAGTTTCTTTACGGCATGATATAATTCCTTTAGCTCTGTGCTTATTGTATATTCTTCAACTTCATCAGCCACCTTAATTTGATCATTCTCACGAAGCCATGCAATAATTCTTTTAAAATCTTTCCCCTTTTGTACTTCTACAAAAAAATCATCTTTATTTTCCCAAACGCGCTTTACATATAAATCTGGATCTTTTTTTTTGAGTTTAAAAGTGATATCAAACGGTACTTCGTAATCATTAGTATCGTTTATGTCTAGTGTAGAGAGATCCCACATTCTTACTTTATCATCTCCTTCATTAAGGAAAATGGTAGCAGCCACTACATTGGGTATGTCTAAGGACATGACTTCATCTTTCAATTTCGCTACAACCTTCATAATCTCTTCAGACTTATGCATGGCTAAAGCCTGCGCGCGCACGCGCTCTACTGCTAAGTTGATTTGAGACTCTCTAGCTTGTGCCTCTGCTTTTAGGAGATCTAAAAACCTTATGTATGCCTGATTAAACACCCTCGAAAACCGTTTAAGAATATCTATTTCATGTTCTGCTAGGTCATTGCCTTCAAAATCATTGATGTTGAAAACTACTTGGTCTGAGGCAACCATAGTTATGGTGTATGACTGGCTATTAAAGATCATACTCAGGATATCGTCTGGTAAACTCTTAAACTCAGGTGTTTCTTCTAGTATATATTTATAAAAAGAATCTTTTACCTTTTTAGAGTAATGCCCTTTAAAAAGGTTTGATTCTTTATCAAAGACGTTGCATAAATCTTTAGAAATCTCATTGTTAAAGTAAGGTAAACGGTAATTAGTAATGACCAAGCCGGCTTCATTTTCACCGCACACGTAAGAATTGAGATTTTTCGACCCTTTTATTTTAACACCAATGCCCACAGCTGTGGCAGGTATTTGCAGTTCTTTTAATTTTTCGAATACAATACTGACCACCTCTTTAAATTCCTCACTTTTATGAACAGCAAGAGAACGCGAACGTACTTTTTCTAGCGCCGCTTCAATCTGAGACTCTCTTGCTTGTGCTTCTGCTTTTTGAAGATCTAAAAATCGTGTGTAGGTTTGCTGAAAAGCTTCTGCAAAACGTAAAAGAATCTTTTGGTCCTCCTCATTGTATTGCACTCCCGAGAAGTTTTCAATATATAAACCAATAGTATCAACTAGCGCTGTAGCAATTGTAAGGCTCGGGATTTGAAGATAGAAGGTCTTTGCTTCCTTAGGGAGTTGAGGAATGTATTTGAATATCTCTTTATAAAATTTATTTTTTACTTTAAAGTCAAGATGATTCACAAATAACTGATGTCCCTTTTCTTTTGCCTCAATGTAACTGTTCCAATGTGGCGAATCAAAATAGGACAATCGAATTTGAGGCGTTACTTTATGCTCATCCGCTAGCCAGATTATCATATCGTCGTTGGTTTTATAGTCCATTATAAATCCGGCATGATCTAGAGTAATCCCTAAATCAACAAACTGGTCATGCACCACTTGAATAATGGTCTCAAGTTCATCACTTGACTGCATTGCCATGGACTTTGCTCTAACACGTTCTAAAGCGGCTTCAATCTGGGCTTCTCTAGCTTGCGCTTCTGCTTTTTGTAGATCGAGAAAGCGTGTATATGTTTGCTCAAATACCTTCGCAAATCTTTTGAAGATATCGTGAGCTTCCGGTACCGATTCTCTTGTAATAAACAGAAGGTATCCATATCTAAAATACACGACATGATCAATTTGGAAGGTAGGAAACCCTTTATTGGTTTTCTTTAGTTGTTTTAGTACCTGTCCAATACCAGGGAGCGTGCTCATAAATTCATAATGAGCGACACAGTCTTCTCCTGAGAATTCCCTTATTAGTAGAGTTTCGCCGTCTTGACCTTTGTCATAGTATTCTTTAAAAATTCCTGTTCTGGGTACGTTATATGTAGTGAGTTCCCCTTTCTCGTTACCAAACCATTCTTTTGATTCCTCTTCCCCATAGATATTAAAGGCACAGCCCCAGGTTTTAATGCCAAGTTCTCTTACCTGAGCATCCAAAAGAAAAGAGGCCTCTGACAATTCTTCACTTTTTTGCATGGCCATGGTGCGGCTTCGTACTTTCTCCAGTGCCAATTCTATTTCAACTTCGCGTGATTGCTGTTCTGATTTTTTTAAATCAAGAAAACGACGGTGGGCTAAATCAAAGGCACCCGCAAATTGTACTAATAATTTAAGGGCTTCCTTAGGTGGATTTTTTACTATTCCTGGTAAACTATAACCTATTTCTCCATGGGTGGTGCGCGCCATGATGAACGTTAAGCCTCCAATATGTCGAATATCGTCTTGACTTGGTGCCTGAGGATCAATGCTTTTAAAATCCCCGAGGTTTACCATCTTATCAACGTAATCGATAGCTTCTTCGACATTCATAGCATGTACAACGGTAGGTTCATTACTTTTCTCCCATTTTGCTAACAATGGGATATCACCATGTATATGTCTGGGCAGTGTCATTACAAAACCAATTCGACTCCCATCACCGGACGTCATGGCCTTTTCATAGGTTTCCGTACCCCACATCATGTGCCAGAAGTACTGGGCTTCGTGCCCTAGTTTAATGAATTCGTTACGCATAGTGACAACGATATCTAACAAATCGCTAGATTTTTTCATAGATGTTGCTTCTGCTCTGATATGATTCAATGCACTTGCTATTTCTAATTCCCTATTCTTTTGCTCTAGCTCAGTTGTCCTTCGCTGAATAGCCTCCCTGAGCTCTTGATTTTCTGCGTTAATTTTATCAAATCCAATGGTTTGACCTTCTTCAGACTTAGAGTCAGGCATAGAAAAGTGTTGATAGAGAAAGCGCCAGCCTTGTTTCGCACGATGCATAATGGAGGACAGTCGGAATCGTCCATAATAAGTCCATTGTTCTTTATTTAAAAACCAGACGTCACAGAAGTGTGTTATGAAAATATGCTCGTCAAATTGTTCAAGCGTTTTGGTTTCATTTCGTAAGTCCATCATTCCTGCAAATTGCTCCCCTGTTAATTCAAAAAACTTGGTAGTCTCTTTTCTGTCTAAAAATTCTTCATTATCAGTTGAACCAATAAAATGATAATCGTCGTCAAAATATGAATTATAGGTTATGACATCATCATTTAAATACGCCTGCATCCATGTGTTATAGACCTTTAAAATTTCTTTTTCTTTGGTTTTGGTTAATTGCATGGATTACTGATTTAAAGGAATCTGAATGGTAAAAATACTGCCCTCTTTATTTTTAGTTTCTAAAGTCAAGTTTCCACCTATGGCTTTAACTATATCATAACTAAGACTTAATCCAAGTCCAGTACCTTGACCTGTCGGTTTTGTTGTAAAAAAGGGTTGAAAAATTTTATCCTTGATATTCTGGGGAACACCATTACCATTATCCTTAACGCCTATTTTTATACCGTCTTTTTCTTTTTTGGTAGACACCTCAACAGTTGGATGGAACTTCTCCGCATCTAATTCCGACAAGGCCTTTTGTTTTTCAGTGCAGGCATGAAACGCATTGGTGATTAAGTTTAATAGTACTCTTCCAAGGTCTTGAGGTACGACTTGAAGTGATTCAATAGAGTCGTCTAAATTGGTGATTAATTTAGCATTAAAAGATTTGTCCTTAGCTCTTAAGCCATGATAGGCCAAACGCAGGTATTCATCAACAAGCGTGTTGATGTCCGTATCCTCCTTTTCACCAGAATCCTTTCGACTATGCTGCAACATTCCTTTTACAATGCCATCAGCACGTTGGCCATGATGCAAGATTTTTTCGAGATTTGCAATGACGTCGCTGGCAATGGCTTCTACTTCTTCGGTGTCACCATTTTTTAATTCTTCCAACATTTCCTCTAGGAGCTCCTTGCTTACCTCACTAAAATTATTGACAAAATTGAGAGGGTTTTGGATTTCATGGGCAATACCAGCGGTAAGTTCACCCAAACTGGCCATTTTCTCAGCTTGGATTAATTGTGTTTGTGCCATTTTTAAGTCTTGCAAGGATGTGTTAAGGGCTTCATTTGTTTTTTCAATGGCTGCTCGTTTCTGTTCTAGTTCTTCAATGGTTTCTTCTAGAAGTATAGCCGTGGTTCGCTTTACTTTGTTAGTGCGTTCTAATTTGAACTCTAATATTTCTAGGGCTGAACTCGCTTTTTTGAGTGCTCTAATAATTCGGTCTTCATCCTCTGACGAGATGTGTTTAGAGGCTTCAATTACATCTTTTATGATTTGCAGGTCCTTGTTCATTCTTTTTCTTTTAGCGTTACCCAACAGCAGGCGCCTGAATGAAAATTTTGCCTTCCATTTAAAACCCTTCCATATTCACCATAGGTAAAAAACCCAGCCATAGGGGTTTGCCATACCTCAGCAAGGCCATTGTTCTCATCATTAATCATAGGACCAAGAATGGGATTCCTGCCAGCGCAAGAAAAAATCAATAGGGCATCTGCACCTTCTTTAGTATCTTGTTTTAATTGGGTAGCTTTTTCAATGACTTCTTCAACAATATCAAATTCTGGTGGGCTTGTAAACCAAAATTTTGAACCTTCTGGCATTGGGATGTCAATCACAAGTGCCTTCTCGGTAGCATCAATTCTCATTGGTGTTTTTAGTATGGTTTCGTTGTTGTCTCGTTCTACGATAAAGGGATACTCAATTGACACGTCTTCAAATACTTTAAAATCTTTTTCAGCCATTTTATCTTCTTTTCCCAGATACTTCAAATACAATTCCACCGCAGATTTACCATCGATTTCATAAAGGAGTTGGCCTTTACTCTTGGTAACGGTTCTAGTAATCCCAAGAGGTTTCCAACCTGTAACGGCCATACCCTTTAATGCGATTTTATCTCCGTTTAGGACTAAGGCGACTATGCCATATTTAGCTTCTTTTTTATTGGTAAAAACAAAAGTTTCCTTTAGCTGCCAATCGTCTCCTGCCTTTCCGCCAAAGAAGATTTTATCAGGCCCAAGATTTCTTTCTAAACTTTCTACGAGTTTTTCTCCCTCAAAATGATCTCCCTTTTGGTTGATACCAGGACTACAAAGTATGAGTGAGGGGTTGCTGAATTGTTTTAAAGCATTGTTTGCCAAATTTAAAGCAGCTTTATCCAGATTTCCATCTTCAAAATCTTCAAATAGAATCGTGTAGTTCTCCTTGGATAATTCTAAAAGCAGTATTGCAATTTCACCCTCCGATTGGTGACCATTTATAAATTCGCCGCAAGAGGTTGCACCAAAAACATCGATATTTTTGGAATCTAGCCATTGATAGATGGCCTTTCTGTCTTGTTTAACAGAAATAAAGAGGATTGCAATTGTTGGAGAGAAGCCATCTGACATACTGTTCTCTATGGCTATTTTGGCAGCTTCTGTTGATTTGCCTTGAATAGATTTTGCTTTCATTATTATTTTTCTTTTAACGTCACAACACAACAGGTGTTATTGTGAAACTCGTGCTTCCCAGTTTTGGATTTACCATATTCACCATAACTGAAAAATCCAATCATTGGGGCATTCCAAACCTGCTGCACTTGCTCTAATTCCTCAGGCATCATAACACCAAAAGATAAGCGTCTGCTGATACAAGAAAACATAATGATTGCATCTGCATCCATTTGAGCTGAGGATTTGAGTTGTTCACATTCGTCAACAACCGCTTCAATCGCATCAAAATCTGGTGGTAGTGAAAAACGTACTTTTGCACCTTGGGTAACATTACCAGCACAGATGAGAGACCTATCTTCTTTATTGGCAAACATTGCGGTCCGCATTACTGGTGACACACCAGGTCTTTCCATTTGTAAGGGATAGTAGGAGGATAATTGACTCACAATTTCCTTTCCACTCTCCACATCCATTTCAATTCCTAGATATTTCATAATCATATCCAAAGCAGGTTTATCATCTATGGTATAAACAATATTACCCTCACTTTTTGTGATGGTTTTTGTGGTACCGATGGGCTTCCATCCACAGGTAGCTATACCATTAACTTCAATTTTAGACTTATCGATTATAAGAGCAACAATACCCTTGTCACTACTTTTATTAAAAGTAAACACTTTTGGCCCTTTTAATGCAAGGTCATCACCAGCCATGCCACCAAAAATCGTTACCTCTTTACCATAGCCTTCAGTGATGCCTTCTATTATGGCTTCCCCATCCTGGGACAACCATCCCGAAGCGATAATAAAGGCAGCATTTGAAAAGGTTGCTTTGCCAATTTGTCCTAATTTATTAGAAATATCGAAACTACTTTTATCACCTGTCTCTAGAAATACTAGTCTAAAATACTCAGGATTTACATCAAGTAACATTAAAGTAATGCTGTATTCTTCAATTACACCATCAATAAATTCACCTGATGTCGTCGCACCAAAAACCTGAATGCCCTTTGAATTTAGATAAACAGCTAGTTCTTGATCATCATGGTCAATAGACAGAAACACAATAGCTAAATTTGGAGTATGGCCCTTCTTTAGCATCTTTTCTGTTTTATTCACAACAGAATTATAATCTGGTCCCTTGATGGTAATTGCTTTCATATGGATTTATTTACAAATCTAGGGTATGACCAATCAAGATTTGCACACCTGCAAAGGCGAAATTTGCTAAATCGTCCGTTGTGGCCTGCCCTTCAGGAGAACCCATGGATTCTTGCATTTGAGCCTCATCTCTAAAATAGAGCTCTGCCATTAAATAGTAATCAGACGGAGCGCCACCTGGTCCGCTCAAAATTCTCGTAATTTCATATTTTAATAACCCCTCAATTTGATTAACAAGTGGCATATGCTTGTCTTTGTAATAAGCATCAAAGGCACTTGGATTTTCTGGATTGTTGTAAAGAACTGAAATTTTAAACATATTTAGATTGATTAATTGTTACTTTTCTTTGAGTGCAACCATACAGGTTGTAAGATTATGCATTTCGAGATTTCCTCCTGTAGCTCTGGCCAATTCTGCGTTACTAAACATACCCACCATTGGGACATTGTAAACCTTTTTAACACCTTCAACTTCTTCAGTCATTAATGGACCTAAAGCCATTAATCGTCCAGCGCAACTAAAGACTATCAAGGCATCAGCTTCAGGCATTTTTGTAGACTTCAAATTCTCAAGGTCTTTGATAACTTTTTCCATAACATCAAAATCAGGTGGAATGGAAAATTTTACTTTGGAGCCTTCCGGTACAGTGCCACTTGTGTAATAGGATCGGTCGCTCCAATCCACAATCAATGGCGGTCGCATTACGGGATCGCCTTTTTCTCTTTGTAATTGCAATGGAAAGTTTGCCGCGATTTCTAGAAGTAAATCCTTATTATCAGGGGTCACATTTTGGATGCCACCGTATCGAGCGGTTATGTCTACTGCACATTCATTATTAATTGTATACACATGATTTCCTTCACTTTTGGTTACCGTTTTTTCAGTGCCAACGGCCTTCCATCCGCAACTGGCAACGCCTTGAATCTCAATTTTATTCTCGTCTAGTATAAGCGCCAACATTGCTTCTTTACTTTCTATAGTATTTGTAAATACATAGGTGTCCGTAAAGGAAAAATCGTCTCCAGCCGCACAACCAAAGGCATTGACGTCTTTGCCAACTATGCCTTCAATACCCCTTAGGATTTCTTCTCCATCGGTGGCAGGGTGACTTAAACCTGTTAGAAATGCTGGATTTTGAAATTTAGACTTCGCTTTGCGTGCTACACCAACAGCTACTTCCTTATAATTTTTATCGGTGAAGGCCTCAAAATGAATCTCAAAATAATCAGGATGAATATCTGTAAGTAGTATACTAATAGAACCCTTTTCAATAGTTTCATCAATAAACTCCCCATTGGTGGTGACTCCAAAAATTTGAATATTATTTTTTGATAAAAGCGCGCTTACAGCCTTTCTGTCTTGCTCAATTGATAAAAAAACAAAGGCTAAAGTGGGTTTGAATCCATCTTTGAGAGCATCGGTTAATTTAAATGTAGTCTCTTTTAAGGAAAACGTGCTTAGAGTTTTAGCAATCATAAAGTAATATTGAGAGGTTAAGGTTAGGATGAATGGGATATCCTATAAAAATAATGAAATTCTTACGATTATAGTATTAAATTTTTCTTTTCGACAAACTCCTTTTTTGGCTGCAATAGAAATCATCATAGCTAAAGTTAGATTAAACAAAAATGCCGCTAAACGCGGCATTTTTGTTCCTTTGAAAACTAGTTTCTAGTTTAATACTACTTTATTTTCTAGTAAGCATCCATATGCACTTTGGCTACAGCTCTTCCCGATGGGTCATTCATGTTTTTAAATGCCTCATCCCATTCCAATGCTATTTTTGTACTACATGCCACACTTGGTTCCTGTGGTACACTTAGAGCTGCTGCATCACTTGGAAAATGATTTTCAAAGATGGTTCTATAGTAATATTCTTCTTTGTTTTGTGGCGTCTGTATTGGGAATCTAAAATGCGCATTAGCTATTTGCTCATCTGTAATTTCTTTTTCAACAATGGCTTTTAAGGAATCAATCCAGCTATACCCAACGCCGTCACTAAATTGTTCTTTTTGGCGCCAAGCAACACTTTCTGGTAGCATATCTTCAAAAGCTTTTCGGATTACCCACTTCTCCATACGCTCAACATTTATCATTTTATCATTAGGATTTAAACGCATGGCCACATCCATAAACTCTTTATCCAAAAAAGGTACGCGACCTTCAATACCCCAAGCTGCTAGACTTTTATTGGCTCTTAAACAATCATACATATGAAGCTTGCTCAGTTTCCGAACTGTTTCTTCATGGAACTCTTTGGCATTTGGAGCTTTATGAAAGTATAAATAGCCACCAAACAACTCATCAGCTCCTTCACCAGATAGCACCATTTTAATTCCCATAGACTTAATAACCCTAGCCATTAAATACATAGGTGTACTAGCTCTTATAGTAGTAATATCATATGTTTCTAATTGATAAATTACATCTTTAATAGCATCTAAACCTTCTTGGATAGTAAACTTAATTTCATGGTGAACAGTGCCAATATGATCCGCCACTTTTTTAGCAGCAGCCAAATCCGGTGAACCTTCTAGACCTACCGAAAATGAATGTAACTGCGGCCACCATGCCTTTTCTTTATCATCTGCTTCTATACGACGCTCCGAATATTTTTTAGCTATAGCTGATGTTACGGATGAATCTAGACCTCCCGAAAGGAGCACACCGTAAGGCACATCACTCATCAATTGCCTGTGCACTGCATCTTCTAAAGCCTGTCTTAATTGCCCAATACTTGTTGCATTATCTTTTACTTTGTCATAATCTTCCCAGTCGCGCTTATACCATTGTACCAATTGGCCATCTATACTGCTTAAATAATGACCAGGCGGAAACAATTCAATCTTGCTACAAATACCTTCCAAAGCTTTTAGTTCGGAAGCCACATAAAATGTCCCATGCTTATCCCAACCCATATATAATGGAATAATACCCATGTGATCACGGGCAATGAAATAAGAATTGTTTTGCACATCATATAATGCAAAGCCAAAAATACCATTCATGTCGTCAATAAAATCTGGACCTTTGTCCTTGTAAAGTGCCAAAATAACTTCGCAATCACTTTGGGTTTGAAATTGATACTCTGGAAACTGCTCTCTAAGCTCTCTGTGATTATAAATCTCACCATTAGCAGCTAATACTAAACTCTTATCAGCACTAAATAAAGGTTGTTTACCAGAAGTTGGGTCAACTATAGCTAAACGCTCATGAGCTAAAACAGCCTTTTCACCACTGTAGATTCCGCTCCAATCCGGACCGCGATGTCTAATGGTTTTAGCCATTTCTAAAACCTGAGGTCTTAAAACTTCTGAAGACTGTTTTATATCGAAGGCACATACAATTCCACACATAATCTTATCATTTAATTCTACTTTACTACAAATATTTAATATTTATTTTATTTCTAAAACTAATAAGGATTTATTGGTTAATTATTATAACTCTTAATCTATTATATGTAGTAGATTGAAAGTTACAGGGTACATATTTTATGCTTATTTTTACAATATGAAACATGGTTGAATACGTGCTCTTTAAGAAATTAGTCGTAAACCTGAAAAAACTAGGTCATTAGAAGTTTTAAGACCTCAGCTTTTTGTAATGACAAGACCCTACATGCGACAAAGTAGAAGTTACAGTAAACTTAATTCTATAAAAATAAACCAAAATAACTAAAATAAAATCCAATGAAAACAAACAAATTTTTAACCTCAATTACCATTGCCCTAATTTTCTCAGTATCATTAAATGTCAATGCTCAAGATTTTAGTGGTTTAGACAAAAGCCCAATGGATGTGGCCTCTTTTCCAAGTTCTTACAAGGTTTCGGACAAACTCATAAAAATCGCCTACAGCCGTCCACAACTCAAAGGACGCTCTATGGAAGAGTTAGCACCTGCAGGAAAAGTTTGGCGCACTGGAGCAAACGAAGCAGCCGAACTTACACTTTATACAGACATGATGCTAGGAGGTACCAAAGTAGAAGCTGGCACATATACTTTTTATGTAATTCCTGGAGAAAAAGAATGGACGGCTATTATAAATACCGATCTCAATGTTTGGGGAAGTTATTTCTACAAACAAGAAAATGATGTTGCACGATTAGCAGTACCTGTATCTGAAGGGAAAGAATCTCTTGAAGCGTTTTCTATTGCATTTGAAGAATCAAAAGATGGTGTTCATATGCATTTAGGTTGGGGCAATATGCGTATTGCTGTTCCCTTTACTAAATAAGAGTAATACTTACGTATAAAATTAAAGTCTCAATGGTCAATCATATCATTGAGACTTTTTTTGTTTATGACCTATTTTGTTTTAGAGCGATGGTACGTCTCCCCAATTCTCGCCAGTTTTGATGCGTTGAAGTTGCATAGTTGAAACACCAAATCGTTTGGCGATTATCTTAAGTCTTGTCCTTCGATTGGGGTCATTAATCATTTTCTTTATAAGGCGTACGTTATTTTCAGAAAGCTTGGCATAAGTCCGTTTTTGGTTTTTCTTTGCTTTGATAAAAACCGGATTTTTCCATTGGTGCAACTCCTTTTCTCGCTTAGTAGCCCATTTTAAATTAGAGACTTCATTATTGAGTTTATCATAATCTAAATGGATAACGAATACACCATCACCTTGTTCTAAAAAATGCTGCGCCACCACCTTGTGCAAATAAAAAGTCTTAAATTTTTTCTTTTCGGTCTTTTTTACCCTAAAATAAGGGTAACCGTTCATAATGTAAGGTTTAAAAAGAAATGGTGTACCTTCTTTAATACGTATTAAACGTCCATAATTTGAAACCTGATAGTTTTCATCGGGATTAATCGTAGTATCAAACTTAACAGGTTTCCAGATTTCTTGTCTTAAATCTTGAATACCTTCAAATGTCATAATTAAGGGATATTTAAATATTTATGTGTTTGAAGAGACACTTTCCATTTAGGATTTGCCATAACGTAGTCAACAATTTTTGGCATCATCTTGTCTCTCTTACTCCACTCTGGCTGAAGATACAAAATACAATTGGCATTAACCTTCATAGCTTGATCTTCGGCAAACTTAAAGTCGTCATTATTATAAATTATACACTTTAATTCATCTGCCTGAGCATATATTTCTTCAGTTGGTCCTTTCATTTTCTTTGGAGATAGGCAGATCCAATCCCAGGTACCTGTTAGCTTATAGGCTCCAGACGTTTCAATATGCGTTTGAACGCCTTTGGCCTTGAGCTGCTCTGTTAATGGACCCATATCCCAAGTGAGAGGCTCTCCACCAGTGACCACAATAGTATCGCTGTAATTAATGGCATTTTTTACAATTTTAGACGTTTCTGTAGGTGGATGTAACTCAGCCAACCAACTTTCTTTAACATCGCACCAATGACATCCTACATCACAGCCACCTATTCTAACGAAATATGCTGCCGTTCCTTTATGATAGCCTTCTCCCTGTATGGTATAAAACTCCTCCATAAGTGGTAGAAGCAAACCTTTATCAATAAGCTCTTGTTGTTCTCTTCGCGTCATAAGGCGCAAAGATATTCAAAACAAACTAGTATTTAGTGTGAGTTTAGACGAAACCAAAATTGTTTCTGGAATCAATGGCTTCTTATTTGACTGCTATTACATCAATTTCAATATTCGCACCTCCAGCTAATTCAGCAGCGGCAAAAGTTGTCCGTGCGGGCTTATTTGTAAAATAGCGTGTATAAACCGAATTGAAAGCTTTGAAATCCTCGATATCTTTTAAAATCACCGTGCATTTTACCACATGGTCCAAATCCAAGTCGTGATGTTTTAAAACAGCCTCTATATTTTTAATCACTTGCTCAGTTTCAGCTTCAATTCCGCCAGTGACCAATTTTCCTATTTTATGATTTTTTCCTATTTGGCCTGTTAAGTATAAAAGATCATTGGTTTCAACGGCATCGCTAAATGGAACATTTGCACGAGTTGGCTCGTGGGATTTGTGGAATATGATCTCATTACTTTTGTTTTTACATGTGCTTAAGAAAAGTATGAAAAAAAGGGCTGTGATATATTGGCTAGACTTCATTGACTTTGGTTTTAATCTTGACTAAAATTACAGTATTTTTATACAAATTTTTGGACAAATGGATAATAAAGATGCTTTTATTAAACATATAAAAGACGGCAATACATTTAAAGGAGATTATATAACCCTTGGTTCTGCAATGCTTAATGGCGAGACGATGACCAATGCCTATGTAAATGTCCCTCTTAAAACTATGAACAGACATGGTTTAATTGCTGGAGCTACAGGAACAGGAAAGACCAAAACCTTGCAAGTATTAGCAGAAAACCTTTCTGAAAAAGGGGTGCCTGTATTACTTATGGACATTAAAGGTGATTTAAGTGGACTTGCGAAACCAAGCCCTGGCCATCCTAAAATTGATGAACGTCATGAAAAAATCGGATTACCATTTGACCCAAAATCCTTCCCTGTTGAAATTCTAACTCTTTCGGAACAAGATGGCGTAAGACTTAGGGCGACTATTAGTGAGTTTGGTCCCGTATTAATATCTCGGATTCTAGATGTTACTGAAACTCAAGCCGGGATTATATCGGTTATTTTTAAATATTGCGACGACCATAAACTTCCTCTTCTAGATTTAAAGGATTTCAAGAAAATACTTCAATATGCAACTGGTGACGGCAAAAAAGAATTTCAAGAAGCCTATGGGCGCATCTCTACTGCATCTACAGGAGCAATTTTGAGAAAGATTATTGAAATAGAACAGCAAGGAGGAGATTTATTTTTTGGTGAAACGTCATTTGATACTCAAGATTTACTTAGGATTGACGAAAACGGCAGAGGTTATATTAACATTATCAGACTTACTGATATCCAAGACCGACCGAAATTGTTTTCAACTTTTATGCTGAGTTTATTGGCAGAAATCTATTCTACTTTCCCAGAGCAAGGTGATAGCGGAAGACCTGAGCTTGTGATGTTTATTGATGAAGCGCACCTTATTTTTAATGAAGCTTCAGGCGCTCTACTCAATCAGATTGAAAGTATCGTTAAGCTCATAAGGAGTAAAGGTGTTGGCTTATATTTTGTAACCCAGAATCCTACTGACGTACCTGAAGAGGTATTAGGCCAACTAGGCTTAAAAGTACAACACGCTTTACGGGCTTTCACGGCTAAGGACAGAAAAGCCATTAAACTCACAGCTGAGAATTATCCTGACACAGATTACTACGATACTGCAGAAGTATTAACATCACTTGGTATTGGAGAAGCTTTAGTTTCTGCACTAAATGAAAAAGGAAAACCTACACCATTGGCAGCAACTATGATGCGTGCTCCAATGAGTCGTATGGATATTTTGTCAGCTTCTGAACTTTCTAGATTGTTAGCACAATCTGAACTTACCAAAAAATACAACCAAGAAATTGATAGGGAAAGTGCATATGAGATGCTGAATAAAAAAATAAAGCAAGCTGAGGCAGAAGAGGCTAAACAAAAAGCTGAAGAAGAAAAAGAAGCACTCAAAAGAGCTGAAAGTAAAAAAAGAAGTAACACAACAAAACGCAAAAGCACAAGACAAAACCCTATAGTTAAAGTACTGTCTAGCCCAACCGTAATAAGGAGTGTTTTAGGAATCCTTACAAAAATGCTTAAATAAATCAAGCTCAAAAATCTATGAAAAATTTTATTATCGTTGTACTACTATGTACAGTATTCCTCACGAGTTGTGGCAAAGAAAGCGCCCCAGACCCGTTCTTAATTAAAAAAAACCATATTGGTTTGCTCACAGACAGCACAACCGTTAAACATTTAGATGCTGTTTTCGCTAATGATTCAGTGGTTCGCTTTGTCGCAGGGGATGAATTTGCGGGCTCCGTTAATATTATAGAGGTTTATGAAAAGGGTGGCAAAAAGCTATTGGATTTATCACCCAGAGAAGCCTTGGATTCTACAGCAGTTATCTCGACGGTCCGTATTATTGACGAACGTTATAAAACCGAAAAAGACATCTCTGTATTAAGTACTTTTGGTGAACTTCAAAAGGCATATAAAATTTCTAAAATTGACAATTTAATCAATTCTATCGTTGTT
Organism: Winogradskyella pelagia; assembly: GCF_017581965.1. GTDB lineage: Bacteria > Bacteroidota > Bacteroidia > Flavobacteriales > Flavobacteriaceae > Winogradskyella > Winogradskyella pelagia. The sequence continues at coordinate 42,756 of NZ_JAGEVF010000008.1, forward strand.
TCTGTCAATGAAATTAACGCAGCCTTTACTATAGATAAAAAAGAACTACCTGCCAGTTTACGTTTTGACATGAGCCTAAGTATAGACCCTATTCAAATACCTGAAAAAGCAAAAATTAAATATTTTATGCTCCATTGGTAGGTTACAACAATCCAAGTATTAAAAATGAATACATCAAAAAACTACAGAATACAAAAATCACCATTTGTTGTTCCAACAGATGACGGAAAAACTATTAAAGAACATTTTGGATTAGCTTCAGACGGTAACTCAGATATTAGTATAGCTCACATGGTAGCTCCACCTGGATGGAGCGAACCTTTTCAAACCCCAAAATTCGATGAATATACTTTTATTATAAAAGGCAAAAAACAATTTATTATTGACGGCGAAACTATTGTTCTAGAAGCCGGCCAATCCATTAAAATTGAAAAGCATACACGTATACAATATTCTAACCCTTTTACCGAGCCTTGTGAGTATATTGCTATCTGTACTCCTGCATTTTCAATAGATGCTGTAAACAGAGAAGACCAATAACATGAGCCGCTTTGTAATCAAAACTATAGGTAGTGCCCTTAATGCTACCAGTTTTATTTCCTCAAAATATGCTAGTAATAAAGCTTTAAATCTTTTTGCTTCACCACGTAAAGGGAGGTATACAGAGACTCAACGGAAGATTATAAGTTCAGCAATTTATGAAGAGCTTAGCTACGATAATTTAAATATCGCTACATACCGATGGCATGGTAACAAAAAAACCGTACTATTAGCACACGGCTGGGAAAGTAATGCCTCACGATGGGATTATCTTCTTAAGGTATTTAGGGACAATGATTACGATGTTATTGCTCTAGATGCTCCTGCTCATGGACGGTCGGACGGAAATCAGTTTAACGCTATACTCTATTCTGAATTTATTAATGTAGCTGTAAGACGGTTCAGTCCCGAGGTGGTTGTGGGCCATTCTGTTGGTGGTATGGCTAGTGTATTTTGCAAAAACAATCACAAAGTTCCTTCGATACAAAAGCTAATCCTTTTAGGAGCTCCTGCGCATTTCACGGGTGTGTTCTCGAGATATAAAAGTATGATGGGTTATAACAGAAAAATATCTGAAGGCCTAGATCGTATCGTTCTAGAGCGCTTTGGGAAATCTGTTGACTACTTTTCAGCTGCTAACTTTACAGCTAATTTTGACATTAAGGGTTTGATTGTTCACGATAAGAAAGATAGAATCATTCCATATGAGGACGCTTTACTTTTTGCCAATAGATTTAAATTTGCAGAATTAATTACTACTTCTGGATTTGGCCATAGTTTAAAAGACCATTCGATTACTCCAAAACTATTAAATTTTATAAATGAATAAGTCTAAGGTCATAGGTCTACTGCTCGTTGGCTTGGGTTTGGCTTGGTCTTGCAATGACGCAGCAAAAATTAAGTCTAAGCCCCTTAACAAAGTTTATGTGGTTGGTGCTATGAAAGATGCTATGTGGAAAGGTGAACTATATCCAAAAGTATTATTAGATACCATTGACAATAAAGAAGGTCTTTATGGCATAGGACCCAAAAGTTATATGCGAGGTGAACTAATGATAATAAATGGAAAAACCTACCAATCCATTATCGACGATAAAAATAATTTGAGAGTTGAAGAACAATACGGTTTAAGCGCGCCCTTTTTTGTTTATGCCAACGCTTCCGTCTGGGATACCTTAGTATTACCTAAAACGGTTAAAACCATCAAGTCTATTGAACACTTCATAGCGACAAAACATCATGATTCTTTTCCTATAGTCTTTAAATTACTGGGGAAAATTGCTAAAGCAGAAATTCACGTACAAAATCTACCTGAAGGAACAAATGTAAGTTCTCCAAAGGAAGCACATGTAGGTCAGAGGCAATTTCTTATTGAAAACCAAGAGGTGGTAGTTATTGGGTTTTATTCAAAGACGCATCAAGGGATTTTTACCCACCATGATGCATATTCGCACATGCACTTAATAACAAAAGACACAAAATACATGGGGCACTTAGACGATATAACCATCGACCAAATGAATTTACTTCTTCCCAAATTAGATTAGCCATGAAAATACCAATGCAATATCCTATTTTTGCATTATGTCTGAAGATTTAAAACGACTAAATAAGTATCTCAGTGAAGCGGGTTATTGTTCTAGAAGAGAAGCCGATAGATTGATTGATGCCGGTAGAGTAACTGTAAATGGCTCAGTTCCTGAAATGGGAACGAAAGTAGCGCCGAAAGACATTGTTAGAGTAGATGGTCAAACGATAAGTGGAAAACGAAATGATTTTGTTTACTTAGCCTTTAATAAACCTGTAGGTATTGTTTGCACTACAGATACACGTGTAGAAAAGGACAACATAATAGATTTTATAAATTATCCTAAACGGATTTTTCCCATTGGTAGACTAGACAAACCTAGCGAAGGCCTAATTCTATTAACCAATGACGGAGATATTGTTAACAAAATACTTCGTGCTAGTAATAACCACGAAAAAGAGTATATCGTAACTGTAGACAAGCCTATATCACAAACCTTTATTGAACGTATGTCCGGTGGCATTTACCTTGAAGATCTTGGTCAAAGGACTAAAAAATGTGAGGTAACTAAAATTGACCGTTATACATTTAGCATTATCCTAACTCAAGGCCTGAACCGTCAAATTAGACGAATGTGCGAGTACCTCAATTACGAAGTACAAACCTTAAAGCGCATTCGTATTATGAATATTAAACTAAACATTAACCTTGGAACATACCGAGAATTAACTAAAGAAGAGTTTAAAGAGCTCAGCAATCTTATTAAGGACTCTAAAAAAACATTTCAACCAAAACAAAAACGAAACCCAAAACGCTAACTATGCCAGCATTATCACCTTTTCATTTAGCTATACCAGTAGACGACTTAAACGCCTGCAGAACATTTTATACAAAAACCTTAGAATTAGAAGAAGGCCGTAGTAGTGACCATTGGGTGGATTACAATTTTTTTGGCCATCAATTGGTCATTCATTTTAAATCTAAAACAGAAGGAGACCCACACACAAACCCTGTAGACGGAAAAGATGTTCCCGTGCCACACTTTGGTGTAGTTTTGGATTGGGAAGAATTTCACAATTTTGCGAATTTAATACGCTCCAAGGGTATTGAATTTATTATAGAGCCTTACATACGCTTTGAAGGTTTAGTTGGCGAGCAAGCCACCATGTTCTTTAAAGATCCGAGCGGTAATGCGTTGGAGTTTAAAGCATTTAAGGACCAAAGTCAACTCTTCGCCAAGTAAAAAAAGTTATTTTTTGTTATGTCGCTCTCTTGCGAGTAAGGTATTTTTTAAAAGCATAGCAATGGTCATGGGACCTACGCCTCCTGGGACTGGAGTTATAAAACTCGCTTTTTTACTCACATTCTCAAAATCTACATCGCCTGTTATATAGTAACCTTTAGGAGAATCATCTGGAACTCGGGTTATACCAACATCGATAATTACAGCATCGTCCTTTACCATTTCAGCCTTGAGAAATCCTGGAACACCTAATGCTGATATTATAATATCGGCTTGAGATGTTATCTGGGTGATATTTTTTGTGTGACTATGAGTTAATGTCACTGTTGAATTACCTGGGAACCCCTTTCTTCCCATTAAAATACTCATAGGCCGTCCTACAATATGAGAGCGCCCAATGATTACCGTATGTTTTCCATCAGTTTCTACATTATAGCGGTCTAACAACTCTAATATCCCAAAAGGTGTGGCCGGAATAAAGGTTGACATATCTAAAGCCATCTTACCAAAATTCATAGGATGGAAACCATCAACATCCTTATCTGGATGAACGGCCATTAGCACTTTACGAGTATTAATTTGAGGTGGTAAAGGGAGTTGAATGATGAAACCATCGATATCATCATTTGTGTTGAGCTTTTCAATTTTATCTAAGAGTTCCACCTCACTAGTTGTATTAGACATACGGACCATTGTAGATTCAAAACCAACACGCTCACATGCTCTTACCTTACTACCCACATATGTTAAGCTAGCACCGTCATTACCTACAATTATAGCCGCAAGATGAGGGACCTTTTCTCCGTTGGCCTTCATTTTATCAACCTCGGCCTTTATCTCATTCTTTATATCATTGCTGACTTTCTTTCCGTCTAATAGTGTCATATTATTTTCATTGTGCCTGCTATATGCAGGTGTTTGTTACTTTAACGTTTAATACCAGTCTATCTTGGCATATTTTTCATCATTTGCATCATTCGTTTCCCGCCTCCGCCTTGCATCATTTTCATCATTTTACTCATTTGGGTGAACTGCTTCAGCAACTGGTTTACTTCTTGTACTGACGTTCCTGAACCTTTGGCGATACGCTTTTTTCTGCTCGCATTTATGACTGATGGAGTTGATCTTTCATCTGGTGTCATGCTATGGATAATAGCTTCTATTCCTTTAAAGGCATCATCATCAACATCTACATCCTTCATCATTTTCCCTGCCCCAGGAATCATTCCAATGAGGTCTTTCATATTACCCATTTTCTTAATCTGCTGAATCTGCTTTAAAAAATCATCAAAACCAAATTGGTTTTTTGCAATTTTCTTTTGAAGCTTACGTGCCTCTTCCTCATCATATTGTTCTTGGGCACGCTCAACAAGTGATACAACATCACCCATACCCAAGATTCGGTCTGCCATACGCGAAGGATAGAACACATCTATGGCTTCCATCTTCTCACCTGTACCGATAAATTTAATAGGCTTATTAACAACGGATTTAATGGATATAGCTGCACCACCACGAGTATCACCATCTAATTTAGTGAGAATGACACCATCGAAATTCAAAATATCATTAAACGCCTTTGCCGTATTCACAGCATCTTGACCCGTCATGGAATCTACCACAAAGAGTGTTTCTTGAGGTTGTATAGCTTTATGGATATTGGAGATTTCGGTCATCATTGCTTCATCTACAGCCAAACGACCTGCAGTATCTATAATAACCACATTATGTCCGTTCGCCTTGGCATGGGCAATTCCGGCTTGAGCAATAGCGACCGGATCACTATTACCTATATCACTATAAACCTCAACATTAATTTGGTCTCCTACTATATGTAACTGGTCTATCGCTGCAGGTCTGTACACATCACAAGCTACTAAGAGTGGTTTCTTAGTCTTCTTCGTTTTTAAATAGTTGGCTAGCTTACCCGAAAAAGTGGTCTTACCCGAACCCTGTAAACCAGACATTAAGATAACACTTGGGTTGCCAGAAAGATTGATACCCTCAGCATCACCTCCCATAAGCTGGGTTAACTCGTCCTTAACGATTTTAACCATCAACTGGCCTGGCTGTAATGTTGTTAGTACGTTCTGACCTAACGCTTTTTCCTTTACCGTATTGGTAAATTGTTTGGCTATTTTGAAATTAACATCCGCATCTAAAAGTGCACGTCGCACTTCTTTTAGGGTTTCGGCCACATTGACTTCTGTAATACTGCCATGACCTTTTAATACGTGTAATGCTTTATCTAACTTATCACTTAAATTATTGAACATAATCTCAATCTACTTTTGGAGTTGCAAATTTAAGAATTTAAGCTAGATAACAGAAGATGGATTTCTATTAAAGCCATAGTTTTTTAAAAATTGACAATAAAAAAAGGATCACTAATTAAAGTGACCCTTTTAATCAACCTAAACTTACTAACCTAAAAAGCGATTCAGAATTAATTACAGTCTTGTTCGAGGATAAGAACATCATCGTTTCGTAGTAGGACAAGGCGGTCTGGCTCGCATGAAACCACAGTCCAATCGCCAGTTATTGCCTGAATATTGGGTAAATTAATTCCATCTATAAATACGAAGGTAGGATTGTTCCCTTGTACGGAATATGTTGTTGTTGCCGCCATACCATTGCCTTCAACCACTAAGGTTTGTGAATTGAAAACCATCGTGTAATCAATTAAATTATCATCGCCATTAAAACTCACCGGCACCCATGTACATGTTTGCAAATAGTCACTTATGGCACCTTCAGAGCACTCATCGTTACCTGCGCAATCGGATACTATTAGCTCAACTGGATAAACAATATACTCTGCAGGATTATCGAATAAGGCTACTCTTACATAAACAGTTTGTGGATTAGACATATTTGTATAAGCCGTTGCACCTTCAAGGAAATCAGTATTATTCTCGGCACCTTGTAAAGTTGTATGGAAAGTTACTACGGTACTGACGTTACTGTCACAAGATGGTACTGCCTCGTAAATATTGAATACCGCAAAGCCATCATTGTCTTCGTCACATTCTTCTAATACATAGCCTCCTAAGTCATAACAATCAAAAGGATTATCGTTACCGCAATCTTCAATAAATATTCCAATTTCAAGAAGAATAAACTGATTGTCTAATTCAATCTTAGCATAAACTGCAGACTGTGTATTTACAACTACATATGACTGAGGATTGGGAATTGGGTTAACGAAATTTGTTGCATCCTCTAAAGATTCAAAAAAGGTAATGCTATCGGCAGGGCAATTAGCAAAAACAAGGTTTAAATCGACTTCATAAGGACCATCGTTACCTTCATCACATATTTCAAGGAACGGATCAAAACTTAAGAAACACTCAAATACCTCATTATTGGTATCATCGCAATCTTTTTCAATCACCATGATATTGTCACCATTTTGAAATGCATATTCAAAACCATCATCAAAATCACATTCTATTAATTGCCAATCTGCACCTAAGTCTTCGAAATCAGTATCTAAATACAATACTGCCGTATTGGATTCAACACCAATATTCCACATGTTCTGCGAACTGATAGTATCACCGTTTTGAACGATATCAAATGTTCCGTTCTCATAGAATATTAAATCAATACCTTCAAATTCTGGAAAGCTCGTATAAGTCTCAATTTCCCAACCACAAATGGTCAGAAACTCACCAAGTGAATATGGGTCGCAATTTGATGTGTCATCGCATTCTTTCTCTAGTTCCAAGACAAAATCACCTTTTACAATTTCAATTTCGTCGTCATCACATTCAACAATATTCCATTCGCCACCAAAGTCTTCTTGGAAAGCCGTCAATTCAGAAATATTTAGAACCAGGCCAGAAGCAATTGCACTCAATTCCCAATTACCTTGTACTGCTTGAGTGTTTGGTCCTGCTAATATTTGTAAGGTCCCATCTGAATTAAAATCTATGTAGAAATCATTAAAATCATTAAACTGGTCGTTAACCTCCCACAAACATTCTGTGAGGTTAGCCTCCAATTCTTCCTGAGTACAAACTTGAGGCTCGTCATCATCACAAGAATCTTCTGCTGCCTCAATGACCTCAGCTAATTGCGAATTAGAATTAACCTCAACAGTTTCTCCGTTAGCATAAACTAAAGTTACGGGATAGTTTAAGCTTACAATTAGAGCGTCATTATCATCTTCTAAAGAATCTAAAAATCCATATAGCGCTTGGTCATTATTGACCACAATGGTATCTATTAAATCGAAATCTAGATTGAAAACAGAGAATGAAATTGGATATACAAAGTCTATGCATTCTATAACGTCATCAACATCATTATCAACGCAATCCTCAACCAATTGCTCAAGCTCTTCTTCACTATCTATAACAATTTCTGTATAATCGTTAAATATTAGAGTTATTGGAAAGACAAAATCAAACACATCGTCATCGTCTTCAAATTGGGCTAAAAATTCAGCGAGCTCAACAAGATCCTCTGTATTTTCAATTACAATTGTAATATTTCCAGATACAATGGTCACTGGTAATTCAACAGAATAACAACTCGTATTATCAAGCACATCATCATTAGATCCATTATTAGCAGTCATTGCGCTCATTGAGGCAGCGACAGGAGACTGTGGCGTAATAACTTCTTGTTCTTCTGGTGGCGTAATTTCTACTACTTCATCTTGACAGGACGTAAAAAATAAGCCGAATCCGAAAATTAGGATAAAAAATAAATTGAATTTAAACTTCATAGCGTATTAAGATTTAGTGATTTGCCTATAAAACAAGCTAGTCTCAAAATCTCCTACCCTACTAGTGTAATTTTTTTTATTTAATTTGGCGATAGATTAGGGCAATGAACAAATCAATAAAGGATAATATCTGTAATGAAAGCTTGTTTGAGCGTATTTATAGCAAACATGCCAAAAACCTTCATAACTTTTTATATTACAAATTTGGGGAGCGTCTAAACCCAAAAGATAAGGTCCAAGATGCATTTATAAAACTTTGGCAGAATTGTGGGAAAATTGAACCATCTAAAGCTAAAAGCTTTCTTTTTACCACAGCAAACAATTTGATGCTTAATGAAACTGCGCACCAAAAAGTAGTATTGAAGTTTAAAAAAATTCCACAAAAAAATTCCACAAATGAATCTCCCGAATTTCTGTTACAAGAAAAAGAATTTCAGGTCAAACTAGAACGATGCTTAGCAAATTTAACGGAGGCGCAAAGAATTGCATTTTTAATGAACAGAGTCGAGGGTAAACGATTTAAAGAAATTGCAGAACTTTTAAATATCTCCACAAAAGCCGTTGAAAAACGAATATATGGTGCCCTTAAAAAGTTAAGAAATGATATAGAAGAACTCAAATAATAATAGGGTAGAATAAAATATAAAAAGTAAAGGGTAGGAAAAACTGAACTTTAACTGTTTTACATATAGTTAACGTATAATGAAAAAAGAAGAACTCATAAAAAAATGGCTAGACCATGACCTAAGTTCTGAGGAACAGCGGGTTTTTGAGCAGCTCGATGAATTTGAACAACTCAAAAAAATCGACAATGGCTTAAAGTCTATTGATGCGCCAGAATTTAATGCCAAGGATGAATTCTCTAAACTGCAATTAGGAGAAAAACATGTAAAGCCTAATGGCATGAAGTTATTAAATTCGGTGATTAGAATCGCAGCCGTAGTTGTTTTAGGCGTTTCTATTTTTTATTATGTTATCAACAGTGACACTAAAATTTTAACAGAAATTGCTCAGCAGTCTTCTATAGTGCTCCCTGATAATTCTACTGTTAAACTAAATGCCAGTTCAAGCATTTCTTATAATAAATGGTTCTGGGATTCTAATAGAGATATCTCTCTCGAAGGCGAAGCATTTTTCAAAGTAGCTAAGGGTAAAAAATTTAATGTTATCACAGAAGATGGCATTGTTAGTGTACTGGGAACAGAATTTAACGTTAAGCAAAGAGATGGGATTTTTGATGTTACCTGCTTTGAGGGTAAAGTAGCTGTTGAGCACAATAACACATCTTTAACTCTATCTCCCGGGATGTCTTTTACAATAATAGATGGGAAACAAGTTGCTAAGAAAAATGACACTTCTAGGCAACCTACTTGGTTGTGGGGTGAAAGTCAGTTTAGCAGTGTACCACTCAAATATGTTTTAATGGAGCTAGAGAGCCAATATAATGTAGAAGTTGACCACCAAGGTATTGACACATCAAGACTATTTTCTGGAAGTTTCTCCAATAAAAACTTAGAACTTGCTTTAAAATCCATTAGTATTCCCTTAAATTTAAACTACGAAATTAAAGGCAATACCATCATTTTAGCACGTGAATAAGCTACTGCGCAGTATACTGATATGTATTTTTGTTTTAAGCTCATTCGGTTCAGTAAATTGCCAAATTAAAGATAAGGTAAGTCTTCGTACTTTAATTACTGAACTTGAGACGCGATACAATGTGCGTTTTTCTTTTGCAGATAAAACCATTGACGGAATATCTATTGCTCCTACTTTAGGTGATTTAACTTTAGACGAAGCATTAAAGGCACTCTCTAAATCAACTGGACTTAATTTTAAGAAACTAAGCAAACGATTTATTACTATTTCTGAAAAGAACAACAGTAGCTTAGAAAATATTCAAAAACTACAAGAAGTTGTTGTAACCAATTATCTTACCAAAGGCTTATCTAAGACTATTTCTGGGAGTGTCGATTTTCAACGTTCCGCTTTTGAGATTTTCCCAGGATTGATTGAGCCAGATGTTTTGCAAATTGCTCAGAAATTACCGGGAATACTAAGTGTGGACGAAAAGATATCTAACATTAATGTCCGAGGCGGAACAAATGACCAGAATTTAATCTTATTTGATGGTATTAGGATGTATCAATCTGGTCACTTCTTTGGCTTAATTTCAGGATTTAACCCCTATTTAACTGAAACTTTAGACATTTCTAAAAATGGCACAAGCGCCAAATATGGTGATGGCGTATCTAGTTTGTTCTCTATACAAACTTCTGATGAGTTGAGTAGTTCAATTAAAGGTAGTGCAGGATTAAACATGATAAGCGCAGATGGGCTAATAGCAGTACCTATTTCAAAAAAAATCACACTTCGAGTTGCCGCGCGAAGGTCATTTACGGACGTATTCAAATCAGCTACCTTTGATGCTTATTTTGATCGTATTTTTAGAGATTCTGAATTAAACGCAATTAACGATGCTTCAACTCAATTGAATGTGGATGATGCATTTTTGTTTCATGACATAAATGCCAAATTGATATATGACATTAGCGCTACTTCGAAATTAAGAGTAAATGTCCTTAACCTTTACAATAATTTAGACTACAACCAAATATTTACTTCCAACACCAATGAGAATATTGAACAACGAAGCAGTATAAATCAAGCAAGTTTAGGCGTCGGAGTAAACTACTCTAAGATGTGGCAAAATGGCCTAAGCACTTCCATTCAAGCCTATTTTTCTAATTATGATTTAGATGCTGACAATGCCAAAGTAACAATGGGCCAAAAACTTATTCAAGAAAATGAGGTTGACGATTATGGTATTAGATTAGATGCGACTAAAACCTTTGAAAGTTTCAAGTTTTTAGCTGGCTATCAATTTAACGAGGTTGGTGTTTCAAACTTAGAAGAAGTTACTAATCCAGATTTCAGAAGCTTTATTAAAGAAGTAATTAGAACCCATGCCCTCTTTAGCGAAGTTGAGTGGTACTCTAACTCTAAAAGCAGTTTTGTGCGGTTAGGGCTAAGAGGAAACTACTTCGAAAAATTTTCAAAACTAAATATTGAACCGAGACTGGTAATAAATCAGAAATTCTTTAAGGATTTTAGGCTCGAAGTAATTGGAGAGCTAAAAAGCCAATCTTTAACCCAAATTATAGATTTACAGCAAGATTTCTTTGGTATTGAAAAAAGACGATGGCAGCTAGCCGACGAAGAAAACGTTCCAATCATCAATAGCCAACAAGTGTCCCTAGGATTGAGCTACAGTAAATTAGGCTGGGTTATTTCTGCCGAAGCCTATTATAAAAATGTAGACAACATTACCGCCCGTAGTCAAGGATTTCAAAATCAATTTCAATTTATTGATGATGTAGGATCTTATTCTGTAACTGGTGTCGATGTATTAATTAACAAAAGATTTAAACATCTCAGCACGTGGCTGGGTTACACCTTTAGCAATAATGACTATAGGTTTATGAGATTAAATGAGGGAAATTCTTTTGCAAATACTCTAGATGTAAGACATGTGGCCAATGCTTCTGTGACCTATAATACTGAGCATTTAAAAATTGGTATAGGTCTTAATTGGCATTCTGGGAGACCATATACGGCCGTAAGCGAAATTCAAAACCCTAACAATACCACTATTGAATTTGACGAGCCAAACGAAGCACGACTGCCCAGTTATTTTAGAACAGACTTTTCTGCCCTTTATAATTTTAAACTCTCCGATAAAGCCAATGCTCAAATAGGCGCTTCTATTTGGAATGTTTTTAATAGAACAAATATTATTAATCGTTTCTACTCTCTTGAAGGAACTAATACCATCGTTCAGGTAGATAATAGAGCTTTAGAATTTACTCCAAATTTTAGCTTTAGAGTAAATTTTTAAACTACTTCAATTGTATTTCTAACTAATAAATAATCTGAATATAAGTACTTTGAAACAAGACTAAGATGTTGTTTCTATTTTCCTTGTCAACACGTTAACTTGGAGTTCCGTTATTTTGTTTTATCCTGCCTTTCCCTCTCTCTTTCAATACTCTTTTGAATTTTTTCAATAGCAGTCTCAATAGATTTCTCTGGCTCTATTAGGTTATATTGACCCCAAAATTCTGGATCAGAAAAGCCAGAAATAGCATCGGCAATAATCACTGTAGGCCTTAACCTATCTCTCATTTTAAACCTATTCTCAGAGTTAGCAACTTCCCAATCGGTTACCGCCATTTCACTAGAAAGGGTATAGACTTTATTGAATAAGGAGCGTTTTTTATTGACCTTAAACTTAAGAAATAGATTAGAATACCCATAATACCATTTGTCTCCATTTAATTTATAATTCACCTTATATTCAGCAACTATTGGATAAACTATAATGTCTCTAGGCTTCTTCCTTACTAAAAGATTTTTTGTTCGCCTTTTGTTTCTTAAATCCAACGCATAATCTGCACTAACTAAGGCCAAAGTTTCAACATCAATAAAAAGCTTGCCTTTATAGATGATATTTAAGGCATTATTTATTGGCTCAAATCTTACCACATATACCTTTTTATCGTTAATCGTTGAAGGTTCGTTAAAAGTAAATTTGTAATTGCTAAAGTTTTCATCAAAAATGAAATCTGGATATTTCATTATATCCATGTAAATAGCTGAAAAAGGACCACCCTGTAATTTCATAGATAAGGTATCTAAACGCTTATAATCAGTACTTTTTCTTGCTTTATTTAAGGAAATCGCATCCCTAACTGGTACATCATAGGGTTGTTTTAAAATATTGACAACAGCTTCGGTCAAAGACACATTTCTATTTCGCCTCTTGATCGTTTCCCTGTAGAAGGCTGTCATATTTATAGTCCGATCTTCAACATTCTTTATTTTATTCTTAAAGACTTTCTCAACCAATAACTTGGCATCTTTATAGGCAGAAATACTAACTTCGGATAATTGGGTTACTACCTGAACCAATTCTATGACGGCATCTGTTTTTGGTAAATTGGACAATTCTATCACATATGGGTTGTATCCTAATAAATTAATCGACAGCTGCGCATTAAGATATTCGTTAGGTATTTTTAAAACAAAATCTCCTTCGCTATTGGTAACAGTACCAATATTCTTATTGGTTATACTTAGACTTACAGCCTCTAAAGGTTTATTAGAGTTTTTATCTACAACCTTACCATAAAATTCAGTGAAATTGACCTGAGCAAAAAGGGGACCAAGAAACATCATGGCTAGATAAAACACAAGATGCTTTATTACAGCCGTTTTAAATTTATTTTTTTTCATAACAATCCATTTTTGGTTAACAAAAACTTATCTAACTAAAGATACGGAGAATTACAATAAAATCAAGGATGCATATTTGTTAAAAAAAGTGCTTACGCTCCAAAATGTGTTGCTACATACGACTTGGCACCTCAATCCCTAAAAGACCAAAGGCATTTTTTATGGTGCCGCCAACAGCATTGCACAAGGCTACTCTAAACGCCTTTTCCTTATCATTATCTGCACCTAGTATGGATACATTCTGGTAAAACGAATTAAAGTCTTTAACCAAATCGTAAGTGTAGTTTGCTATTAGTGCGGGACTGTATTGATCGGCAGCATTTTGAATAATTTGAGGAAACTGTTCTAGTTGCTTCAGCAACTGTTTTTCTTTAGGATGCAAAATAATATTTAAGAAATCCTCAGACCCCTTATTTATATCACTTTTTCTCAGTATAGATTGAATTCTAGCATAGGTATATTGAATAAATGGTCCTGTATTACCCTGAAAATCGATAGATTCCTTTGGGTCAAACAATATGCGCTTCTTAGGATCTACTTTTAAAATAAAATATTTTAGTGCTCCAAGTCCGACGACCTTATACAATTGGTTCTTCTCTTCTTCCGAATAGCCTTCTAGTTTACCAAGTTCTTTAGAAATATCCTTGGCCGTATCTACCATTTCATCAATTAAATCATCTGCATCTACAACAGTTCCCTCTCTACTTTTCATTTTACCACTTGGTAAGTCAACCATACCATAGCTTAAATGATACAAATTCTCAGCCCAGCTAAAGCCTAATTTCTTTAAAATTAAAAACAGGACCTTGAAGTGATAATCTTGCTCATTCCCAACGGTATAAACCATACCTCCGACATCGGGAAAATCCTTTATTCTTTGAATTGCTGTACCTATATCTTGAGTCATGTATACAGCTGTGCCATCACTTCTTAAAACTATCTTTTCATCTAGCCCTTCATCAGTTAAGTCGCACCAAACAGAGCCATCTTCTTTCTTAAAAAATACGCCAGATTTTAATCCCTCTAATACAAATTCCTTACCTAGAAGATAGGTATCACTTTCGTAATAATCTTTATCAAAATCTACTCCTATGGCTTTGTAGGTATCCTCAAAACCATCATAAACCCACGAATTCATTTGCTTCCATAAAGCAACAACCTCCTCATTTCCGGCTTCCCATTGGCGAAGCATCTCTTTTGCCGATAAGAATATTGGCGAGTTTACTTCTGCTTCCTTTTCATCCATACCTTTGGCAACAAGACCTTTAACTTCAGCTTTAAAAGCTTTGTCGTACGCGACGTAGTACTTCCCAACAAGTTTATCTCCCTTTAACCCTGTCGATTCTGGCGTTTCTCCATGTCCAAATCGTTGCCAGGCCAACATACTTTTACAAATGTGAATACCTCTATCATTGACAATTTGGGTTTTATACACTTTTTTACCAGCTGCCTTTAAAATTTCTGCAACGCTATAACCTAAAAGTACATTTCTTACATGCCCAAGATGCAATGGTTTATTTGTATTTGGCGACGAATATTCTACCATAACAGCCTCTTTTGCTATAGTTTTTGAAAATCCGTACTTAATGTCTTTAGCTATATCTGCAAAAAGATTTAAGTAGTATGAATTGTCAACTTCAATATTCAAGAAACCTTTGACTACATTAAAATTATTAATTAGATCTACATTATCTTTTAAATACTGACCTATTTGCTCACCAATAACCGCAGGATTACCTTTTACTATTCGGAGCATTGGGAACACCACAACTGTGATATCTCCAGCAAATTCTTTTCTGGTAGCCTGAAATTCAACTTTATCCAAATCTCTATCGAAAATTGAAGCTACTGCATTTTTTACATGGAATTCTAAGGTTGTTTCAAGTGTCATTTTAGAAAATATATTGCCTATTTAAACGAAGGCAAAGATATGAGATTTCTCGACTTATTTTTTAGTAAGTAGGCTTTAATCCTAAACAAAGGATTCGGAGTTTTTTCGAATGCTTTTCTATCGCATTTTCTATAAATTATTGTTACACTATTTTAAAGCCACATCATACAGGAAAATTCGTCTTATGACAATTTATTAGAACGTATAACTTTGTATATCAATAGATTATAATAATAATGCATTTCATCGATAAACGTGTAGTTTTTCTATGTTTTCTGCACTTAGTCGATACGTCATTTTTTTTATGAATTTCATCTATCATTTCATCTAATTTATTGGTAATAAAACCTAATAATTAGCGTATTCCCATACATTATGGCATTTTTGGTAGGCTATTAATCAATGTCCCAAACATTAATGAGGCTTAATTATCAAACATTAACCCAATTGTTATTGTTTTGTGTTGACTTACTTTTTAAATCCCTCTTTAAAAGTTATTTACAGCAAAACATTGCACTTCATCCAAAGATGTATCGCGGATGAAACACGTATTGACATACGCATTTTTTTTAGTTTCAATTTTCATTTTCAGTCAAAATGATAAAATTGACAACCTTTCTGTGCAATTGGCTTATCAGCAACAAGATTCTACAAAGGTTAATCTATCCATCGAATTAATTGATGAGCTGTACGCTATTGGTGAGTATAAAAAAGCACTCTTGTATGTCAACCAAACTGCAAAACTATCCAAAAGCTTAAACTACATTCGTGGTCTTGCCGAGAGCAGTTATTACCGGGCTTTGATTTATACTAAAAGTAATGATTACTACAATGCGATAGACAATTACACCAAATCCAAAAACTACTTTGCACAAATAAGGGATACTTTAGGTGTTGCCAAAGTGAGTAATAGCATTGGACTAGTTGAAATTAAACGAGGTAATTATGCGGTAGGCTTAAAAAACTCCCTTGCGGCCATTGGTATTTTTGAAGAACGTAATCTCCTAAATGAACTGAGCTTGGCTTATAATAATTTGGCAGAAGCTTATTTTAAAACAAACCAAATAGATAAAGCCCTTAATTTTAACTTCAAGGCTTTAGAGGTTAGAAAACAAATTAATGACCGAATAGGCGTTAAGATTTCAACAAAAAAAATAGCGGAGCTCTATTCAATTCGAAAGGAGCATAGAAAAGCTATAGAGTACTTTGAAAAAGTCTTAGCGTTGCTGAATCCAGAAACTGACCAAAAACTAAGAGGGGAAATACTCCCAAAACTTGGAAGCGAGTACCTGGAATTTAAAGAATATCAAAAAGCTTCGGAGGTCCTCGTAGAGGGTCTTAGATACAATCGAAAAGAAAACAACCAAGAAGGCATACTACGATCACTTAACGCCATTGGTAAATTAAATCTCGAAAGAAATAAAGTAAGACTCGCGGCTTTGCAATTGGATGAAGCATACAACATTGCACTTAAGATAGACGATAAAACAGCACTTCTAAATAATTATAAACTTCATGTTGCTCTCGACTCAACAAGGGGTTATTATCAGAATGCATTCTTTTGGCAAAATAAGTATTACGGCCTTAGAGATCAATTAAATAAAGAAACAGCAGAGGCCTTTACTCCAAGTTCAGAACTACCAAAAGAAAATGAATCTGGCTTATTTGACGAACCTAAAACACAAATAAAAGATAGTACGTACGATTCTTCTAAAAAATGGTTTAACGATTCTTATGTGTTTTATGGTTTTGTGGTAACTTTGATGTTTCTACTTGGCCTTTTAATCTATAGTCTAATCAAAACAAAAGGTTATAAGGATAGCCTAACAGACCAAAGGGATTTATTAGCACAAGAGAAAATTAGAAATGAAGCCATTCTAGAACAAACGCATCATCTGGAAGAAGTCAATCAGGTTAAGGATAAACTTTTTTCTATTGTTTCCCACGACCTTAAGGATAGTATATCATCAATCAAAGCCTTTCTCGATTTACTTAAGGAAGACAGCATATCAAAAGAAGAGTTTAGAGAATTAATACCAGAATTAAGTGAAAATGCAGATAATGCTTCATCTCTACTTTTCAACCTGCTCAATTGGTCAAAATCGCAATTACAAAGTCTAGAGCCTAAGCCAGAGCTGTTTAACATACAAGAGGTGTTCCACACAAAAATGGCTCTTGTTGACCAAAAAGTTGAAGACAAAAAAATTGTTTTAATCGATGAGTCTCAGCGCGATTTCGTATATGCTGATAGGAGCATGATTGAAATCGTTATTCAGAACTTAATTACCAATGCAGTTAAATTTAGCAGAACTGGTGATGTTATTACTGTTTCTAACCAAGATGTTAATGGTAAAGCATTAATCTGCGTTGAAGATACAGGTGTTGGTATTTCTAGAGAAAATATAGATAAGCTATTTAATGCGAACAAAAACTTCACAACAGTTGGCACCAAAAATGAAAAAGGAACAGGACTAGGTCTAACCATAGCAAAGGACTTGGTAGAATTGAATAGCGGTAGAATTTGGGTTGAGAGTACCCAAAACGTAGGCAGTAAATTCTTTATTGAACTTCCTAAGGTCGCGCCTCAGGCGTAAATCAAATTACTATATTAATTCACCCATGTGTGACATCTACTTCTATATAATTCTTGGGCTCGCAGTCGGTTATATTGGTGGTTATGCTGGTATTGGAGGCGGTCCATTTTTAGTCTCCTTTTTAGTTCTAGTCTGTGGTTTTTCCCAGCTTCAATCTCAAGGAAATATCTTAACCATGATGCTTGGTCCAATGAGTCTTCTTGGGGTTATATCCCTTTATGACTATGTCAAGCAACAATGGTTAAACATCACCGTTGGCGTAATATCGTATTGTCTTTTCTCATATTTTGGAGCTGTTTTTGCCTTTTTAATTGGAGAACAGGATGTTAAGTTACTTTTTTCGCTTATTCTAATTGTAATTGCTTTAATTCAATTAGTTCCCATATTTAGAACCAAGACTTTTTCTGCTATAAAATATAGAGACTCTGTTTCTTGGCCCTGGATTCTAATTCTTGGTGCTTTAACGGGTACAATTGGTGGACTTTTTGGCATAGGTGCAGGAGTTCTTATGGTTCCGGTTCTTATTGGTATTTTTAAACTAAAAAAAGAATTTGCTCGAGCCTTAAGCCTAGCCATTCTCGTTCCTCCCGTGAGTTATGGAGCTTATATTAAGTACAATATGGAAATATCCATTGACTGGACAATTGTACTTATTTTATTCTTCAGTTATTTCATTGCCAACTATTTTGGGGCCAAAGCTGGAACCAAAGCCAGCGATAAGCGTTTTAAAATAGTTTACTCAATAGTACTAATAGGTATTGCCGCTGTTTATTTATTCTAGGGAATTATTTTTTAGGTAAAAATACCTCAGCCATCATACATCTTGCACTACCGCCTCCACAGGTTTCAATAGTCTCTAGTGAGCTAGACAAAATTGGGCAATAACTCTGGATTTTATCGATTTGTTCTTGGGTAAGGCTATTATGTGCAGCTTCGCTCATAACAAGATAACGTTTATCCTCATCACCCCTTACCTGAAGCATATTACCTGCAAACTGATGCATTTGAGCTTCAGAAATAGAAATAATCTCTTTACCATCATCTCTAAGATGTTTAAGAAGATTTTTTCGCTCCTTTTTATTGTCTATAGATTCTAAACAAATCACTGCGAATTCTTCAGCAATACACATCATTACGTTAGTGTGATATATGGGTAAACGTTGGTTGTCGGTAGTTTGATTTGCCCTGAAAATAATTGGTAAATATTCAAAATCCTCACAAAACTCAATAAATAGGTCCTCATCTGCTCGAGGCGATAAAGCACAATAGGCTTTACGATTAATACGGTCTAAAATCATACTTCCCGTACCTTCCAAAAAAACACCTTCTTCTTCAGCAGAGGTATAATCCATAATCTCTTTTATTTTAAATCCTTCATCCTCTAAGCGCATAAAAACTTCATCCCTGCGTTCTTTTCTTCTATTTTCGGCAAACATAGGATATATAGCAACATCACCACAGTTATGGAAACTGACCCAATTATTAGGAAACACGGAGTCTGGTGTATCCATAAGCTTATCATCACTTTCTACAATAACATTAACACCTACCGTCCTAAGTTTATCAACAAA
Source organism: Winogradskyella pelagia (assembly GCF_017581965.1). Classification (GTDB taxonomy): domain Bacteria; phylum Bacteroidota; class Bacteroidia; order Flavobacteriales; family Flavobacteriaceae; genus Winogradskyella; species Winogradskyella pelagia. The sequence goes on from NZ_JAGEVF010000008.1 coordinate 62,153, forward strand.
CGTGTCAAATTCTTCTTGTGCTTTAGTATTAATTTCAGCGTTTTTTATGGCAATATCTTCTTGAAAATAGTTGTTGACTGCTGTCTGTTCATTCATCCTAAAATTAATAGGCCTTATCATTAAAATAGTATTTGTGGTCTGTCTCATGGAGTGTTTTCAAAAAGTGATGTAAAATTAGACTTTTTATGCTTTGCTATCACAAACAGATAAAGAATTATCGTCCAAAATCAGTAAGTTTGAGGCGTTAATAATTATATATAGTTTTATATAGATGAAAAAAATCCTACCCTTTATATTATTACTTGTAGCTTGTAATACAAAATCCAAAAAAGAAAGTCTAGATAGTGAAGATTATTTAACTGTCTTCGAAAAAAGTAATGGAACCCAAACTGCTACTTACTTTGAAACTATTGCATTTTATGAGTTACTAGAGCAACACTTTTCTGAAATCTCAATTCAAACTCTTGGAAAAACGGACGCTGGTTATCCTTTGCATCTTATAAGCTACAATTCAAAGGGTACGGGAGATGATTTCCAAGAATTACGAAAGGAAAATAGAATTCTTTTAATTAACAATGGCATTCACCCAGGGGAATCTGATGGTATCGATGCCACAATGCAATTATTTAGAGACTTGGCTTTTGGTGAAACTGGCCCACCAGAAAATACTATAATATGCACAATTCCTATATATAATGTGGGCGGTAGCCTTAACAGAAACTCTACTACAAGAACTAATCAAAACGGACCAGAGGAATACGGATTTAGAGGAAACGCACGCAATTACGATTTAAATAGGGACTTTATTAAATCCGACACAAAAAACGCCAAATCCTTTGCCCAGATATTTCATCTCGTTCAACCAGACGTTTTTATAGATAACCATGTTAGCAATGGAGCAGATTATCAATATACGCTAACTCATCTTTTTACTCAACATAATAAACTTGGCGGTGAATTAGGCTCCTATTTACATAACACGGTGATGCCAAAATTAGAATCTAAACTCAATACCAAATCATGGGACATTACGCCTTATGTCAATGTTTTTAACAAAAGACCAGAAATTGGATTCTCACAGTTTTTTGATTCACCAAGATACTCTACTGGCTATACCACTTTATTCAATACGTTAGGCATGATGGTTGAAACCCATATGTTAAAACCTTATGATAAAAGAGTGAAAGGCACCTATGAACTTATGAGAAGTATGATAGAGATTATTGAGGAAAACGGAGTCGACATCCGAGAGGCACGATTACAAAACGAAAAAACCTGGCAAGTTGGTGACCCTTATCCAATTCAGTGGGAGTTAGATACTACCAAATCATCAAAACTTTTATTTAAAGGCTATGAAGGTGAAATATCCACAAGTACCTTAACAGGTGGTGAGCGTCTTCGTTTTAACAGAACCAAACCCTTTATAAAAGAAGTTAATTACCAAAATTTTTTTAAATCAAAGCAAGAAGTCACTATTCCCGAAGCATATATCATACCTAGAGGTTGGCATAATATACTTGAACTGCTTCAGTTGAATGATGTAAAAATGGAAACCGTTCAAAGGGATACTACTTTAAGGGTAGAAGCTTATAAAATCGAAGATTACAACACAAGAAGAAATGCTTATGAAGGGCATTATCTCCACTATGGAACATCCGTTAAATCAAAAGAAATAGAATTAATGTTCAAAAAAGGAGATATAATCGTTCCCACAAACCAAGCTGCCATGAGATATTTAGTTGAAACATTAGAACCAGCGGCTACAGACTCATTTTTTAATTGGAATTTCTTTGATACTATTCTACAACAAAAAGAAGGATTCTCTCCCTACGTCTGGGAGGAAAAAGCACAAACACTTTTAAAAAGTAATCCACGATTGCAAATAGAATTTAATGTAAAGAAATCTTACGATAAGGATTTTGCAACTAACTGGTATGCGCAATTAGATTGGCTACATAAAAAAAGTGCGAACTATGAAAGGAGCCACCTTCAATATCCTGTTTTTAGATTAAATTAAAAAAGTAATCTAAGATTACCCATAATCAACTATACAAGTATTTTTATATTAGCATAACTATTTTCTAAAGCTTTTTCAGCATCGTCCTTGTCTAGCCATTTAACCTTGGTTATACCTTCATTCTCTTGAGGAAAAAGCTCACCTTTAAAACTGGTTTTCATTTCAAACCAATACGTCACTTTTATTTTGTGTGTACCATTTCTTTTAAATATATGATACGTTGTAGGTAACTCTTTAGTAACTGAGAGACCATTTACTCCAGTTTCTTCCTCAACTTCGCGCATGGCAGTTTCTTCGATCGACTCGTTTTTTTCAGTCTTACCTTTGGGTAAATCCCATTTATCGTTTCTGTAAATAAAAAGAACCTCACCTGCACTATTAAACACTTTTCCTCCCCCAGCATATACTACTGGCAACAACTTTAAAAAGTGTTTCAACAAGGTATTTGGATTATGATGAATTAAATGTACCTCTTTAAGAGAAGTAGTGTTAAGTAGCTTTATAACCTTACCAATATTAACCGTCTTTAAGAGAAAAGACCTAAAATTAGTTTCTTTTTTTATTTCAGTAGTTAAGATAATTGGTTTGCTACCGACGAAAATGGTATACATATAAGTCTATATTACCGATTTAATAGTTGAATTCAATTAATTTGAACCTCAATATGGTCAAAAATAATTTAAATTGAAGAGATTCTACATATAAAATTAATTAGTTTTGCACTATGATTTACACAAAGGAAGTTGCGAAGAAAACAGCCGAAGTTTTACTTCAAATCAATGCCATAAAATTGCAGCCAGAAGAGCCTTTCACATGGGCTTCTGGCTGGAAATCACCTATTTATTGCGATAATAGAATTATATTATCCTACCCATTAATAAGAAATTTTATTAGAGAGAATCTTGCTAAGATAATTGAACAGCATTACGGGAAGCCAGATGTAATTGCTGGAGTGGCGACTGGTGCCATTGGTATAGGTGCACTTGTCGCTGAATATCTTAATCTACCTTTTATTTATGTGAGGCCCGAGGCAAAGAAACATGGTCGACAAAACCAAATTGAAGGTTATCTAAAAGAAGGCCAAAATGTAGTTGTTGTCGAGGATCTAATAAGTACAGGTAAAAGTAGTTTAAACGCTGTAAAAGCTCTTAAATTGGCAAATGCCAATGTAAAAGGGATGGTTGCTATTTTTTCGTACGGGTTTCCTATTGCTACAGATAATTTTAAAGCCTCTGAAATTGAAATATTAACACTTAGTGATTATAGCAATCTATTAGAACAGGCCCTGGACACTAATTATATCTCAGAAAATCAACAAGACATACTGACACAATGGAATGCCAACCCTTCTGGATGGAACATTAATTGATGAAGTTGAAAAGGTAAACCACACTAACATGAATTTAGAATCTCCAAAAGTAGTTATAGACAAAACAGCTTCAGAAACCTTTGAATTTCTTTCTGACGTTAAGAACTTTGAAGCCCTAATGCCAGAGAATATCAATAAGTTTGAAATTATTGAGGCCAACAAATTTCTGTTCGCATTAAAAGGAATGCCTGAAATTGTTTTAAAGAAGAGGGAGAGCATTCCCAATGAGAAAATTGTTTTGGGATCAGGCGGTGGCAAACTCGATTTTTCTTTAACTGCTAACATCACCAGTTTAGAAGAAAATAAAAGCGAAGTTAATTTATTATTTGATGGTGAATTCAACGCTATGATGGCAATGATGATTAAGGGTCCTATATCTAAATTTATTGAAACCCTTGTTCATAATATGAAGACTGCCATTTAATATAACAATGTTATTTCTTTAAAATCAAACGTTTTAATGTCTTGGTCCTCTAGCCAGACTTTGAGACGCCCACTAGGTGTTACACCTCTTATAATTCCAGAAAATACTTTTTCCCCAGCAATTTTAAAAGTGGAAGGCTTGTCTAGCCTAAATAATAGAGACTCGTATTCTTCAGTAATCTCCTCGATGGTTTTGGACTTTGCGTTCTCAAATTGAATTTTTATAGAAGTAACTATTTCCGCTAGTAATTCTTCCTTTTCATGCAACTTACCAGTAAGTAAATGCATGGAGGTTGCACTTGGCAAATTGTGAAAGAAACGTTGATTTACGTTAAGTCCTATTCCAATAACAGAACCCACTAATTGGTTGTTTTTAATAATATTCTCTATAAGAATACCACAAATCTTCAATTCTTCTGACAAAATGTCGTTTGGCCATTTTATTGCCAATCTGGGCAATTGAAATTTCTTTAAAGACTTAAAAATACCTAGAGACACCAACATGGATATTACAAAGCGATCATCAATATCAAATTCAGTATTTCTCTTAAACATACTGAATGTTAGGTTTTTGCCTTCCTCAGATTGCCAATGTGCACCCATTTGACCTCGCCCTTGAGTTTGAAATTCGCTCCATACCACTGTATAATCCTTAGGTATAGATACGCTAGCGGTTCTCCTTAGATAAGAATTGGTTGAGTCAATGGCATCAAGTTTGATTATAAACATTAAGTGAAGTACTTTTTTTTATGCATTTCTTATGAATTACAAGGCATACATGAACTAAAAAAATAATAACTTTGCGTAAATTTAAATTAATTTAATGACGATAGAAAAAAAGAATGCAGACCAACTCATAACAACAATTGTTGCCGGCATTGAAGAGGTTAAAGGAAAAGAAATTTCAATTTTAGATTTAAGGGAAATAGAAAATACAGTTTGCGATTACTTCATTATCTGCGAAGGGACTTCTAACACACAAGTTAACGCTATAGTAAGTTCAATTCAAAAACAAGTTAGCAAAACATTAAAAGATAAGCCATGGCATGTAGAAGGTACGGATAATGCCGAATGGATTTTGATGGATTATATTAACGTTGTTGTTCATGTATTCCAAAAGCAAACAAGAGATTATTACGATATAGAAAGTTTATGGGGTGATGCAAAAATGACCCAAATTGAAACAAGTTATTAAAGAAGAGGCTATAAATGGCAAAAGACAATAAAAATTTAAATAAAAAACCGAAGGTGAATCCATATTGGATATATGGTGTCATCATTGCGGTATTTCTCTCAATTCAATTATTTTCTGGTGGGTTTAGTGGATCTACAGGTAAACAGACAACTCCAGCTCAGTTTTTAGAATATCTAAAGAAGGGTGATGTAGAAAAGGTAGAAATAGTTAACAAACGTGAGGCAAGGGTATTCATAACTAATGAGGCCCAAGAACAGGAAGTTCATAAAAATTCTAAACCCAAATCAATGTTTCCTACTGTTTCAGCAGTACCGAACTATAAATTTGAGTTTGGAGATTTGCAGAATTTTGAAAAGGAAATAAATGACATTATTAGGACCAACAATCTTAATACGATAATAACCTATGAAACCGAACACAACGTTTGGGGTGATTTTCTATTAACGTTGTTACCTTTTATTCTTATTATAGGCGTTTGGATATTTATCATGCGGCGCATGTCTTCAGGTGGCGGTGGCGGTGCCGGAGGCCAAATTTTCAATATTGGGAAGTCTAAGGCAAAGCTGTTTGATGAAAAAACAGATACAAAAACATCCTTTAAAGATGTTGCTGGTCTGGAAGGTGCCAAGGAAGAGGTTCAAGAAATAGTAGACTTTTTAAAATATCCTGAAAAATACACTTCCTTAGGTGGTAAAATTCCTAAAGGAGCACTTTTAGTAGGCCCTCCAGGGACCGGAAAAACTCTATTAGCCAAGGCAGTAGCTGGTGAGGCTAAAGTTCCATTTTTCTCGCTTTCTGGCTCTGATTTTGTGGAAATGTTTGTTGGGGTTGGAGCATCACGGGTAAGAGACTTATTTAAACAAGCCAAAGAAAAGTCTCCATCAATTATTTTTATAGACGAGATTGACGCAATAGGTCGCGCTCGAGGAAAAAATAATTTCTCAGGTTCCAACGACGAACGGGAGAACACCCTAAACCAGTTATTAACAGAAATGGATGGGTTTGGTACAAACACCAATGTTATTGTCCTGGCTGCAACCAACAGGGCAGATGTCTTAGATAGTGCATTAATGCGTGCAGGCCGATTCGACAGACAAATTTATGTGGATTTGCCAGATGTTAGAGAACGTAAGGAAATCTTTGAAGTCCATTTAAGACCTTTAAAAAAAGAGGAGTCCTTAGATATTGATTTTCTAGCGAAACAAACTCCTGGCTTCTCAGGGGCAGACATTGCTAATGTGTGTAATGAGGCAGCTCTCATTGCCGCAAGGAAAGGCAAGAAAGCTGTTAATAAACAAGATTTCTTAGACGCTGTTGATAGAATAATAGGTGGTCTTGAAAAGAAAAATAAAATAATAACGCCCGATGAAAAAAGAGCAGTGGCTTTCCACGAAGCAGGACACGCCACGGTTAGTTGGATGCTTGAGCATGCAGCACCACTGGTTAAAGTAACCATAGTTCCGCGAGGACGGTCCCTAGGAGCTGCCTGGTATTTACCAGAAGAGCGACTTATTGTTAGACCTGAACAAATGTTAGATGAAATGTGCGCTGCACTTGGTGGTAGAGCTGCCGAACAAGTTATTTTTGGTAAAATATCTACCGGAGCTCTAAGTGATTTAGAAAAAGTAACCAAACAAGCCAGAGCAATGGTTACTATCTATGGATTGAGCGATAAGATAGGTAACCTCACGTATTACGATTCTTCAGGGCAATCAGAATATGGCTTTACTAAACCTTATAGTGAGCAAACTGCAGAACTTATTGATAAAGAAATATCAAACATTATTGAGGAGCAATACCAACGTGCCGTTAAACTGCTAGACGAAAACAAAGATAAATTAACACAACTCGCAGAGGTACTTTTAGATAAAGAGGTTATATTCAAGGATAACTTAGAAAAAATATTTGGAAGTCGACCTTATGGCCCTAAGGAGGAAGAACTCACTAGTCAGCCTGCAACGGAAATTGAAGAAGAAGAATAAGCCGAGATAACCAGCGCTTCATATAAAAAACTTAAATTGACATTTAGTTAGTTTAAGTTTTTTTATATTTGATAAATGCACGAAATATCTGTATTAATAGCAACTTTTGAATGAGCCTTTTTCGCAAACTTTTCGGTCTAAAATCTAAAAAAACTGAAGAGAATATACCAGACCAAGAACGTGGGAAGTATATGCCCGAGGTGAAGCTTCCTGCCGATGAGCGCTTTACTATAAATTTTAAAGCCAATGGCGGTAAATTTTTGTATTGCGAAAATATGATAGAAGTTAAGGAAAGTTTTAATGCGATATTAAAAGAGAATAATTGGCAAGATGACAAGGTATTTCTTATAGATGAAAGGCTGAATCAATTATTCAAAGATTTTAATCTCAAAAGTACTAAAAATGCAGATGAGAGTTCTTATTTCTTGTCAACTTGCGAATATCTAATATCAGATGACGGCTCTTTATTAATATCCTCTAATCAAATTGCAGAAAAGAAACTTAAGGAGTTACCGCATCATTTTATTATCTATGCCACAACAAGCCAATTTGTTGAAAATATTGGGGAAGGTCTAAAAGGTATTAAAAACAAAAGTAAATCTTCCATACCAACCAATATTACTACCATTAAGCATTTTAAGGCCGCTGATGATAAGGATTTCCTCACCTATGGCAGCAGCGCTAAAGACTTGTACCTGCTTCTACTTGAAGATTTGTAATGAAAGAACTTTACACAAGAGCTATTTCTGGTTTTATATATGCCTTATTATTAATTGGTGCATTATATTTTCAAACTGGATTGGTCATTGTCCTAGCTGTTTTTGGTATTATTAGCCTGGCGGAATTCAGTAAATTAATCCATCTCAAATCACTTTTTCAGTACTTAATTTTTATCATACTTTATTCTTGTTTTAGCTATTTTTGTCTGAGTAATACAGTTACGACAGGTAGTGAAGAAGCAATTCAAATTCTTTTAGTGATTACTATTTTTGTTAACCTTATTTTGATTAAGGATTTATTCACTACTAAAAAAATCCCGCTATTTGAGTCAAAACGCTACATAACTACTACGTTTTATCTTTCTAGTGGTTTTGTGTTTATGATGCAGATAGCTAACTATGACAATACATTTACACCTCTATTATTACTAGGTGCATTTATTCTTGTCTGGGTTAATGATAGTGCCGCTTACATTATCGGTAAAAATTTTGGACGCCAAAAACTTTTTCCGAGCATATCACCAAAGAAAACAGTTGAAGGTTTTCTCGGAGGCCTTTTTTTCGCTTGTGTTTCTAGTTACTTCATTACTTTATATACAGCATCTCTAAGTTTTAATCACTGGCTAATATTAGCCATAATCGTAAGTGTAATCGGAACCTTTGGCGACCTAATAGAATCTAAATTTAAGCGGCAAGCTGGTGTAAAAGATAGTGGTGTTATTATGCCAGGACATGGTGGATTATTGGATCGCTTGGATAGCCTTATATTTGCTGCACCTTTTATATATTTATTTTTAAGAATTGCGTAGTTATGTTTCATAAAGAAGGACACAAAATCATTTTTATAACACTTGTCTTTGTCGTAGGGTCATTTTTTTTAATTGATGAGTTTATAACTGATGAGTGGTTTAGAAAGGGCTTAATGATTATAATTCTTGTTTTCTTCATTCTAATTTTACAGTTTTTTAGAAATCCGAAACGTAATACTCATATAAATGAAAACAACGTTTTATCTCCAGTAGATGGCAAAGTTGTAGTGATTGAGGAGGTTGAAGAAAGTGAATTCTTTAAAGATAAGCGTATTCAGGTTTCCGTTTTTATGTCGCCCCTTAATGTTCACGTAACAAGACACCCTGTGAGTGGATCAGTTTCTTATAGTAAATACCACCCAGGAAAATATTTGGTGGCTTGGCACCCTAAAGCAAGTGAGGAAAATGAGCGGACAACCGTTGTCGTAGAAAATAATAGTACCGGTCCTATTCTTTACAGACAAATTGCAGGAGCCTTGGCCAGGCGAATTGTTAACTATGCAAAAATTAACACTGCTGTAAAGCAAGGTTCTGATTCAGGTTTTATTAAATTTGGCTCACGTGTTGACGTATTTTTGCCCTTAAATTCCGAAATTAAGGTCACCCTTAATCAAAAGGTAAGAGGTGGAGAAACAATTATAGCAGAGATGTCATGACTTCCGAAGAACTCGAAAAATTATTTCAAGAAGCCGTTAAGAGAGTAAACGACCATACGGAACCATTTCCTGCAGATTTTTTGTTACGCCTTTATGCCTACTATAAAAAAGCTACCAATGATTACGGACGTCCTAATAGTAAAAAGCCTATTATAAATGCCTTTAAGACCAATGCTTTGTTTCAAGTTCAGGACATCAGTGAAGATGAAGCAAAAAAGGAATATATAGCGCTGGTAAAAAACTATTTTCTCTATAGAAAATAACCTAGTTTTTACCTAAACAAAGTAAGAATCTAAACTAAGGCTATTTAGATTTAATCAATTGCCTTAGGCAAATGAATCCCGTTTCTTAAAATTAAAACCCCCATAATTAGAGCCCAAACCACTTTAATATGGAATAATGGTTTATAAATTTCAAAATTATCTGGGATGGCTAAAATAATGCCCATTGCGGCCAAACCAAAAAGCAAGGTAAAAACCCCTAATAATTTATTGACCATATGCCATTTTAAAAATGCGAATCCCAAAAGTACAAATCCTACTCCCGAAAAAATTCTTCCAAACCTAATAAAGCAAGTTACATATTGATTAGTGTATAATATATCTCGCATAAAAGTGTCAATTTCTGCAGCAGATTTTCCAGCTGTTTCACCAACACCCCAAGCGCCAAAATTATAAAAATATGCATTCGCTATGGCCAAGGTAAAGGTTCCTATTATTATCATGCCTGCACCAGGCAAAATCAGTACCCTAAAAGGTCGTCTTGCTGCTACAGATACAAGTGCAAATAAAGCAATACCAAGAGTTACCCAACCAAATATATGAATACGATACATCCATATCCAGGTCCAAACATTTTCGCCTATTGCTTCAAAATCTGAAGCTTTTATGTATTCTCCTATATGATGCGGAGACAATGCCCAACCCAACCACAATAAAAGTGAAGCCAATAGAAAAGACCACCCAACTACCTTAGTTTCAAAATCTTTATGAATCATAACCTTATTAATTTTCGATAATTCTTCAAGCTATTGCTTTAATTTATCTGTTTATGTAACTTTTGTTACATTACAGGAAAAGAATGATCAATTATTTTTAGAGATATTTAAGAATTAGACGGGATTGCAGTACAATAATAAATTAATAATCAATAGACTGACAGCATTGTGGGCTCTCAACGAATGTGGCATAGGCGGTTTTATGCACGCCTTTAGCTCACCATTTACGGGTATTATTGTTGGCGGTGTTTCCATATTGCTCATAACCCTTATTGCTTCTTACGCTAAAAATTTACGCTCAACACTAATTAAAGCCTTAATTATTGTATTACTGGTGAAGCTCAGTGTAAGCCCTCATTCACCTCTACCTGCATATTTAGCCGTTTCTTTTCAAGGAATTTTAGGAATAATCTTATTTAGTTTATTACCTGTGAACAGGGTAACAATAGTTTTACTAGGAGTTCTTACCTATTTAGAATCTGCTCTTCAAAAAGTTATTGTTTTAACCATAATATATGGTCAATCCCTTTGGAACGCTATTGATAGCTACGGCGCATGGATTAGCACTAAATTCAATTCCTTGGCTCTTAATATATCTTCCAAACATTTAATATTGGTTTATTTAATATTTTATGGCGTCTCGGGTTTTCTTGCGGGGTTGCTCATTCTAAGAGTTTATAAGGCTGTCCACTCTATAAAACTGCCCAATAATTTTAACCCACCAGTTTTAGATATAGCAACGGACCCTAAGACAAAACATCCTAAGAAGAAAAGGAAGTTAATCTTGTTTTGGTGTATTACTGTAGTAGTAATTTTACTTCCTTTAATATTCTTTAATAGTAATAATAATAATAATGGATGGAAAACAGGTTTATATGTTGTCGCCAGAAGTTTAATAATTATAGGCACCTGGTATATTATACTTGGCCCATTGACTCTTAAATTACTTAATAAATTTTTACAGAAAAGACGCTCACAATACCAGACAGAATTGCAACAGACACTTTTGTTATTACCACATTTAAAATCAATAGTAAATTATGTTTGGAAAGAGAGCAAATCCTTAAAAGGCCTAAATCGAGTCCAGTATTTTATTTCAAGAAGTATTGTATACAGCTTTCACTTTAAAACTTCAAAATAATTGATACACTTATTAGTAGGGCAAATAGAAACGGGAAAGAGTACTGCGCTCATAAATTGGATTAAGGGAAAAACAAATGTTTACGGCATATTGAGCCCTGTTGATGATAACAAGAAGAGGGGGTTTTTTAACATTGAAACCAAAGAAAAGTTTGCCATGCAAGCAGACTCGGAAGAAGAAAACGTTATTTCTATTGGCCGGTACCATTTCTACAAATCAGCTTTTAAAATGGCCAATTCAATTATAATCCAAAATGTCAAAACCAAAAGTGCAGGATACATTATTATAGATGAATTAGGAAAATTAGAATTAAAATCTCAAGGACTTCATGCATCAGCACTGACGGCAATTGAAAAAACTAGAAATAATAAAAAACTGCACACTATTCTTGTTGTTCGAGACTATTTATTAGAAAATATAAAAAACCACTACAAGATTACAAACGGTAACGTATTAACCATATCCAGTCTGTCTTCCTTAGGTTAATATGTAACATTAGTTACATAAGAATTGAGTAAAAATGATTAATTTATAAAGTTAATGTGTTAGTGTTAAATTTATAGTATTTTGAAGAGAAGAGATTTTGTTAAGAAAGCGACATTAAGTTCTTTTGCTGCTTTAATTGGCGCCGAAATTGTTTTTGGCTCTAAAATGTATGACGGATACACGCCAATTGCTTTGCAAGATCCGGATCCATTCAAACTTTTTAACAAACATAAAGACATGGTTGTTCTTAATGATAAGCCATGGAATATCGAAGCTCAAGCACATTTATTGGACGACAAAATTACCCCTAATTCCAGTATGTTCGTTAGAAATAATGGACTAATTCCAGAAAATATTGATATTAAGAGCTGGACACTTACTATTGATGGAGAGTCTGTAAAAAAAACAAAAACCTATACTTTACAGGAACTTAAAGCAAACTTTAAACAATATACTTATCAATTAACCATAGAGTGCGGTGGTAATGGCAGAGCTGAATTTGACCCACCCGCTAAAGGTAACCAATGGACGGTTGGTGCTGTTCATTGTGCCTCATGGACTGGTGTTAGACTAAGAGACATCCTTGAAGATACAGGAATTAAAAATGATGCGGTTTACATTGGCTTTCATGCTGCCGACCAACACCTTAGCAGAGACCCTAAAAAGGAGGCAATTTCAAGAGGTTGTCCCGTGGCTAAAGCTGTTCAAGACGAAACCTTATTAGCATTTCAAATGAATGGTAAAGATATTCCTCTTGTGCATGGTTATCCTTTAAGGTTAGTTGCTGGCGGATGGCCGGCATCCGTATCTGGAAAGTGGGTAAATCGGATTAGTATTCGCAATAAAATACATGATGGTGCAAAAATGAATGGTACTGCCTACAGAGTCCCTTGTGAACCCGTTGAGCCAGGTGCAAAAGTAAAGGATGAAGATATGTGCATCATAGAATCTATGCCTGTAAAATCATTGATTACTTATCCAAAATCTGGTGCTATGATTAACAAAGGAAAAAAACTGAATATTAGAGGTCATGCTTGGGCCGGAGAATTAGAAGTAATAAAAGTAGAATACTCAATAGACTTTGGTGCAACATGGCAAGGCTGCACTCTTGAATCACCAGTTAATAGATTAGCTTGGCAACATTTTTCAGCATCAGTTGATTTTCCAAAAAAAGGATATTATGAAGTTTGGGCAAAGGCCACCGACTCTCTCGGCGTGTCACAACCTATGATTTTACCTGGGTGGAATCCAAAAGGCTATTTAAACAACGCCTGTCATAGAATTGCTGTTAAGGTTAAATAATGAAAAAAGACAATACATTCAGTGCACAAATTAAGACCATCTACAAGATGTTAATGGCATTATTCTCATTGTTTGTTGTTGCCGGTGGTGGACTAGTTTATTATGCAAATAATCCAACAGCCTTCAATTTTAATTCTGAAAATAAAACTGTTTCTACTGTCCCTTTAGAGGTTGATGAAGATTTAATCGTTGATGGCATTCATATTAGAACCGGCTTAGTTGATGACCAAGGTTTAATGGTTGTTGTTAATAATTGTACAAATTGCCACTCAGCCAAATTAGTAACACAAAACAGAATGAATGCTGAGCGCTGGAATTCCACAATAAAATGGATGCAAGAGACTCAGAACTTGTGGGACTTAGGAAAAAACCAAGAAATTATAGTCAATTATTTAGTAAAAAATTATCCGCCTAAAGCGAAAGGTAGGCGGATGGCATTGTCTGGCATAGAGTGGTATGAGTTGGAAGATTAAAATAGCCGTATTGACCATTTTGTTTTGGTCTTGTAAAGAACATCGTGCATCGGATACATTAGCATCTTATGGTGATTATGTCATAGAAGCAAATGAACTAATGGCTTTAATAGAGCATCCCAATATTAAAATATTAGACTTTAGAAAAAATAACCTTTATAATAAAGGACATATAGCTAAGGCAATTAATATTTCGAGAGATGATATTGAAGACGGATCGTATCCCTATTCTGGCGTAATGGCTAGAAAAAGTCAAATTGAAGAGTTGTTTAGTAAACTAGGTATAAACTCCGATGATACTGTTATAGTTTATGATGATAGCGGAATGTGTGAAGCCTCAAGATTATGGTGGATATTGCAGAATTATAATTTTAAAAATATAAAACTACTTAATGGTGGATTTTTATCGTGGGTAGATATAAATGGAGAAACCTCCACTGAAAATCCAGTTATAAAACCTACAAATTTTAAATTTCCAGCCAATTCATTAATGAATTATTATATTTCAAAGGAAGAACTGTTAGAAGTCCAAAAGAGTAATGTGATAATAATAGATACAAGAACGCTAGATGAGTACTCAGGCAAACATCAAAAACATGGCGCATCAAAAGCTGGGAGGATTCCAAATAGTATTCACGTGGATTGGGCTGATAATATTTATTTTAACGGTGATAAAAGACTGAAACCAATTGAAGAAATTAGAAAAAATTACGATAAATTAGATTTAAAAAATACAGACTTTATAATCTTATATTGCCACAGTGGTGTTCGCTCAGCACATACTACTTTTGTATTGACACAATTATTAGGATTTAAAAATGTAAAAAATTATGATGGATCTTGGGTAGAGTGGAGTTATCATAATGATTTACCTGTTGATATTGACATGCTTTAAAAAAAAGAGAAATGGAAAATTATTTAGACGCATTTGTAAAAGCCTTTGAAGGCACGCTATCTTGGACCTGGAAATCAATTCTTTTTGAAGTTCCATGGTACACAAATTATTTTTGGGGACTTATTGTTATTTCTTTAGTCGTATGGCTCTTAGAAATCTTTTTTCCATGGCGAAAAGATCAGGCTATATTTAGAAAAGATTTCTGGCTAGACGCATTTTATATGTTCTTTAATTTTTTCATTTTCTCCATTGTTATCAGTGGCGTATATCAAATTATAGGTCTTCTGCTTTCAGAAATAAATATTACTGCTAAAAGTTTAGCTATAATTGATATGTCTAACTGGGCACCAGGCATACAATTATTCGTGTTTTTTATTATCCTAGACTTTGTTCAGTGGTTTACACATGTACTTCTTCACAGGTACCGCATACTTTGGAATTTCCATAAAGTCCATCATAGTGTGAAAGAAATGGGCTTTGCGGCACATTTAAGGTACCATTGGATGGAAAATATTTTATACAAGCCCTTAAAAACTTTTGGTGTAATGCTCATTGGTGGATTTGAACCAGAGCAAGCATTTATTGTACACTTTATCGCAATTGCAATCGGGCATTTAAACCACGCTAACATTAAAATTACTTGGGGACCACTTAAGTACATTCTAAATAACCCTGTTATGCATTTGTACCACCATGCATATCATTTACCTAAGGGTAAACATGGCGTCAATTACGGTATTAGTTTAAGTCTATGGGATTATATATTTAAGACTAATTATATCCCTGAAGATAGCGGGACAATTGAAATTGGTTTTAAAGGTGACGATAAATTTCCTCAAGACTTCATAGGTCAAAACACCTATGGTTTCGGAAAAAGTAAAAACTAACTTTAAATCGGATTTTAGTCTCTTATAAGTGGCATTGTAGAACAGCGTAGTAGACCTTCTTGCTTTGCAATCTCTGTATATGGAACCTCTTCTACAGTAAATCCATTTTGTCTAAGCCAATTATTTAACCTTGTAAAATTACGCTCTGAAATCACCACATCTTCTGAAATAGAGAAGATATTACTAAACATATTATACATTTCGTCTTTGGTAATTTCAAAGATATTTTCCTCTCCAAAAAAATCAACGAGCCATTGGTACTCTTCTTCAACCAAAAACCCGTTCTTATGAAGAATTGCCTTGTCTTTTCCTACAGGTTGAAAACAGCAATCTAAGTGTAGTGCATTTTCTCTTGGATCTGTATTTGACTTTCGCAGCTCAAAAGATTTTACTTTCTTGTTTGGAAATAATGCTTTAATAGCCTCTACAGCCTCCTTGTTTGTTCGAGCTGTTATGAAATCGGCATAATCATCACCTGAGTAAGTTCCAATAAAAATATAGTCATTCCAGGGCATTACATCACCACCTTCAACATGGCAATCATCAGGCAGAATAATTCTATTTTTTTTGTCTACAGTAATCCAAACATATTCCGTAGCCTCCACTTCCCTCTTTCTATCTGGTAAAATATTGGCTATTATAATTTTATCTTCAATGACAAATGAAATATCTCTTGCAAATATTTGATTATAGTTCTCTAATACCTGAGGACGGTAAACAGTTACATCGTACTTCTTCAGAACATCCGCAACAGCTTCCATCTCCTTAATCATATCTTCCTCCTTAGGATAAGTACCTGCCAAAACGTGTTCTAAACTTTTTGGATCATAGCACTCTTCAGGTTTTGGAGTTGGCCCATTACTTTCTGCCGTACCTAGTATAACCGCTCTCAATCGAGAGGTTTCATTCTGGATATTTAATTTCATAAGGTATTACACTAAAAAAGCTTCATATAATCTATGAAGCTTTTCAACTTAATTTATTTTTTAATTACCGCTTTTCTATAGGACTAAATGGTCGGTAGTTTTCACCAATATATAATTGTCGTGGACGACCAATAGGCTCTTTTCTTAAACGCATCTCTCTCCATTGCGCAATCCAACCTGGTAATCGTCCTAGGGCAAACATTACGGTGAACATTTCAACCGGAATTCCCATGGCTCTATAAATAATTCCTGAATAGAAATCTACATTAGGATAAAGTTTTCTGTCAACAAAATATTGATCTTCTAAAGCTTCTTTTTCTAAGCCTTTAGCAATGTCCAAGATTGGATCTTCTACTCCTAAATCTCCTAACACTTCATCTGCTGCTTTTTTTATAATTCTTGCTCTAGGATCAAAATTCTTATATACTCTATGACCAAAGCCCATTAATCTAAATGGATCCTCTTTATCTTTGGCCTTAGCCATATATTTTTTTGTATCACCACCATCTTCTTTAATAGCTTCTAACATTTCTAAAACGGCTTGGTTAGCACCACCATGAAGTGGACCCCAAAGCGCCGAAATACCAGATGCCAATGACACAAACAATCCTGCATGAGATGAACCTGTTATTCTCACTGTTGATGTAGAACAGTTTTGCTCGTGATCAGCGTGTAAAATAAGCAGTTTATCTAATGCGTCTATAAGTATTGGATTTTGCTCATACTCTCTATTAGGGTTTTTAAACATCATCCTAAGGACATTCTCTACATAACCCAAATTATCATCACCATATTCCAGTGGTAGGCCATGCTTTTTTCTCATTGCCCAAGACACCAAAACTGGGAATTTACCCATTATTCTAACTATAGAATTATACATGTCTTCCTCAGATTCTACATCAACAGAAGATGGATTAAATGCAGTTAGTGCTGCTGTTAAAGAAGATAAAACTCCCATTGGATGAGCAGATTTTGGAAAAGCATCTAAAATCTTTTTTACATCGTCATCAACAACCGAGTTTTCCTTAATATCTGAATGGAATTTATCTAATTCTTCTTGGCTAGGTAACTCTCCAAAAATAAGTAAATAGGCCACCTCTAAGAAATCTGCCTTATCCGCTAATTCTTCAATTGAATAACCTCTATATCTCAGAATACCCTTTTCACCATCCAAAAATGTAATTGCACTTTCACAACTTCCCGTATTCTTATATCCAGGGTCTATTGTAATAACTCCTC
Organism: Winogradskyella pelagia; assembly: GCF_017581965.1. Lineage (GTDB taxonomy): Bacteria > Bacteroidota > Bacteroidia > Flavobacteriales > Flavobacteriaceae > Winogradskyella > Winogradskyella pelagia. The sequence goes on from NZ_JAGEVF010000008.1 coordinate 79,669, forward strand.
CTGTAGCACTTCTAAGGGTTTTTATATCTATTGCAACTTCATTTTCAGTTCCCTTAACGATAGGAAACTCATATTTTTCACCATTAATTTCGAGCGTAGCTTTTTCTGACATATTGTTGTTATTGTTTTTATTAGAAGGATTACAAATTTAAGAAATATCAAACGATTTCGGAACTAGAATTAAAATGGATTTAACATAGTTCAAGGCATAAAAAAACCCTTCACAAGTGAAGGGTTTTAAATCATCAAGATATTTGTATTATTACTTTACTTTAAAGGCATTTTCTTGAGGAAAATAAGCTATGTCTCCAAGTTCTTCTTCTATTCTCAATAACTGATTATACTTTGCCATACGATCGCTTCTAGAAGCTGAACCTGTTTTAATCTGTCCAGTATTTAAAGCAACGGCTAAATCTGCAATAGTATTATCTTCAGTCTCTCCAGATCTGTGCGACATTACACAGGTATAACCAGCATTCTTGGCCATATTAACTGCAGAAATAGTCTCTGTCAATGATCCTATCTGGTTAACCTTAATTAAAATTGAATTAGCAATTCCATTCTCAATACCACGAGATAATCGTTCTACATTGGTTACAAATAAATCATCTCCTACGAGCTGTACTTTATCTCCAATACGGTCAGTTAAATCTTTCCAACCGTCCCAATCATTTTCATCCATACCGTCCTCTATAGATATAATTGGGTATTTGGCTGCTAATTCTGCTAAATATGCTGCTTGCTCGGCACTTGTTCTAACAACTCCTTTGTCCCCTTCAAATAGCGTGTAATCATATTTACCATCTTTATAGAATTCTGCAGCTGCACAATCTAAAGCAATCATAACTTCATCACCAAATCTATATCCCGCCTTTTCAACGGCCTTTGCTATGGTATCTAAAGCATCTTCTGTACCATCTAAAGTTGGAGCAAATCCACCTTCATCACCCACCGCTGTGCTCAAGCCTCTATCATGCAATACCTTTTTAAGATTATGAAAGATTTCAGTTCCCATTTGCATGGCATGCGTAAAATTCTCTGCCTTTACTGGCATAACCATAAACTCTTGAAATGCAATAGGCGCATCACTATGCGAGCCTCCGTTTATAATATTCATCATAGGTAATGGCAGCGTATTTGCAGAAACACCTCCTACATATCTGTATAATGGCATTCCTAGCTCATTAGCTGCTGCTTTTGCAACAGCCAGAGAAACTCCAAGTATTGCATTTGCTCCCAGTTTAGATTTATTTGATGTACCATCAATTTCAATCATTAATTGATCAATCATATTTTGTTCAAAAACAGATATTCCGAGAAGTTCTTGAGCGATTACAGAGTTTACATTTTCAACAGCCTTTAAAACGCCTTTTCCCATATAAGTATCTCCACCATCTCTAAGCTCCACAGCTTCGTGCTCTCCCGTTGATGCACCGGAAGGAACCGCAGCTCTACCCATTACGCCGTTTTCTGTAACAACATCTACTTCTACTGTTGGATTTCCTCTAGAATCTAATATTTGCCTTGCGTGTACATTAACTATTATACTCATGTTATAGTGATTTTTATGGTTGAATGATTTCAAATTTACGAAAAACTGTAAGGTAAAACAGAACAAAAATCATAATTACGATTAATATTTACTACAATGTTTTCGTAACTAAAAAAACGCAATGTTATATTCTAATCATTGCGTTTTCTTTATTAATTTTTTGATAGATTTTCAATAAATTCATCAAATAGATATACCGAATCATTTGGCCCTGGGCTCGCTTCTGGATGGTATTGAACAGAGAAACAATTCTTGTTTTTTAATCGAATACCAGCTACCGTATCATCATTGAGATGTAAATGCGTTATTTCCACATCTGGATGTGTTTCTGTTTCTTTTCTATTAATTGCAAAACCATGGTTTTGAGAGGTTATTTCACCTTTTCCTGTTATTAGATTCTTTACAGGATGATTTATTCCTCGATGTCCATTGTGCATTTTATAAGTAGAGATTCCATTTGCAAGAGCAATAACTTGATGACCCAAGCATATTCCGAATAGTGGTTTATTTCGTTTTATAATTTCTTTTGCAACCTCTTGTGCCTCAGCTAAGGGTTCTGGATCACCTGGTCCGTTTGATAAAAAATAACCATCTGGATTAAAAGCCTCTAATTCGGAGAACTTAGAATTATAAGGAAATACTTTTATATAGGCATCACGCTTTGCTAAATTTCTTAGAATGTTTTTCTTTATTCCAATATCTAAGGCTGCTATGCGATATTTGGCATTTTCATCACCCACAAAATAAGGTTCTTTTGTAGATACTTTGGATGCTAACTCGAGACCTTCCATTGATGGTACCTCAGCTAATTCTGCTTTCAATTCCTCCAAGCGCTCGACCTCTGTTGAAATTACAGCGTTCATTGCCCCTTTTTCTCTAATATAACTCACCAACGCCCTTGTATCAACATCTGCTATAGCTAGCGTATCATGCTTTTCGAAAAAATCTTCTAAGGACATATCTGCTGATGGCCTAGAATATTCAAAGCTGAAATTTTTACAAATTAGTCCAGCTATCTTAATTGTATCGGATTCAACCTCATCTTCTTTGGTACCGTAATTACCAATATGTGCATTGGTTGTAACCATAAGCTGTCCAAAATAGGAAGGATCGGTAAATATTTCTTGATATCCAGTGGTTCCAGTATTGAAGCAAACTTCACCAAAAGCAGTGCCCTCTTTTCCTATGGATTTACCATAGAAAATTGTTCCGTCTGCTAATAGAATAAGGGCTTTTTTACGTTGTTTATATTTCATTCTTTCTATTTTGAAGAACCTAAAAGCAAGGTTTTGAGTTTACAAAATTCAAAAAAAAAGGATAAACGAAAAACGTTTATCCTTTATATTTATAAATGCTTATTAACATTATTCTTCTTCATTTGAAGCTTTAGTTTCTACTGCTGGCGGAACTGCTGTTGCAGCCTTCTTACCACCTCTTCTACTACGTCTTGTAGTTTTCTTTGCAGGTTTACCAGCATTGTACAATTCGTTATAATCAACAAGTTCAATCATTGCCATATCAGCATTATCACCTAGTCTGTTTCCTAGCTTTATGATACGAGTATAACCACCTGGTCTATCGCCAACTTTAGCAGCAACATCTCTAAATAATTCAGCTACAGCTTCCTTTTGTCTTAATCTAGACATCACAATTCTTCTATTGTGAGTTGTATCTGTTTTAGACTTTGTTATCAATGGCTCAACAAACTGCTTAAGAGCTTTTGCCTTTGCTGTTGTTGTGTTAATACGTTTGTGCTCAATTAATGAACATGCCATATTTGCCAACATTGATTTTCTGTGGGCTGTTTTTCTTCCTAAATGGTTGAATTTTTTTCCGTGTCTCATGACTTTTGTTTTATCATCTTGCTACCAAACTCTTTTTTTGAGGAGCAAAATATGATTTATTAATAGTTATACTAATTTCAAGGTGTTTTCTGCATCTGCAGTAGTAGCTAGTAATTAGTCTTTATCTAATTTATATTTGCTTAAATCCATTCCGAAATTAAGACCTTTTACATTTACTAGTTCTTCTAGCTCAGTTAAAGATTTTTTACCAAAGTTTCTGAATTTCATTAAATCATTCTTGTTAAAAGACACTAAGTCTCCTAAAGTATCTACTTCTGCCGCCTTTAAACAATTTAGTGCTCTCACAGATAAGTCCATATCCACTAATTTCGTCTTAAGCAACTGTCTCATATGAAGTGACTCCTCGTCGTAAGTCTCAGTCTGCGCTATTTCGTCAGCCTCTAGAGTAATTCGCTCATCTGAGAATAACATAAAGTGGTGTATTAAAATCTTAGCCGCTTCCGTTAATGCATCTTTAGGGTGAATTGAACCGTCGGTTATGATTTCGAAAACGAGTTTTTCATAATCCGTTTTCTGCTCTACACGGAAGTTCTCAATACTATATTTTACATTTTTTATAGGTGTATAAATAGAGTCTGTAAAAATAGTTCCTATCGGAGCTGAAGATTTCTTGTTTTCTTCTGCTGGTACATAGCCTCTTCCTTTCTCAATGGTTAATTCCATATTGATATTAACCTTTGGATCCAAATTACAAATAACCAAATCTGTATTTAAAACCTGAAATCCAGAGATGAATTTTTGAAAATCACCAGCTGTAATTTGCTCTTGACCTGATATTGAAATTGTCACTGTTTCGTTATCAATTTCATCTATTTGACGCTTAAAGTTAACTTGCTTTAAGTTCAGTATCATTTCAGTAACATCCTCAACAACACCTGGGATTGTAGAAAACTCGTGGTCTACTCCTTCTATTCTAACAGATGTGATAGCAAAGCCTTCTAAAGAAGACAATAATACACGACGTAAAGCGTTACCTACGGTTAAGCCGTATCCTGGTTCTAAAGGTCTGAATTCAAACTTACCTTCAAAATCAGTAGAATCAATCATGATTACTTTGTCGGGCTTCTGAAAATTTAATATTGCCATATTTTCTTCGTTTTAATTGTTATTTAGTTGCGCGGTTTAAAGGTTTGAAGAGCACCAATAAACCCTTTGGCTAAATACCAATATGATTAATTTATTATTTAGAGTAAAGTTCAACGATAAATTGCTCGTTGATTTGTTCTGGAATTTGAATTCTCGCAGGGACAGAAACATATGTTCCTTCCATGGTATCATTATTCCAAGTTATCCATTCGTAAACTTGACTAGAATTAGTCAAAGAGTTCTGAATAGCTTCGAGTGATTTAGATTTTTCTCTAACACCAACTACGTCGCCAGCTTTTAGTTGATAAGAAGGAATATTTACTTTTTGACCATTAACTGTAATGTGTCTGTGAGAAACTAATTGTCTAGCGGCGCTTCTTGATGGCGCTACACCCATTCTGTAAACTACGTTATCTAAACGAGACTCACATTGTTGCAATAGTACCTCTCCTGTGATACCTTGAGCAGCCGTTGCTTTCTTAAACATGTTTCTGAATTGCTTTTCTAATATACCATAAGTATATTTTGCTTTTTGCTTCTCCATTAACTGGATGGCATATTCAGATTTTTTTCCTCTTCTACGGTTATTACCGTGCTGTCCTGGAGGGTAATTTCTTTTTTCGAAGGCTTTATCATCTCCGAAGATTGGTTGCCCGAATTTACGAGCGATTTTAGTTTTTGGACCAGTATATCTTGCCATTTTTGAATTGTTTTGGAAGCATTCTAGAATTAAGGTCTAAATCTTATCCTTCTAAAATGATTTAATCTTCCGTTGATACTTGTTTGATTAAAGTTTGCAAATTTACGCATTAAATTTGTTTCGGTCTTTTATTTAGACAGATATTTTAATACGCAAAAAGTGTATTATACTCTCCTTCTTTTAGGAGGGCGGCACCCATTATGTGGTAGTGGTGTTACATCGATGATTTCTGACACCTCGATACCAGAATTATGGATTGATCTTATTGCAGATTCTCTTCCATTACCTGGACCCTTAACGTAAACCTTTACTTTTTTAAGCCCGGCTTCCTTAGCTACACCAGCGGCATCTTCAGCTGCAAGCTGTGCTGCGTAAGGTGTATTTTTCTTTGAGCCTCTGAAGCCCATTTTACCTGCTGAAGACCAAGAAATAACATCTCCTTTTTTATTTGTTAAAGAAACAATGATATTATTGAAAGATGCTGTGATATGAGCCTCTCCAATAGCATCTACTATTACTTTACGTTTTTTTGTACTTGACTTTGCCATATGTTTTAGTTTCTAGTTGTTAGCTTTTAGTTGTTAGAATCCTAAACCTTTCGATTTCGAACAGATTCATCTAACTTCTAATTACTAATGACTACTGTCTTAATTATTATTTAGTTACTTTCTTTTTGTTAGCAACTGTTTTTCTTCTACCTTTTCTAGTTCTAGAGTTATTTTTAGTTCTTTGCCCTCTTAGCGGAAGTCCAGCTCTGTGACGGATTCCTCTATAACAACCGATATCCATTAAACGCTTAATGTTTATCTGAGTCTCAGAACGTAATTCTCCCTCAATCTTGAAAGACCCTACGGCCTCACGAATAGCTCCGATTTGGTCGTCTGACCAATCTTGTACTTTTATGCTCTCTTCAACTTTAGCAGTTGCTAAAATTTCTTTTGCTCTACTTTTACCGATGCCGTAGATATAAGTTAAAGCGATAACACCTCTTTTTTGTTTTGGTATGTCTACACCTGCAATTCTTGCCATATAATTTAGTTTTTAGCTGTTAGCTTTTAGTTGTTAGAATCCTAAACCTTTCGATTTCGAACAGATTCATCTAACTACTAATTACTAATGACTTTTCTTTTATCCTTGTCTTTGTTTAAATCGTGGATTCTTTTTGTTTATTACGTAAAGCCTTCCTTTTCTTCGTACTAATTTACAATCAGCACTTCGTTTTTTAACTGATGCTCTTACTTTCATCTGTTTTTGTTTTTAAGGATACCGTATTAGTATCTGTATGTTATGCGAGCCTTAGTTAAATCGTAAGGACTCATCTCTAATTTTACCTTATCTCCTGGCAATAATTTAATGTAATGCATACGCATTTTACCAGAAATATGTGCCGTCACAATGTGACCATTTTCTAATTCTACACGAAACATTGCATTAGATAATGCTTCTATGATTGTTCCGTCTTGCTCTATTGCTGCTTGTTTTGCCATACTATCGTTTAATTATGCGACTGCTTTTCTATTTTTACCAGTTTTCATTAAACCATCATAATGCTTATTTAACAAATACGAATTGATTTGTTGCATTGTATCTATAGCTACACCTACCATAATTAATAAAGATGTACCTCCGAAGAACAAGGCCCAACCTTGCTGCACTTTCATTAGATTAACTATAAAAGCCGGAAATACTGCTATCAATGCCAAGAAGATAGAACCTGGAAGGGTAATTTGTGACATTATCTTATCCAAGTATTCAGCCGTTTCTGTTCCTGGTCTAATTCCAGGAATAAAACCACCGCTTCGTTTTAAATCATCCGCCATTTTATTGGTTGGTACCGTAATAGCTGTGTAGAAATACGTGAATATGATTATCAATAATCCAAACACCACATTATACCACAAACCAAAAATATCGTTGAACTGAGCTTGTAACCACTGACCAATTTCTGAACCCTCAGACAATGAACGACCAACTAAACTTGGAACAAACATGATGGCTTGGGCAAATATAATTGGCATTACTCCCGATGCGTTTAATTTCAAGGGTAAAAATTGGCGTGATCCAAATACGTTTTTCTCATAACCACCAGATGCAGTTCTTCTAGCATACTGAACAGCGATTTTACGCACAGCCATTACTAAGAAAACTGATGCTAGAATGATTAAGAACCAAATTACTAGCTCAATAAGAATCATCATAAAACCACCATTACCTTCGGTTCTTGACAATGCATTTTGCATAAATGATTGTGGTAACGTCGCAATAATACCAACCATAATTAACAGTGAAATACCATTCCCTATACCCTTATCAGTTATTTTCTCTCCTAACCACATGGCAAAAACACAACCTGTAACTAGAATAATAACAGAAGAAAAGTAGAAAATGTTATCACTAAATCCAGGAACCAATAATGCACTCATTGAAGGCGCTCCTGACAAACCTGGTATACTAGCTAAATAACCTGGTGCTTGAACCAAACAAATACCAATTGTTAACCAACGTGTAATTTGCGTTATCTTCTTCTGCCCGCTTGCTCCTTCTTTTTGAAGTTTCTGCAAATAAGGAATTGCTATTCCCATTAACTGAACAACAATCGAGGCTGATATATAAGGCATAATACCCAATGCAAATACGGACGCATTTGCAAAGGCTCCACCTGTAAAGGCATTCAATAAACCTAATATTCCACTATCTGTTCCGGCTTGTAAACCACCTAGAGCATCTATATTGATACCTGGCAATACTACCTGAGCACCAAAGCGATACACTAATAATAAACCTAAGGTTAGAATTATCCTATCCTTAAGTTCTGTGATTTTCCAAACGTTTTTTAATGTTTCAATTATCTTCATCCGTGAAATCTTATAAAGTTACGGCTTCACCACCAGCAGCCTCTATAGCGGCTTTTGCTGTCGCAGTAAATTTATGAGCAGTTACAGTTAATTTAGCTTTTAATTCGCCTCTACCCAAAATCTTCACTAGATCATTCTTTCCAGCTTTTCCAAGGGCAACGAGAGTATCAAAATCTACTGTACCTTTTATTTTCTTTTCATCTACTAACTCTTGTAGGGTATCAAGATTAACACCTTGGTACTCTACACGGTTAATATTTTTAAATCCAAATTTAGGAACTCGTCTTTGTAAGGGCATTTGACCACCTTCGAATCCCAATTTCTTAGAATAACCAGAACGTGATTTTGCGCCTTTATGTCCCCTTGTCGCAGTTCCTCCTTTACCAGAACCTTGACCACGGCCAACTCGCTTTCCTTGACTTTTAACTGAACCTTCTGCAGGTTTTAAATTACTTAAATCCATCTTTTAGGCTAATATTTTTTAAGCTTCCTCCACAGAAACTAAATGTTCTACTTTTTTAACCATACCAAGGATATTTGGTGTGGCATTATGCTCTACAACCTGACCGATTTTTTTCAAACCTAAAGCTTTTAAAATAAGCTTCTGATTTTTAGTACGGTTAATTGCACTTTTTACTTTCTTTACTTTAATCTTTGCCATCGTATCCTATAGATTATTATCCGTTAAAAACTTTTTCTAGTGAAATACCTCTTTCCTTGGCAACAGTTCTAGCATCTCTTAATTGTAATAAAGCATCAAATGTTGCCTTTACAACGTTGTGAGGATTAGAAGAACCTTGTGATTTTGACAAAACATCATGAACACCTACGGCCTCTAATACGGTTCTAACAGCTCCTCCAGCAATAACTCCTGTACCAGGAGCTGCAGGAATGATATTAACTCTTGCACCACCGTATTTACCTTTTTGCTCGTGTGGTAAGGTACCCTTTATAATTGGAATTCTTACAAGATTTTTCTTAGCGTCTTCAACTGCCTTCGCAATCGCTGTGGCTACATCCTTAGATTTTCCTAATCCATGACCAACAACACCTGCTTCATCTCCAACCACTACAATTGCTGAGAAACCAAAAGCTCTACCACCTTTGGTAACCTTGGTTACACGTTGCACGCCAACTAAACGGTCTTTTAACTCAAGTCCGCCTGGCTTTACTAATTCTGCGTTTTTATATTTTTGATACATATTGTCTTAAAATTTTAGTCCGGCTTCTCTCGCGCCATCCGCTAATGATTTAACCCTTCCATGATATAAGTATCCACCTCTATCAAATGAAATGGAATCAACACCAGCCTTAACGGCCTTTTCACCTATCGCTTTTCCAACTAAGGATGCAATCTCGGTTTTATTACCTGCTGCTTTAGCGATTTCTTTGTCTCTTGATGAAGCTGCAGCTATAGTCTTGCCAGTTACATCATCTACGATTTGTGCGTAGATTTCTTTATTACTTCTAAAAACAGATAATCTAGGTCTAGATTCAGTACCAGATACTACCTTTCGTATTCTGTTTTTGATTCGTTGTCTTCTTTCGTTCTTTGTTAGTGCCATAACTTAACTATTAAGCTGATTTACCTGCTTTTCTTCTTATCTCCTCACCAACAAACTTAATTCCTTTTCCTTTGTATGGCTCAGGCTTTCTAAATCCGCGAATCTTCGCTGCTACCTGACCTACAAGTTGTTTGTCATGAGATGTTAATTTTACTATTGGATTTTTACCTTTTTCAGAAATGGTTTCCACCTTAACTTCTGGAGCTATATCTAAAACAATATTGTGAGAAAATCCTATAGCTAAATCTAACTTGTTTCCTTGATTAGATGCTCTGTAACCAACACCGACCAATTCTAACTCTTTGGTCCAGCCTTTGGAAACACCTTCTATCATATTTGCAATCAGCGCCCTGTAAAGACCATGCTTTGCTCTGTGGTCTTTTTTGTCAGATGGACGTTCTAAACTGATTACACCGTCTTCTATTTTAATATCTATTTCTGAGTATTCCTGAGTTAACTCACCAAGCTTTCCTTTAGCCGTGATTACATTATCGTTAACTTCTACAGTTACGCCTTCAGGAATTGTTATTGGGTTATTACCTATTCTTGACATAATTTCCTGTTTTTAGTAGACGTAACATAATACCTCGCCACCAACATTTTCTCTCTGCGCTTGTTTACCTGTCATCACTCCATGAGAGGTTGAAACAATAGCAATACCCAATCCATTAAGGATTCTAGGCATTTCGTTGGAGCCAGCATACTTACGTAGACCTGGTTTACTAATTCTTTGAATTTTTTTAATGACTGACTCTTTAGTGTCTTTGTTGTATTTCAAGGCTATTTTAATTGTTCCCTGAGCCGTTGAGTCGTCAAACTTATAACTTAAAATATAGCCCTGTTCGAACAAAATTTTAGTTATCTCTTTTTTTAGGTTAGAAGCTGGTATTTCAACCACTCTGTGGTTAGCATTAACCGCGTTTCTAACTCGCGTTAAATAATCCGCTATTGGATCTGTGTACATAGTTTTTAGTTTTAGGAAGTGGTTTTCGCTACTTTTCTTACGAACCTAAATCCCGATTATACAATAATTATATTGATAATTGTACAGAAGCTTATTCGCTTCGTAATTTTACCAACTTGCCTTCTTAACTCCTGGAATCAAGCCTTTGTTAGCCATTTCTCTAAACATTACACGTGAAATACCAAATTGTCTCATATAACCTTTTGGTCTTCCGGTAAGTTTACATCTATTGTGCATGCGAATTGGAGAGGCATTTTTTGGCAGCTTTTGTAATGCTTCGTAATCACCTGCTTCTTTCAAAGCTTTGCGCTTTTCTGCATATTTAGCAACCATTTTTGCACGCTTCACCTCGCGGGCTTTCATTGATTCTTTAGCCATATTTAATTCTTTTTAAATGGTAAACCTAACTCTGATAGTAACGACTTAGCTTCTTTATCTGTTTCAGCTGAGGTTACGAACGTTATATCCATTCCGGAGATTTTATTAATCTTATCGATATCTATCTCAGGGAATATAATTTGCTCGGTTACACCTAAATTATAATTTCCTCTACCATCAAAACCGGTAGCTCTTATTCCGTTAAAATCTCTAACACGTGGTAACGCTGTGGTTACTAAACGATCTAAAAATTCATACATTCTTTCACCTCGTAAAGTTACTTTAGCACCAATTGGCATTCCTTTACGTAATTTAAAGGATGCAACATCTTTTTTAGAGATCGTGGCTATCGCCCTTTGTCCAGATATTTTTGTAAGTTCATCAACAGCATGGTCAATTAGCTTCTTATCTGCAACTGCAGCACCAACACCTTTAGATATCACAATCTTTTGGAGTTTTGGCACCTGCATTACATTCTCATATCCAAATTCTTCTGTAAGAGCAGGAATTACTTTGTCCTTGTACTCTTTTTTTAATCTTGCAACGTAAGCCATAATTAAATTACTTCATTGGATTTTTTAGAAAACCTTACTTTATTATCACCTTCCATTCTGTATCCAACTCTTGTTGGCTCTCCTTTACCTGTCACTAAAGACAGATTGGAAATATGAATAGCGGCTTCTTTTTCTACAATACCACCTTGAGGGTTTTGTGCACTTGGTTTAGTATGCTTCTTAACCATGTTTGCGCCTTCAACGATAGCCTTGTTTTTATCCTTTAATACCACGAGCACCTTTCCTTCTGATCCTTTATGATCTCCAGCGATGACTTGTACGGTATCTCCTGATTTTATTTTAAGCTTTGTCATTTTAATTATCAATTATAGCACTTCAGGTGCCAATGATACTATTTTCATAAATTGTTTATCGCGAAGCTCTCTTGCAACAGGACCAAACACACGAGTACCTCTCATCTCACCTTGTGGGTTTAAAAGTACACAAGCGTTATCATCAAATCTGATGTAAGAACCGTCCGGTCGTCTTACCTCTTTAGCTGTGCGCACAACAACAGCGGTTGAAACCGCTCCTTTTTTAATGCTTCCGTTTGGAGTAGCGTCTTTAACAGAAACCACTATTTTGTCTCCTAAAGATGCATATCGCTTTTTGGTTCCACCAAGTACTCGGATTGTTAATACCTCCTTAGCACCAGTGTTATCAGCTACTTTTAATCTTGATTCTTGTTGTACCATAATTACTTCGCTCTTTCAATTATTTCTACTAATCTCCAACACTTAGATTTACTCAAAGGCCTAGTTTCCATAATCTTTACAGTATCTCCTTCGTTGCAGTCGTTTTTCTCATCGTGTGCGACATACTTCTTTGTCTTTAACACGAATTTTCCATACATAGGATGTTTTACTTTTTTAACTTCAGAAACCACAATTGATTTCTCCATTTTGTTACTAGTAACAACTCCTATACGTTCTTTTCTTAAATTTCTTTTTTCCATCTTTCAGCAGAATACAATTATTGTCCTTCTCTATTAGTTAATTCTGTTGCCAATCTAGCTACAGTACGTCTAATTGCACGTAACTGAATTGGGTTTTCTAAAGGAGAAATTGCATGAGCCATTTTTAGGTCTGCATAACTCTTTTTAGTCTCACTAAGTCTTTCTTGTAACTCAGCTGTTGAAAGCTGTTTAATTTCTGATTGCTTCATAATTTTTACTATTATGCTTCGTAATCTCGAGCAATGATAAACTTAGTTTTTACAGGAAGTTTTTGTGCTGCTAATCGAAGTGCTTCTTGAGCTACTTCTAATGGCACACCACTCACTTCAAATAATATACGTCCTGGTTTTACAACAGCTGCCCAATATTCTACAGCACCTTTACCTTTACCCATACGTACTTCAAGAGGCTTTTTAGTGATTGGTTTGTCTGGAAATATTTTAATCCACAATGAACCTTCCCTCTTCATGTAACGAGTAGCGGCAATACGCGCTGCTTCTATTTGACGAGACGTTATAAATTTAGAGTCTAATGACTTAATCCCAAAGGTACCATTTGATAACAAATGACCTCTTCCGGAGTTACCCTTCATACGACCTTTTTGCTGCTTACGAAATTTTGTTCTTTTAGGCTGTAACATTTTTTCTTTTCTTTAAAAAATTACTTTCTACGACGTTGGTTTTTGTTTCCACCACGTCCACCTTTTCCTTTTTGCTTCGAAAGACCAACTAATGGAGAAAGTTCTCTTTTTCCATAAACTTCACCTTTCATAATCCACACTTTCACACCCAATCTACCGTAAGTAGTATGTGCTTCTACAAGAGCATAATCAATATCTGCTCTAAATGTAGATAAAGGAATACGGCCTTCTTTGTAGTGCTCAGAGCGCGCCATTTCAGCACCATTTAATCGACCACTAATCTGAACTTTGATTCCTTCAGCATTCATGCGCATAGCTGCGGCAATTGCCATTTTAATTGCACGTCTGTATGAAATTCGGCTTTCAATCTGACGAGCAATACTTGCTGCTACTAAATGAGCATCCAGCTCAGGTCTCTTAATTTCAAAGATGTTCAATTGAACCTCTTTGCCAGTAATCTTTTTAAGCTCTTCCTTTAACTTGTCTACCTCTTGGCCACCTTTACCAATTATGATACCAGGTCTTGCCGTTGTGATAGTAACGGTTACAAGTTTAAGAGTACGCTCAATGATTACTCTACTCACACTAGCTTTAGATAAACGAGCGTGAACATACTTTCTAATCTTGTCGTCTTCAGCAAGCTTATCTCCATAATCATTGCCACCATACCAGTTGGACTCCCATCCTCTGATAATACCTAAACGATTTCCGATTGGATTTGTCTTTTGTCCCATATCTCTATCTTAGCTTTGTGTTTTATTTATTGCGTCTATAACCACTGTTACGTGATTTGACCTTTTTCTGATTCTATGAGCTCTACCTTGTGGAGCTGGACGTAAACGCTTGAGCATTGTTCCACCATCCACTCTGATTTCTTTGATGAACAAACCGGCTTCTTCAATATTAGCATCTTCATTTTTGGATTGCCAATTTGCAATACCCGATAATACTAATTTTTCTAAGCGACGAGCTGCTTCTTTTTGGCTATATCTAAGAATCACTAGTGCTTTTTCTGCCTTTTCACCTCTAATTAAATCCGCAACTAAGCGCATCTTTCTTGGGGATGTAGGACAGTTATTGAGCTTTGCAAAAGCAATCTGCTTTTTCTCAGCCTTAATAGCTTCAGCCATTTGTTTTTTGCGACTTCCCATGATTCTTATTTTTTACCTTTATTCTTAGCACCTGCATGACCTCTAAAAGATCTTGTCGGTGAAAATTCTCCTAACTTATGACCTACCATGTTTTCAGTTACATAAACAGGAACAAACTGACGACCGTTATGAACCGCGATAGTCTGCCCTACAAAGTCTGGAGATATCATTGATGCTCGAGACCATGTTTTAATAACTGTTTTTTTGTTGGCTGCTACATTCTCAGCAACTTTTTTCTCTAACTTATAATGGATATAAGGTCCTTTCTTTAATGAACGTGCCATACTATCTTAATTATTTCTTTCTACGTTCTACAATATACTTGTTACTCGCTTTGGTCCTAGAACGTGTTCTGTAACCTTTTGCAGGTATACCATTTCTAGATCTTGGATGACCACCAGATGATTTACCTTCTCCACCACCCATTGGATGATCAACAGGGTTCATTACAACTGGTCTTGTTCGTGGACGTCTTCCCAACCATCTAGTTCTACCTGCTTTACCAGATACAATTAACTGATGATCAGAATTAGATACAACACCGATTGTTGCCATACAAGTTGCCAATATCAAACGTGTTTCACCAGATGGCAACTTCACGGTTGCAAACTTACCGTCTCTTGCCATTAATTGTGCAAATGCACCAGCACTTCGAGCCATAACGGCTCCTTGACCTGGATGCAATTCTATACACGAAATAATTGTACCTAAAGGTATTTCGCTTAGAGGCATAGCATTTCCAATTTCTGGTGCCACACCTGTTTTACCTGACACTACATTTTGGCCTACTTTAAGACCGTTCTGGGCAATCATATAGCGCTTTTCACCATCTTGATAATTAAGAAGTGCGATAAACGCTGTTCTGTTTGGATCGTACTCTATAGACTTAACTTCAGCAGGAATTCCAGCTTTGTTTCGTTTAAAGTCTATTAGTCGATACTTTCTCTTATGACCACCACCTATATAGCGCATAGTCATTTTTCCTTGACTGTTTCTACCACCAGATCTTTTATTCGGAACAAGCAAGCTTTTTTCCGGCTTATCAGTAGTAATGGCGTCAAATCCATTGACTACTCTAAATCGCTGAGCTGATGTGATTGGTTTTAATTTTCTAACTGACATTTGTGTCTAATTACATGTTAGCATATAAATCTATTGTCTCACCTTCCGCCAGCTGTACAATAGCTTTTTTAATAGCTTTTGTTTTACCATGCTGAATACCTGTTTTTGTAAAACGGGTTCTTCTATCTGGACGGACATTCATTGTACGAACCTTTTCAACAGAAACACCATAGGCAGCCTCAACTGCTTTTTTAATTTCTATCTTGTTCGCCTTTGTATTCACTTCAAATGCGTAAGCATTTAACAACTCACTCATCATGGTTGCCTTTTCAGTGATTATAGGTTTTATTAAGATACTCATCGCTGTTCTATTTACTTAAATTCGTTTCAATTCCTTCTAATGCACCTTCTAAAAGAATCACCTTATTGGCGTTCAATATCTTATAAGTGCTTAATTCTGATGATGTTATAACATCAGAGCCTCTGAAATTGCGCGACGACAAATATACGTTATTATTTGAGTCACCCAATACAAACAAAGATTTTTTGTTTTCTATCTCTAAGGCTTTCAATACGTCTACAAAATCTTTAGTCTTTGGGGCATCAAAATTAAAGTCTTCTAGAACTACTATTGACTTATCAGTTGCTTTGATACTCAGTGCTGATTTACGTGCTAAACGCTTCACATTTTTGTTAAGCTTAAAGCCGTAGTTTCTCGGTCTTGGACCGAACATGCGGCCTCCACCTTTAAATACACCAGACTTAATAGAACCTGCACGAGCTGTACCAGTTCCTTTTTGTTTTTTGATTTTACGTGTACTACCAGTAATCTCAGCACGCTCTTTTGCTTTGTGCGTACCTTGTCTCTGGTTAGCCAAATACTGCTTTACATCTAAATATACTGCATGATTATTAGGCTCAATCGCAAACACTTCTTTAGAAAGCTCAGCTTTTCTACCAGTGTCTTTTCCATTTATATCTAAAACTGCTACTTTCATTACTTCTCAATAATTACATAAGAGTTCTTATGACCAGGGACACATCCCTTTACAACCAGTAAATTCTTTTCTGGAACTACTTTGTAAACTCTTAAATTTTGAACTTTAACTGTTTCGCCTCCCATTCTTCCGGCCATCTTCATACCCTTGAAAACTCTCGCAGGATAAGAAGCCGCACCAATAGAACCAGGAGCTCTTAAACGGTTGTGCTGACCATGCGTTGCTTGACCTACACCACCGAATCCGTGACGTTTTACCACACCTTGAAACCCTTTACCTTTTGAAGTACCTGCAATATCCACAAATTCTCCTTCTATAAATTGCTCTACAGTGATGGCATCACCTAACTTGTACTCCTCACCAAAACCTTTGAATTCAACGACTTTGCGTTTTACAGAAGTACCCGCTTTCTTAGCATGCCCGTGAGCCGCCTTAGTTGCGCTTTTTTCTGTCGCGTCATCGAAACCTAATTGAAGTGCATTATAACCATCCACTTCTTCAGTTCTGACTTGGGTAACGATACATGGACCAGCTTCGATTACTGTACATGGAATGTTCTTTCCATTTTCATCAAAGATGCTGGTCATACCGATTTTTTTTCCAATTAACCCAGACATATTATTTATTTATTTATTATTTACGTTTTGTTTTAAAAAATTCAGGGCCAAAAATACGTTTCAGCCCTGAATTGTATTTTTTCCGCTTTTCCTTCGCTCGCAGCTCCGGACATGTCTTTGAGCATTTCGCCCAGTTTATCATTACACCTTAATCTCTACTTCAACTCCACTTGGTAATTCAAGCTTCATTAATGCATCAATTGTTTTTGAAGAAGAAGAGTAAATGTCTAATAATCTCTTATAAGAGCTTAATTGAAATTGTTCTCTAGACTTCTTGTTAACGTGCGGTGAACGTAGCACAGTGAAAATCTTTTTGTGAGTTGGTAATGGAATTGGACCAGTTACAACAGCACCTGTGCTTTTTACAGTTTTTACAATCTTATCAGCAGACTTGTCAACTAAATTATGATCGTAAGACTTTAATTTTATTCTAATTTTCTGACTCATTTTCTTTTAGTTTTAAGCTTCTACGCCTTTTGCTGCTTTGATTACTTCTTCCGATATATTTGATGGTGTCTCTGCATAGTGAGCAAATTCCATAGTTGACGTTGCTCTACCTGAAGACAATGTTCTTAATGAAGTTACATAACCAAACATTTCAGATAACGGCACTTCTGCTTTAATAACTTTAGAACCTGCTCTATCACTCATGTTGTTTACTTGACCACGACGACGGTTTAAGTCACCTACAATGTCACCCATATATTCCTCTGGTGTCAACACCTCTAATTTCATAATCGGCTCCATGATTACAGCTTTTGCAGCTTTTGCCGCAGCTTTAAATCCTAGTTTAGCAGCCAATTCAAATGATAACTGATCAGAATCTACATCATGGTAAGACCCATCTGTTAATGTCACTTTCATAGCATCTACTTCGTACCCTGCTAATGGACCGTTAACCATCGCCATTTTGAATCCTTTCTCAACAGAAGGGATAAATTCTTTTGGTACGTTACCACCTTTAATACTGGATACAAATTCGAGACCTTGCTTACCTTCCTCAGCTGGCTCTAGTGTAAATACAATATCTGCGAATTTACCACGACCACCAGATTGCTTTTTGTAAACTTCTCTGTGTTGTGCAAGTCTTGTTATCGCTTCTTTGTATTCTACTTGAGGCTGACCTTGATTAACTTCTACCTTAAACTCACGCTTAAGACGATCAACGATAATATCTAAGTGAAGCTCTCCCATACCAGAAATTATAGTTTGGCCTGAAGCCTCGTCTGTTCTTACTGTAAATGTAGGATCTTCCTCAGCTAATTTACCAAGTGCCATACCTAACTTATCTACATCTGCTTTAGTTTTCGGCTCAACGGCAATACCAATTACTGGATCTGGGAAATCCATAGATTCTAAAACTATAGGGCTTTTCTCTTCAGATAAAGTATCACCTGTCTTTATATCCTTAAAACCAACAGCAGCTCCGATATCGCCAGCCTCAATAAAACTGATAGCATTTTGCTTATTTGAGTGCATTTGGTAGATACGAGATATACGTTCTTTTTTACCAGACCTGTTATTTAGTACGTAAGAACCCGCGTCCAAACGCCCTGAATAAGCACGGAAAAATGCAAGTCTCCCTACGAAAGGGTCAGTAGCAATTTTAAATGCTAAGGCTGAAAATGGTTCTTTTACATCAGGCTTACGTGCTATTTCATTTCCGCTATCTGGATCTGTACCAACAATAGCTTCTTTATCAACTGGTGAAGGCAAATAACGACATACAGCGTCTAATAAGAACTGAACACCTTTATTTTTAAAAGCTGATCCGCATATCATAGGGATAATAGACATGTCCATAACGGCAGCACGAAGCGCAGCATGCACTTCATCTTCCGTAATTGAATCCTCATCCTCCATGTACTTTTCTAAAAGATTCTCATCGTAACTCGCAACTTCTTCAATTAATTTCCCTCTTAAAACAGATGCTTCTGCCTTTAACTCTTCAGGAATATCAATAACATCAAAAGTTGCCCCTTGAGTTTCATCGTGCCAGACAATAGCTCTATTCTTTACTAAGTCTACAATACCTCTAAAGTCTGCCTCGTCACCAATATTCATTACAATTGGTACGGCATTAGAGCCTAGCATATCTTTAACCTGCTGACAAACTGCCATAAAGTTTGAACCTTGACGGTCCATTTTATTTACAAAACCGATTCTTGGAACTTTATAGTTATCAGCTAATCTCCAGTTAGTTTCTGATTGTGGCTCTACACCATCTACAGCACTGAACAAAAACACTAATCCATCTAATACACGTAATGAACGATTTACCTCTACGGTAAAATCAACGTGACCCGGAGTGTCAATGATATTAAAGTGGTATCCTTTAGTCTCTGGAGTTGGTTGCGCATTTTCTAGTGGAAATTGCCATGTACAGGTAGTAGCAGCAGAAGTAATTGTAATACCTCTTTCCTGCTCTTGCTCCATCCAGTCCATAGTTGCAGCACCATCATGCACCTCTCCAATTTTATGAGATACACCTGTATAATAAAGAATACGCTCAGTAGTCGTGGTTTTACCAGCATCGATATGAGCGGCAATACCTATGTTTCTTGTATATTTTAAATCTCTTTGTGCCATTCTAATTAAAATCTAAAGTGTGAGAATGCTTTATTGGCTTCTGCCATCTTGTGCGTATCAACTCTTTTCTTTACTGCTGCTCCTTCTTCTTTTGCAGCAGCTAAGACCTCAGCAGCTAATTTCTGAGACATTGATTTTTCGTTGCGCTTACGCGCGTAACTAATTAACCATTTCATCGCAGTAGAAACTTTTCTATCTGGACGAATCTGCATTGGAATCTGGAATGTTGCTCCACCAACGCGACGACTTCTCACCTCAACGTGAGGCATAACGTTAGAAAGTGCGTCTTTCCACACCTCTAATGCTGTTTTTTCGTCATTATTCTTTTTCTCTTCTACGATATCAATGGCATCGTAGAATACTTTAAACGCCACAGACTTCTTACCGTCCCACATCATCATATTCACAAAACGTGTCACCAACTGGTCGTTAAACCTCGGGTCTGGTAAAAGCGGTCTTTTTTTCGCTTGTCTTTTTCTCATGTCTTCTTCTTACAGTTTTAAATTACTTCTTAGGGCGTTTTGCACCATACTTAGATCTTCGTTGTGTTCTTCCGGCTACACCTGCTGTATCCAAAGCACCACGAACGATGTGATATCTAACACCTGGCAAATCTTTTACCCTTCCACCTCTAACCAATACTATCGAGTGCTCCTGTAGGTTGTGACCCTCTCCACCAATGTATGCATTAACCTCGTTACCGTTTGTTAAACGAACCCTTGCCACCTTACGCATTGCTGAGTTAGGTTTTTTAGGTGTCGTTGTATAAACACGAGTACATACACCACGTCTCTGAGGACACGAATCTAAAGCAGCCGATTTACTCTTCTTGGTTATTTTGGCTCTTCCTTTTCGTACTAATTGTGAAATTGTTGGCATATATTTTTGCTAAAAATTTTAATTAACCCTCACTTTTGAGGGCTGCAAAGGTAGAAATATATATTTATAATTCAAATACTTGATAATTTATTTTCCAAAGAAATAATTCAATTCGTTTCTTAACTATATATATGTTGGTATTTTTTACGTTTGCAATACTAATAATACCATTTAGAATTAATTACTATTGTGTTAAGAACACTTACCCTTATTTTATTTATAGGTCTAGCAAATCTTTGCTCTTCACAAAATATTTGGCTGAATGTAACCGCAGAAGATGAAACTAAAACGAAATTAATTGACTCAATTGGGTATAAGGAACAATTTGATTCCTACTCTGAATTAGAATCTGAAATTAATGCTACAGTTAAAAGGCTTTGGCGAAAAGGTTTTATAGATACCTACATCAATAGCATCTTAAAACAAAATGACACTCTATTTGAAGCTAAGCTAACACTAGGAATGAAGCGAGGTCGCATAAGAATTAAATACGACTCTACCTTTAATACCAAACTTTTAAAACTTGTTACCGTTGAGCCTAACCAAGATTTTTTTGATTTGAATTTAGAAGATGTAGAAACTATATTAAATGAACTCAATTCTAAAATTGCGGAACAAGGTGATCCGTTTTCTTCACTTCAACTTATCAATATTAGAAAAGAAAATGAAACCTATATCTCCGCCGATCTTAAAATTATATCCAACCAAAAGAGACGTATTGACAACATCGTTATTAAAGGTTACGAGAAATTCCCCAAGTCTTACATTAAGCATTTTTTTAAGCTTAAATCCAATCAGCAGTTTAATCTTAATGAAATCAAGGAGAAAATTGAACTTCTAGAGGATTTGAGGTTTGCAGAGAAAATCAAGGATCCTGAAGTATTGTTCACTACAGATTCAACAACCTTATATTTATATATAGAGAAGAACAGAACGAATAATTTTGATGGTTTTCTAGGTTTTGGAACTAATGAAGAAACAAACAAACTAGACTTTGATGGATACTTAGACCTAAGGCTTATCAACAATCTCAACTACGGTGAAACCTTAAACTTGTTCTACAAAAGTGATGAAATAGATCAGCAAACGTTTAGAGTAGATCTTGATCTTCCTTACATCTTTAGCTCTCCAGTTGGAATTGAGGCTGGACTTAATATTTTTAGAAAGGACACCACATTTGTAAATGCCAACCAGTATGCCAAAGTAAATTATCTCATAGACTCTCAACAAAAGATTGGTGCTGGTATAAGTTTTACCAATTCTAGTAATTTATTAGAAAACAATACAAACGAATTAAATGACTATACCTCAAATTTTTTTACTGTAAGTTACAGCTTTATCAAACCTCAATTTTACGACCCATTATTTCCAATTAATTTTTTAGCCGATATTAATATTGGCACTGGAAAAAGGGAGAATAATGTAGAAAGTCTATCTCAAAATATGGCACGCTTAGATACTTATAAGATTTTTAATCTTAATGAGAGAAATAGTGTGTTCTTGAGGTTAAATGGTGCTTTTCTTATCTCGGATAATTATTTTGACAATGAGCTCTTTAGGTTTGGCGGGATTAATTCTATTCGAGGTTTCGAAGAAAACAGTTTAGTAGCCAATCTTTATAGTGTAATAAATACCGAATATAGATACCGCCTCAGTTCTTCTGTTTATATTCATAGCGTATTTGATGCGGCTTACTTTGAAAACCAGCTTACCCAAGCCAAAGAAAAACTTTTTGGGTTTGGCTTTGGATTTGGACTTTTAACTAATGCAGGCTTATTTAGACTGAACTACTCAAGTGGAAAGAGCGAAAACAGGCCATTCAGATTATCAGACTCCAAGGTACATATAAGTCTAACAGCAACTTTTTAACATAATTTGGCTTTTATTTATAATAATATTCTGTTTTCAAGCTAGGGCATTTCTTAAATTTACCGTGCTAGAAAAATAAATATATAATCGGTTGAAATGTTCCAACTACCAAGGAGATTGAACAACTGCATTTAGATTTCAATTCAACTAAACCAATATTTAGCCTTATGTCTTTTCAGAAATATTTAGTTTCATTAGCTGCACTGCTTATTGTCACGTCTTTACAGTCACAAAATACAGTAGGCGTGATTAGTCACAATACAGCGGATACATTTAACGCGCTAACTCTTTTTACATCTCAAACAGAAACTTATTTAATAAATAATTGTGGCGAGGTTATTAATCAATGGACTAGCAACTACCCTCCTGGTAATGCAGTATATTTATTGGAAGATGGCACATTACTAAGAGCCGGGAAGATTGGAAATACAGATATCGTTTTTGGTGGAACAGGTGGTATTGTAGAAAAATTTGATTGGGAAGGAAATTTAATTTGGAGCTACGAAGTTTCCTCTGAAATTAGAGTTCAGCATCATGATGTATTTCCCATGCCCAACGGTAACGTCTTAATCTTAGTGGCGACAGTAATGTCTAATGCTGAAGCGATACAAGCTGGTAGAAATCCGGCTTTATTAACTGAATCTGTTCTTTACAATGAACAAATTATTGAGGTTGAACCTGTAGGTCTTAATGGCGGCAATGTTGTCTGGGAATGGAATATCAAAGATCATCTTATTCAAGATTTTGACAGCTCGAAAGACAATTTTGGCAATGTTGCAGAAAACCCGCAGTTATTGGATATTAATTTTTTAAGCGGCCGAAGCGGATTAGCCAATTGGCTTCACATAAATTCTATTCAGTACAATGAAAATTTAAACCAAATAATATTAAGCTCAAGAAATCTCAATGAACTTTACATCATAGATCATTCTACCTCCACGACTGAAGCTTCTGGTAACTCTGGTGGTATTTACGGGCAAGGTGGAGATTTTCTTTATCGGTGGGGAAATCCTCAGTCTTATCGCCGTGGTTCTGAAAGTGACCAACTTTTATTTGGTCAGCATTATCCGCATTTTATTCCTCAAGGCTTACCCAACGAAGGGCAGATTATTTTATTTAACAATGGATTGAATCGGTCGCCGAGTTTTTCTGAAGTTTTTATTTTAGAACCACCCAGTACTAGCCCAGGTTTTTATGTGCAGCCAGCGAATACTGCTTTTGAGCCTGCTGTTAGTGATTATATTTTTACAAAGCCCATTCCTACAGATTTGTTTTCGAGAATTCTATCTAGCGCTCAAATGCTACCCAATGGAAACATCCTTATATGCGATGGCGATTCAGGCTATTTTATAGAAATTGATGAAAATGAAAATATAGTTTGGAGCTACATCAATCCGACAGGTTCAGCAGGCATAATGTCCCAAGGTGATAATCCTGAGGACACTCCAAATGTTACTTTTAGAGCGATAAAATACGGGCTAGATTACCCTGCTTTTAATGGAAGAGATTTAACACCAGGTGCTCCCATAGAGTTAAATTCTGACCTCAACGTAGCATGTAATCCGCTAAATACACCAGAATTTGCATTGAATCAACTATCTATCTTTCCTAATCCAGTAAACGACGTGTTAACGATAAGGTCTGAAAATAATATTGATTTTATTAAAATCTACAACAATCTTGGTATGTTGGTTATGGAGTCTAACTACATGGAACAGCTACCAGTTTCTAATTTAAAAAACGGTTTGTATTTTTTAGAATTATCATCTGGCTCTGAAAAAGTTACAAAAAAAATAGTGAAGAACTAAGCGCTAATTTAATTCGTGAAATGCTGCAATAGACGTAATGGTTTTAATATTTTTACCCTATGGAAAAAGAAACCACTATTTACGGAATTAGATCTATTATTGAGGCAATCAGTTCTGAAAAAACAATAGATAAAGTATTTATTCAGAAGGGATTGAGAGGTGAACTCTTCCAAGAACTAGAAAAACTTCTCAGGCAAGAAGGAATTAACAACTCTTATGTTCCGATAGAAAAACTGAACAGACTTGCTCGTGGTCGGAACCACCAAGGTGCTGTAGCTCATATTTCACCAGTGGAATTTCATAGTTTAGATGATATTGTCTTAGATTCTTTTGAACAGGGCAAGCCACCATTATTTTTAATTCTCGACCAATTAAGTGATGTTAGAAATTTTGGTGCCATAGTTCGCACGGCTGAGTGCACGGGTGTATCTGCTATCATTATTCAAAAAAAAGGTGGTGCACCTATTAATGGCGACACCATTAAAACTAGTGCAGGAGCTATTTTTAAAATGCCTATTTGTAAAGTGGACCATATCAAAGACGCTGTTTTTTACATGCAGTCTTCAGGAATTAAAGTAATTGCAGCGACAGAGAAGGCAGAGCGTCTAATTTTTGACATTTCGTTTAATGAACCATGCGCCATTATTATGGGTTCTGAGGGCAAAGGTATCAACCCTTCTGTTCTTAAACTAGTAGACGAACAGGCCAAGTTACCTATATTGGGCGATATTGCATCTCTAAACGTCTCTGTGGCTTGTGGTGCTTTTCTATATGAAGCGACCAGACAGCGTATTTAATCCTTTTTTTCTTTGAAAATATAATTAACCTTGGATTCATTTATACTATCGGTTTCCGCGTTTAAATTTTCGTCTTCAACAATATTATTTTCAATGAAATTTCCATTTTCATCAAAATGTTTCATAAATGGATCGTCATCTTCATTGTAATCTGGCACCTCCCACTTATAGCGTTCAGGTTTTGCTACTTTTTTTCTAAATAGAATAGCGAATAACAACCCCGTTATTAAGCCGCTTAAATGACCTTCCCAACTCATTCCATCTTTTATAGGAAACACATACCATATCATGCTTCCATAAAGAAAAATAACAATTAGTGATAATGCAATTAATCGGTAGTGCTTGGCAAAGATGCCTTTAAAGAAAACAAAACTGACCAAAACATAAACCAAACCACTAGCTCCTATATGGTTTCCCTTATCCGCTATTAGCCACGTTAATAAACCAGACATTAGAATACCAAATAGTATTACTTTCCATGCAATTTTATTATAGAAATAAAATAGAGCTAAGCTTAGTACTAACAAGGGTACGGAGTTGTTATACAAATGCTCAATATCACCATGTAAAAATGGACTTGTAAAAACCCCTAACAAACCCTCTATTTTTTGGGGTCTTATACCCATGTACTTTATACCGTGGTCTATTCTCACCTGATACCAAAATACTAACCAAACAGCAAATAGCAGTATTAATGGATATACAACAACGCTAGGAGAAAACTTAAATTGGGTGTGTGACATTTCGCTATTGTATGATCAAAATTGTAACCAAAATACAAAACCATGTAAAATTGTCATATGCTTTAATCAATTTATAAAAGATTATAATTGTCATTTTGTAATTTTGACTCATGAGCACACCCTTAGCAGAACGATTAAGACCAAATACTTTAGAGGACTATTTAAGTCAACAACATATTGTTGGAAACAATGGTATGCTCACACAACAAATTAAAAGCGGTGTTATACCTTCAATGATTTTTTGGGGACCTCCAGGAATTGGTAAGACGACACTAGCTAATGTCATAGCTAACGAGACTGAGCGCCCTTTTTACAAACTAAGTGCCATAAATTCTGGAGTTAAAGATATCAGGGACGTCATTGAAAAAGCTAAAAAAAGTGGAGGTCTCTTCACTTCTAAAAATCCTATTTTATTTATAGATGAAATTCATCGCTTTAGCAAATCGCAACAAGACTCACTATTAGAAGCTGTAGAAAAAGGATGGGTAACATTAATAGGTGCCACCACTGAAAATCCAAGTTTCGAGGTAATCTCAGCCCTGTTATCCAGATGCCAGGTCTATACCCTTAAACCTTTTAAGAGATTAGACTTAGAACTCTTATTGCAACGCGCGATACAAAAAGACAGTATTTTATCTAAACTCAATATTGAACTTAAAGAAACGGAAGCTTTGCTGCATCTTTCTGGAGGTGACGCACGGAAACTTTTAAATTTATTCGAACTTATAATTAATTCTATTAATCAGGAAGACATAAGTATTACCAATGATTTGGTAATGAAAAAAGTCCAAAATAAAAGTGTGAGATATGATAAAACAGGTGAGCAACACTATGATATCATCTCTGCATTTATAAAATCTATTAGAGGTAGTGACCCAAATGCAGCTGTTTATTATTTGGCCCGTATGATTGAAGGCGGCGAAGACGTAAAATTTATTGCGCGTCGGTTATTAATCTTAGCCAGCGAAGATATCGGAAATGCCAATCCCACTGCACTGGTATTGGCAAACACAACATTTCAAGCGGTCTCCATTATTGGCAACCCAGAGTCACGAATAATTCTAAGTCAATGTGCTACGTACCTCGCCAGCTCTGCTAAAAGTAACGCCTCTTACAATGCTATTAATAAGGCACAGCAATTAGTTAAGGAAACGGGAGACCTTGAAGTTCCTTTGGCCATAAGAAATGCACCTTCTAAATTGATGAAAGAATTAGGCTATGGTGACGATTATAAATACGCTCATAACTACGAAAATAATTTTGTGGAGCAGGAATTTATGCCAGATGAAATTAGTAATACCAGATTATACGATCCTGGAAATAATTCAAGGGAAAAAGCCCAACGTGACTTTTTAAGACAACGTTGGAAAGAAAAATATGGCTATTAAAATCTAATACTTATGGGTTTCTGTACTATACTAGTACCATCGTTTTCCGAGTACATAAAATTTCCATCGGCATTTTTATAGATAATGGCAGATTTATCCTTAACGATAAAAATATCCCTCGACGAGGTGGCTAACAAGACCATGGTAACCTCTCCTTTGTCATTTAGTACTTCATAACCTAAAGTTATAGGCTTTAACTTTAAAAAAGAAGATTTTTCATTTTTGCCTTTTACTTCATTTGTAGTTTCCTCAATTCTAATTTCTGGACTTGCCTTTGAATCTGTTGCCTTAAAGGTTTCTGAGACATCTGCGGCAATAGCAGAGACAGCGACATTATCTTCAACTTTCAATTCTTCTTTTGCTTTTGGTGAGTAGGTATAATTTAAATCTCTAATAGATTCAAAAGCTTCTCTAATGCCCTCTTCGTAAGCTTCCTTGTATTTCTTTTTCTTTGACTCCCCAATTTTGGAAAGCATGACGATTTCGCCATAACAGTCTTTAAGACTTATTTGAACCCTAGTTTTTAAAAACCCTCCTTTTACATCTTCAACATTAGCATATAGTGCTAAGCAGCGGTCTTTGAATAAGTCTTTTGGAAGCTCCTGCTCATCAAAATACACCTCAAAACCCTCTTCTTTAAAAAGATATTTGGTAAGTGTATTAATCCGCCATGTATCCTTGCCTTTTGAAAAATCAAATTGAATAGGTACGATAATATATTTGTAATTATTTATGCTCTTCTTCTGGGCAAAAGCAAAAACGAACATTAAACAAAACAGTATTACTAAGTGTATTTTCTTCATTAGAGATAGTTTTTTAATTCTATTAACTGATTAATTTTTTTAACATTAGCACTAGAATAATGATTATGGCTACAAAATAGGATTCCTTCTATACCAACCTTATTAGCGCCTTCAATATCTGCCTCTAGGCTATCGCCTATCATAATACTTTCTTCTGCCTCAGCTTTGGCCTGATGTAGGGCAAAGTTAAATATCTTTGGATTAGGCTTTTTTACGCCAACCATTTCAGAATTTGTTACAGTATTAAAGTATTGCCTAATTTCGGCGTTTTGTAATTTACGTTCTTGCGCTTCTTCAAAACCATTGGTTATGATATGCAATTCGTATTTATCAAAAAGGTAATTAAGCACTTCACGAGTTCCTTCAAATAGATGATTAAAAGTGGTTAAATAATCTATATAAGACACTGAGAGTTTGTTAATCATCTCATCTTCCACTTTAACATTTATGGTGTCGAAGGCTTCCCTAAGCCTTCCATATCTCAAATCTGCCTTTGACACACGTTCTTCCCGGTATAGTTTCCAATAATTAAGATTAATGGGCTCATAGACTTGTATAAAAGTATTGAGTTCAACGGGTAAACCATGCAAATTGAAAATTCTTTCAAATGTTAACCGTGAATTTTTATCGAAATCCCAAAGCGTATGGTCTAAGTCAAAAAATATATGTTTAATTCCGTTTGTCATTCAACAGATTCCAATATTGTAGTAAATAATGCCTTGAAGCCTTCCCAGCGTTCCATATCGCTAAAAGAATAATTATGAAATATTGGAACAAAAGTACCATTAACTGCTTTAACTTCTTGCATGAGTTTCAAAAGATGTTCAGATTTATCTAATTGTGATTTGTACTTCAACAAACCAAAATCTAACATATGATAGGGATTGATTTTTAGAGGTGTCTGCACTTCATAATCTAAATCATAAAACTGAAATGGCGTACAAGTTCCTGCTCTAAATCCTAATGTGTCCACATAGCCCATTGAGTAGTCATTAAATATATCGAGTTCAATAAGGTTTCTATAAGAAATGGGTAAATTAAGTTTTGAAAATGAATTTCTAACGGCTTTGAGTTCAGTATTAATTATAGCCTCCATTTTCAGTTTCTCTTTCTTTAATAAGGCTACATTATCCAATGAAAAGTAAGAAGCCTTAAGTCCCACATCACAGTAGTCTGCAACAGACTTTATTAAAGAAACAAACTCTTTTTTACTACTATTAATATTTTTATCATAAGTTGAATAATCCCCAATTAAGAATAATACTAGAAACTTAAAACTGTGTTGTTTTTGTTTTGTGATTATCCATTTAAAGGTGTCATAAGGATCGCGCTTAAAACCCATTAAGACCGAGTAGCGCTGATACATTTGTTTTAGTCTAAACCTCACAATATCATTTAAAGTACCACCAATTGTTCTCAATAATCCTTTTTGCCTAAAATAATAGGCCATTGGTACATCAATCACTGGCTTTACTCTATACGCTCTATCAGGGAATTTAAACTGCGGAAATCTCGTTTTTAATAAAGCTTTAAGCTTGTAGGCCCAAATATCTACAACGGGCTGATTTAAAAATCGGTTCTTGTAGGCTAAACTTTCTTGCGCCGTAAATCTGCCAAACTCATCTTTAACATGAGGGAGATATTCTTCATACCTACTAAGTAAATAAAAAGATGCTGCAAAAATATCAAAAGGGAGGTCGCTACGTTCTCCAGTTGAAAAGAAGGCCTTAGTTTCTTCCCAAGGCTGTACCTTTATATCAATATCTGAGAGACCTTGTTCAAACAAAAGGCTGTGACTTCTCACAAACAACTCACTCGATAAGGGTTGTTTGGTGTAAGACATTTTTAGGTTGTCGTGCGCTATAAAATCCTCTATTTTAGAGGTAAAACCCACCTCAAGGCCTAAAATCCTTTTGCATAAGTGCTTAAAGGTAAATCTTAAACGCGGTGTAATTTTGTGGGTGTAGACTAAAAGCATAACGAACTTCAAATTCCAAAAACTAAAAATAACAAATTCCCAAGTGTTAATTGAGTCATTTAGAGTTTTGATTTTATTATTTGGAAACTAGTATCTCTAGAGAATACCGTCATCTGCAAAACTTAAATATGCCTTCTCGGTAATGATAAGATGGTCTAGAACTTTAATATCTAGACTTATAGCCGCAGTTTTTAATTTTTGGGTAATCGCTTTATCGGCGTTACTGGGTTTCAAGGTCCCTGAGGGATGGTTATGACAAAGAATTAGTGCGGTTGCACCTACCTCTAGCGCTTTTTTAAGGACCAAACGAACATCTACCAAAGTCCCTGTGATACCACCCTTACTTAACTGATTTTTAGCAATTACCTTATTAGAATTATTAAGATACAATATCCAGAATTCTTCATGTGGTAA
Source organism: Winogradskyella pelagia (assembly GCF_017581965.1). Classification (GTDB taxonomy): domain Bacteria; phylum Bacteroidota; class Bacteroidia; order Flavobacteriales; family Flavobacteriaceae; genus Winogradskyella; species Winogradskyella pelagia. Next base: position 109,879 of record NZ_JAGEVF010000008.1, read on the forward strand.
CTCTCCTAGTATTGGGAGCATTAGGTCATAAACGGATTGACTCGATTCAATTTTATCTACAACTCTAGAATCTGCAAGCCTGCGCCTTCGGCCAAGCTCAAGAGAAGCAGCAATAGTTATGGCTTTGGCTTCTCCAATACCTTTAAATTCCATTAGCTGTTTAATGGATAGCTTTCCCAGAGCATTGAGATTATTTTCAACACTTGCTAAAATACGCTTGCTCAAATCTACAGCACTCTCATTCTTGCTTCCAGAACCTATTAAAATGGCAACAAGTTCTGCATCGCTCAAAACGGCCCTTCCCTTATCTCTAAGTTTTTCCCTGGGTTGATCGTCTTGAGACCAATTTTTAATTGAAAATGAAGTGGGTCTATCTGACATGGTCTAAATATAAAAATTGTAAATTTAAAGCACTAATCAATTTGGTAAAATCAAATACTATGAAATCATTCTTTGGCGATGGCGTGTATGAAGAAATTTCGTCACGGCTAAATAAGTTAGACAGCAATTCAAAACCAGTATGGGGTAAGATGAATTCTGCACAAATGCTTCATCACTGCCAGATGCCCTTAAATATTATTTTAGGAAAAGAAGACTATGGCGTAAAACCAAATTGGTTGATTAATCTATTGTTCAAAAAATCCATGTATAGTGACAAACCATGGCGCAAAAATTTGCCAACAGCGCCTGGATTTAAAATTACTGAAGATAAAGACTTTGAGACCGAATTAAATGAAATCAAGAACTTACTGAAAGAGTTAAATTCAATTCGCGACCGCAAAAAATGGAAACCGCATCCAGCTTTTGGAAAATTATCAAAAGACCAATGGGGTAAAATGCAATACAAACATTTAGACCACCACTTAAAGCAATTTGGCGTCTAATGAATTATCCACCAAAACATCATCAAGACGATAACGTATTACATCTAATTGATGTCATTAAAACCTATCCATTAGCTACTTTAATTTCTGTAAACCAAAATAAACCATTCATTACGCACTTACCGCTAGTCTATGAAAACGGTAAACTTATTGGCCATATTGACATCTATAATCCGCAAGCGCCGCTTCTAAAAGATAATAGAGAGGTTTCCATTATTTTTTCTGGACCAGAATGTTATATTTCTCCCAGTATATATAAAACCACGCAGCTTCCAACTTGGAACTACATAAAAGTACATATCCAAGGTACAGTTAAAGCCATTGAGAGTAAGTTAGCCCTAAAACAGTCGCTAATAACCATGACGGAATTTTTAGAAGCGCCGGACCATAAATATACACTAGAACCAGATAACCCAAGATTGGACAGAAACCTAAATTACATTGAAATGTTTGAGATTACTATTACTAAATGGGAAGGAAAATTCAAGCTGTCACAAGACAAAAAACCCAGTGACACCAAAGCTGCAAGAGAAGAATTAATTAGAACTAATCAAGAGAGTATTCGAAATTTTTTAGATAAAGTATTTCAATAAATCAGGCCTTAAATTTTGACCAAGAATAAGACATTAATTTAAAACCAATAACTCTATGAAAAGCATTAAAAAAGAAGATATAGACCAAGAAGTTTTTGACCTTTATGATGACTATGCCCATAATAAATTAAATAGAAGACAGTTTGTTGAAAAACTATCTCTTTATGCTGTTGGAGGTTTAACGCTCCCTTCACTATTAAGCTTCATATCTCCAAATTATTTAGATACCCTATTGGTGAAGCCAGATGATCCAACTTTAGATTCTGACTACATCATTTATGATTCTCCAAAAGGAGGTGGTGAAATAAAAGGACTTTTATCCAAACCAAAAAAACTTAACAAAAAACTACCAGGCATTGTTGTTGTGCACGAAAATAGAGGTCTAAATCCATATATAGAAGATGTAGGAAGGCGTGCTGCAAAAGAAGGTTTTGTTTCATTGGCACCTGATGCTCTTACACCTTTAGGGGGCTATCCAGGAAATGATGATGATGGTAGAGCCATGCAAAAAAAACGTGATAGAAATAAAATGCTAGAGGACTTTATTGCCGCTTACAACTATTTAAAAACCCATAAAAACTGTAATGGCAGCGTTGGCGTGGTTGGTTTCTGTTTTGGAGGTTGGATTTCTAATATGATGGCTGTTAGACTACCAGATTTAGATGCTGCTGTTCCGTATTATGGACGACAACCAGAAGCCGAAGATGCTGTTAAAATACAAGCTCCATTACTTCTACAATATGGAGAGTTAGATAAACGCGTTAATGCAGGCTGGCCAGACTTTGAAAAAGTATTAAAAGAAAATGAGATAGAATATGAGGCCTACATTTATCCAGGAGTAAATCATGGATTTCACAATAACACAACTCCTAGATACGATAAGGAAGCGGCAAATTTATCTTGGGAACGTACTATTTCGTTTTTTAGAAAGCACTTAAAAGCCTAAACAGCCTGTTGTTAGGCTTACATAAATGAACAGAAAGGGCATAATTCTCACCATCATAGTATTAGCACAATTTTGCTGTACATCATTATGGTTTGCCAGCAATGGTGTTATGTCAGACCTTTTACTGAACTTTAATCTAGATGCTAATGCACTTGGCTATTTAACCTCAGCCGTACAATTTGGCTTTATTTTGGGGACTCTCAGCTTTGCTATTCTAACTATTGCAGACCGTTTTGCTCCTTCAAAAGTATTTGTTATCTGTGCTTTACTTGGCGCACTATTTAATACCTTATTAATAAGGCCAAACAACAACCTTTTGTTATTAATCCTATTTCGATTTCTAACTGGGTTTTGTCTCGCAGGGATTTATCCAGTAGGAATGAAAATTGCCTCCGATTATTTTGATAAGGGACTTGGGATATCGTTATCTTTTTTGGTTGGAGCTTTAGTTCTTGGAACTGCATTTCCTCATATATTGAGTGAAATATTACCTCAGGCGAATTGGGAACACGTTATTACTGCAACATCAATAATTGCTGTTTTTGGAGGTTTTTCAATGGTTATCTTAGTTCCGAATGGTCCCTATAGAATAGCAGCAAAACGATTTGACACTAATGCTTTTTCTAAGGTTTTTAATAACCGACCCTTTCGCGCAGCTGCTTTGGGATATTTTGGACATATGTGGGAGCTTTACGCATTTTGGACGTTTGTACCTCTAATGTTGGAGTTTTATAACGCAATCCATACCAATTCTAATTTAGTTGTTTCTTTATGGTCTTTTCTAATTATTGGTATAGGGGGACTTGCTTGCGTCATTGGTGGTTATATTTCAAGGAAAATAGGCGCAAAACAAACGGCTTTTATTTTTCTATTGCTCTCCTGTATTTGTTGTTTGCTTTCACCATTAATCTTCAGCATTTCAAATCCTATTCTTTTTTTACTGTTTCTATTATTTTGGGGCTGTGTTGTCATCGCGGACTCACCTCTTTTTTCAACCCTAGTGGCTCAAAATGCAGAAAAAAAATCTAAAGGCACAGCGCTTACCATTGTTAATTGTATTGGCTTTTCAATAACCATAGTTAGTATAATGATTATCAATAGTTTGATTGGTAACTGGAACACTCAGTTTTTGTTTATAATCTTGGCAGTTGGACCCGTTTTAGGCTTAATAGGATTAAGACATAACACCTAATAAAAAAGGTATTTAAATTTTAGGCACTTTTAAAAATTAGAACAATTTTGTAACCTCATTAAAATCCAAACCTCCATAATTACCAGAGCTCATTAACAATAACGCCGTATTTTCAAAGTCTTGAGAAAATAGAAAATCCTTAAATTCTTCTGGATTGGTATAAATAATTAAATCGTCTCGTTGAAATGCTTCCGCTATTTGCTGCTCACTTACTTCTTTAAGTTTTTTAATCTCAACGGCATGGGGGGAATAAAACACAACAGCTGTATCCGCCTCATCCAATGAGCCTTTATATTCTTTCAAAAATTCGGCATTTAAACTACTGTAGGTATGTAGTTCTAGACAGGCTACCAATTCTCTATTTTTATATTGTTCTTTAACAGCTCTTGTAGTAGCATCAACTTTACTTGGTGAATGTGCAAAATCTTTAAATGCGACACTCGTACCATTTTCTGCAATTTTCTCCAATCGCTTGCTCGCTCCTTTAAAGGTAGATATAGCCTCATAGAAATCGTCTTCATCGATTCCCATATGTTGGCATATCCACTTTGCACCAGATAGATTATTTAAATTATGCTTACCAAAAATCTCAACAGGCATTGGACCATCAGGAGTTTCTAACAATGTTTGTCCGTCCTCTACCGTATAGTCGGGAGTGTTATACGGAATCTTTCTAATTTGATTTTCAGAGGCTTCAACAACTCGTTTGACTTCAAGATCTTCTTCGTTGTAATTAATACTTCCTCCCCTTACAATAGAATCGATAAAAATGCCGAATTGCTTCAGGTAATTTTCATAGGTAGGAAATACATTGATATGATCCCATGCTATTCCACTTAGTAAGGCAATATTGGGTTTGTATAAATGGAATTTTGGACGTCTATCTATGGGCGAGCTTAGATATTCATCGCCTTCTAAAACTATAAAATCATTGTCTTCGGTCAGCTTTACCATAACATCAAAACCCTCTAATTGGGCACCAACCATAAAGTCTACATCTCTATCATGATAATGCATCACATGGAGAATCATTGATGTAATTGTTGTTTTGCCATGACTTCCTCCAATGACAACTCTGGTTTTATTCCTTGATTGCTCAAATAAAAATTCTGGATAACTGTAAATTTTAATACCTAATTCTTGAGCCTTTAGTAACTCAGGGTTATCAGCTTTAGCGTGCATTCCTAAAACAACAGCATCTAATTGCGTTGTGATTTTTTCTGGAAACCACCCAAAGGTTTCTGGTAGTAAACCTTGTGCTTCTAATCTAGATTTTGAGGGTTCAAAAATAGTATCGTCACTCCCTGTAACTCGATAACCTTTATGATGAAGTGCTAAAGCCAAGTTGTGCATGGCAGCTCCTCCAATTGCAATAAAATGTACATTCATATAGCAAATATCAAGTTAGATCTATCAAATTCCAAATGAATGAATTATAAGTTTTCACCAATTGATGCAAAAGGGTCTATAAATCTGGATTTATTGCTAAGCTATTAAATAGTTTAGCCTTGGTTTTGAAGAATTTGTTTTCAATATCAATACCTTTCAACCGGCTCTCAATGAGTTTCGCTTCACGAGAATTCACTAAAAATAAAGAACTCTCGCCCAGTCTAAACTTTCGCTCCTCTGCTTTTAATAGCTCGGCAGAATCATCTATAATTTGTAATGTGATTTCGTTCTGATCTACATAAGAATCTAACTCTTGCTTTAAGGCTTCAATCTTATTCGTTAAATTAATTCGCGTTGAATTTATCTCAAATTCTGTATCCTGAAGTTTTAGTTTTGCCAATTTCAAATCTCCGCGCTCTTTTCTGAGAAACAGAGGGAAACTAATATTAACGCCACCTTTATATTCTGCAGTATTAAAAGATCTAGCAACATCAGGCACTTCGGTTAAAAAATTATACTCTACGTCAAAACGCGGCAACAAACGATTAGCACTCAACCGCCTATCTACATCAAGGCTTTGAAGTTTAAAATCTAAAGATACCATCTTAGGATGCTCTTCGATAATGACCTCTTCTTCCCTTAATTGGTTGACATTAAATACGGCATCAACTATAGGCTCTGTATTTACATCTGGAATAACATCAGGCTGTAACTCAACTGGGATGTTATTCTCTAGCCATAAAAATGTTGATAGCGCCAGAGTGGCATTAATCAGCTTCACTTTGGCCTGTTCTAAGCTTAAGCGTCTATTATTAAGTGCTATGCGTGCTTCAACGATTTCAATTCGTGCATTTTGCCCTACTTCTTCTCCGCGCTCTATACCTCTTAACCGAAACTGCGCATTGACTAAAAAGTTCTCAAATAACTTAAATTCGTTGTAGACCTTTAACCACTCAAAATAAACCAAAGAAGCTTCAAAAAGGATATTGTTTACAAAAATATCTCTGTCTGCCCTAGCCTGCTCTCTAAAAAGGCGTGCTTGTTTTAATGAAGCCATGCGGTCATTAATTAATAAATCACGACCTATAGGCACGGAAAAACCAGCACTATATAGACCATCATCTGGCACAAAAGCCTCTGGATTTAGAAAATCTCCACTATTCTCTTCAAAAGCAGCCTTTAATTCTATACCAAACCAGGTTGGTATCTTAAATGTTCCGTTAAGTTGATCCCAGTACTCAGTCCCTTTGAACTTCTTTCTATCGTAATCTACTTCAATCTTTGGATCAAACGCACCTCGAGATTTCATGAGCTTAGCCTGACTTTCGTCAATGACCAACTCTGCTTGCTTCACAATGGGATGGAATTTTTTTACATAACCCAAATACTCATCAAATCGCAGCACATTATCTAAGCTGTCCAATTGTGCATAAGATGAAAAACTTAAGGTTAAAAGAACTATTGATAATAGACCTTTCATGTTACTTTTTTTTAGATTTTTCAGCATCTATTGGCTGATAATAATTAGGCGGGAATCCATTAAGCTGTCGCCACAATTCGAACCAAATAGGGACATCCTCTAATAAAGCCATAGTAAAGGCGCCTGACCCTGCTCTAATATCTTCTGGCCATGGATGATCTTCTGGATCTGGTTTAAGTAGTATTCTAAACTTACCATTATCGCTAATAAAACGTTCTACGGCAACCACTTCTCCACCATAAGTACCGTAAGATACATTAGGCCATCCGCTAAAAATAATTGCAGGCCAACCGTCAAATTGAATACGCACTTTTTCACCCTTGTGTATCAATGGTAAATCTATGGGCTCCACATAAGTTTCTACTGCAAGGTCAATATCTGCAGGAATAATACCAACCAATTCTTCACCTTCTTTAAATGTTTGTCCAATACCACCACGATGAGCAGTATTTATGTATCCATCATAAGGTGAAGTAATGTAGAGTAAACCTCTACGAATAGAATAATTTGATACATCGTTTTCTAATTTTTGCACTTCTGCCTCCGAACTGAATTGACTGGACTGTGCTGAAAACTTCTCGCTTTGTGCTTTAGATATTTTCTCTGCATACTCATTTCTAATTCTATTCATTTCTATCCTTGCATTTATAACACCCTGCCTACTTCCTAATAATTTAGCTTCCTGGCTAACAAGCTTACCTTGGGTTTCCTGTAATTTAATCTTAGCATCTTCTACATCTTTTCTGGCCGTGTAACCGTCAGAAAATAAAGTATCTGCCCGATTGTACTTTATTTGTGCTATCCCATAATTTGTTTTAGCGACCTCTAAATCAATGCTGTCTGCTTTGACCTTAAGTCTAGACTGTTCTAATTTATTCTCAGCTTGTTCTAATTTTAAGCCACGCTCTTGTTGCATAGCAATAATTCGTGATTCTTGAGCCTTAACTTTTTCTTGGTAAGATTTAACGGAAAAGGCCTTGGCATTGCGTTGCTGCTGAGTTAACTCAACCAAGTTAGGGTTAAAATACTCGCTTTTGATTTCAGCAATACGCATTATGGTATCTCCTTTTTTAACAAACTGACCTTCTTGTACATACCAATCTTGGATACTACCCGGAATTGGTGACTGTATCGTCTGCGGTCTCTGGTTTGGAGTTAATGATGTTACTTGACCTCTACCAGAAATATTTTGGGTCCAAGGCAAAAACAATATAATTAGCCCTGCAATTGCAAAACCTGTTAGAAAACGTTTTGATTGTTTATAATAATCCTTAAAAAACACATGCTTAGCCGACTTGTAACTAGTTAAATCAACTTTAGTATTTATAGGGTTTCTAGATATATTTAACATGGTTTAGTGCTTTAAATGATTTCTCCCTGTTTTAGGGTAATAACCTGCGAACAACTTTCTGCCCATTGTGCATTGAAACTCACAACAACAAGAGACCAAGGATGCTTTTTATCAGTAAGGTACTGTATAATTCTTTTGGCTTCACTTGTTTCAAAATGCTCTAAAGGCTCTTCTAAGATCATTAATTTGGGTTGTTTCAATATAGCTCTTGCCAAAATGAGCTTTTTAGCAACTGTAAAGGATATTTGCCTACCTTCTGGGTAAATAACGGTATCTACGCCAAGCTCTGTTTCTTTGAGATAAGATGTTAAACCAACATTTTCTAAAACCTCCATGATATCATCGGTGGTAATCGACTTATCTCCTAAAGTTAGATTCTCTCTTAAAGTTCCCTCGAATGGAGTTTCATCGGCCAAAGACATACCTAGCTGGGACCTGTAGCTATTAAGTTTTAGATTACCCAAAGCTTGCTCATTGAGAAAAATACGTCCAGAAGTTGGGTTTAATAATCCGGCTATAATTCTTAGTAAACTAGACTTACCCGAACCACTCTCACCTTGAATTAGTATGCGACTTTTAGCATCGATATGTAAAGAAATATTATGTAAAATATGAATACTTCGCCCAGGAACTTCATAAGATATTTTTTCTAGTTCAATCGCAAAGTCCTTATCCATATTAATGACTTCTCCTGTTTGAGTTTCGATTTCTTTATCGACTACTTGCCCCATTTTTTCGAGAGAGGTTAAGACATCGTAGAAAGATTCTAATCCCAGAATCAACTTTTCTACCGAAGTGATAACCAATAAAATAATAATTTCGGCAGCTACAAACTGTCCAATATTCATCTCCTGATTTAGTACCAATAATCCTCCTATTATTAAAAGTCCAGCAGTAACTATGACTTTAAAGCCTATCATTTGAATGAATTGCAAAATCAAAATTTTAAAGTGGCTTTCTCTCGCTATTAAGTACTTATCCGTTAATTTATCATTTTTATCAAGTGCTAAAGATGTTGTGCCCGATAACTTAAAACTCATTATAGAACGCGCCACTTCTTGAATCCAATGCGCTACAACATATTTTTTCTTGGACTCCATCAAACTGGTTTTCATACCGCGTTGTATGGTATATTTAAATACGATATAAATCAACACGATTAACAGTATACCAAAGGCTATAAAAAACGGATGGTAAAACGATAAAAGGATTAATGCAAAAACAATCTGTAATGCTGCTGTAGGTACGTCCAACAATAGCTTTGCTAATCCTTTTTGTACGGTTAAAACGTCAAAAAACCGATTGGCCAACTCTGGCGGATAGTAATTGTAGAGTTCCTTCATTTTTATTTTTGGAAATCTATACGTGAATTCAAATGACGCACGCATGAAGAGCCGCTGTTGAACGGTCTCTATAATTCGCATTTGCATAAGCTGTAGCACACCAACAAAAGCTACACCTATTGTTACTAGAACAACCAATACAATCCAAGAGGTGCTTACCTGGGCTCCCTGAATTAAATTTATAATTGCCTGAATACCTAATGGAAGCGTTAAACTTATAAGCCCTGAAAAAACAGCGTAATAAATAACTTGCAACAAATCCTTTTTTTCTAGTCTTAGCAAGCCCACAAAGCGCTGCCAAGGTGTTAACATCGGTTTTTTATTATTCATTTGTTGGAGAGTTTAATAGAGTTAATGTTAGATTTTTAAAAAAATCTGTTGGTGTCACATCCTCGCCACAATCTGTGATTGAAGTAAAATGTTCTTTTAAAAAATGTTGATGTAAAGCACCTTCTACAATAGTACTTGCCAAACTAGAAGGGTAATTGTAGTTGTCGTCAACTTTAGCTATAATTTCACTCAACCGCTTTATAAGTCTTTTGTAAACTTCAAAATACCCTTCTTTATTCTCACTATCTACTTCTTTGGTGAGAAAGGACTTGGAATATTCATTAATAATTATGCGGTTAAGAACTACTTCATTAATATGTTTAAACGTTTTATCCTCCTTAACGGATTGCGTTAGTACTTCAATTGCTTTAAGTAATTGTTCTTTTGGGTCTGGAATATTATAAGTAGCAAAGACCATTTGGTACTCAATCCAAGCCCAATACCATGATGTTAAATATAAAAGTAGTTTATGTTTACTTTCAAAATACCTATAAATTGAACTTTCATTAGATCCAATTTCCACTCCCAATTTCTTAAAAGTAAAACTGTCAAATCCAATATCCTCAATCAATAAAATACTATGCTCAATAATCCTTTTTCCTAAATCTGAAGACTCGGGATCTTTAATAAAAATCTTATCAGGTACTGAAATCTTTAAATTTGATAGTAAATTCAACATTTCCGAAATATTTGATTGCAAACATAATAGCATTACTATTACTTTAAAAATAATTAACAAATATTTAGTACCTTATAATATGCGGTATCTCAGGAAATACAAATCGGATTAATCCTATAAATTTGAAATGAGATTTTTTTCTATGCGGGCTTGTTTAAAGTCTGACCTAATGGACAAGGCCATATCGATGTATTCCATCGCCTTGGATTTATCTCCTTTGTGTCTATATATTTGGGCAAGCCTATAATAGGCCCATTCTTTGGGAACACCATCCTTTGCCGAAAAGTTCTCTAAATACGTATTTAGACACTTCTCGCCTTTATCTAATTGAATATTGTAATCTGCACACACCTTTCCTATTTGATAGTGCAATGCATTTCTTTGTATTTTTTTTTGTGCCTGTTCAAAATTACCGATAGCTTTTTCTGGCTTTTTTTGCCGACTGTAAAATCCAGATAATTTATTATAACATGTTATTGACCCTCCTACCTTTATAGCTTGCCTATAGTATTTCTCTGCTAACTCTGGCTCATCATCATACTCATAGACATACCCTTTTGCTAAATAACCATCAACAGGAGATATGGCCTGTAATTTATCCGCAAACTTTAGGGCTTTAGAATAGCTTCCCCCTACTATCCCTGGCAATGTAACGTAATAATCAACAAGCGCCCAGTGGGCATCGATATGGGTTGAATCTAAAGCCACGGTTTTCAAAAAAGCACGTTTCATATCACCAATTAAACCCAAGGCTTTAAACTTACTAACACTCTGTGCCTTCATAGCTAGTGCACCACCAAATTTGTAATTATAATTAGCGCTATTTGGTTGTTCCTTAACGAGAAACTCATACTTACCAATGGCCTTATCCCATTGTCTTTGATACCCATAAGCATCACCTAATAGTTCTACAGCTCTTAAATCTTTGGGGTTTTGTTGTAAATATTCTGTTATTTGTTCTTCTGCTATACCATATTGCTTTTTATCCATTAACATCTCAGCATTATCAATAACAGTCTGGGAAAAACTAAATGAAACAATAAAAAATGGTATTAAATAACGTAGCATTGTTATTGGGCTTTAAACAAAAATAAGCTTTAGCGATTAGTCGTAAAAGTAAATTCAACTAACAATTTGTTTCACTAACAAAATGTGTAACTTAACTCATTATAACACATTACTGGCGCATTACCTCTGTTTTTGGAATAGCTTTTGAAGCTAGATTTGAATGAAATACTAGAATTATGAAAAAAATTAGACTTGTTTTTATACTATTAAGCCTTTCAGCATTATCGAATGCCCAAAATAATTTTGATAAGGAATGGGCAATGGTTACCGATTTTGAGCAAAAAGGATTAACAAAAAGTGCCGCAGAACAAGTTGACGTAATCTACAATAAGGCCAAATCTCAAAATATCCACCAGCAAGTGGTAAAAGCCTTATTATTCAAAAGCAAATATGGCTTAATCCTAGAGGAAAATGCTCAACTAAAAATTGTTGAACAATTTAAATCAGAAATTGAGACCACAACATCTTTACCAACAAAGCATCTTTTAGAAAACATCCTTGCCACAATGTATTGGCAATACTTTCAACAAAACAGATACAAATTCTACCAACGTTCTCAAACCGCAATACAACCAAACGATGACTTCAGAACTTGGGACTTAAAAACACTTTTTAATGAAATCCACAGCTATTACCAGAGGTCATTGCGCAATGGTATTTTACTGCAACAAGAACGACTAACCGATTATAAAGCACTACTAGTCGAAGCTAAAAACTCTAAGGACTACAGGCCCACGCTATTTGATTTATTAAGCCATAACGCTCTAAATTTCTACCAAACGGACGAAAATAGTATAACACAGCCAGCCCAAAAGTTTGTTATAGCGGATGAAGCCTTTTTAAGTCCTAGCAAAAAGTTCATCAATTTAAACATCGCTTCTGAGGATAGTACATCACTGCAACTAAATGCCTTAAAAATTTATCAAAGCTTGCTTCGGTTTCACAGTAGCAACCCATCGTCCCTAGCTTTTGTTAATTCAGATATTGAACGTCTTCGCTTTGTATATCAAAATTCCGTCAATTCAAAAAAAACGGAGCTTCTACTTTCAACTTTGAAGGAAAGTGCACTAAATATTGAATCTTCAGAACAATCAAGCTTATATAATTTTGAAATCGCCAAAGTTCTTAAAGAGGAAGGAAATAAATTTAATAGTCAAAATCAAAATATCTCAAATTACGATAGTACCCGTTGGAAGCTCAAGGAGGCCTATAATTTATGCACCCAAGTAATTAAGGAGTGGCCGAACAGTCCTGGCGCAAAGAAGTGTGAAGCCCTTAAAGATGAAATTCTATATCCGGAGTTACAACTCCAAGCCGAAACATTCATACCTGTATCCGCAGCATCTAGAGTACTGGTAAACTATAGAAATCTCAATGAATTTAATCTAAAAATATTTAAGGTAACTAAAAAGCAGCTCAACACCTATAACAGCTTTTATAATACTAAAGACAGAAAAGGCTTTATAGATAAGCTTAGGGTTTATAATGATCTTAAGAGTAGTTTAAAAAATGAAGGCGATTTTCAAAATCATAGTACGGAACTTATTATTCCAAGTTTGCCAAATGGACTTTACCTCCTTAAAGCAGAAACACCTAAAGGCCGTGATGTTTTCGCCACGGCCCATATTCAGGTGACTGATTTCGCACTCATTGAGAATAGGGAAAGACAGGCTAATGTATATCAATTGATTAATAGATCGACTGGCATGCCTATTGCCAATGCTGAGGTACAAATTAAATATTACAATAATTCGAAAACACAACTTACCAAGAAGACCACGTCCAACACCTACGGTAAATTTTATTTAGATAAAGACGACAACTATTACCGACGCATTGAAATACAAGCGAATTATGATAAGCAAACTGCTTACTTTGGACAATACTCAATGGGCCGTAAGTATAAAAAACTGAAGCAAAACAAATATAGCTACAACACCTTTTTATTTACAGACCGAAGCCTATACCGACCAGGTCAAGTTGTATATTTTAAAGGTATTGTAACGGAAACTCTAAATTCAGAGCGAAAAACGAGAGTGTTAGATGGGGAAAATATCACTACAACACTTCACAATGTTAACGGTGATAAGCTTGGAGAGATTGCATTAAAAACTAATGATTTTGGGTCAGTACACGGTGAATTTATACTTCCGGTTGGAGGATTAACCGGTCAATTTTACATAAAAACACAATCAGATAAAATTGGAAGTGGTTTTACTTACTTTTCTGTAGAAGAATACAAGCGTCCAAAATTTGAAGTAGAATTTGAACCTATCACTCAAACCTTTAAGATAAATAACAACATAAAGGTTACCGGTAAAGCCATTGCATTTGCAGGAAATAACATTACTAACGCAAAAGTAGCATATCGTGTAAAGCGGCAAGTACAATTCCCTAGCTGGTATTATTGGAGAAATCCCTACTGGAATTCTGCACCACAAGAAATCACCTTTGGTGAAACCAAAACCAATGAAAAGGGCGAATTTGAACTTACGTTCAAGGCCATACCAGATTCTAATGCACCAAAAGAAAATTTACCTGTATTTAGATATGAAGTTACTGCAGACATTACTGATATCAATGGAGAAACCCATTCGGCTTCTAGAACGGTAAACGTAGGTTATCATGCCATGACTTTAAACCTCAATGTAAAAAACAAGATTGACAAAAACAGTCATAAACCAGAGCTAGAAATCATAGCCCAAAACCTTAATGGCGAAAGAATTCCTGCAAACGGACTATTAAGCATCTATAAGCTATCACCACCAAAAACAGTTTTAAGACCACGCCCTTGGCGCGCTCCAGACTACCAAGTATTGCCAAAGGATGAATTTAAAGCACTTTTCCCTCATGACGCTTACAAAAACGAACATCTGATTCAGAATTGGAATAAAGGAAAGAAGGTATTCAGCAGAAACTTTAACACACAAGATGATAATACAATAGTATTAAAACGACTAAAAAAATGGCCATCTGGCAAGTATATTATTGAAGTAAAAAGCACTGACAAATTCGGCCAGCAGGTAGAAGAAAAACAATTTATTTCAATTTATGATGATAGCGAAAATACACTTGCCGACAATACCTTATTTGAAGCCTATTTAGACAAGGTTAGTTACACTAATCAGGGCATGGCAAAACTTACTTTAGGTACAGCCGCCAAAGACCTAACCATTACTGTTGAAATTGAAAAGAATAACAAAATAATCGCAACACATCGTATAGACCTAAATAACCAAAAGAAGACCTTGGATATTCCTATTCTAAAATCTGATTTAGGAGGTTTTGTAGTGCATTGTAGTTTTGCTGCATACAATAGCTACAACGTTAAAAGTCTACAGGTTAATGTACCCTATCCCAAAACCGAATTGTCTATTGAAACTAAAACGTTTAGAGATAAATTACAACCAGGCTCTGAAGAAACCTGGAGCTTTAGCATAAAAGGTCCTAAATCTGAAAAGGTCACAGCCGAATTATTAGCTAGTATGTACGACGCTTCATTAGATGAATTCTTGCCACATAGTTGGGACTTTAATCCAATACTAAACTGGGACTACTATAGTCAAATCCCTAAACGCTACAACCAAAGCTTTGGTCTCACTGGTTTTAGATTTTACAACAGCTTTGCACGACCAGCATCTTACCAACATCAGAGCTTTGACCATTTAAATTGGTTTGGGTTCTATTTTGATGGTGACAACCATAGGTATTTAGCTAGACGTATGGATGCTCCAGCAGACGGTGTTGTCGCCGTTCAAGAAGACTCAGAAACACCAATAGCAGATATTTCGGCATCACTATCAGGACAAATACCAGGTTTAATTATCTCAACAGGCTCTGGACAGTCTAATCTTGATAGTTTGGCAATTCTCCGAGGAACTAGTTCCATAGGCGGAAACAAAGAACCGCTGTATGTAATTGATGGAGAAATAGTAACAGAGTCTAATTTTAGACGAATTAAACAGGAGGATGTTATATCAATCAAAATATTAAAGCCTGATGAGGCTCAAGCTATTTATGGTAAAAAAGGCGCCAATGGTGTTGTTGTTATCACCACAAAAAAAGGTGAGGAAGATTTACTAAAAATTAAGGTGCGCAAAAACCTCCAAGAAACGGCATTTTTCTTTCCACAGCTACAGACAGATTCTGATGGCAACGTGAGTTTTAATTTTACAGCTCCAGAGGCCTTGACCAAATGGAAATTGCAATTACTGGCCCACACAAAAAATTTAAAAAGTACAGTAGGTCAGTATGAAACCATTACCCAAAAAGAGCTCATGGTCATTCCTAACGCACCGCGATTTTTAAGGGAAGGTGATGAAATCACTATAAGTGCCAAAATCGCCAACCTTACTGATAAATCTCTTAACGGCATTTCTAGTATACAGTTATCAAACGCTTTAACAGGCACCAATATCACCTCAATTTTAATTTCAGAAATCGGTGAAATAGATACACTTTTTTCTGTAGATGCTAAAGGAAATACCCAAGTCTCTTGGCATTTAAAAATACCTGATGGTATTGAAGCAATTCAATACAAGGTCATTGCAAAAACAAAAAAATTCAGTGATGGCGAACAAAATGTATTACCTGTTTTAACTAATCGCATTTTAGTCACAGAGGCTTTACCAATGTGGATCCGGTCGAATCAACAAAAAACTTTCACTTTAGATAAATTAACTTCAAATACGTCGGTATCACTTAAATATCATAGACTTACCTTAGAATTAACTTCTAATCCAGCTTGGTATGCCATACAGGTCCTACCTTACCTTATGGAGTTTCCATACGATTGCAACGAGCAAATCTTTGCACGCTACTATGCTAATGCCTTAGCCAGACATATTGTATCCTCCAACCCAAAAATTGAAGCTGTTTTTAAGCAATGGAATTCCAAGGATGCGCTAATTTCTAACTTAGAGAAAAACCAAGACTTAAAAGCTATACTCATTCAAGAAACACCTTGGCTCAGAGATGCACAATCCGAATCGGAGCAAAAAAAACGAATAGGACTATTATTTGACCTCAATAAGGTCTCGAGCGAATTGCAATTCGCACAATTAAAATTGAGAACAAATCAGCAAGCTTCGGGAGCGTGGTCGTGGTTTAACGGTGGTTATGCCAATAGGTATATCACTCAACATATTGTTGCAGGGTTTGGGCACTTAAAACATTTAGGCATTAATCAAAATGATAACCAAAGTATGATTCAAAGTGCCTTGAATTACCTAGACAAAGCATTCGTAAAAGAATTCAATGACCTAAAAAAACAAAATGACAAAGTGGATTTAAATAAGGACCAATTGTCTTATATGCAATTACATTATTTATACACCAGAAGTTTTTATCCTGAATTAAAACCATCTAAAGAAGTTGAATACGTTATCGACTATTATAAAAGCCAAATTGAATCTTATTGGCTAAAACGTTCACTCTATGCAAAAGGGCTCATGGCTTTAACAATGCATAGAATGAATAGTGCAGAAACAGCAAACGCCATTTTAAAATCAATAGAAGAGAATAGCGTAATTAGTGAAGAATTAGGAATGTACTGGAAAGAAAACGGTAACTCTTGGCACTGGTACAAAGCGCCTATTGAAACACAAGCCTTGCTTATTGAAGCCTTCGCCGAAATAAAGAACGACCCCAAAATTATAGACAACCTTAAAATATGGTTGCTAAGACATAAACAGACCAATACATGGAAAACCACTAAAGCAACGACAGAAGCTGTTTATGCCCTATTGCTCCAAGGTTCAAACTGGCTCAGTATTGATGAAATCGTTAAAATTGAAGTTGGTGGAGAACTTATTGTCCCAGAGACTAGAGATGATGTTGCCATTGAGGCAGGAACAGGATACTTTAAAACCACATGGCCAGGTTCTGAAATTGAACCCAAAATGGGAAATGTAACATTGGCAAATAACCAAAATGCAGTAGCTTGGGGAGCTTTATATTGGCAATACTTCGAGGATTTAGATAAAATCACTCCTTCCCAAACACCATTAAATCTGAGCAAAAAACTTTATCTAAAATCCAACTCACCTGTGGGTGAAGTCATTTCTGAGATAACACCAGAAACCAATTTAACCGTTGGTGATTTAATAAAAGTACGTATTGAACTAAGAACGGATAGACCGATGGAATTTATTCACCTTAAAGATATGAGAGCAGCAGGATTAGAGCCCATTAATGTGCTTTCCCAATACAAATGGCAAGATGGTTTGGGCTATTACGAAAGCACAAAAGATGCGGCAACCAACTTTTTCATTGACTTTCTACCTAAAGGTATTTATGTTTTTGAATATGATTTACGTGTAAATAATGCAGGGCAAATGAGTAATGGCATAAGCACTGTACAAAGCATGTATGCGCCAGAATTTAGCAGCCATAGTGAAGGACTTAGAATAAAAGTAGAAAACTAATCGCTAGCCAAAGACTATTTATATGCGCTTAGTAATGTAAGCCAATTGCCCCATATGATTGGCCTGATGCTCCATAACATGAAACCACGCCCAATGCATGCTCATATTACCTGTTTTGGTTTTAAACCAATCATCGCCCTTAGTTTTTAAAAGCTCTTTTGTCTTTTTTCGCACCTCATCATAAATATCCAAATAAAATTGAATGGGTTTGTCTTTAAATTCGTTCCTAGCCTTTTCGCCTAGGTTAAGAGCCGTTTCCCACTTACGCTTCTCTGAAGCATTAAAACCTCTTCCTTCAAAGGTATACACTTGGTAGTAGGCCTCTGTTGCGGCCAAGTGATAGATTATAGCACCAGGACTGTTAGAATTTTCGTCTAATAAAAAATCTGTTCCCTCTTGGTCGAGGTTAATAACATATCGCTCTACACGCTGTTTCAAATTATCTAACATTGATATCATATTACCAATATCGTTAGAATACCCTCGAGGAGGTTTTATTTCATTTTGAGCAAACGAAGTAGCAGAGACAAATAAGGTAATAAAAAGACATAGGACCGAATTAATTTTCATAATGATTGACATCAGGATTATTTAATCTGAGGTGGATATTTACTTAATATTTTTTCTGCTAAAGCCATGAATTGAGCCTCACGCTTTTCTGGTTTAGCATTAGGATTAAAACTGGTTTCTGCAATCGCCTGCCAAAAGGTTCCGTTTTTGGAGTCGTCAACAAATTCAATTACAATTTCTCTTGTGTATTGGCTACCACCAAGAGGAATGCCTACCGATACACCTCCACCAACATTTCCACCAGTTCCTCCTACGCCAACTCCAACATTAGAATTAGTGCGGTTAATTATTTCTTGACTTTGTATATCTATATAGAAATCGGCAACATCAACGCGTTGAAAA
Source organism: Winogradskyella pelagia (assembly GCF_017581965.1). Classification (GTDB taxonomy): domain Bacteria; phylum Bacteroidota; class Bacteroidia; order Flavobacteriales; family Flavobacteriaceae; genus Winogradskyella; species Winogradskyella pelagia. Next base: position 128,471 of record NZ_JAGEVF010000008.1, read on the forward strand.
CCCAAAGCCTGTAGCTTAGCATCAATAGCTCTAATGAGGCGTTTGGTGTCTAATTCACTTAACCCAGTCTTCATATCGTCATAATAACCGTAAGTCTTATAACTGTCAAAATCCGTAGAACTTTCGTAATCATAATTAATCACAGCACCACATGAAGTCAGAATCAATAGAAGGAAAAAGCGACTTATCAGTCTCATGTTTTTCTTTTAAAGGTATTAAAAAAAAAAGTTGAATTTTTTGATTTTAACTATTTCTCTTCGGATTCTAATTCCACGGCTTTTGTCAATGAAGAAGAAATAATTCCCGTTGGAACAGCCACAATGCCAAGACCTATCAACAAAATAAAGAATGTAAAAATTTTACCTCCTGCTGTTATCGGGTAGACATCACCATAACCTACTGTTGTTAAAGTTACAATAGACCACCAGAGGCTATCAAAAACAGAAGCGAAATGATCTGGCTGTGCTTCGTTTTCAAAATAATAAATACCCACAGCAGAAAAATAAATGAGTACCAAGGTCACGGCCATAAATAATATAATCTGTTCCCTCGCAAGCAACATGGCTTTAGTAAAATGTCTCATCGCCTTATTGTAACGCACCAGCTTAAGTAAACGAAACAGACGGAACATTCTTAAAATCCTTAACGACCTCAGATCAACTCCAAAGGACAAATAAAAAGGAAGGATGGCCAGTAAGTCAATTAAACCGAAAAAGCTAAAAATAAATTTACCTTTTTTCTCTGCAATGTAGATTCGTGCTAAATACTCTAGAGTAAAGACAATAACACAAAATATTTCAATAGCACTTAAAATAAAACGTGTTTTTGGCTCTAGCTTAGGCAAGGTTTCAATTGAAAATGTAATAACAGATACTACGATAAGGAATTGAATAAAAAAATCAAACCCTTTACTCAGCCTAGTATCATTATTTTCTACAACTTTTTTTATAGCCTCTTTCATAGGTGAAAGTCACACTTAATTGAGCATTTGCCAGAGTTTGTCCTTTAATTCAGTTAATCCTTGTTGGGCTACAGACGATATAAACATGTAATCTGTTTCTAAATCTTTATCTAAAATAGAAGAAATTTCTGATTTTAACTCGTCATCCAACATATCTGATTTTGAAACAACAACAAACCGTTCTTTATCCAACATCTCTGGATTGTAACGTTTCAATTCATCAACCAAAATATCATATTGCTTAACAATATCATCGGCGTCTGCAGGGATTAAAAACAATAAAATAGAATTCCGCTCAATATGTCTTAAAAAGTAGTACCCTAGTCCTTTTCCTTCTGCCGCTCCTTCGATAATCCCGGGAATGTCAGCCATTACAAACGACTGATAATCTCGATATTTTACAATCCCTAAATTAGGTTTTAGAGTAGTAAATTCATAATCTGCAATTTTAGGTTTAGCTGAAGTCAGTACCGAAAGCAAAGTTGATTTGCCTGCATTAGGAAAACCAACAAGACCTACATCAGCAAGTACTTTAAGCTCAATCGTTATATTTTTTTCTTCGGAAGGAATTCCAGGCTGAGCATATCTGGGTGTTTGATTGGTAGAGCTTTTAAAGTGCCAGTTACCACGACCGCCCATACCGCCTTCTACTACAATCTTCTCTTCCCCATCCTCAGTGATTTCGAATAAAATTGCTCCTGTATCTGTATCCTTGACAATTGTGCCTAAAGGTACTTCGACAATATAATCTTCTCCATCTGCACCTGTACTTCTGCCAGAGCTACCATGTTCGCCATGGCCAGCTTTAACATGTCTTTTAAACTTTAGGTGAAGTAATGTCCAAAGATTGGCATTTCCTTTAATTATAACATGGCCGCCTCGTCCTCCATCTCCACCATCTGGACCTCCTTTTTGAATATACTTTTCGCGATGCAGGTGCGCAGAACCCTTACCTCCGTTGCCAGAAGCCACATGCATTTTTACATAGTCCACGAAGTTCCCTTCAGTCATAATTTCTGTGCTTTATTAATACGCGGCATGAATAATATCTAACAGCCACGCACTGTAGTTCTATTAATGCCAAAACCCATAATAATTGGGTATTTACACAACTCTCAACTATTATATAGCAATGGCTAGAGTGTATCTATAACCTTACTCAGCCTAACGGTTATTTCCTCTATGCTACCAACACCATCAACACCAAAATATTTATCTTGATTTGAGTAGTAGTCCTTTAAAATCGCAGTTTTATTGTAGTACTCTTTAATTCTGTTTCTTATAATACTCTCATCAGCATCATCGGCACGGCCACTTGTTTTACCGCGCTCTAGTAATCGCTCCACCAAAACTTCATCGTCTACTTCTAATGCCACCATAGCGTTAATCTGAGAATCCTTAGAATCCATTAAATTATCTAAAGCCTTAGCCTGCGCATCTGTTCTTGGAAAACCATCAAAAATAAATCCTTTGGCATCCGTATTTTTTTCAACTTCCTTATTTAGCATATCAATGGTAACTTGATCCGGAACCAATTCGCCTTTATCCATGTAGGACTTGGCCAACATACCCAAGGCTGTTTCATTTTTAATGTTGTATCTAAACACATCTCCTGTTGAGATATGTATTAAATCGTATTTTTCTTTTAAAAAATTTGCTTGCGTTCCTTTCCCTGCTCCTGGAGGGCCGAATAGGACAATGTTCGTCATGTGTTGTGTTGTTTTTAATTGATATACGTCTGGTAAATCTCTTCCTAATCCATTATAATCTAATCCGTACCCAACAATGAATTTATTAGGAATTTCCATCCCTACGTAATGAAGTTTAAAATCTTTATCGTATGCTTCAGGTTTGTAAAATAAAGTCGCAATTAGTAATTGCTTTACATTTTCATTTTTAAATATTCGGTGCACCTCTTCCAGGGTATTACCTGAATCTATGATATCTTCTAAAATTACAACCGTTCTTCCTGTTAAATCTTGTGTAAGCCCGATTAAACGCTGGATATCTTCTGTTGACTTTACGCCCTCATAAGATGCCAATTTTATAAAGGTTACCTCACACGGCTTAGGATACTTCTTCACAAAGTCGCTCACTAACATAAATGAGCCATTTAAAATCCCAACAAAAACTGGCATTTCATCACCCAAATCAGCTGCAATAGCATCGACCATTTTCTGCACCGCCTTCTGTATTCTATCTTCTGAAATGAAGGGTTTGAAATATAAATCGTGAAGCTTTAAGACCATTGTTTTTTATATAGGAAAACAAAGATAAAAATTTGAAGCATGTAAGCCGATTTTATAACCACGATTTTAAAGACCCTTTTATTATTTAGCTTATTTTTGTGTTGAAATTAAGTAGAATGAATCTTTTGATTCCTCATCATTAATGCTATGTCCGTAAACTATTTTTCTTCAAACTTTAAACTTGGAATACTTGGTGGTGGTCAACTCGGTAAAATGATGCTTTACCATACGCGTAAATACGATATTTACACTTGCGTTTTGGACCCAAGTAAGGATGCACCTGCAAGATTAGCCTGTGATGAGTTTACTGTTGGCGATTTAATGGATTTTGATACTGTATTAGAATTTGGAAAACAGGTTGATATCCTTACCATTGAAATTGAAAATGTTAATGTTGATGCTTTAGAAACACTAGAAGATGAAGGTATTAAAATCTTTCCTTCATCTAAAACGTTGCGTACCATACAGAATAAGGCACATCAAAAATTATTTTATCGAGATCATAATATTCCAACAGCTGATTTTTCTAGATTTGCTTACACGTCTGAAATTGAAGAGGCGATTGAAAATGGCGGATTAAGCTACCCATTTGTTTGGAAAAGTGCGCGCTTTGGATATGATGGTACAGGTGTGAAAATAGTTAAACGCTATACCGACCTTATAGATTTGCCGAATGTTGAGTGTATTGCGGAAGATTTGATTCGGTTTAAAAATGAATTAGCTGTTATTGTTGCCAGAAATGAAAAAGGCGACCTAAAGACTTATCCTGTAGTTGAAATGGAATTCCATCCTGAAGCAAATCAGGTAGAATATGTCATTTGTCCAGCAAGGATTCCTAATGAAATCGCCAAAAAAGCGGAATTGGTAGCACTTAAGACAGCGGCAGCGTTTAAACATGTGGGCTTGCTTGCAGTAGAAATGTTCCAAACACAAGACAATAATATTTTGGTCAATGAGGTCGCTCCAAGACCTCACAATTCTGGCCACTACAGTATTGAAGGTAGCTATACCGATCAGTTTGAGCAACATATTCGTGCTATACTTGGGTTACCATTAGGTAAAACAGACAGTAAGGTTGCAGGTGTTATGGTAAATTTAGTTGGAGCTGAAAATTACAACGGAAATGTTGTGTATAAAAACATAGAAAACATACTTGCCATGGATGGCGTAACTCCTCACATCTATGGTAAAAAACAAACACGACCATTCCGAAAAATGGGACACGTAACCATTGTAAACAAGGATATTAATGAAGCGCGAAAAATTGCAGAAAAAGTAAAACGAACCATAGAAGTAATAAGTGAATAGATTATGAGTAAAGTTGGCGTAATAATGGGTAGTAAAAGTGATTTGCCCGTAATGCAAGAGGCAATTGATATTTTAAAGGGATTTGATATTGAAGTTGAAGTTGATATCGTTTCGGCACACAGAACTCCAGATAAACTTTTCGATTATGGTAAATATGCCCACGAGCGCGGTATTAAGGTTATAATTGCAGGAGCAGGAGGTGCGGCCCATTTACCGGGCATGGTTGCTTCTCTATCTCCTTTACCTGTTATTGGCGTTCCTGTAAAAAGTAGAAACTCAATAGATGGGTGGGATTCAGTATTATCTATTTTACAAATGCCTGGAGGCGTACCAGTAGCAACAGTTGCGCTAGATGGAGCAAAAAATGCTGGAATCTTAGCGGCCCAAATCTTAGGAAGCTCCGACCAGTGCATTTTGGATAAAATTATAGTTTATAAAGAAGGATTGAAAGCTAAGGTCGAGGAATCAGCCAAAAATCTTTAAAAGCCTTGGCAGTTACACCAAGGCTTAAAGCTATTAACCAACTCTATCCACACAAAGACTGTGCTTTTAAAGATGTGCAAATATAGTTAAAACAAACGTTTATCGGGTTACTTTTATCTCATAAAAATCCGTTAAAATTCAGTAAATCAAATACATACGTAAGAAATTTAAGACATTGAAAAAATGAGTATTTTAAATAGACCTTTTGAGACTCCTTATAAAACAGCTCCTTTCAGCCAGATAAATTCAGAGGATTATTTACCTGCTTTTCAAGAAGCCATAAAACAAGCTAAAGCAGAAATAAATGCTATTACATTAAATAAAGAAAATCCAACTTTTCAAAATACTATTGAAGCTTTAGATTATTCTGGCGAAAGCTTAGACCGTTTATCTAGTATCTTTTTTAACCTCAACTCTGCCGAAACTAATGATAGCATCCAAAAAATTGCTCAAGAAGTTTCTCCGATGCTTTCAGAATTCAGTAATGACATCACTTTAAATGAAGCTTTATTTAAACGTATTAAGGCAGTTTATGACTCTAAGGAATCATTACAATTAAATACTGAACAAGAAACCTTATTAGATAAAAAGTATAAAAGTTTTTCAAGAAATGGTGCCAACCTCCCGGAGGACAAAAAAAATCAATTAAGAGAAATTGATAAAGAACTTAGTCAGCTTAAATTAAAATTTGGCGAACACATCTTGGCCGAGACCAACCAATTTCAATTACATATTACAGACGAATCTGACCTTGCTGGTTTACCCGAAGGAACTAAGGAGGCTGGAAAACAATTGGCTGAAAGTAAAGATAAATCTGGATGGCTGATTACCCTAGATTACCCTAGTTATATTCCATTTATGACATATGCCAAGAATAGATCCTTGCGACAAAAACTCTCTAAAGCCTTTGGTAGTAAAGGGTTTAAAAATGACGAACTAGACAATCAAAAAATCGTTAAACGCATTGCAATACTGAGGTTTAAGAGAGCCCAACTTCTAGGGTATAAAACACATGCCCATTTTGTACTGGAAGAGCGTATGGCTGAAACTCCCGAAAAAGTAAATGAATTTTTAAAAGACCTATTAAAAAAAGCCAAGCCTGCAGCCTACAAAGAATTTAAAGACCTTAAGGCTTATGCAAAAGAACTTGACGGCATAGAAGAACTTCAAAAATGGGATTCTGCTTATTACAGTGAGAAGCTAAAACAAAAACGCTTTAGCCTAGATGACGAACAGCTCAAACCCTATTTTAAACTAGAAAATGTTATTAATGGTGCTTTTACAGTAGCAAAAAAATTATTTGGCTTAGAGTTTAAGGAAATTGACACTATTGATAAATACCATGAAGAGGTAATTACCTATAAAGTATTGGACGCTGAAGAAAATTTAGTCTCCATTTTTTACGCCGACTTTTTTCCAAGGCCAGGCAAACGAAATGGTGCATGGATGACTTCCTTTAAACCTCAGATGATTAAAAACGGAGTCAATGAACGGCCACATATTTCTATTGTGTGTAATTTCACTAAACCCACAACCACCAAACCATCTTTACTCACTTTTAATGAGGTTACCACACTATTTCATGAATTTGGTCATGCCCTTCATGGCATGCTAGCTAACACTACCTATCCAAGTCTCTCAGGAACCAATGTTTACTGGGATTTTGTGGAGCTGCCAAGTCAAATTTTGGAAAATTGGTGTTACGAAGAAGAAACGCTTAAACTGTTTGCTACGCACTATAAAACTGGAGAGGTCCTCCCAATGGACCTTATTGACAAAATTAAAGCCTCTGCCACTTTTCATGAAGGTATGCAAACACTAAGACAACTGAGTTTTGGCTTGTTGGATATGGCCTGGCATGGAATTGACCCAACAGAAATTGAAAATGTGAAAGCTCATGAGTTAAAAGCCTTTAGAGAAACTACTTTATATCCTGATGTTGCAGAAAATTGTATGAGTACGGCTTTTGCACACATTTTTCAAGGTGGCTATTCTTCCGGGTATTATAGTTATAAATGGGCTGAGGTGCTAGATGCTGATGCCTTTGAGTATTTTAAAGAAGAAGGTATTTTTAATAAAACCGTAGCTAATAAATTTAAAACTTATGTGCTTTCTCAAGGCGGAACTGAAAACCCAATGACCCTTTATAAGAAGTTTAGAGGACATGAGCCAAAACCTGAGGCTTTATTGAGGCGTGCTGGTTTATTGAAGTAAGACAAGTGTTTTCAGTTTTTTATTTTATTTTTGATGAAGTACTATCAGCAAAATGCCAAAGCACCATTTAGACCCTAATACATGGGTAAAATCGTATTCAGATTATCTTTTCAATTACACGATAACTCGTGTAAATGACCGCGAAACAGCACAAGACTTGGTATCTGAAACATTTTTGGCAGGCCTCAAATCCATGAAGAATTTTAAGGGACAAGCTAGTGAACGTACTTGGTTGATTTCAATATTAAAACGCAAAATCATTGATTATTATCGCAAAATAAATTCTAACAAAGGGAAGGCAGAAGTTAGAATGACATTTAGTAGCGACAATGAAAATGACGGCGACTGGCTGGAAGAGCGCGTTGCAGACCCTTTTGACAAAACTGCAGAAGATACTCTTGAAAATTCAGAATTAGGAGAGGCTATTCTTAATTGCATGGAAAAGCTACCTCAAAAACAAGCAGAGGTTTTTAAAATGAAAACGGTATTAGGTTATGAAACTGAAGTGATTTGTAATGAATTAAACATTACAGCGTCTAACCTTTGGGTAATTATCCATAGAGCAAGAACTGCCATGGCTAGTTGCCTAGATAAAAATTGGTTTTAATTTATGGGACTATTCAATGTAAATTGTAATGAAGCTGGACATATCTGTGACAAAAGTCAATATAGCGAGGCAGGTCTGTGGGAAATCATTAAATTAAAAATCCATCATAGCTATTGTAAAATTTGCCGTGAACACTCTAAACGAAATTCTGTTTTAACCAAACTACTAAGATCCGCTGGTATTGAAATCCTAGACGAAAAGTCCAAAGCTAAGATGGAAGAAGATTTTCAGAAAGAATTAGCCAAACACCAAGAGCAATAGGAGCCACAGTATGGGCAAACCTTCCACCCAAAAAGCACTGTAATAATTAGATTGATTCTTACTTGCCAAAAGCAATAACAATAATGTTATAAAAGAGAGTACTGCAGTAATTATGACTTGTTCTAAATATGTATTACTCTTAAGCATTTCGCATAGCACAAACATTAGCAATAATGCACTTCCTAAAAGCTTTGTATTTCTTACTCCTATTTTTTGAGGAACTGTAGCAAGCTTAAGATTATCATATTTTAAATCACGGATTTCAAAAGGAAGCATTAAAACAATAACGTACAACCCACGCTGAACAAAGGAGATGACGACATCAGTGTTAATTTCAATAGAATTGTTAATTATTGGCAACAGAACGGTAGTTAAGGCCCAGACCAAAGCAATAACATAAATTTTAAGTCCACTAATCTGCCTAAGGTTACGCTGCTCATCAAACAATAGTCGTTTTGGAACAAAGGGTATAGCATAAAAAAAAGTTATTACAGTAATTACACCTGCAAGAATAAGGCTAGTACTATTTAATTGTATAACATAATAAAACATGGCTGTAAAAGCCAAAGCAGAAATAATTTGAATTCCTTGAAGTGAGCTTGTAAATTTTCTGTGATGAAATTTTACCAACCCAAAATACTTCACAAAATTATAGGCTACAATGGTCCCGTAAAACACAAAATACAGACTAGATTCTTCATATTCTAGATGTAATTGTATCAAGGTCACCCATGTTAAGGCGTAAGCTGCCAAAGCCACGTGAATACTACTATTGATATAAAAATTTAAAAGGCCTTTTAAATACTTCACCAAGTAAAAGTAATTAAAGTGTTAATAACGCCATGTTTCGGTTAAAAACTTTAGTAAACCTTAACTAAATAAAATGGGTAAATCCGTATTTTTGCACTTTAAAAAAACAAGCTAACGAAAGGAATGGATACAACCTCTTTTGCATTAAGACACATTGGCCCAGGTCCACAGGAGCAGAAAGCCATGTTGAACACTATTGGTGTTACAAGTATAGAACAGTTAATATCTGAAACTGTACCTTCAGAAATCAGGCTTAAAAAAGATTTAGTCTTGGACAAGGCTATGAGCGAGCAAGAATATTTGCAGCACATCTACGAATTATCTCAACTCAATAAGATTTTTAAATCTTACATAGGATTAGGTTACCACCCGGCCAATTTGCCAGCAGTGATTCAAAGAAATATCCTTGAAAACCCAGGATGGTATACAGCCTACACCCCTTATCAGGCAGAGATTGCCCAAGGCAGGCTTGAAGCCCTTTTGAATTTTCAGACTATGGTCATTGACCTTACAGGTATGGAAATAGCAAATGCTTCACTACTCGATGAAAGTACAGCTGCAGCAGAGGCTATGAGCCTGTTGTTTGCTGTTAGAGAACGTGATCAGAAAAAAGCAGGAATTAATAAATTCTTTGTATCTAATTTAATATTACCTCAAACCTTGTCATTACTAGAAACAAGAGCAACTCCAATTGGAATTGAACTCGTGGTTGGTGATGAAACCAAGTTCAATTTCTCCGAAGAATTTTTTGGAGCTATTTTACAATATCCAGGAAAACATGGTGAAATTACGGATATTGAAAGCTTTATTATTAAAGCCAATGCCAACCGCATAAAAGTTGCTGTTGCTGCTGACATTTTGAGTTTAATAAAACTAGAAGCTCCTGGTAAATTTGGTGCTGATGTTGTAGTAGGTACCACTCAAAGATTTGGTATACCTATGGGATATGGGGGTCCACATGCAGCTTATTTTGCAACAAAAGAAGCTTACAAGCGTGATGTTCCTGGACGTATCATTGGTGTTACTCGCGATGTTAGTGGCAACCGAGCCCTAAGGATGGCGCTTCAAACCAGAGAGCAACATATTAAACGCGATAAAGCCACGTCTAATATCTGTACCGCTCAAGTATTGTTGGCCGTTATGGCTGGTATGTATGCCGTTTATCATGGCCCAGAGGGATTAAAATTTATCGCTAATAGGGTTAATGCTTCCACAACAACTTTAGCAGAACATCTGAAAGCTCTAGGCATAGAACAAGGCAACACATCTTATTTTGATACTATTCAGTTAAAAGCAAATGCCAACAAGGTAAAAAGCATTGCTGAGAAACATGAGGTTAATTTTTACTATCCAAACGACGAAACTGTAACCATTTCCATTAATGAAACAACTTCTCTTGCAGATTTAAATACTATTCTTGCAATTTTCGAAGAATTAACGGGAAAATCAGCAGATAAAATCACCGCTTTAAATGCAGCCGATACCATTCCAGATAAATTAAAGCGTCAATCGTCATTCTTAACAGCTGATGTCTTTAATTCTTATCACTCCGAAACAGAGCTGATGCGTTACATTAAACGCCTAGAGCGCAAAGATTTAGCATTAAATCATTCTATGATTTCCCTTGGATCTTGTACTATGAAATTAAATGCCGCCTCTGAGATGCTTCCACTTAGCTGGAGTAGTTGGGGAAATATGCACCCATTTGTTCCTATCGAACAAGCTAAAGGCTATACAACATTACTGACGTCTCTTGAAGAGCAACTTACAGAAATCACTGGTTTTGCAGGCACATCATTGCAACCCAATTCTGGAGCGCAAGGCGAATTCGCAGGGTTAATGGTAATAAGAGCCTATCACCACTCTCGTGGAGATCAACATAGAAATATTTGTTTGATTCCTTCTTCTGCACACGGAACCAATCCAGCAAGTGCCGTCATGGCAGGCATGAAGGTTGTGGTAACTAAAGCCTCTGAAGATGGAAATATCGATGTGGAAGATTTAAGGTCTAAAGCAGAATTACATAAGGATAATTTAGCGGCTTTGATGATTACCTATCCCTCTACACACGGTGTTTACGAGTCTGCAATAAAAGAGATTACACAAATTATCCACGACAACGGTGGACAAGTCTACATGGATGGTGCCAACATGAATGCTCAAGTTGGATTAACGCATCCGGGAAATATTGGTGCTGATGTTTGCCACCTCAACCTGCACAAAACTTTTGCAATACCTCATGGTGGCGGTGGACCTGGTGTTGGACCAATTTGTGTGGCCAAACAACTTGTACCATTTTTACCAGGAAATCCAATCATTAAAACAGGAGGTAATGAAGCTATTACTGCTATCTCCGCCGCACCATTTGGATCTTCATTAGCTTGTATTATTTCTTACGGCTATATAAAGATGTTAGGAGCTAAAGGACTAAAAGAAGCTACTGAGGTAGCCATCTTAAATGCCAATTATATCAAAGAACGATTAGAAGGTTATTACGAAACTTTATATACTGGAGAACACGGACGTGCTGCTCACGAAATGATTATTGATTGCCGCGCATTTAAAGCTAATGGCATTGAAGTGGTTGATATAGCAAAGCGCCTGATGGATTATGGGTTCCATGCACCGACAGTTTCATTTCCTGTTGCAGGAACAATGATGATTGAACCTACAGAAAGTGAAAATAAATCGGAAATGGATCGTTTTTGCGATGCCATGATTGCTATTCGTGAAGAAGTTAATACAGTCACTAAAGAGGAACCTAACAATGTTCTAAAGAATGCACCGCATACTTTAGATATGCTAACAGCAGATGAATGGTTGTTTCCCTATTCTAGAGAAAAGGCCTCTTTTCCTTTAGACTTTGTAAGAGACAATAAGTTTTGGCCTACCGTAAGACGTGTGGACGAAGCCTATGGCGACAGAAACCTTATTTGTAGCTGTGCACCAATAGAAGATTATATTGAAATATAGATACAGATAAAGCTAGAATAAAAAGGCGTCCAAAATGGACGCTTTTTTATTAATATTTAATATTTTTTAATCAAAATCTGAGAATATTAAAAAAATGGTGGTTTTCTTCAGACAAAATACATCAAAAATCAGATTATTGGTTAGATTAGTAAATTAAACCTATACAAAGCGTTAAGAATGGCAATTCAAATAACAGGTACCGGAAGTTATATCCCAAAATCTATTGAGAAAAATAAAGACTTTCATAATCACGAGTTTTTAAATGCCGATGGCACACACATTGACCATCCTAATGAGGTGATTGTTGAGAAATTTAAAGCGATTACAGGTATTGCCGAACGTCGCTATGCTGACGAGCAATTAGTTGCCTCAGACCTGGGATTTCTAGCAGCTCAAAAAGCTTTAGACAATGCTAATATTGACCCAGAATCTATAGACTATATTATTTGTGCTCACAATTTTGGGGATGTTAAATATAATACTGTACAAAGTGATATTCTTCCTTGTTTAGCATCACGAATTAAGCACAGACTTCGGATAAAAAATCCTAAGTGCGTCGCCTATGATATTTTGTTCGGATGTCCTGGTTGGCTAGAAGGTGTTATACAAGCCCAAGCGTTTATTAGAGCAGGAATGGCTAAGCGATGCTTAGTTATCGGAGCAGAAACGCTTTCTCGTGTGGTAGATAAGCACGATAGAGATTCTATGATCTATTCCGATGGTGCTGGAGCAAGTATAGTTGAATTTACCGATTCAGACAGTGGAATTTTAGCCCATGAATCAGCATCTTTTACTTATGATGAGGCCTATTATTTGTATTTTGGTAATTCTAATAATAAGGAGCTTTGCCCTGATACGCGCTACATAAAAATGCATGGTCGTAAAATTTACGAATTTGCCTTAACTAATGTGGCCCAAGCGATGAAAGACTGTTTAGACAAAAGTGGTGCTGATATTACGGAGGTTAAAAAAATCCTAATCCACCAAGCTAATGAGAAAATGGACGATGCTATTGTAAAGCGTTTTTACCGATTACACAAAGCAAAAGCTCCAGAAGATATAATGCCAATGAGTATTCATAAGCTGGGCAACAGCTCCGTTGCAACAGTTCCGACCTTGTTTGATTTAATAAGAAATAATAAACTAGACCAACATCAAATCAATAAAGGCGACGTCATTATTTTTGCATCTGTTGGTGCTGGAATGCACATCAATGCTATTGTTTACCGCTATTAAGCATGAAAAATAATATTGCGATAATCGGAGGTGGAAATTTAGGGCAAGCTATTGGGTCTGGTCTATTATCGCAAGGCTTCTCGGCTAAAAAACTTACCATTACACGACACAAAACGGAATTACTTTCAAAATTTAAAACACTAGGTGTTCATGTAACATCCAATAATGCGGAGGCCGTCAAAGAAGCGGATGTTATTATCATCGCTGTAAAACCTTATAAAATTGAATCGGTTCTTAAGGAAATTCAACCAGAGGTTAAAAAAGAACATCTCCTAATTTCTGTAGTTAGCGACTATAGTATTAAAGAGATTAATGCCCATTTAACATCAAGCCCAACGGTTTTTAGAGCCATGCCAAATACAGCTTCATCCGTTAATGAATCTATGACTTGTATCGCCTCCAATAATGCAAAAACAAAGGATGAGACTGTGGTGAAGTCAATATTTGATGCACTAGGTACGACTATACGAATTGATGAATCCTTAATGGATGCCGCAACAGTACTAGGCGCATGTGGTGTTGCTTATGTTTTAAGATTTATTAGAGGTATGATTCAAGGAGGTATTGAAATTGGTTTTGATGCCAAAACAGCGACAGACATTGCTACTCAAACCGTAAAAGGTGCCAGTGAGCTACTATTGCAGCAAGGAAACCATCCAGAAGCAGAAATAGATAAGGTCACTACACCTAAAGGCTGTACTATTGCTGGTTTGAATGAAATGGAACATGGTGGGTTTTCTTCGGCCTTAATTAAAGGAATAAAAACGTCTTATGACAATATTTCTGACTAATGTACGAGAAGACATACCCTAATAAACGTTTCAGGCACACACTTCAATTCTTAAAGTCTCATATACATACATCAGATACCATACTCGATTTGGGTATTGAAAATCCATTCTCCAAGATTATGATTTCTGAAGGATATAAAGTTGAAAACACAAAAGGTGAAGACTTGGATTTAGATACATCAGCTATCACAACCTCAACAGCAAATGTAGTTACTGCATTTGAAATTTTTGAACATTTATTATCTCCCTTTACTGTATTAAAATCCATAAAGGCGAATAAATTGGTAGTGAGTGTCCCCCTTAGATTATGGTTTTCACCAGCTTATCAAAGCAAAACCGATATGTGGGACAGGCATTTTCACGAATTTGAAGATTGGCAATTTGACTGGTTACTAGAAAAAACAGGCTGGGAGATTAAAGCACGACAGAAATGGACCAATCCAACTAAAAAACTTGGCATTAGACCTTTGCTAAGGTTATTCACAGACAGATACTATATCATCTACGCAGAAAAAAAATCCAATACTTAATTTCCAATTTCCAATTCCCTTTATGTAGCTTTGGGTTTTGATTAATACTATTTGGAATTTTATATCGTCATACCTGCACATAATGAAGAAGCGACTTTAGGTCTCACCCTTGAATCGCTTACCAAACAAACCCTGACTCCAAAAAAAGTAGTGGTTGTTGACGACAACTCGAGTGATAAAACATCACTTGTAGCTCAAAATTATTGTGAGCGATATAACTGGATAACCCAAGTTCATAACACATCTTCAGATGAGCATATGCCAGGAAGTAAAATCATAAATGCATTTTACAGAGGTTATAATAGTCTTGACAACAATTATGATGTTATCTGTAAATTCGATGCTGATCTAATTTTTCCCTCAAACTATCTAGAACGCTTAGTACATCATTTTAAATCTAATGATAAATTAGGAATGGCCTCAGGATTTTGCTATTTAAGGAAAAACAATACATGGAATATAGAGGATCTAACCAGAAAAGATCACATTAGAGGCGCCTTAAAAGCCTACAGAAAGCAGTGCTTTATAGACATTGGGAAATTAAAACCTAGCATGGGTTGGGATACCGTTGACGAATTATTGGCGCAATACCATGGCTGGGAAATTTTAACGGATGATACACTCAAAGTAAAACATCTCAAACCTACTGGGAAGTCTTATAACAAAGCCGCCAAATACCTACAAGGTGAAGCTATGTATAAGATGCGCTACGGCTTTTGGATTACTTTAATATCTGCGGCTAAACTTGCCTACAAAAAAGGGAGCTTCACGTATTTCAAAGATTATTTAAAGGGGTATTTCACAGCTAATAACCAAGGACTAGAACCCTTAGTGAGCAAAGAAGAAGGTAAGTTTATAAGGCAATTACGCTGGAAAGGTATCCTTGAAAAAATAGCTTAATCTAAAACAAACTCTAACGGTCGTCCCGTACTACCATTAGGAAAACTAATTCCAAGTAAAGCAGACATCGTTGGTGCAATATCAGGAATTACGGTTTTCTCCAATGTTTCACCCCGCTTAATACCATTTCCAAAAAACAACAAGGGTACGTGAGTATCATAATTTAATCCGCTTCCATGTGTAGAGCCCGTTCTGCCATAAGCAATATGAGCCACATCATTTACTACTATGACATCACCTGATCGCTTTTGATTAAATCCATTTTGGAGCAAGGCCTCAATCCCTGTTGTAAAGTTAGTACTGTTCATTATAGTTGCTGAATATACCTTGGCAATATTTGGGTATTTTATTTGCTCATCTACTATAGCTTGCTCTACGTCGTGGAACTTAAGTCCAAGTTCCTTTAGTTTTGCCTTATTCAGAAAAACCTGATCATTACTGACGTTTTCTACAATATCCGAGGTTCCATAATTTGCGTTTAAAAATTCTTGAAAACGTTTCTTTCTGTTATTATTACTTACATATCCAGCAGGTATTCTATTGGATTTTAGAAATGCTGGTACATTGACAGCACCATGGTCAGACGTTAAGAATACGGTGTAGTTGCTAACGCCAACCTCTTTATCTAAAAAATTAAAAAAACGCTCTAAATCTTTATCTAACCTGATATAAGTATCTTGGACCTCTTTAGAATTTACACCAAAATTATGGCCTACATAATCCGTAGAAGAATAACTCAGTGCAAGCACGTCTGTATCATTATCCATGCCTAAAGATTCTCCGATTACAGCAGCCATAGCAAAATCTGTTGTTAAACTGTTCCCGTAAGCAGAGCCTTTAATAATTTCAAAATTCCCATTATCTGTTGCTAGCTTTTCTAAATCGTACGGAAATGTTGCTTCGTCCTTACCACTAAAACCTCCTTCAAATGAATTAAAATCAGCGCCACTTTCTAAATACGTTTCAATAGGATAATAGGTGTCCCAAACTTTAAAATACGATTCTGCTTGATCAGAGTTATTAAAATCCTTTACCCATTTTGGCAGATCACTTCTGTAAAAGGTGCTCGTTATCCAAATGCCCTCATCTCTACCGTAAAACCAATACGCCGCGTTTGCCGCATGACCTGCCGGTAAAATTGCGCCTCTATCTTTAATTGCTATTCCAATTGATTTGCCTCGCATTTGAGTGAACAATCTATTTTCATCTGCAAAGCTCGTTGTAAGCATTCTGTGTGGAGACATTTTTCCTGCTGAAGATTCAGTACCAACAGATTCTACAGTATTATCTGAGGCACAATACACCATTTCTTTTACTTCTTTATCATACCAATTGTTAGAAATTATGCCATGATACTTTGGGGTAGTACCAGAGTAAACGCTCGCGTGTCCTGGGCCTGTATAGGTTGGCACATAATTAAAGTGATTATTCTTACAATTGAAGCCTTGCTTTATCATACGTTTAAATCCACCCTCTCCAAATCTATTGTAAAAGCGTGTTAAATAGTCATAACGCATTTGATCAACAACAATCCCTACAACCAATTTAGGTTTTTGTGCTGCATTGGAGCTTATCTTATTTTGGGCAAAGCCACTTACGACAAATATTATGCAAAGTGCTAGAGTTATGCTATTTCTCATAAAACCAATATATTTTATCTATTTCAAAAATACAGATTTTAAGCTATCTTAATTTAAATTAACATTATTAAACTAATCATTTTTTATACTTTAGCGTTAACACTTTCTTGAATGAAGTACCTTCATAATATTGGCACTTATTTTATAATGGTTAAGGACATGTTTCGTAAACCCACGAAATGGTCGGTAATGAAAACCTTAATACTCAAAGATATCGATGACCTCATCATTGGTTCATTAGGTATTGTAGCGTTTATTTCATTTTTTGTGGGTGGTGTTGTCGCCATTCAAACTTCATTGAATATTAGCAACCCATTAATACCAAAGTATTTAGTGGGATTTGCAACAAGGCAATCCATCATTTTAGAATTTGCACCTACCTTTATATCTATTATAATGGCTGGGAAAGTGGGTTCTTTTATTACCTCCAGTATTGGTACAATGCGTGTTACAGAACAAATCGACGCTTTGGAGGTTATGGGTATTAATGCCATAAATTATTTAGTTTTTCCAAAGTTCATAGCTCTAACGTTGTATCCTTTTATAATTTCAATTGCCATGTTCTTAGGCATTTTAGGTGGCTTAGCGGCTTGCGTTTATGGAGGATATGGAACTTTTGAGGATTACATAGAAGGCGTTCGCATTGATTTTATTCCTTTTCATATGGCCTACGCGTTTATTAAAACAATGGCATTTGCCTTTATTTTAGCCACAATTCCATCCTTTTACGGTTATTTTATGAAAGGTGGAGCTTTAGAAGTAGGAAAAGCAAGTACCACCTCTTTTGTGTGGACATCCGTTATAATTATATTAGTGAATTATCTCATAACAAGTATACTTTTAGGCTAATGATAGAGGTTAAAGATTTACATAAATCATTTGGCAGCAACAAAATACTCAAAGGTATAAGCACTTCTTTTGATACAGGAAAAACTAATCTCATTATCGGTCAAAGTGGATCTGGCAAAACAGTTTTTTTAAAGTGTCTTTTGGGCTTATACGATTTTGAACAAGGGGAAATTACCTATGACGGTAAGGTTCTTAGTCAAATGAGCACAGATGAAAAACGTAATCTAAGAGCAAAAATTGGAATGGTTTTTCAAGGAAGTGCACTTTTTGATTCTATGACAATCGCTGAAAATGTAATGTTCCCATTACGCATGTTTACCAAACAAAGTAGAAGTGAAATGCAAGACAGAGTTGATGTTGTATTAAATAGGGTGAATCTTCAAAACGCACATCACAAAATGCCTAGTGAGGCTTCAGGTGGTATGCAGAAGCGTGTTGCTATCGCAAGGGCAATAGTTAATAATCCCAAATATCTATTTTGTGATGAACCAAATTCTGGATTAGATCCAAAAACCGCAATAGTAATAGACAATCTTATTCAAGAAATTACTGACGAATTTCAAATCACCACGGTTATTAATTCTCACGATATGAACTCAGTGATGGAAATAGGTGAAAAAATTGTTTTCTTAAAGGATGGAATTAAGGAATGGGAAGGCTCCAAAGACTCCATTTTTAAAACTGACAACGAAGCGGTTACCAACTTTGTTTATTCTTCAGAATTGTTCAAAAAAGTAAGACGCATGTATATTGAAGAAAATGAATAAGCTACAATATATCTTCTATTACTTACCTTTTACCACCAAGGTATCTCGATTTAATTTTACCTTAAGCCATTCTTCTAACTTTTTAGAATTCTTAGCTACAGAAGCAGGTGTAGTCAATGAGTCTATCCATTTAACTGTAAAGACTGCCATAGTATCAATCTTACTAAAGTTAGAGGTTATTTCTTGGGCATAAGTTATACTCTCAAGCGTTTCGTAATTGATTCTGGCCTCTTTAATAATGGTTTCAAAAGGAATTTGGTCACGCTCAAGCCTCGAAAGACTCTTTACTCTGTTTTCGAGAAACGTGATTTTTTGCTCTTGTGATAATAAATCTAAGGAATCCCTTGTTCTAAGTTCTTCCATATACTCTAAATTATTAATAGCTCTATTGCGAACCTGATTAATAGATAGCTTAGTACCTCGCAACGGTGCATAATCAGAGTCATTAAACCTAGCTTCTAACAAAAGACGCGTATCCTCGGAAATTTCATCGGTACCAAAAGGCATTAATTCAATTATTGAATTACCTTCTGGGTCATAGATTGGATTAGCATTCTTCTTAATGTAGTTTTTATTCGGTAAGGTCTCTAATTCATTATTTATAAATTGTTTCGCTGCGATTTCAAATCTACTTTCCCTCAAAACATCAACAAAAGTCAAAACGGCAGGGACCATAACTATGATTGCTAACACAGATGCTATTCTAGCAATACGCTTGCGCTTTTTAGAATTGGCATATTTAATCATGGGAAAACGCAACACCTTAAGGACTAAAAACGTTGCCAATGCAATGAATATAGTGTTAATGGTAAAAAGATACATGGCACCTCCAAAATAGCTCCAATTTGCTTTAGCAAGACCATATCCTGCCGTACAAAGTGGTGGCATCAGAGCTGTAGCAATTGCCACACCAAAAATTACTGAAGCAATAGTTCCTTTTTTTGTTCTTGCAATAATTAAGGCAGAACCGCCAAAAAACGCAATTAGAACATCTCGTATATCAGGTTTAACGCGACCCAATAATTCTGAGGTATCCTCGCTTAACGGAAAAAACCAGAAAAACAAAAAAGCCGTAATTAAACTGAGCACAATCATTGTAGCCAGGTTAATAAGAGACTTTTTCAGTGTGTCAATATCATTAATTGCAATAGACATACCTACCCCTAAAATGGGCCCCATTAAAGGCGAAATTAACATCGCACCAATTACAACAGCCGTACTATTAGCGTTTAGACCAATGGATGCCACAAAAATTGAGCAAACCAAAATCCAAGCGGTGGCACCTTTAAAAGATATATCTTCTTGAATAGCAGTTATAGTGGCGTCTCTATCTGTGTCTTCCCTAAAATCTAGTAATTCACTTAGAAAAGTAGTGATGCTCGAAAAAAGTCCTTTGGCGTCTTTTCTAACAGCTTCTTTTTTATCCTCTACAGCTTTATCTTTAGCAATTTGCTTTTGCTCTTCTTCTGAAAAATTAAACTTACTTTCTTCACTCATATACTAACCATGTTGTTTGCCAAACTTATTTTTCACTTTCTGTAGAACTTTTTTAATATCTTGTTCTTTTTGTTTAGGAAAGATAAGTAAAACTTCTTCTTTATCAACAATAATAAAATCGTTAAGGTCTTCTACAACAACTATTTTATCTGTTTCTGTTCTAATCATATTTCCTGAGGCATTCTCAAGGAGAACTTTAGAATTCACTACTGCATTTTCACTTTTATCTTTGTCTAACTTGTCATAAAGACTTCCCCAAGTTCCAAGATCATTCCAATCAAAGGTTGCAGGTATTACAAACACATTATCGCTCTTTTCCATTATAGCATAATCAACAGAAATATTCTCAGCCTCGGCATAATTAGCTTTTATAAAATCATCTTCAAATTCGGTATTATAAACGTTGTATCCTTCGCTAAAAAGCTTAAACAATTCTGGTTGATTAGTCTCAAAAGCTCTTACTACGGCTTTTACGCTCCACATAAAAATACCAGCATTCCACAAAAAATTACCTTGCTCTATAAATGATTTTGCCATTTCATAGTTAGGCTTTTCCCTAAACTGATTAACCTGTTTTATTTCTGCTTCTGATATTTTATCATACTCTATATATCCATAGCCTGTATTTGGGAATGTTGGAGTAATTCCCAATGTCATTAAAGCATTGTTGGATTGACAATACTCAAAAGCTGTCTTCACATTATGGGTAAAAGCCATTTCATCTTCTATCCAATGATCGCTTGGTGCGACAATCATAACGGCATCTTCGTTCTCTTTCTTAATTTTTAATGAGGCGTATAAAATGCAAGGCGCGGTATTTCGCATGGCTGGCTCTAAAACTACCTGCCTTTTGGTAACGGATGGAAGCTGCTCAAAAACCAAATCGTTATACCTTTCATTAGTTAAGATGAAAATATTTTCTTCTGGTATAAGATGTGCTAACCGCTTAAAGGTTTTTTGTATTAGCGTATCACCTGTTCCTAGCATATCATGGAATTGTTTAGGAAAGTTTTGAGTGCTTACTGGCCAAAACCTTGAGCCCACTCCTCCAGCCATTAATATTGCATAATAGTTCTTATTTTTCATGTGCCATATAATTTGATGAGAGAGACAATTAGTTAATTTGTTCTACTTCAACATTTGGATTGAATAAATATACTTTTCCTGTTTTTAACTCTATACATTCAATACGCTTTCTTCGTTTTTTACTACGCTTAAATGTTCTTCCGTTATAGATTTTAAATCTTTGACCCAAAGGTAATTCAAAAACAAAAGTTTTTGGGTCACCTTCGTCGAATTGCTTTAATGCTAAGGCCAGTTGCGTATCTGTATCGCTCGATGCTTTTGGATTAATAAAATGCTTTGCCAAAAGTGGTAAAAGTTCATTTGGAAAAATATCTGGTTTAAGAAAAGGCAACATTAAATGCTGAAAGGTACGCTTCCATTCTTTACCATGTGGTTTTACAGAAAAACCAAATTTTTGATAAGCTTCAAAATGGGCTATTTCATGTATAAGCGTTATTAAAAATCGGTACGGATTTAAATTAGCGTTAATAGTAATTTGGTGCTTTCCATTAGAAAGACTCCTGTAATCACCATGTTTCGTTTTTCGTTCTTGCTTTACTTTTACAATTAAATGATCCGCATCTAAAAGAGCACTTACTGCGTTTTGGGCATTTACAGGAATGAACTGAAAAAAGTTTTGACGTGTATTCAACGAACTGTAGCCTTAGTCTCTTACCATTATTTTATGGGAGTTCCCATTGACAACCAAAACATACAGACCAGAGGTAAGGTCGTTAAACCTAATGGTTGTACTATTGGAATTACTATCAAAATTTTTAGAAACTACAGGAATATCTCTCCCTCTTAAATCATAAAACTTAATACTATCCGAAATCAAGGTATTACTTACAGTAATTTGACTATTAATCATAGGATTAGGAAAGGCAACCTGATTTATAAATATACTTTCATCTATACTAAGATTTCCTTCAAAATAAGGTAATGCAAAATTAAAAGTGTCTTCTGCCACTGCTTGTCCAATAAAACGTCCTGGAATATCATCTGCAGGTGGGTGGATTCCTCCCCAAATTCTGCTGAGACTCGTTTGGTCCGAAGCATCTCGATAAGTAGCCCACTGTAATACTACATCAACAGAAGGTCCTTCTTCAAATACCAAGAATTCATTTTGCTTGGCCACAAACTCTCCCAAGCCTCCTGGAAAAAATGGACTACCAGTCATCATCGTTAGTAATTCAGCAGCTGCTCTAGAATATGTAGAATGCCCTGAAACATAACCAGCAAAAGGTGGTGTAACAAACGTTGGTCTTTGATAAGGATACCATTCATCTGCTCGTATCCAACCTACACCAGCCATGTCAGTGTCTGTATCGTCAATAAAATCGTGCCCTTTCCATGTAAAGAGCTTTATATCTCCAACATATTGATTGACAAAGCCTGCTAAGGGGTCCCCTTCTTCAATAATTTCTATATAGCCATCTATAAGGGGAATCCCTCCGACGTCGTAATTGTCTAGATTTGAATCTGTACTTTGACCACGTTCAACCATTGAACGGATAGCAGAAATTGGTCTTATATAATCATACCAGCCCTTTACGCTCCATGCTGCTATAGCAGAATCATGCATTCCGCCACCAAGAACGAAATAAGACTTTACATCCCACTCTAATGGGTCTAGAATAGCGCCTTCTCCTTGAAAACGTCTCTCAAACTGTGGATGATCACTCACATAATTTAAAATGGTAAACCAGTGGCCTGGAGGTGTTTCAGAATCTGGACCATCAGCCCAAAATTCAGCTAGCACCCTTGCGTAATCTCCTCTTGGAACCATATTAACCTCATACGGACTTCCGGTTATAGGGTTTAATGCATGCCCAGCACTCGTACTGCCTCCATTAAAGTAGTCATAGAAGTTAGGGTAATCTGCAAAATCTGTTGGGAAAGTACTAATATCTACATTACCTATGGAGTTTGGCGAAATATCCCACATTACACCGTCGAAGGGATCTAAATGCGATTGCCAAACAGAGACCATGGTAAAACCCCATTTATATTGGTCGCTAGAGGCATTTGAATCCGTTAAACTTATATATGGCGGATCCGAAGGGTCATGGAAAACATTAAATTGATTTCCTTCCCGTTCATAAGTCACCTTATCTTCTTCTTTCAACGCAAAGGAAAAAACATTTCCCCATTCTGGACTTAAAAACGGAGGGACATTACCATCTACCAAGTTTCCACCCTGATCAATAAAGGTGTCTAATCCTAAAGGTTGCCAACGATTTGGGTCATTAATTGGCGCGTTTTCATTAGAATCTAAGGCATAAGGTGCATTAACAGGTTCATAATATGCATTATCATAGCCTGTTGCTTCTCTAGATCCATCTTGAAGACCGTAATCTATAAGCGTTTGCGCCACATAATTACCTAGTGCTGCTGCATCGCCATCTTGATATAACAATGAAGATACTGAAGTGTCATAACCATACCTTTGCATTAATAAATCGAAAATAGCTTGGCTAGACTCTACACCTGGTGAATTTTGAAAGCGATGTGTCAAAAGTCGATACATTGCATAGCTAATCGCCTTTTCAACTGACACGTCAATGGACTCATTCGGCGTGAAGGCATCCAATGAACTGTCAAATCCATTAAGAGAATTACCTATAAGATATGGCTCTGCGACATTATCATATATTGCCCAAATATCGTACATGGCAACACTGCTATGAAATAAATTTCTTGCATGGACTGTCGGCCTTGCAAAATCACCTCTAATGGCTTGCAATAATGCTTCGTTCCACAAGCGCGCAATAGAAATATCTGGTGAAAGTGTGTTGATGCCTAAATCTACAGTTACAGACGTCTCTAAACTAGAACATTGGCTATCAGATTCTACAACCGTTAACATGCCTGTGTCTTCTATATGCCAGCGTACGGTGATACTTCCCGTACCTTGACCGCTTAATATCTCACCACCTTGGACTTGCCAATTTGCAGTAGAATTTGCATTAAGGTTGTAAGAGTAGGTCTCTACGCTTAAAAAAGAACTATTCAAACTCCCAACGATAGGTTGTGATTCTATGTAAGTACATGATCCATCGTTAACATTTGCATCAGGATTGTAACTGCAAGATAAAGGGTCTGTACATCCATAAATCTTTTGACTCGGTAAAATATCAAGCACCTCTAGACCTTGACCCTCGGTTAGCTTTACGGTAGTATTAGAAGCTAAATCATTATAGGTTTCAATGAGTCCTGAAGGCCATTTTACTTGTAAGCTAAGAATATCTGTGATATCATTAAGCCCAAAATGAACTCCTTTCAGACTTTGACTAAAAAAGCCAACTCCTGAATGATGGCGCTTTAAAACTGTATTACTAGTAGTTAGTGTGAGTTCTGTACCTATAGCATCACGATTTGAAACAGTACCCTCCAACTGAACTTTTAACCAGTTCAAAGTACTCTGCGTATCATCGAAGTTTAAGAGTTTATTCTCGTAAAAGAGGACTCCGCCATCACCATTGGTTACTATTATATCTAAATCGCCATCATTGTCATAATCAAAATCTAGAGCCTCTACACTTTCCGTTAAGGCATTGAGTCCTAATTCAACGGAGGCGTCTTCAAACATTGGCTGACCTTGGCCATGCAAATTTCTGAAATAAACGTTCTGCTCTGCACCTCTTGAAAAAAAGTCATATCCATTAACTACAAAAAGATCTTCATCTGTATCTAAATCGAAATCTGCAAATCGTGCTCCCCAAGACCATCCTGTTCCACCTATACCATAGTTTGCTGATGTTTCTGAAAAATTTAAAACACCATTATTCTCTAACAAGGCGTTTTCGTCAATTCCTGTTATAAAAAAATCGAAATCTTCATCTAAATCAAAATCGCTAATTGCAATACCCATATCATCAATCATGCTATCTAAACCATAAGTTTGCGCAATCTCAATAAAAGATGTCCCAGATTGATTTAAGTAAAAATAATTAGCGTCTTCAACATCATTGGTAACTATTAAATCCATCCACCCATCTTCATTAATATCAACAGGAAATGGCGTATAACTAAGGCGTGATTCAGTTTCTATTAAGCCCAAATCAGCAGTAACATTAGAGAATGTGTTATTTCCGTTATTTCTGTACAAAGAATTTGACCCACACCTATTCCAATCCGAAATATAAATGTCTAATAACCCATCATTATTATAATCAAACCAGGTTGCACCAGTATTCATACAATTATCTGTTGAATCAAATCCAGAAATTGCAGTAACGTTTACAAACGTTCCGTTTCCTAAATTACGCCATAACTGTACTTTTAAAGAATATGTTAAAAATAGATCCGGAAAGCCATCATTATTATAATCTCCCCATGAGGCACTAAATTTAAATCCTTGTTGAGCTAAGGTTTCCTCAGGGTTATCGTCTTGAGTAAGTAGATCAACAAAACCAGCAAATTCAGTTACATCTGTAAATGTGCCGTCATTATTATTTCTAAACAGGCGGCTAAAGCTTGACGGGTCATCCGAATCTTCCACGGCATTAGCAACAACAAAAATATCTAGATCGTTATCGCGATCATAATCTGCAACGGCTATACCATTATTTTTTTCTAAAACGCTCAAACCTACAACGTCTTCAATACGCTCAAAGACCTGAGCATTTAAGAAAAAGCTTCCCCAACCACAACCAAAAAAGAGTATAACTAAGATTCTAAATACGAGAGGATTCTTCATCGTCCATTCAATTTTTTACTAAAATAAAAATTTGATTTATATCATTAACAATTCTTTTAGATTTAACATGCTATCAAAGGTTTTGGTCGCCTTTTCTTGCAGTTCATCCCTATAGTCGTGAGCCGTAAATCCAAAAACATCAAATCCTCCATTTAAAGCAGCCTCAACACCAAGGCTACTGTCCTCAATGACTACACAATCAGTATTCTTAAAACCCATGGTTTCTGCCGCCCATATAAACACTGCCGGATTTGGTTTCCACTTCTTAATGGTGTAACAACTAAATATATTCTGTTCAAAGAACTCGAGCAAGCCTG
Source organism: Winogradskyella pelagia (assembly GCF_017581965.1). Taxonomy (GTDB): domain Bacteria; phylum Bacteroidota; class Bacteroidia; order Flavobacteriales; family Flavobacteriaceae; genus Winogradskyella; species Winogradskyella pelagia. Next base: position 154,631 of record NZ_JAGEVF010000008.1, read on the forward strand.
TTGATTCTAGGTTAAGCTTGATCTTGTTCACTGGTCCGCTAGAAGCTACACAATAAGGTATATCAAGGCTCCTAATAACATCCACAACGCCATGAACCGGCTGTACCTCATCCTTAAATTTCTGAAATGTTATGCTTCTGTATTGTGTTTCAAAATCTTGTGGCAAATCTTTTTCAATTAAATCCCTAATGTGTTCCATACACTTGTATAAGGCATTTCCTTTAAAATGTTGGTAGGCATAATCTAAGGTAATATTAGCTCCTAATGAATTTGCCATATCAACCATGACTTGATTTCCTATGGGCTCACTATCCACCAAAACACCATCACAATCAAAAATTACACATTGATACTTATTTTCTCTTTTACCCATAAAATTTAAATAGTGTTACTATAATTAAACCGTAAGCTTTTTTAATTAAAAATATTTATAAGCTGAAGTAAATCATTGTTAGTGATTATTTATACATTTAACTTGTTATGTTATTAGATAAAAATATAAATTCAGGTATCAAAAAACATGGCTTTTATTGATTATTATAAAATATTAGGTGTTGATAAAAATGCTTCTGAGGCTGAGATTAAAAAAGCCTACAGAAAACTAGCTCGAAAATATCACCCAGACTTAAATCCCAACGATAAGGAAGCTGAATTAAAGTTTAAACAATTAAATGAAGCTAATGAGGTATTGAGCAATTCAGAATTTCGACAAAAATACGACAAATATGGTGAGCATTGGAAGGAAGGTGAAGCTTATGAAGAAGCGAGACGGCAGCAGCAGCAGCAGCAAAAAGGCAGCCGTCAACAGCAGGCAGACTTTGGAGGATATGACTCGAGAGACTATTCAGATTTCTTTGAATCTATGTTTGGGAGTGGCTTTTCAGATTCAAGACATAGATCCCATGCGAGGTTTCGCGGGCAAGACTATAACGCACAATTAAAACTAAATTTAAGAGATGTCTATAATGCACACAAGCAAGTTTTAACCGTAAACGGAAAGACTATTCGCTTAACCATTCCATCTGGAGTAGCTAATGGCCAGATTATTAAAATTAAAGGGAAAGGTGGAAAAGGAATTAATGGTGGACCACCTGGTGATTTGTATATCGAATTTAATATTGAAAACAATACAAACTTTAAGCGTGATGGAGATAACCTATACACCGATGTAAATCTCGATTTATATAAGGCCATCCTTGGTGGAGCAGTAACTATTGACACTTTTGACGGTAAAGTTAAATTAACCGTAAAGCCATTAACTCAAAATGGAACAAAGGTTAAGTTAAAAGGCAAAGGTTTTCCCAAGTATAAACAGGAGGGTCAATATGGCGACCTTTATGTAACATTCAATGTCAATTTACCGAGTAAATTGAGTAAGGAGGAAAAAGAACTTTTTGAAAAATTATCTAAATTAAAGTAATATGAATCAAGAGAATCTAGTTTCATTACCTGTTTTATGCCATCATTATAAAATGGAGATGTCATTTTTCAATGATTTAAATGACTATGGCCTAATTGAAATATACGCTTTAGAAGAAACCTATTATGTCCATAAAGAACGAATTGTGGATATTGAAAAAATAATACGGCTACACCAAGAGTTAAATCTCAATTTAGAAGGCATTGATACCGTATTCAATCTATTGAGGCGAATAGAAAATTTAACATCAGAAATCAATAGCCTGAAAAATAGGCTTCATCGTTTCGAAGGTGACCAATAAATTATGGTGTTGAATTAGAGACCTGTAATACCTTTCCGTTATAATATTTATTACCAGTTAACGAAAAATCAAAAATATACTCTGCCATTTCTAAAGCAGTTGTTGGTGCTTGATAACCAGGGAAAGCTTCCTCTAACATTTCGGTCTGAACAGCACCTAAAGCCAAAACGTTGAATTGAGGCCCAGAAGTTTTATATTCTTCTGCCAAAAGTTCCGTTAGTGTTATGACAGCCCCCTTGCTAGAGCTGTAAGCTGCCAAACCAGGGAATTTCATACTCCCCTGAATGCCACCCATTGAACTTATTGTGACCACATGACTATCCTTCTTCATAAAAGGTAAAACCACCCTAGTCATTTCTGATACACCAAATACATTTGTTTCGTAAACTCTTTTAAAATCCAATAAACTGGTATCCTTAAAAGGCTTATTTAAAACTTGCCCAGCATTATTGATAAGAATATCAACATGCTCCCAATTCTGCTCAATAAACTGCTCTACTTTGATATAATCATTGGTGTTACACAAGTCACAACCAAAGGAGATCACATTCTTTAGATTTAAATCTGTTATTGGCTTAAAGTTTCTGGATAGTGCCAATACATTATCACCATTGCTCTGAAATAATTTCACTAGTTCAAAACCTATGCCTCTGCTAGTCCCTGTAATTATTATATTTCTACTCATCTGTTAATATCACCTCTTTAGTTGATGCATTCATCATGCCTTCAAAGGCAGGAACCATTTTATTTATAAAACTCGCCATATGTTCATAATCCATTTTATCAGCTTCGTCATCAACATGATGGTAAAAATCGAAATTAGTGAAATCAAATGTTGATATAGCATGCGCTGGAATATTTAGCGCTTTATAAAATGGATAATTGTCTGATCTAAAAAATAATTGAAATTCTTTAGCTTTAGGAAAGAAGCCTATAACTTCCTCACCTGCATATTTATTCAATGTAGACGCAAAGTTAGACCTATTATACCCAGACATATAAGCCATAGATTTGTCTGCCGCTCTTGGAACTCCAATCATCTCAAAATTTATCATGTTGTAAACATCTATCTCTTCTGATTTTAGACGTTCCGCTAAATGTCCTGAACCCTTAAGCCCCATTTCTTCCGCGGCATATAGCGTTATTAACACACTTCGCTTGTTGGATTTTGATTGTGCAAAATAACGCCCTAGTTCCATGGCGGCCACTGTGCCTGAAGCATCATCATTGGCACCATTAGCAATGGTATCTCCATTTACCTCTGTACCCTGACCTATATGGTCGTAATGTCCTCCTAAAATAATATACTCATTCTTTAGTTTAGGGTCGTTACCTTCAATTAAACCAACAATATTATAACCGACTATAGAGTTGAAATTAAATGAGTCTCTATAGGTTTCATAAAATGGCTTAATATTATTTTCTCTAAAATAATTCTCAATGTATTGAGCCGCCATTTCAATACCCTCTGTTCCCGTTTGGCGTCCTGCTAAATCGTCCGATGCCAAATATTCAATACTCTTCTTTACAGTTTCAGCAGTTATAGGTTGTATTGGACTATCCGTTGGTGCTTTTTTACTTGATGAACAAGAAGCTACAAACAAGCAGATTAATAGGAGTTTTAGCAATGTTTTCATAATAATTATTTGATGTCTAAAGATAAAAAAACCTTTCTCTAAAATAATTTCAGAGAAAGGTTTCTTTAAAATTTTTCCTTAACTTATTATTTCAACTTTTTATTAGCTTTTTTAGAGAGTCTAGTGATTTTTTTATTCATATCCTTTATTAATTCCTCAGTAGCACTTTCGCACATAGGTTGAATTTCCTCGGGAGTCATAACAGGAATTCCTCCAATCATCATGGCCTTTTTCTTAGACCCTGCCAATTCATTAAATTGAAAAATACTCTTATTATCTTTTGAGAACAAGTCAATACTAACAATCGCTTGAATACTGTAGTATCCGAGAGACCCTATCCCAGTTCTCTTAAATTTATACATTAATTTAATAAACATGATTGCATCCGCCCCTAGTGCGTCAGCGATTGGTTTCAATTTTTTAACCTCAGTTCTTTTACCATAATTTTGAACAACCTTATACCCATCAATTTGTTCATATGTATCTTGACCACCGATATTTTTAGACCCTCCATATTGTGCCTCATAGTCTTGATATTCGGGTAATTTCAAAACTTTTTCCTCGGGTATAAGCTCAAATTCAAACTTACTTACATAATTACTAAAAAAGGCATCATAAAAATCACTAAGAGGTTTACTTAAATTAAAACTTGGATTATCACTTAGGCTTGTGTTTTGCGCTATAAAATCCGCACTTGCATCAACTTCAGATAGGTCAATTGTTTTATCAACAAAAAACGAAACAACAGCTACCTTTTTTTTCTGGGCATTACCAAACAAGAAAAACGCTACAAAAAGTGCAGCAACAAATGGTCTTAAATAATTTGCGTTAGTTGGTTGAGTCATATCGTTTTCTAAATAAGCATTGTTACAGGATTTTCAATATATCCTTTAAGGGTCTGTAAAAACAATGCTCCTGTAGCACCATCTACCGTTCTATGATCACAAGCCATGGATAGTTTCATAGTATGCCCAACAACAACCTTACCTTCTTTAACTACAGGTTTCTCGACGATAGCTCCAACAGATAAAATGGCTGAATTAGGCTGATTGATTATTGAAGTAAAACTCTCAATACCAAACATACCTAAGTTAGAAACAGTGAAGGTACTTCCTTCCATCTCATCTAATGAAAGTTTCTTATCCCTTGCCCTAACTGCATAATCCTTAACCGCCGCACCAATTTGCGTAAGTGATTGCTCATTGGCAAACCGAACAACTGGGACTACTAATCCATCTGGTACTGCAACAGCAACACCAATATGAACGTGATTATTAAGTCTCATCTTATCATCAAACCATTGAGAATTAACTTGAGGATGCTGACGTAAAGCCAAAGCACAGGCTTTAACAATCATATCATTGAATGATATTTTAGTATCTGGCATGGAATTATACTGCACTCTAAATGCCATGGCATTTTCCATGTCAAATTCTACGTTAAGATAATAATGTGGCGCAGTAAATTTAGACTTGGCAAGATTCTTTGCTATAGCTTTTCGCATATTAGAATTTGCAACCTCATCAAAATCTTCTTGACCAGTAGGGACAAATTTCGCCACCGGTGCTGAAGAACCTGCTGAAGCAGCTTGAGGTGTAAAATTCTCAATATCGCGCTTAATAATTCTGCCATTTTCACCACTACCTTGAACTTGATTAAGACTAATACCTTTTTCCTCAGCCATCTTTTTGGCCAATGGCGAGGCAAAAATTCGTCCGTTACTAGAGACTGTAGCAATAGGCTTTGCGGATTCTTCTACTTTCGTTTCTTTCTTAACTTCTGTAGTTTTCTTTGGAGCGTCTTTAATGGCTTCTTTTGGCTCTTCTTTTTCAGACCTACCACCTAATTTGAAGTTTTTTACAATGGAGCTAACATCAGTTCCTTCAGGACCTAAAATGGCTAGTAATGCATCTACCTTTGCTGATTCGCCTTCATTTAATCCAATGTGCAATAAAGTACCTGAATTGAAGGACTCAAATTCCATCGTAGCCTTATCCGTTTCAATCTCTGCAAGAATGTCGCCTTCCTCAACAGTATCACCAACTGCCTTTAACCATGTCGCTACTGTTCCTTCTTCCATGGTATCACTTAATCTTGGCATGGTTACAACGGTAACATCATCTGGAATTTCTGTTGGTTCTGTGGATTCACCTTCAGAACTATCATCGGAATCAGACTCATGTGTTTCAGCTTCATTCTCTGAAGTTGTACCATTATCTCCATCTAGAATAGCACTAATGTCCTCACCTTCTTCTCCAATTACTGCTAACAATTTATCAACTTTAGTGGTCTCACCTTCTTGAACACCAATATGAAGAAGGGTTCCCTCATGAAAAGACTCAAATTCCATTGTCGCCTTATCAGTTTCTATCTCGGCCAATATATCGCCTTCCTCAACTTTATCTCCAACTTTTTTAAGCCAGGCTGCAACGGTACCTTCTTCCATGGTATCGCTAAGTCTTGGCATGTTTATTACTTCTGCCATAGCTTATAATTTATGTGGTATAAATGGATAATCTTCTTGTTCGTAAACCGCATCATACATTACGTTCTTTTCTGGATAAGGCGACTCTTCTGCAAACTTTTCACACTCTGACACTCTTGATTTTACGCGCTTATCTATTGCTTTAATATCTTCTTCTGTACCATACTTTTTCTCTAAAATAATATCCTTTACCTGTGTTATAGGATCTATTTTCTTGTATTCTTCTACTTCTGCTTTGGTTCTATAATGTTGTGCATCAGACATTGAGTGTCCACGGTAACGATAAGTCTTTACTTCTAAAAATGATGGCCCTCCTCCGGTTCTTGCTCTTTCAATGGCCTCATCAAATGCCTCCGCTACCTTAATCGGATTCATACCATCAACCGGTCCCGAAGGCATATCATACCCAAGACCTAATTTCCAAATATCTGTATGGTTCGCTGTACGTTCTACTGAAGTACCCATAGCGTAACCATTATTTTCACATACAAAAACAACTGGAAGATTCCATAACATAGCCATATTAAAGGTTTCATGTAATGATCCCTGTCGTGCGGCTCCATCTCCAAAGAAACAAAGTGTAACAGAATCTCTTTCGTGATATTTATCGCCAAATGCAATACCTGCACCAAGTGGTATCTGACCTCCGACAATACCATGCCCACCATAAAAACGATGTTCTTTTGAAAAGATATGCATAGAACCACCCAATCCTTTTGAGGTACCGGTTGCTTTTCCAAACAATTCTGCCATAACACGTTTTGGGTCTTCTCCCATACCTATTGGCTGAACATGATTGCGGTATGCGGTAATCATTCTATCCTTTGTCAAATCCATGGCGTGCAATGCACCAGCCAAAACAGCCTCTTGTCCATTATATAAGTGAAGGAATCCCCTAACTTTTTGTTGGATATAAACGGCGGCAAGCTTATCTTCAAACTTACGCCAAAACAACATTTCCTCGTACCAATTGAGATAAACTTCTTTCGTTATTTTTCGCATGTGTATTTGTTTTCTTTAAAAACGAATAACAAAAATAACACTTTCAGCACTAATGTTGAAACTGTAAATCCTAAAAATAACGCCTTAAGATTGAATATAATTTATTAAACGGCCTATAAAACAGAATTGTCAAAAATTAACGGTAAGAGATTGGCTAGGGACGCGGACTTTACCACCTTTCCCTGAGCTCCCATAAAATAAATCTGAATAGGTTCATTCTGTTTTATTTCGTATTCTGCAATAGCCTGCCTACAAGCACCACAAGGTGGGATAGGTTTATCTGTAACCTTTGTTTGAGATGAAGCGCTCAACGCCATGATTTGCATCTTAGCATTTGGATATTTGGCGTTGGCATAATAAATAGCTGTTCTTTCGGCACACAATCCAGACGGATATGATGCATTTTCTTGATTGCTTCCGGCTACAACCTCACCATTATCCATAAGTATTGCTGCTCCAACATTAAATTTGGAATAAGGTGAATAAGCGGAATTCCTCACCTCTATTGCAGTGGTCATAAGTGCTTGGATAGACTCAGGAAGTTCCTGTAAGTTTTCATAAACCTCTAAAACGGTTTCTAGCTTAACTTCCTTCATTTCAATTTACTTTTAGACAAAAAAACTATTGCTTTGGAACAATAGTTTTTCTGACTTCGTTAAAATTAAATTTTAATACTCATTATACTCGCCAGCCCCGAAGTTAAACGTTAAGGAGAAACGCAATGTATTCTCTAATGGGCTCTGCACCTGAGACGCAGAGAATAAGTAAGACAAATCTATATTTACTGTAGAATATTTAAATCCTGCTCCCAAGGTAAAGAATTTACGCGCACCCTTATCCTCGGCTTCACTAAAGTAACCTGCTCTAAAGGCAAAGGAATCATTATAAACATACTCTGCACCTATCGCCCAAGTAAACTCCCTGAGTTCTTCGCTGAATCCGCCTGGTGCATCGCCAAAGGATTGAAATACACCTTTCATAAAACCTACATCGTTATCCTGTCCTTCAACAATATAGCTATTGTCTGTGATTGATGCATCTTCTTGTTCTGGCGTCTGAAAATCCTCTCCTGGTTGGACATCATTTTCATCGGCAGGCGGTGTAAAAACACCATCACCATCGACATCTGTAAATACAATTCTGTTTCCTCTCAAAGGAGGTGTTGGTACCAAATATTTAGTAACCTCAGCAGTAACACCTAACTTATTGTATTCATCAAAAATAAAATCAAAACCACCTCCAAGTCTCAATATGGTTGGCTGAAACACTTCTCTAGCTCCATCATCATAACTAAATTTTGGTCCAAGATTTTGGATTGCAAATCCTGCACGCCATCTTCCATTAAAATCATTGTAGGCTTGTTCTTCACTTTGGTAGTATCCCGTAATGTCCGCTCCGAAAGTGCTACCTGGATTAGCATTTGGGTCTACCGTATCTATTCTTAGTGCCGATCGCATATATCGCAGAGCGACAGCCATGGCAAATTGATCACTTAAGCGTAAGGAGTACCCTAAATCTATTGCATACTCGTTTGGCTTAACCGCGATTCCAGGATCATTGGCATCTTGAGTTAGCACAATTTCACCTAATGAGAAAAACTTAATACTTGCAGAAAAGGAACTGAAGTCATTAATTCTATTAAAATAAGTTACGTAACTTAAGGATATATCGTTGACTAGTCTTGTTAAATAAGGCGTGTAGCTTAATCCAATTCCAGATTTAGCTTCCGAAAAAGCATATTTGGCCAGGTTCCATTGCTGAGAAAATCCATCAACAGAAGTAGCAACACCCACATCACCCATCCCAGCAGATCTGGCGTCTGGGGCTACAAGCATAAAAGGCATCCCAGTTGTTATGACGCGGCTATCATTTGGGTCTGGAATTACCTGAACTGCATCTTGGGCTTTTACTAGGTTAAGAGTGGTTAAAACGATAAGGGTTAATACGTATTTTTTCATGTTTTTTCTTTAATCTTAATGCATACGTTATGGCATTAATTGGTTAGCAAATATAATTGATTATTACAGTATTACAAGTTTTTCAATCTTTTCAACTTGCTTATTTAAACGGTTAGATCTCACTTTTAGTTTATAGATGTATACACCTTTTCCGATTTTATCTCCAAAATCATCTCTTCCGTCCCAAATTATATCCTTAGACAAGGAACTTGTAGATTTACCGCCTCCTGTGGTTTGGCCATTTAGTGTTCTTACTATTTTACCTGAGACTGTAAATATTTGAACTGAAATATCTAGAGGTTCTACACTATTATGATTAAACCAAAACTCCGTATAGTCAACAAAGGGGTTGGGGTAATTGAGTACATTATCAATAACTAATTCTTCATCTTTATCGAATACAGTAAACTGTATTTCTTGGGTAGATGAATTATTATACACATCCCAGGCTTTTAATGTTAAGGTATGCGGACCTGGTTCTAAATCCCTAAATGGATAGGAGACTGTTCCGTTAGTGTAATCATCTATATCAGCCTGATAATAATCGTTTAGAACAACTGGATTTGTCTCATCACCATCTATGATTGCTGTGATATCATGACCAATTCCACTTGCTGTATTAATTCCATTGTCATCTTGGAGCTTAGCTAGAAATGTTGGAGACTCATTGGTAATACCTCCAGAGACGAAATTTTCATCGTTCATAAAGAGGTTAATAACCGGACCAATATTATCCTCTGGGGCATTCTCATTGATACCACCTACCAAAATATCGAAACTAGCACCTGCTTGATCCGATAGAGGACTAGTTGTTTGCGAGTAAAAACTAACACGTCCATTACCAACGGGAATACCTATATCTCTAGGGACAATAAAATCAAATTCAAATTGGCCATTTTCAACAGTAGCCTGACCCTTAAATAATATCTCACCAAGCGTGGTAAAATCTAGAATAATAGGACCATTATTATCATTAACACCATCATTTGCCAAGGTTTGACGTTCAATTTGTTTATCGAAAACAGTCGCAGTTAATACACCATTATAATTAGAAAGTAGGTTTCCGCTAGGATCTGTTACCTCACCTGATAATTTGGTGTAGCTTAAGGCTTTCAATGTATCTACAGGTTGGGAAATATCTACGTCATTAATCTTTGTAAGTCTAATATTTGGTTTAGGGAAGGCCAACTTCATTGCTGGGTCTCCTATTAAAAACACTAATCTCTTTTGGGATGATCCAGCAACAACGGGATCAATTTTAGTTAATCTTAACGCCTCTCCAATGGTTGGATAGTCATCACTTCCCAAAGCAAACAAATAATCATCAAGGGTTTCGTTATAATTAACGCCAACGGTAACAAAAATTTGTCTTGTTGTTGTAATTAAACCAACAGATCCTCCGTTAGTATTCCAGAAGGTAAATTCTCCTGCAGTTGGCCTATTTGGGTCATCAAACTTTGTATACTCACAAGTCACTGTGACAAATAAGTTGAATTTACATATGTTATTTACCTCCTGAGCATCGAACTTATCGAAAATACGCTCTTTAGCTAACCCATCTTCACCTCCATGACCAAAGTAGTTAACCACTAATGCACCTACTTCAATGGCGTCTCTAATAGCTTTATTTACTTTTGGATACCTATCTCCAGCAGCTGATGATTCTTGTTCAAAAGCATCTGAATGTATTTTTACAATATTGATAAATGACTTATCGCCTTCAACAGTAGTACCAATACCATCAGTTGTTTCTTGTAATATGCGTTCCCATTGCACATCTACATCATCTGATACAAGCAAAACATTATTTCTCCAACTGCCATAGGCCTCAGCTTCGTAATAAGCTTGTATTTTGTCAACCATTTCTTTTGCCCTTTGCGGATTCTCTGCTAAAATTCGTCCTACAGCAATATCTAGCCTATCAGCATTATTCATAGTGCCTTCGTCAGTATCCATCATACCATAAAAATCATCAGACACAAAAGAACTCGTTAAGTTAAAACTGTTATTGGAGTACCATGAAGGTACTAGGTTGGTATTATTGGGAATTCTATCCTTATAATCATAAGAACCGTCTCCAAATAAACATAAATATTTTAATCTATTATTAGCGCTGCTAGCATTGTCATAGACATATTTAATGAAATTACGTATTGCGGCTATATCCTGACTGCCCATGCTAAACTCGTTGTAAATAGTTTGGAGGTCAATTACCTTTACATTGAGATTGTATTGAGTTCTATTAATCTGAGCTAAGCGTTCTGCCTGACTTAAGAACTGTGAAGGCGCCAAAATAATGTAATCTAAATCTTGGAAAGCACCTTGTGCATTATTAAATATTGTGCCTTTTAAGTTCTGATTTGAGACAATTCTTCTAGAATCAATTAGTGGTTCTGCAACATCTGAAAAAGAAAATGCAATGTAATTTCTCACCGCGCCAGAAGCTACTTTAAATGAAAAATCGGATATATTCTCGGTGTTTTTTACATAGCTTGTATTAAACCTATCTGTTATATCCCATATCTCATCAACGTTAGTCGCATTTGAAACTGTATATTCTGCAACACCCGAATTGGAGTTAACAATATCGTTTTTAAAACCTAGCTGCTCTCCTTCATAGCGCAAACCTCTTACAGCTTCTAATATGATATAATCTAGATAACCAACTGCTGAAGGATTACCGTTATTGTTATACTCTAAATCTATAATAATATTATCGGAAGCCACAGCAATGGACTGAGAATATAATGCCGCGCTACCTAAAACGGAGCCGCCAACTATAGGATTGAGACCTAAGGTAGATACTGCATTACCATTTACGTCTATAGTCATGCTTGTGGCAAGTTCAGCAACTGCACCAACGGCAACCTTTAAATCTAGTGGCTCATCCATTACCAAATTTGGAAACTGAAATTCATAAGACCGCTCACTTTCTATATCAAATTTATCGCCAAACCAGCGTCTTCCTAGCTTTGCAAGATTATGTTCATCAACCTCATAAAACTGATAGTCTTGAAAGGTATTAATAGAGATATCTGCTGGAGCAGTTAATGTTGGCATATTTTCCATACGCTTGCCAAAACCTCCACCAACATTTACGTAATAATAGGTCCTATCTGTGTATAGATTAATATTGGTATTACTTTCTTCACTAAAAGTATCTGGACCTTCTCCATAAAATAAAATGAAATCCGAATTATCGAAACTTCCATCCTCTTCTCCAATAATTTTTATAGCATTCTCAACAGGGTCAAAAGGGTAATTTTCCGAATTAAGTAAAGGAATCATTCTTCCTCCATTACCGTATATTTTAATAGTGCGAGGATCAATAGAGCTAGTGTTTATACCTAAATCATTTAAAAAGTTTCTACTAAGCCTGTAAATTCCAGACTTTTCAATATAGAACCTATACCAATCTCCCGAACTTAAAACTGAATTTACAATGGACTGATTTGCCATGCTAGAGGTATTTCTGCCTGCTACCAAGCTATACTGAATAGCAAAAGATTTTATCTTTTTAAAGCCACTTAGCTCATCCTTTATTATAGGACTTATTTCTAAATAATATGAACGCTTATCTCGCGCGCTGGTGTTGTATACGTTTAATTTTGGTTGGTTTGGAATCAAGGCCGTATTTAAATCTTTTAATTCTTCCTTAGTAATAGTTTCGTAAACAACATTAACTAGATTAACATTATCCTCATCTATAAGACCACCATTAGAATTCCATTGTGCAAAATAAAAAAGGCCACGCTGCGCATCATAATTAAAGTGCTTGTCGTCAAACTTGGGTATTTCCACTCTACCAAACTCATTCTCCAAGATAGCCGATCCATTCCAATTAAGGGCAAACTCTTTTTGTTGCCCAAAACCGATCAAACAGACTAGTATAAATAATAAGGTAATATTCTTTTTCATTAAGTAAATGGTTACCAAAATCGATTACACAAACAAAAATATCAGTTTAGATAACGCTGAATATATCTTGTTATTATGGAGGTTCAATTTTTATTTCAAAAGTACAACAATAATTTATTTTTAGAGCCGTTATAGATGTGCGAATTACACCGATAAAACGGGTAAAAATCCGTTATTCTGTTAAAAAAAAGGGATGAAATGCACATTTTTTTGCATTTTGATGCTAAAAAAAGTTGTGGATTTGCCTTTAATTACTATATTGCGAGTCTAAAATTTAATGAGCTTACTTAAACTTATGGATATGAAAAATGTCTCAAACCTAAAACTGTTATGGATCTTAGCGCTTAGTACCGCATTAGTAGGGTGCAAGCGATCGTCAAGTTCTGGTAACGTTGATAGCGCTACCGGCTGGAAGATTAATGACAATCAGGGAGGTTTTCAATACAATACCAATTTTAAGGAACAACAAACACCTCCAGGAACAGCGTTTATTGAAGGTGGTACCTTTACTATGGGTAAAGTACAAGATGACCCTATGCACGATTGGAACAATACCCCAAACCAACAGCACGTGCAATCTTTTTACATGGACGAAACAGAGGTTACTAATTTAAACTATCTGTTTTATCTCGATTATTTAAAGCGTGTATATCCGCCAGACGATCCTAATTACTCCCTTATATACAAAGGTGCATTACCGGACACTCTAGTGTGGAGAAACAGGCTGGGCTACAACGAAATGATGACTGAGAATTACTTGCGTCATCCGGGTTATGCCAATTACCCTGTTGTAGGGGTGAGTTGGATTCAAGCTGTTGAATATGCAAACTGGAGAACAGATCGTGTGGCTGAAATGGCTTTACAAGATGCTGGTTTTACAGCTCGTGATTCGCACATTACTGATGTTAATGCAACTAGTACATTTAGTACCGATACCTATATCAATGCCCCATCTCAAACTTATGGAGGTAATACTGCTGTTCACCAAGGCGGTAGACGACAGCAGACTGACGCAAATGGTAATCCAATTAACGTATATGCCAAAAGAGAAACTGGCATTATCCCTGTGAAATACCGATTACCGACAGAAGCAGAATGGGAATATGCTGCACTAGGTTTAAGTGAGCTAAGAGAATACAATGTATATAGAGGCCGTAAAAAATACCCATGGGATGGTCAGTATACAAGGTCAGGCAAGCGTGTTAATCGTGGTGACCAATTAGCTAATTTTAAGCAAGGAAAAGGTGATTACGGTGGAATCGCAGGCTGGTCTGATGATGGAGCAGATATTACTGCTGAAGTTAAATCTTACCAACCTAACGATTTTGGTTTATATGATATGGCTGGTAATGTTGCCGAATGGGTTGCAGATGTATACAGACCAATTGTAGATGATGAATTTAATGATTTTAATTACTACCGAGGAAATGTATATACCAAAAACGCACTTAACGAAGATGGCACTGTTAAGGTGGTAACCGTTGATGAAATCGTTTATGACACCTTAAGTAATGGTAAAATCATTGCAAGAAATTTACCGGGAGAAATTGCTAAGGTACCTGTTGATGTTGAAGAAACATACTTAAGGTCTAATTTCGATGAGAGTGATAACAGAAACTTTAGAGATGGTGACAAGAGATCTTCTAGATATTATAGAGAAAGCTTTGATGAAGGTTCTGCCGGACGAGAAAACAGTACGCGTAAAATGTACAACTCCCCAGACCATGTTGTAGCTGTTGACACAATTGATGGAAAATTAGTTAGACAATACGACAAATCTAATAACAGAACTTCTTTAATCAATGATGAAGTTAGAGTGTACAAAGGTGGATCTTGGAGAGACAGAGCGTACTGGATTGACCCAGCACAAAGACGTTATTTCCCTCAAGATATGGCAACAGATTACATAGGATTTAGATGTGCTGTATCTAGAGTTGGATCAAAGTCCCAAAAAGGCGGTAAAAGACGTAACTAATTTTAGTGATACTTTATAAAAAAAGTCCTGATTAATAGTCAGGACTTTTTTATTTTTAAATTATGGAAATCGAGGAGTTATACAAAAAATTCAAAGAATGCCAAGGGGTTTCTACGGACACCAGAAAACTAACTGAGAATTCTATGTTTTTTGCGCTTAAAGGCGACAATTTTAATGGAAATAGATTTATTGAAACCGCCTTTTCCAGTGGTGCAAAGTACTGTGTTATTGACGAAAAGAGAGCTTTAATAAATTCAAACTGTATTTTGGTAGCCGATGTGCTTTCTACACTTCAACAGCTAGCCACCTACCACAGAAAATCCTTAACTACTAAGATTATAGGGCTTACAGGCAGTAATGGAAAAACGACAACAAAAGAGCTTATAAATGCCGTATTATCTACAACCTAT
This sequence comes from Winogradskyella pelagia, assembly GCF_017581965.1. Taxonomy (GTDB): domain Bacteria; phylum Bacteroidota; class Bacteroidia; order Flavobacteriales; family Flavobacteriaceae; genus Winogradskyella; species Winogradskyella pelagia. The sequence continues at coordinate 169,737 of NZ_JAGEVF010000008.1, forward strand.
AAGGTAAAAGCTACTGTAGGGAACCTCAACAATCACATAGGAGTACCACTAACACTTTTAAGTTTTAAGGAAGATTTAGACTTTGGCATTGTTGAAATGGGAGCTAATCACCAGAAGGAAATTGAATTCTTGAGCAGTTTAGCACAGCCCGACTTTGTTTTTATTACAAACTTTGGAAAGGCTCATTTAGAAGGGTTTGGAGGCGTTCAAGGAATTATCAAAGGAAAATCAGAATTGTATGATTACGCTAAAAGCCATAATAAAACCATTTTTGTCAATACTGACGATAAAAAACAAGTACAACAAACAAGCAAGTATGCAAACGTAATTACTTTTGGTTCTTTACCTGATAATGATTACCAAATCAATTTTAAGGATGTTGTTCCATTTGTAAGCTTAGAATTTTCAAATGAAGTTTGCTTAACGCAACTTATTGGTGCCTACAATTTTAATAATATTGCCATTGCAGTAGCTTTAGGCCAATTTTTTAAAGTCCCAAATGACTTAATTAAAAAAGCTATAGAACATTATGTCCCGAAGAATAACCGATCACAGATAATAACAAAAGGAACAAACAGCATTATTCTAGATGCCTATAATGCAAATCCAACCAGTATGAGTGCTGCATTAGAAAACTTCCGTAGAATCGAAGCAGAAGATAAATATCTCTTTTTAGGAGACATGTTCGAATTAGGTGAGGCAGCACAACAAGAGCATCAAACCATTACTCATTTCGCTTCGAGTAATTTTGAAAAAAATATTTATCTCATTGGTGAGAATTTTTTCAAAGCCAAAACCTCAGATAAGATTAAAAAATTCAAAACTTATGATGACTTTGAAAAGCACATAAAAAGTACAGTAATACAAGATGCTTCAATTTTAGTTAAAGGGTCTCGAGGTATGGCGCTTGAACGCATTCTCGATGTGCTTTAATAGAATAGATATAAAATGGCAAATAGTACAACTATCTAAAAATCATTTCCGTGAAACCGGGAATACATAAAACTAAAAAATCCAATGCATGTGCATTGGATTTCTGCTTGATGTGGGTCATACTGGATAGTCTCCGTCTTTCCAGAATAAAACCACTTCTGCAAATAGAATCCAAATCGATTCTAAAGAATCGGTTCTTGCATTTTTAATTTCCTCATCCATGAATGCAAGCATTCATTATTCTGAAATTAAAAATCCCGATGCATTGCTGCATCGGGATTCTGCTTGATGTGGGTCATACTGGATTCGAACCAGTGACTTCTACCCTGTCAAGGTAACACTCTAAACCAACTGAGTTAATGACCCATAAAAAAAGTCCACATATCTGCGGACTTTTGGTGGGCGCGAAGGGATTCGAACCCCTGACCCCTTGGGTGTAAACCAAGTGCTCTGAACCAACTGAGCTACGCGCCCGATAATTGGATTGCAAATATAGATTAGTTTTTATTATCTCAAAAGAATTTCTCTAAAAAATTATATGACCTCAGCCACGACGAATGTGCTTCCTCCAATAAAAATAATATCAGAGGTGTGCGCTCTATTTTTGGCCGCTTTTAAAGCCTTCCGCACAGTAACATAAGATTCTCCAATAAAGCCATGGTCTGAAAACTGATTGGCTAAAATCTCTACATCTAACCCCCTTTCAACATTAGGTTTACAAAAATAATAGCTTGCAGTCTTGGGTAGAATGTCTAGTACACTTTCTATATTTTTATCATTCACAGTACCAAAAACGATATGTAATTGCCTATACTTTTCAGCACTTAATTGTGTCATCACAAGCTCTAAACCCTCCCTATTATGAGCGGTATCGCATATAATCTTTGGACTTTCACTTAAAATCTGCCACCGTCCCAGAAATCCAGTATTTCTAACTACGTTTAATAAGCCTTCTTTTATGTTATTCTCCGAAATGGTATATCCTATTTTTTTTAGTGTTTTAATGGACGCCAATACAGTATTTATATTTTTCTTTTGGTAAGAACCAATTAAATCGCTTTTGTAATCACCATATTCAATGTCATCTGCAAAAACAATAGAGGCTTGGCACTCTGTAGCTTTTTTGCGGAAAACCGACATGGTCTCACTATGAGACTCTCCAACAACTACAGGTATATTGTACTTTATTATCCCTGCTTTTTCTGAAGCTATTTTACCTAATGTATCACCCAATATATTAACGTGGTCAAAACCAATATTAGTTATTACCGATAAAACAGGTGTAATAATATTTGTAGAATCTAGACGCCCTCCTAATCCAACTTCTATTACAGCAATATCAACTTCTTTTGTTGCGAAATACTCAAAAGCCATCCCAACGGTCATTTCAAAAAACGATAGGTCTTGTTCTTCAAAAAACTGTTTATTTCTGGTTATAAAAGCTATAACATCTTTTTTGCTTATCGGGTTTCCGTTTATTCTAATACGTTCTCTAAAATCTTTAAGATGAGGCGAAGTGTAAAGCCCTACTTTATAACCAGCCTCTTGCAGAATAGAGGCAAGCATATGGCTGGTTGATCCTTTGCCATTAGTGCCTGCCACATGAATAGATTTAAACCTCTTTTGCGGACAGCCTAAATAATCATCCAATTTAAGCGCATTGGAAAGGTCTTCCTTATACGCAGACTTACCCTGTCTTTGATACATTGGCAGCTGTTTAAACATCCAACTCAAAGTATCTTTATACGTCATTTCTATTGTGAAACCTCAAAGTTAATACTTACAAAACCAACTTGGGTGGCAGGTGCCTCTGAGTCTGGTGGCCATTTATGGGAAAGTGCAATTTTTTTAGCAGGCTCTAGAAGACATGGATGTGTATTTGTTGAGCCTTTAATACCTGGTTCTACTTTGATAACTTTTCCGGCCCTATTGACTTCAATACGGACAACTACCAAACCATATTCGTTGCAATCTTGTTTAAAAATTTGTCGCGATGGTCTGCCTCGCCCACCTAAACCATAACCCACGCCGCCTTTGCCAGGGCCAGAATCGCCAAAATAACTCGGTGCATATGGGTTGTTTCCGTCTAGTTGCCCTTTATTGCCTCCAGATGCATCAGAACCTTCACCGTCATCTGTTTTTCCTTCTGCATTTTTAACGCCTCCAATAAGATTATCCAGATTTTTTCGTTTAGCCTCTTCTTCTAATCTTTTTTTCTCATCAGCTTCTTTACGCTCGTGCTCAATACGTTCAGCTTCCGCTTTCGCTTTCGCTTCGGCTTCTTTTTGCCTTTTAATAGCAATTTCCTCTGCATTGTCCTCTGTTAATAATTCTTCGGATTGAGATTCGCTTGGTGTAGGCTTAGTTTCACTAGGTTGAATTTCATCGATTTGTTTTTCTTCAACAGCTTTTCTTGGTTCACTTAGAGGCTTGTTCCCACTTCCAAAATCCGAAGTTCCAAAGTTCACAACGACACCATACTCTTCTGGCGGGTCGAAGTATTGAGGTCCTACAACGAATAATAGTAATAAAATTATTACACTTATCAGAAAAGTAATCTTCGCAGAATTACGCTCGTGCTTTGTTTCTAAATACTTCATTAAAAATTAAAAAAGCTAATTACCTATTTTATAAATACAGTTATTTTGGTTGTACGGCCAAAATGACCTTAAATTTATTTCTATTAGCAATATCCATAACCTTAACTACATTCTCTACAGGTACTGATTTTTCGGCTCGAAGAACTATAGTTGGCTTATCCTTTGAAGACAACAATGATATTAACTCATTTTCCAATACACTTTCGCCGACACGTTTTTCATCGATATAATAGGTTAAATCTTTTTTGATACTTACCGCGATGGACTTTTTGTTCTCTGTTTTGCCACTTGCTTTGGGCAAAATAATATCAATCGCACTGGTAGTAACTAAGGTAGACGCTATCATAAAGAATATAAGCAACAGAAAGACAATATCCGTCATTGACGCCATATTGAATTCTGGGGTGACTTTATTTCTTCCTCTGATATTCATTGATTTATATAGGCTCGTTTAAATGATCTAAAAACTCAACAGAATTTGCTTCCATTTGATAGACCACTTTATTAGTTCTTACAACAATATGATTGTAAGCTACATATGCAATTATCCCAACAATAAGGCCGCCAACAGTAGTGGTCATTGCGGTGTAAAGACCACTTGCCAACACATCCATTTGAATAGTTCCTCCGGCATTTGCTAGTTCAAATATTGAAAGTATCATTCCTATTACCGTTCCCAAAAACCCTATCATAGGAGCAACTCCAGAAATTGTAGCTAAAACACTAACATTCTTCTCCAAACTGTATATCTCTAAACGACCAGCATTTTCTATGGCTGTATTAATATCCTCCAATGGTTTACCTATTCTCGTTATCCCTTTGGCAATCAATCTCGAAACTGGAGAATTAACTTGTGCGCACAACATCTGTGCAGACTCTACTTTACCATTACTTACATGGTCTTTAATTTGATTCATAAAATTTGAATCTACCTTTGAAGCCGCCTTAATGGCGAAAATACGCTCAAAATAAATGTAAGTTGCTACTATTAAAAGTAGAAAAAGAATGAGAATAATTACCATTCCTGATGTTCCTCCGCTTGTAATCAACTCTATGATAGATAATGTTTTTTCAACTGACTCTCCATCAGTTAAATTATCGACATTATCTTGAATATTACTTTGTAATATCATATGATAATTTTAAAATTTAGGTTCGTTGTAAGCTATAACGTTAAGATTTCCTCTTAAGTATATTAAAATAGTGATCGTGTTACCATGAAACATAATGCTCCAGCTATAAAACCGAGTAGAGCTAACCAAGAGATTTTTTTAAGGTACCAGAAAAAGTCTATTTTTTCCATACCCATAGCAACAACTCCTGCCGCAGACCCTATAATAAGCATACTTCCCCCTGTCCCTGCAGAATATGCTATAAAGTGCCACAGTTCATTATCTAAAGGTTCTGAAAACATTCCCAAACTTGCTGCAACTAAAGGTACATTATCAATTACTGCTGAACCAACTCCTAATAACAAAACAACCAAGTCTGATACACCTTCTCCGTGAAGCTCAGTACCTAACATAGGCATGGTTTCTTGTAAAGAGATAGCAAAACCAAACAAAACTCCCAATGACTCTAAAGCTGCTACTGCCATTAAAATCCCTAGGAAGAAAAGAATACTTGGCATCTCAATCCTCGAAAGTGAGCGGTGCACAGGACTATGATGCACTTCAGAAAATGCCTCACCAGTTTCTACTTGAGCCATAGAAAATTTAGAATTTGTATAAATCTCAGCGAAAATAGCAACTACACCTAATGAAAGCATCATACCTACATATGGTGGTAAATGCGTTATTACTTTGAATATTGGAACAAATACAATAGCGCCTAAACCAAGGAATAACATCGTTGAACTAAACCTGTTTTTAGGTTTGTTATCATCACTCTGAAGTTCTAAAGTCCCTTGAAAAGGGGATAATAGCGACGCGACAAAGGTTGGTATAACCATGCATAACAATGAAGGTATAAACAAATAAACAAACAACTTACCTGTTGATACCTTATCGCCGATCCACAGCATAGTTGTTGTTACATCGCCTATTGGAGACCAAGCGCCACCAGCATTAGCCGCAATAATTATTAAACCCGCAAACCAAATACGTATATCTCTATCTTTTACTATTTTTTGAAGAATGGAAATCAATACAATTGTTGCGGTAAGATTATCGATAATGGCCGAAAGGATAAAAGCCAAAATAGAAAACATCCAAAGTAACTTTTTTCTGCTATTAAAATTAACTGCTGATTTAATAGTAGAAAAGCCATCGAAATAATCGATAATTTCAACAATGGTCATTGCCCCAAGCAAAAACACTAATATCTCTGCTGTTTTACCCAAATGATGTAAGAGTGTTTCTTCCATCAGATGCATCTTTTCTTCATGATCTAATAAACCGAAATTATCCATTAAATTATGTTGGGCAGAATCAAACCATTGCGTAAAATCATCGATTCCTAACGCAATTAAAGCCCAACTTATGGCCATCATCACTAATGCAGGGATTAACTTATCGATTTTTATATTGTGCTCTAGAGTTATGGCTAGATACCCAAAAACAAACACAAGAATAATGACGGTTTCCATATATAAGTTTAGAATTTATTTAGTTTAAAGTTGGATACGATAGGCTATTTCAAAAATCAAAACAGCCTTAAATTTTAAGATAGAAGTATTAAATCTATATCTAATTTTGAGAGCAATGTATTCTTAAAAAAATAAAATTGTAATTTTAATGACTTTAACATGCTCTTATCGGCCAGCTTTTTTATCAATCTTGATTTTTTAATTAGTGTAAACAAAGATAAAAAACTCTAATTCCTAAAAAGTGAATTAATTATTAATTTTAAAATTTGGCTGAAAAACCTTGCCCGAACTGTGATTTCTAGTAGCTCCTGTTACACTTTTCAGACAATTAACTTCGTTTCTTTCTCTCAAAACAGCTAAAAATGCAAAAATCAAAGCTTCTTTAAACTCAATTAATTTTGGCTGAGGCAGAATCACTTTTGACTTAGAACGTGCTTCAATTCTAGAAATGAGAAAATCATTGAAAGCGCCACCTCCAGTAACAAGTGTTTTAGTATTTTCTTCCTTGATAACACGAGAAATTTGATATGCAATATGCTCCACTAAAGTTCTTAATACGTCTTTAGTACTGATGTCATATCCCTTAATTACCGGAAAAAAAACATCTTGCACCCATTCTAAACCCAAAGATTTTGGAGGTAATACGCTATAATACGAGATGGCATTCAATTCTTCTAGTAAATTCTCATCGACACAGCCTGATGCAGCGAGTTGACCTCGATTATCAAAATCTAAATTAAAAACTGACATAAAATGGTTTAAAACTAAATTTGCTGGACAAATATCAAAAGCTAATCTTTCGCCCAACATATCATAGGATACATTGGCAAAACCTCCCAGATTAACGCAATAGTCGTAAGTATCAAATAATAATTTGTCACCGATCGGAACCAATGGTGCTCCTTGCCCACCGAGCTCAACATCTTCAACTCTAAAATCGCATATTACTTTAATTTTACATTGATCAGCCAACTCTTGCCTATTGCCAATTTGATACGTATATCCTAAATCTGGCCGATGCAAAACCGTATGTCCATGCGATGCGACAAAGTCTATATTAGAAATTTTGTTTTTTAAAATAAATGCATCTACAATCTTTCCTAAAAACTGGGAATACTCCAAATCCAATAATTGCAATTCATCCGTGTTAAGATTTAGAGCATTTCGCAACAATTTGAGCCATCTCCCATCATATGAAACGGTTTCAGCACAATGAATTTTAAATTCCCATTTTTCACTTTTATTGAAAGTACAAAATGCTAAATCTATTCCGTCTAGAGATGTGCCAGACATTACGCCAATAACATTAAAGCTTGTTTTTGTCATATTAGTAAAAATACTATTCTGTATTGAAAATAAGACAATAAACAGTTATCTTTGCACGAAAATTTTATTGAATTAATAATCAGATAATTTTATGGACTTTAGCCTAACAGAAGAGCATTTGATGATTCGGGATGCAGCACGAGATTTCGCCAAAACCGAATTACTACCAGGAGTGATTGAACGTGATGAAAAACAAATCTTTCCCGATGAGCTGGTTAAAAAAATGGGAGAACTTGGGTTTATGGGAATAATGGTTGACCCAAAATATGGAGGGAGTGGAATGGACACTATTTCATATGTCCTCATAATGGAAGAACTGTCAAAAATTGATGCCTCGGCTTCAGTTATAGTATCTGTAAACAATTCATTAGTATGCTATGGCATCGAAAAGTATGGTACAGAAGAACAAAAGCAAAAGTATCTAACGAAATTGGCAACAGGTGAATTTGTTGGTGCATTTTGTTTGAGTGAACCTGAAGCGGGAAGCGATGCAACTTCGCAGCGCACTACAGCGATTGATATGGGAGACCACTACGTTATTAATGGTACTAAAAACTGGATAACTAATGGTGGAAGATCAGATGTTTATTTAGTCATTGCTCAAACGGATAGAGAGAAAGGACACCGAGGAATCAATGCTTTTATTGTTGAAAAAGGAATGGAAGGCTTTGACATTGGTCCAAAAGAAGATAAATTGGGTATTAGAGGCAGCGACACACATACCCTTCAATTTAATGACGTCAAGGTACCTAAAGAAAATAGGATAGGTGAAGATGGATTTGGTTTTAAATTCGCAATGAAAACATTATCTGGTGGACGAATTGGAATTGCTTCACAAGCTCTGGGAATTGCTTCTGGCGCTTATGAACTTGCTTTAGACTATTCTAAAGTGAGAAAAGCGTTTGGTACGGAGATATGCAATCACCAAGCCATTGCCTTTAAATTGGCAGATATGTATACTGAAATTGAGGCAGCACGTCACCTTGTGATGAAAGCCGCTTGGGAAAAGGATAAAGGTCTTAATCACGACATGTCTAGCGCAATGGCTAAACTATACGCTTCTAAAGTAGCAATGGAACAGACGGTTGAAGCTGTGCAGATTCATGGCGGAAACGGCTTTGTGAAGGAATACCACGTTGAGCGCTTAATGAGAGATGCTAAAATTACTCAAATCTATGAGGGTACTTCTGAGATACAAAAAATAGTAATCTCAAGAGGAGTTATTAAGAACTAAGTTCGTCACGACTATAAAATAAAAAACTGAGTAAAATTACTCGGTTTTTTTTTGCCTATTGATTATTTAAATAGGTCAAAAGTTTGTCTGGCTATCTCCAATTCTTCATTAGTTGGTATAACTAAAATTTTAACTTTAGAGTTATTCTTATTAATCTCCAATATCCCAGATTTCGATTTATTATTCTTTTCTTCATCTAATTCAATCCCGAAAATATCCATTTCAGAACACACCATTTCTCGTATTAATTTAGAGTTCTCTCCAATTCCTGCAGTAAAAATAATACAATCTAATCCGTTCATTGCCGCAACGTAGGAACCTATATATTTCTTAATTCTATAGGCATTCATTTCTAGGGCAAGTTTACATTTCTTATTTCCTCTTTTTGCTTCAGCTATTATATCACGTAAATCGTTAAAACCAGTTAGGCCAAGCATTCCACTTTTTGATTGCAAAATACTCTTAACTTCATCTAGCTCGTAATTTAAAGTATTCACCAAATAAAAAATTAATGTGTGATCAATATCGCCAGAGCGCGTACCCATAATTAAACCATTAAACGGTGAAAACCCTAAACTATGGTCCTTACTCTCTCCATTTCTTATCGCAGATATGCTACAACCATTTCCTAAATGTATAGATATAATTTTAGCTTTTTTATTATCTAAATAATCAATCGCTTTTTGGGAAACATATTTATGGCTTGTACCATGAAAACCAAATAACCTTATGTGATGATTATCCAAAAATTCATTCGGTATAGCATACTTGTAAGCTTTCAAAGGTATAGTCTGATGAAAGGAAGTATCGAATATCGCAGCTTGTTTAGCCTTTTTAAAAATGGACTCGGCAACATTAATTCCCTCTAAATTAGAAGGATTGTGCAGCGGTGCTAAAGTGAATAATTCTTTTATTTTTGATTTTACTTCGGAAGTAATTTCAACTGTAGATTTAAACGTATGACCTCCATGTACTACCCGATGACCGACAGCTTCAATCTCTTCAATTGATTGTACTTCACCCTTGTCCTTATCCAGCAATAAACCAACAATATATTTTAGAGCAAACTTATGCGTTGGTATCGTAAGTGGTTTATCAACACTACATTTTGAAGAATTGTGCCGGATTCTTGCTTCTGTATCCCCAATCCGCTCTATTGTACCCGAACAAAGAACCAGTTCCTCTGGCATTTTAAACAATTGGTACTTCACGGAAGAACTACCTGTATTTAAGACTAATACTTTCATTTATTAAGTTTACTCTTGAGCCTGAATGGCCGTAACAATTACAGTATTTAATATATCATTCACAGAGCATCCCCTGCTCAGGTCGTTAATGGGCTTATTTAGCCCTTGTAACATTGGCCCAATGGCTAACGCACCCGTTTCACGCTGTACTGCCTTATATGTATTATTGCCTGTATTCAAATCAGGAAAAATTAAAACACTCGCCTGACCGGCAACTTCAGAGTTTGGTAACTTCTTTTGACCTATAATTGGATCCACTGCAGCATCATATTGAATAGGTCCCTCAATTTTTAATTCGGGACGTTTTTCTTTAACAATTGTCGTTGCTTTCTTAACTGTATTTACATCCTCACCCTTTCCCGAGATTCCAGAAGAATAAGATAACATTGCAATTTTCGGTTCTATCCCAAATGCAATACTAGAATCTGCAGAAGCAATGGCAATCTCGGAAAGTTGCTCTGCCGTTGGATTTGGATTTATAGCACAATCCCCGAATACACTTACCCTGTCTTCTAAGCACATAAAAAAGACAGACGAAACAACCGAGAAACCCGGTTTGGTTTTTATAAATTGAAGAGCTGGTCTAATAGTATGTTGTGTGGTATGGGCAGCCCCAGAAACCATTCCATCTGCAATACCTTTATATACCATCATCGTACCAAAATACGATACATCTCTCATAAGATCCTCCGCGGTTGCATGAGTTAAACCTTTATGTTTCCTGAGGTTGTAAAGTGTTTCTGTGAAATCCTGCAATTTTTCAGAATCATTTGGGTTGACAATCGGAGTTTTATCAAAATTGAAAGGAATATTCAATCGCTCTATTGAAGAAGTGACTTTTTGAATATCTCCTAATATTGTCATATCAAGAATATCAAGCTCCTGCAATTTAGAAGCGGCCATCAATATTCTATCGTCATTTCCCTCTGGAAGTACAATATGTTTACGTTGTTTCATGGCTCTTTGCATCAAATAATATTGAAACATTCGAGGGGTCATTGCTTTGTTAATCTCATAAGACTCAAGATGTTTCATGAGTTTCTCTACATCAACATAAGTTTCAAACATATCTATTGAGATTCTTATCTTTTCTATATTGCTTGCGTAAATGTGGGAACGAACATTAGCTAATTGAGATGCAATATTGAAAGTTGGCTCTTTGACACTTACAATTGGAATTATTTTCTCTAATCCGTCAATAAGCCTAACAACAGATTCAGATAATTTCATATCACCACTAAGGACAATCCCAGCCAGGGTTGGATAGTTGGCAGAAATATTAGCTTGAAGACTACCCATTAAAATATCCACACGGTCAGTAGGTGTAACAATTACCGCATCTTCATTTAAATGTTCTAAAAAATGTTGTAACTGCATTGCACCAATCTCTACGTCTCCCGTTGACCTATCAAGTAAATCAGCACCAAAAAGCACTTCTGCTTTTATATAGTTCGAAAGTTCCTTCATTGTTGGATTCTTCAACTTTTCATTAACTGGAATAACATCTACACTTAAAGAATTTGGAAGAATTCCATTCAGCTTTTCTCTTAAAGTAGCAGTCCTAATATTCTCTACTTTATTAGCAATAACAGAAATAACATTAACATCTTTTTGTATGAACGAATCATAGGTTAAATAAAGGCTATCCACAAAACTATCCGTAGTTTTATTCAGAGCTCCCGAGATAATTAAAACTGGTATTCCTAAGTTTTTAGCTATTACGATATTTAGGTCTAATTCTATAATAGAGCTGAAGTGCGAAAAATCACTTCCCTCTACAATAACAAAATCAAATCTAGCCTCAAGCCTTTTGTATTTTGATATTATAGTTTCTAGAACCACCTCCCTATTGTTAGTATTCCATTGCTTTACTACATCCGTTATTGAACAACCATAGGCATCCGTATAGTCCATATCAACTGTAAAATAAGACAAGATTGTGTTGATATGATTATCTCTTTTACCTTCTTTAATCTCATCGATTATAGGACGAAAATATCCCACTTTAGGTTTATGTCTTAAGAGTGCGTTCATTAAACCAATGGTAAGAATCGATTTTCCACTATCCGAATCGTTCGAGGCAATATATACAGCCTTATTCATTGAAGAAACTTTTATATTATTTGAAAACTCTTGCTATTTATCTATTGAACTGAATCAGTTAAATATCTAAGGGAATATACCAAAATAAACTTCAGAATTCAATCTGTCGGTTAGAGAAATATTAAATGATAATAAAATCACTATTAGTAAGAGTTTTCCTAGGTGTAACCTAAAGTCTATATAAGTAGATTGGAAAGTAAGTAGGACTTTTAGAAAACAAAAAAAAGCCCTTTGCATTAAGCAAAGGGCTTTCAAAAAAGGCGGCGACCTACTCTCCCACAAGTAAGCAGTACCATCGGCGCTAA
>NZ_JAGEVF010000009.1 GCF_017581965.1 Winogradskyella pelagia
TTAGCGCCGATGGTACTGCTTACTTGTGGGAGAGTAGGTCGCCGCCTTTTTTGAAAGCCCTTTGCTTAATGCAAAGGGCTTTTTTTTGTTTTCTACAAGTCCTACTTACTTTTTTTTGAATATACTATTCATTATCGTATTGATCCCAAGAAAGAGAAACACGATGGCTAGAACACAAAGCATTAAAGCGAAAATTAATAAAGGTATATAGAGGGGTTTTTCATCATTACTAAAGGCTAAATGAAGTGCTGTTGGACCCAAAAACATAAATAAAAGGCAAACGCCCATTCTCTTCAGACCTTTACCTAATAACTCTTTGTCGGTTTTATTATCGTTTTCCATGGTCAATACTTTTTCGCACGCTTTTATGTTGTCTTAGTAGTTTTTCTGCTTCATCTTTTGATATACTTAGTTCTTTCATAATCATTCTTACACCTCTATCAACCAATTTATTATTGCTCAACTGCATGTCTACCATCTTATTCCCTTTGACTCGTCCAAGCTGAATCATGGTAGTAGTAGTAATCATATTTAAAACAAGTTTTTGAGCAGTGCCGGCTTTCATCCGTGAGCTACCAGTTAAAAATTCTGGTCCTACGTTAATTACGATTGGAAATCTTGCAGTAAGGTCTAAAGGACTTTTAGTATTACAAGTAATACAGCCCGTTGAAATACCTTCATTATTGCAGCGCTTGAGTGCATGGACAACATAAGGTGTTGTTCCGGAAGCTGCAATACCTATTACAATATCTTTTGATGAAACATCATAATTTTTTAAATCTTCCCAACCTTGCGTTGTCGAGTCCTCAGCATGCTCAACTGCTTTTCTAATGGCGGAATCTCCTCCAGCAATTAATCCAATAACTAAATTATGAGGCACTCCAAAAGTTGGTGGACATTCGGATGCGTCTAAAATACCTAATCTCCCACTTGTCCCTGCACCCATATAAAATAACCTTCCGCCATTTTTAAGTTTGTTAACTACCTCACAAATTAAAGCTTCTATATTAGGTATTGCCTTTTCAACAGCTAGAGGAACTGTTTTATCTTCGTCATTGATTTTAGTTACAATCTGATTAATGGACATATTTTCTAGATTGTCGTAATAAGAATCTTGTTCTGTTGTTTTAATAAAAGTCATGAGATAAAGGTAGGTATAATTACAACAATTGAATTACTAAGGTTATCAGCAATGTACTTATAACACGGTGTATATTACCTCATCTACTTCCGAAACTCTAAAGTAACCGAAAGGAAAGTTTTCTGGGTTGGTCTCATTAATACAATTGCCTCTGACCGTTGCTGGTTGTGTTTCAAATGGACCACCAGATTCATCACTTCCTTGCTGAAGTAAAATAAACATGAATTGGTAAAATGTACTGGAGACTCCATAGTTTCTTATAGTGACAATATCACCTGCTTCTAAATCTTCTTCAGTATAAAACCCAAATATTTGGTTACCATCTGTAAATCTATCTTCATAGACTTCTAAAGTAGGCACTACAGCGATATCGCTTAAAAATTCAAAAAAATAAAAATTCTCAATGCCTGCAGGGTCGGTGTAAAACGCTTTAAGCTCAATATCTTCACCTGAGAAACCACCATCATTATTTTGTTCAACAAAGTCAATTGGAACTACCGATTTAAGTGATTCTTCGCCAGTATATTCTTCTCCTTCGTAAATTACTGTAAGTGTGTAAGTTTCGTCAATTATTGGGACAAAGTTGGTTGTTCTGTAGATACCTGTATTGCCATCTTCAATAAAATCATAAATATTTCCACTAGAATCGGCAATCGTTACTGTTGCACCGTTTGCGGGAGGCACAGAATCATTGAAAAATGGCGCAGTTAAGCTTAATCGAATACTTTGCTCGTTGCCAGTAGTATTTTTAAACCAACTAATTGATGCGTCAATTACTAAACGCGGCGGAGCTTCATTTAGTTCAATATCAATAACATCTTCACAGCTATAAATTAAAAATGCCATTAAACAAATTCTTATAAACTTGTGCATAATTTAAAATTTAAAATTATAAGATACTGAGGGTACAATACCGAAAATAGCTAATCTTGTTGCCTCATTAACACCTGTCATACGATTTTCCCTAAATTGAATATTCACAGCATTTCTTCTATTGTAAATATTATATATTCCAAATACCCATTCTCCTTTAAACTTTTTTTGACTATTAGGATTTGGATTGTAGTTTGCTGAAATATCTAACCTGTGGTAAGCAGGAAGTCTACTTGAGTTTCTTGCTTCAAAACTTGGAACTACTATACCATTATACTCATACTGCCCGTTGGGAAACGTACCAGGTAAACCTGTTTGGAAGAGGAAGTTTGAGTTTATGGTCCATTTTTTGTTCAACTCATAAGTAGCCGTAATGGAAATATCATGTGTTTTGTCGAAAGGGGTTCTGTACCATTCACCATTATTAATTCCAGGTTCAATAGGTGTGCGGCCTGGTGTGCGTTGTTCTGATTTAGAAAGGGTGTACGACAGCCAACCTTTAAACCTTCCCTCATTTTTTCTAAAGAGTATTTCTAGTCCATATGCTCTAGCTTCTCCATTTAAGATGACTTGTTCTATGGCATTATTAGCAATTAAATCTGCACCGTCAATGTAGTCAATTCGATTTTGTATAGTTTTAAAAAAGGTCTCAACTTCTAATGAAAATTCGTTGTCTTTAAAAGTTCTAAAATATCCAAGAGCGATTTGATCGAGCAACTGAGGCTCAATATAACTTCCGCTAGGTGTCCAAACATCTAGTGGTGTTGGTGAATTTGTATTTGATAATAAATGTAGGTATTGAGCCATGCGGTTGTAACTTGCCTTAATGGATGATTTGTCATTTAATTGATAAGCTACAGCAAGTCTTGGTTCAATATTAGCAAAGGACTCAATAACATCACTTCGTTTAAAACCCTCTGTGCCAATGGGTTCTGCTTTTTGGTAAACACCAAGAGTTTCATTAAAAATTACAGGATTGTCATTGTCGTAAATATTTAATTCATCTTGTCCTAAACGATGAAAAACACTTAGTCTTGCCCCATAGCTAACTGACAGTCTATTAGACAATTTATGCTCTGCATCAATGTAAATGGCGTTTTCAAATGCGTATTTATCAGTTAGTTTAAACGGATTTATACCAGAATCTGGTGTATTAGGATTGATTTCTCCCGGATTAAATTTGTAATAGATACTATTTAATCCGTATTCTAATTTAAAATTATTACTTATGTAATGTTTAAAATCATATTTAGCATTAAAATTTCTTATACCAGATTCCCATTCAAACCCTACGAAGTTAAGGTCTAGACCGTAGTAATAATCAGAGTAAATCAATGATAAATTAGAAAACAGTTTATCAGAAAATAAATGATTCCATCTAAAATTTATTACAGAGTTTCCATAAGTGTTTTCAAAACTATCTTGAATACTGAATACATCTCTACCGAAGTATCCTGAGAGGAAAATACTATTTCTTTCATTGAGTTTGTAACTCAATTTCGTATTTAAATCATAGAAGTAAGCAACATTATCTAAATCGAAGAGTGGTAAAAATAAATGTGCATAGCTGCTACGACCACCGAAGAGAAAAGATCCTTTTTCTTTTTTTACAGGACCCTCTGCAAGTAATCTACTGGAAACAAGGCCTATCCCACCATTCATTTTAAACTGGTTACTATTCCCTTCTTTTTGATAGATATCTAGTACGGATGAAACACGTCCGCCATATTTAGCAGGTATGCCTCCTTTGTATAATTTCAAATCTTTTATAGCATCTGGATTAAACACTGAAAAGAAACCGAATAAATGTGAAGAGTTAAAAATGATGGCTTCATCTAACAGAATTAAGTTTTGATCTGCTGCACCACCTCTTACGTTAAAACCTGAGGATCCTTCGCCTGCATTGGTGACGCCAGGCAGTAAAGTTATGGACTTGATAACATCTACTTCTCCCAGAACAACAGGCATATTTTTTATAGTTTGTATGGAGAGTGCATTAACACTCATTTGAGGCTTTTTAATATTCAATCGCTCTACATCTTCTTTGATTAAAACTTCATCTAAACTTTCTGCTGCTTCGTCTAGTTTATATGTCTTAGATATATTTTGGTTTAATTCAATGGTTTCTAACACGGTTTTAAACCCTAAATAGCTGATTTGAATTTTATAGGTGCCTTCTGGAAGAGTTATTGAGAAAAAGCCATATTCATTGGTCATGGTTCCGGATCCTAATTCTGGAATGACAATATTAACACCTATTAAAGTTTCATTACTTTGATTGTCTAAAACCGTACCGCTAAATGTGAACTTTTCTTGGGCGAGAATAGAACCCGAAAATATTAGAAAAATAAAGACACTGCTTGAAATGAATTTAACCATTCATAATTTTTTTGCTAATTTATGAAAGGTCAAAATTTAATTCACTGCTTTTAACGTAAGTTTAATCTCATTCATATCTTAAAGTAAAAGACACATACCCAAAAATGGTTAAGCCCTAAAAAAAAGCCATATCACAACAGTTAGACTGCGCTGACATGGCTTTCATTGAAGCAGTACTCACATGACCTATTTAGCTTCCGCTAACTCAGCTGCACAACAATTGTTGTCATCCTTTTCAGTTCAAAGTTTTCTACTTCAATTTGGACTTAATCTCTTCTTTCAAAATGTATTGACCTGACGAAACTAAATCCATTGAGATTACTTTTCTTGATGCTTTAATTTAAGTCACTCACTTTCGTGAATAACTCGTTTTACTGCATTGCCTATCCTTTTCGCAATCACTTTCGATTATGCTACTTTTTCCAGGCTTTCCGTTTTAAAACTAATGGTCTACCGAAGGCATACCATAACTCTAAAATTTCTTGATCAACTTGCTTACTCGCCTACACAAGCTCGCTTATCGACCTCAAAAAATAATCTAAATATATAAAGAACATTCTTTGTAAAGATTTAACATAAATTCAAAGAAAACTTTAAAACCAAACACTGTTTGTTATTAAATCTTCCACTAAAGTAAATTTTTATTAGCACTAATGAAATATTTCTACGACTAAGATATCCACATCTTATGCACCAGAGATATTAACAAAAGTTAATAAACAAAAAGACCTTCAAAAATGAAGGTCTTCTTATTTTAAATCTGAGATTTATTACCTTCTCACTTCTTTTATTCTTGCTTTTTTACCAGTTAATCCCCTAAAGTAGAATATACGAGCTCTTCTAACTTTACCTCGTTTATTTACTTCGACTTTTTGCAGCGCTGGCAAATTCACAGGAAATATACGCTCTACACCAATAGTTCCCGACATTTTGCGGATTGTGAAGGTTTCCGATGTTCCAGAACCTTTTCGCTGTAAAACTACACCTTTAAAAAACTGTGTACGTGTTTTACTGCCCTCTTTAATTTCGTAATATACTGTAATAGTATCTCCAGCACTAAATTCTGGAAAGTCTTTTTTTGTTACAAATTCGTCTTGTACAAATTTTACTAAAGAATTCATTTTTTCTTAATTAGTGGTTGTTTTAAACCAACATTCACGATTCTCGCCAGAGGTTAATCTAAAAGTGCGTGCAAAGATAGCTAAAAAGTTAAAAGTTAAAAGAAAAAAACTCTAAGTTTTTTACTCCTTGAGTAAATCTGGTCTTAGCTCTTTAGTTCGCGCCATTGCTTGCTCCTCACGCCATTTCTCAATTTTAGGGAAATTACCGCTAAATAGAACCTCAGGAACTTTCATTCCTTTATATTCGCGAGGCCTCGTGTAGATAGGAGGAGCCAATAGGTTGTCTTGGAAAGAATCCGTTAAGGCTGATGTCTCATTACCCAAAACACCAGGAATTAGTCGTATAACAGCGTCACACAATACAGCTGCACCTAGTTCTCCTCCGGATAGAACGTAGTCTCCAATTGAGATTTCTTTAGTTATAAATTTATCTCTAACCCGTTGATCTACACCTTTATAATGACCACAGAGGATTATGATATTTTCTTTGAGCGAAATCTGATTAGCCAACTTTTGTTCTAACCTTTCACCATCTGGCGTCATGTAAATTATTTCATCGTATTGTCTCTCACTTTTGAGTTTAGAAATACACTTATCGATTGGCTCGATCATCATTACCATACCAGCACCTCCTCCAAATTGATAGTCATCAACCGATTTGTAGTTGTCTGTTGTGTAATCTCTTAAATTATGAAAATGTACTTGCACTAAATTAGCATCGATAGCTCTTTTTAGAATAGAAGCTTCGAATGGACTTTTTAAAAGCTCTGGAAGAACGGTTATAATATCTATGCGCATACAAACTAAATCTGGGTAAAGATAACTTTAATTAAATTCTACAGAATTTGTATTTACGCTTTTGTCCCTATTTTTTTGAATTCTATTTGTGAACCATTTATTTCGATAACCATTTTGCGTGATTTTAGTTTTACGATTCTTGCATTCCAACGAAAAATATCCGAGTTCCACTCTAGGATATATCCAATTTCATCTTTAGATATTTTTAAATCGGTTTTGTGGTTAATGACGGCCTTATTTTCGGAGTCGATGTTGAATTCTTGTTTTATAATGCATATAGCTATATTTTCTAAAAAAGAATATTCAAAATTGCTAATATGCTCTACATTTTTTAGCATCCAATTCCCTTCAATCATTGATTTTACCTCGTCTTCTGTATTACAGCAGTTTAATTCTTGAGAAGATACGATGAGAGATAATAATATAAGAATTGCAGTTAGTTTGAGTTTCATTGATTAAAATTATTTTTTTTGACAGTAAAGTTCATTAATTATAGATATCATGACCTTCGGTTTTTGATAGGCGCTCCAAATGCCTATCACGCATAAAAAGAAACACAGGAAAACTACAAGCTAAAGCAACCAAAAATGTTAATGGAATAATAATCCACCAATACTTTATTTTCAGTCTTAGCGATTCGTGCACCATCCAAATCAAAAACGTGGTAGCCACTACCGATATGTCCGCAGAAATAGATTTTGCTGGAATTGTGGTAACCGTTTGGTTTATAAAATTGATAATTGATGTATCATTTGCTGTTGCGTAAAATTGAAAATTAAAGTACCACGTAGCTATTAATCCAATTAGCGCTAATAGAAGGTATATAAATCTGAATTTCATTCGCTGTGGATTGTCCGATTATTCAAAGTTACAATTTCTTTATCTAAGTATGGATAGATGTAATACACAGAAATTTTTATCTTGCGCCCTTTAAAAAAGTAATTATTTTTAGTACTGAAATTATGAAAAAGAAGTTGTTGCTGTTATTGTTTTTTCCAACTTTACTTGTGGCACAAATTAATGAAAGCGACTCTTTAAAATTAAAAGCTAATCTTTCATTAACAGGTTTTTTTCAAGGAGGTAATGTAGAAACGGTGATTTTTAGAGCCAAGTCGGAAGTAAGCTTTAAGCCATTGAACAATTGGGTATTTAAAACAAAAAACTCTTACATCTATCAAGAGTTTGGCCGTGAAAAGGCAGATGAAGATATATTGAGCTTAAATTTTTTATATCTCAATCCGGAGCGCAAACTATATCCTTTAGCTTTAGGCTTTATAAGTACAAACTTTAGACGAGAAATTGATTTAAGATCTCTTTTTGGTGTTGGATTAACCTATCAAATATTAAATACTAAAAAGAATTGGCTCAAAGTAGCATTGTCTAGTGAATACGAGCAAACACGGTTTAATGAAACCAACTTCAATATATCTGAATATGACGGTAAAAATGCCATTAACACCATGAGGGCAACACTATGGTTTAACGGGAAGTATCAGATTTTTAAGGATAAATTGATTCTTACTCATGAAAGTTATTACCAACCATCTTTAGAACATTCTAATAACTATCGTTGGCAAACAGATTTTGGTATTGAACTTCCGATTTTTGACTTTTTAAACTTTAAGATTAACTATATCCATACGTTTGAGAGTATTGTTATAGAAAATCAAGCTCAAAATGATACCTTCTTAACCTTTGGTTTTACAATAAAGAACTATTAAATACTTTTTATTGTTATTCGTCATTGGTATAAAATAAGTCAATGACTTTCTGTGGAAGAATATTAGCTCTTAGCCTTGTTCTTGTTTAATTCATCCTGAAGTTGACGTCTTACCTTTTGTTCGCGCTCTAGAGCTGTACGCCTGTGCTCTTCAAATTCGGTTTCAACTTCATCTAACTTAAGTTTGGCTTCACGAGTTAGGGCATTACTATTTTTAAATTTATAAATGAAAAAAAGTAAAAGCGATAGTAATGCAGCTATGATGCTCCACATTAGAATATTGTAGTTGGTTTTGCCCATTTGAACACCAAAAAGCATCATGTTATTTTTTTCTTCTTCTGTTTCTTCTAAAGTGGTTTGGGTATTTGCCAAATTAGTTTGTAATGTTTCAATATTAGAAGCTTGACCATCAACGATAGCTTGGGTATCGGATAATTCTTTATGTAATGCCTTTAAAGAATCTAAGGTGTGTGCCTTAAGTGCGTATAGCCAAGTTTGTTTAACAACCTTAAATTCTTGGTAGCGATTTGAGCGCTGAATGACATATTCAAATTGATTGTCTATTGTTCCGCTATTTAAGGAAAGCTTATCCTCTTTTTTTTCTTCTTTAGCCTGTGCTTCTATAAATTGAAAGTTTAAGGCTAGGATTATGATTAGACCAATTTTTAAAGCGGAATTCATCGATTTTTTGGTTTAGTGGTTGTAATAAAAGTGATTGCCAAGATAATAATTTTCAAACAGGAATCAAGATATAGATGTAAACAAATAGCCCCACAAATTGAGAGGCTATTTTATATACGTTGTTTCTATAAGTTTTGGATGTTCTAATAGTAGGCGAAGCGTCTTACTTTGGCAATATATTTTGCCAGACGAATAACTTGATGACTATAACCATATTCATTATCATACCAAATGTAAAGAATCACATTCTTACCATCTGGTCTCACTATAGTTGCCTTACTGTCGTAAATAGATGGTGCTGAGCTTCCTACAATATCACTAGATACAAGTTCGTCGCTCATTTCATACTTTATCTGTTCTACTAAACTCCCTTCTAGTGCATATTTTTTCATTATGGTATTCATGCTTTCTACACTAGTCTTCTTATCTAATTCTAAATTTAAAATCGCTAACGATCCATTTGGGACTGGTACTCGTATCGCGTTGGATGTAAGTTTTCCATCTAAAGACGGAAGGGCTTTACTAACAGCTTGGCCAGCACCTGTTTCTGTTATTACCATATTGAGGCCAGCAGCACGTCCCCTTCTGTATTTTTTATGGAAGTTGTCAACTAAATTTTGATCATTTGTATAAGCATGGATGGTTTCTAAATGTCCAGATTTAATTCCAAATGAATCCTCTACTGCTTTTAATATTGGTGTGATGGCGTTTGTAGTGCAAGAAGCTGCAGAAAATATTTTAACCTTGTCTGGGTCATTTTCTAAATGGTTAACACCATGTACAATATTAGGAACTCCTTTACCCGGAGCTGTTAATAAGACTTTATCAATTCCTTCTGATTTTAAGTGTCTGTTCAAATTTTCTTTGTCCCTAAAAGCTCCTGTATTATCAATGACCAAAGCATTTTTTATGCCATATTTTGTGTAGTCGATATCTTCTGGCGCATTAGAAGAAATAACTTTTACGGTAGTTCCATTGATTATTAGAGCTTCATTTTTGGCATCAATAGCAACCATGCCAGAAAAATCACCATGAACGGAGTCGTTTCTTAGTAAAGAGGCTCTTTTCTCTAATACAGTTTCATCAATAGCTCCCCTTGTGACAATAGCTCTAAGCCTTAGTTGGCTGCCAGAACCAGTTCTTGTCATTAATTCGCGAGCTACAAGTCTACCTATTCGTCCAAACCCATATAGCACAACATCTTTAGGTTCTACACTCTTGTTGTTTTTAGCATCACCTAGTTTAGCTGCAACAAATTGAGTAGCGTTATTATATTTTTGGTCTTCAACATGATACTCATAAGTGAGTTTACCAATATCTAGTTTAGCAGGAGGTAGGTTTAAATCGATTATAGCTTGTGCAATTTCAACAGAATCAAAAATAGAAATAGGTTTCTGAACAAACTCACCGGCATACTCATGCAGGTTAAGAATTTCACTTACATTTCTATCAATAAGTTGGTTCCTAAATAGAACTAGCTCTATAGATTTGTCGTACCATAAATCGCTGACGATTTTGATAAACTCAACCGTTGCCCTGCGTCTATCTGCTTGAAAGGCTAATTCTTTTTCGTAAGTGTCGTTTTGACCCATTGTTCTAGGTGTATTTGTTTAATAATTCGGCGCAAAAGTAATATATTTCAAACGTTTTCGTAATGCATTTGGTCGAAAATAAAAACCCTTTAAAGAATTGACTTCAAAGGGTTTCTATATGACCGAAAAATAGGTCGTTTATCAGAATTTATAAATTAGTTTTTCACCATCTTTAGTAATAACCTCAATAAACATGGGCTTGTTAAAATCTCTTGTTTTTAGTGCATTTTGGACGTCGTCCACTGTGTATAGTTTTTGACCGTTTATTTTTGTAATTATGCCGCCTTCTTCAACACCGTCACGCTTCAAATAGGGTTCATATTCATCATTAAAATCTGAAATCTTTACACCGTATTCTATATTGTAGCGTTTTAAATCTTTTTTAGAGGCATTTCTCACTTCTCCGATTGGCTGAAGTAATGTTACCGATGGTTTTAGCAAAGTGACAGGCACTACTTCGATATCACCATTCCTTAATAGCGTAACATCCACAATATCATTTGGGCTTTTGGTTTTTAAATAACCTGATAAATCCGAGAATTTGTTGATCTCTATATTATCTATCTTTTTTATAATGTCACCGCTTTTTATCCCTGCCATTTCAGCACCAGTATCTTCTTGTACATCACTGACAAAAAAACCTTGGGTTGTGTCTAAGTCATTGGCTTCAGCAAATTTACTATTAATAGCCCCTCCAACAACTCCTAAAATTCCGTTTTGTACATTACCATACTCCATAATATCGTTAACAATTTTTCTAGTGATATTACTCGGTACTGCGAATGAATAGCCTATATATGAGCCTGTTCTAGATGAAATTGCAGTATTAATTCCTATTAAATCTCCATTAGTGTTAACTAAAGCACCTCCTGAGTTACCTGGGTTTACAGCAGCGTCAGTTTGGATAAAAGACTGGATATTCTGTCCTGAGAGGTCTCTAGATTTTGCACTAATAATTCCTGCGGTAACTGTTGAATTAAGGTTAAATGGATTTCC
This sequence comes from Winogradskyella pelagia, assembly GCF_017581965.1. Taxonomy (GTDB): domain Bacteria; phylum Bacteroidota; class Bacteroidia; order Flavobacteriales; family Flavobacteriaceae; genus Winogradskyella; species Winogradskyella pelagia. Next base: position 11,302 of record NZ_JAGEVF010000009.1, read on the forward strand.
AACTGCTAAAACCCATTCTCCAATTTTTGCATTGTCAGAATCGCCAAAAGCTAAGAATGGCAGGTCCTCTTCAGTTTCAATCTTTATGAGGGCAATATCGGTGGTCTCATCAGCACCAATAAGTTCAGCATTAAATATTTTGTTATTATTCAAGGTAATGCTTATTTCATTGGCATCTCTAATAACGTGATAATTTGTAACAATATAACCTGTTGGTGAAATTATCACGCCACTACCTGTTCCTACTTGTGCTCTTTGAGAGTTTCTTCCTGAGAATAAATCGTACATGGTCATAGGAGCACTAACGATTGCAGTATTTTTTACATGTACAACAGCATCAATTGATTTTTCTGCGGCAGTCACAAAATTTGGTGAGTCTGCGCTTACATTGTATGATGGACTTGAGTAGGTAGGTACATAGACGGGAGTGTCTGTAGATTGTTCTAAAACAACAGCCTGCTCATCTTTTTCTATGAATAATTTGTATCCTCCTAGTGTTAATAAACCACCTAAAACCGAAACGCAAACTAAAGTTATAATCTTCTTCATAATTACAGTTTTAATTTATTTTATTTAACGATTAAATTTAGATATTTATTGAAATTCAATATTAATTTTAACGACTATTTAACGTCACTATTTATAGGTATTTAGGCCCTTATAAAAATTTCCAAATACACTATATTTGCATCACATATGACAATTGAATTTTACAAATACCAGGGTACAGGAAACGATTTTATCATAATTGATAATCGTCATTATTTTATAGACAAAAATGATACCAAACGCATAGCAGAACTATGTGACAGACGATTTGGCATCGGTTCTGATGGTTTAATACTTCTGGAAAATGACGAAATTTCAGATTTTAAAATGGTTTATTACAATGCAGATGGACGTGAAAGTAGTATGTGTGGTAATGGAGGACGTTGCATAACGGCTTTCGCACAACATCTTGAAATTATTAACAAAAGCACCTCATTTTCAGCGATTGATGGTGTTCATGAAGCAAGAATTGAGAATGGTGCTGTGTGGCTAAAAATGAAAGATGTCAGAGAAGTTAACACTTTCAGCTCTCACATGTTTTTAGATACGGGTTCCCCTCATCATGTTGAAATGGTAAAATCATTAGGAGAATTTGATGTAAAGTCAAATGGAGCACAAATAAGATATGGAGAACCTTATGGCGAAAAGGGTTCTAATATAAATTTTGTTGAAAATTTATCTGAAAATCGTTTCGGAGTCCGCACTTATGAACGCGGAGTTGAAGATGAAACCCTGTCTTGTGGTACTGGTGTAACCGCAGTTGCTTTGGCTATGCATAGTTCTGGACAAACAAAGAGTAATGCAATACAACTTAGAACTCAAGGCGGAGAGCTAAAAGTAGTCTTTAGGCCAACGAACAATGGTTATGAGGATATTTGGCTTATTGGTCCGGCAGTATTGGTCTTTAAGGGGAGTGTTAAATGGTAAGTCTAAAAGGTGAGCATATTTATCTAAGAGCTTTAGAGCCAGAAGATTTAAATCTGGTTTACGATATTGAAAACGATATGGGTTTTTGGGAACTAAGTGATGCCCAAGCACCCTATTCACAATTCGTTATAAAGCAATACCTAGAGCATGCGAAAACTGACATTTATGAGGCTAAACAGCTGCGTTTGGTTATTTGCTCTAATGCTGATGAACCCTTGGGTTTAATCGATCTTTTTGATTTTGACTTTAAAAATAAGAGGGCAGGGGTTGGTATCATTATAAAAGATATTAAAAATAGAAATAAAGGTTTTGGAGCTGAAGCGATAGAGCTTTTATCAGAATATAGTTTTAAAGTGCTTCATTTACATCAGCTATATGCTAATATTGATTGTAATAATTCTAATAGTCTAAAGTTGTTTATGGGACAGGGTTTTACTGAAGTTGGAATTAAGAAAGATTGGCGCTTTGATGGAAAAGCTTATCACCATGTTTACTTACTGCAAAAAATAATGACATAAATCTATGTATATAAAAAAGATACTTTGGGCCGTTGCCTTAATTGGCCTAGTTGTTTTTGGCGCGGTGGCATATTACATCTACGGTGCCATGTTTAAGCCTAATACCAGCTTTAACAATGAGGTTGCTTACATTTATATTCCCACAAATGCTGTATATAATGATGTCAGAGACCAGCTCTCCCCATTATTAAGGGATATGTCAACCTTCGATGCCTTGGCCAAGCAAAAAAAATACACCTCTAATATTAAGTCAGGTAAATTTGCAATTAAAAAGGGAATGACCAACAATGATATAATTAATTCTGTAAGAATTGGTAAAGGTCTAGAAGTGGTAGCTTCATTTAACAATCAAAATAGTCTAAAAGACTTAGCCGGAAGAATAAGCGTGCAAATAGAAGCGGATAGTATATCTTTATTAGAGGAGATGTCTGATGAAACGTTTTTAGAGCAGAATGGATTTAAAAAGGAAACAGCTTTGAGCATGTATCTGCCGAATAGTTATAAATTTTACTGGAATACAACGGCAAGGCAATTTAGAGATAAAATGCTCACCGAGTACAAGCGTTTTTGGGGTAAAGAGCGATTAGATAAAGCTAGTGCTATAGGTTTGTCACCTCAAGAAGTGATAACTCTTGCATCTATTGTTCATGAAGAGTCCAAGAAACCAGAAGAACAGCCTAGGGTTGCAGGCGTCTATTTAAACAGAATACAAAGCGGCATGCCGCTTCAGGCAGACCCTACGCTAAAATTTGCGGCATATCAATTGCCAGAGTATCAAGGAACAGTAATTCGTCGTGTTTTAAATAAACACAAAACTATAGATTCGCCTTACAACACTTATAAATATGCAGGTTTGCCTCCTGGACCTATCGCTATGCCCGATTTGTCAGCAATTAAGGCGGTACTTAATGCAGAAGAGCATAACTACTATTATTTTGCTGCAGATGCTTCTAGAATAGGTTATCACAAATTTGCTACAAACCTATCTGCGCACAATAGAAATGCTAAAGCGTATCAGAACTATTTATCGTCACAAGGTATAAACCGCTAGGCTTGAGGCTTTCAATTACCTTAATTACATTTTTGCTGATATCTGGTTCCATGGATTGCCAGTCAGGACTAAATAAATTTTTAAAGCCCAGCGATTCTTTAAACAAAACCAGAAGAAATGCTGTAGTTATTTCGGAGGTTGCTCTTGCATCGGTCACATTGATTAGTCTAGATCAGTTGTGGTATTCTGATTACGAAAGGTCAAGCTTTCAAACGGTTAATGATTCCAAAGAGTGGCTACAAATGGATAAACTAGGTCATGTTTTTTCTTCTTATCAAATAGGACGATTTAGTGCGAACAGTCTTAATTGGGCCGGAGTTAGTAAGCGGGATCAGTTACTGTACGGGGGAACGCTTGGACTTGGGTTTCTTACAGCAGTTGAAATAATGGACGGATTTTCTGAAGAATGGGGCTTTTCTTGGTCAGATATGGCGGCGAATGCTCTAGGAACAGGAATTTATATAGGTCAGGAGTTGCTCTGGGAAGAACAGCGCATTTCACTTAAGTATTCATTTCATAGAACTAGTTATGCCCAACAACGACCAGGCGTTCTTGGAAATGGGCTTTATGAGGAACTGCTAAAAGACTATAATGGGCAAACCTATTGGCTTAGTGCAAATCTAGAATCTTTTTTAAAGACCGATTTTTTCCCAAATTGGTTGAACTTGGCTTTTGGAAATAGTGGAAAAGGCATGTTAACAGGAGCCTCAAATGACCAGTCCTTTCCGAACCAAAATAGAGTACGACAGTATTTTTTAAGTTTAGATGTTGATTTATCTAGAATTAAAACAAATTCAAATTTTTTAAGGACCATTTTAGACATTTTGAATGTAATAAAAGTCCCTTTTCCGACCTTGGAATACAATAGTACAGGCGCATTCAAATGGCATTTTTTGTACTTTTAACCGCTGTTTTTTGTAGTTCATCGACAATATTACCTACAGGTTTGATATGTCGTATCTTTGCACACGATTTTAGTAAAACTGTTTTGGGGAAGTGTTTTACTAATAAAATTAGCTATTATGACAATAAATGGCATTAAGAATTTTATTTGGCCCTTCTCAATCTGCTTAGTAATCGCTCTAGCATTATATCCAGATTCTACTTTAAACCCAGAACAATACTCCACGAAGGGATTAAAACTAGATTATAATATTTGTGAAGATTTGGCTATGATTTCTGAGTCAGAAAAAGCAGCTCAAGTTAATGATTTCACACCTCACTTAGGTAAATCTTTTGAAGGATTTAAAGAGGCACTTGGATTTAAAGAATCTCGTGGTGATTATTTTACAGTGAATACATTAGGTTACCTTGGTAAATACCAATTTGGATCTGAGACATTAAAATTATTGGGTATCTACAACCCTAATTATTTTCTAAAGACGCCAGAACTTCAAGAAAAAGCTTTTATAGCCAATGCAGAGCGCAATAAGTGGATTTTGCGCAAGGATATTAAACGCTTTCAAGGTAAGGTTATATCTGGTGTAAAAATATCAGAATCCGGAATCCTTGCCGCAGCGCATCTTGCTGGTCCCGGAAGCGTAAAGAAATTTCTTAGAAGCTATGGAGGTCATAACTTTTCTGATGCTTATGGGTCTACAGTAAGATACTACATGAAGAAGTTTAGCGGATATGACACCTCCGGAATACTTGCTAAGAAAAAAGCTAAAGCTATTCTTTAGTCCCTCTGTATTATAAATATGGCAGGTCTTTTGTGAAAGTCCTCATTACTAAGTTTCCAATTTTCAATGGTTTGTGTTTTTATAGATTGAGTAGGTAATGTAAGATCACAAGCTATACAAACCCTTGTAGTATTATTAAGGTACTTGGTTATATCTTCAAGCATCTTCATATTTCTATAAGGTGTTTCAATAAAAATCTGTGCCTGATTATTTTCTTGCGAAAAGCGTTCAAGTTGTTTTAGTTTAATCTTCCTCTCATTCCTTTCAATAGGTAAATAGCCATTAAATGTAAAACTTTGCCCGTTCATTCCTGATGCCATTAAGGCTAGAATTATAGAAGATGGCCCTACCAAGGGTACAACTTCAATATTAAGTTGATGAGCTAAGCTCACAATATCAGACCCAGGATCTGCAATAGCTGGGCAACCAGCTTCGGAGATTAGACCTACAGACTCTCCAGCTAAACAAGGGTCCAAATAACTATTCCGTTCTTCCTCAGTGGTATATTTATTCAGAACATTGATTTTGAGCGAGGGCTGAGATTTATTAGGTGTGACCCTTTTTATAAATCGACGTGCCGTTTTTTCATTTTCAACGATATAATTATCAAGTTCTTCAATAACCTTTTTTATAGCTATAGGAAGTACTTCTAGAGGAGGGTTATCTCCTAAGCGCGTAGGAATTAGAAAAAGTTTACCATAATCTGTTGCCATATATCAAAAATAACGAAATGGAATGGAATGAAATATTTCCAGTTATTTATAGAGTTGTTTTACTATGATTTCGCAAGTTTTATCTATCAAGTCAAACACAAATTCAAAATCGGTCATATCTCCGTAATAAGGGTCGGGAACATTTTTATTTTGAACGTTTAGATTTTCATCAAGAAATAGCTTTACCTTATCAATATCTTCATTAGATCTGGCCAAACCTATAATATTAGAGTAGTTAGATTGGTCCATTGCATATATAATATCGAAGGTGTCAAAGTCTGTAGCTTTAAATTGTCTTGCCTTTTGTTGGCTTATATCAATCCCCTTTAGCTTAGCGACATTTATTGAGCGGTAGTCTGGTTGTTCCCCAATGTGATAAGAAGCGGTCCCAGCAGAATCTGTATAGAAATTATCATCGTCTAGTTTAGACTGAAGTATCCCATGGGCTAATGGTGAACGACAAATATTACCTAAGCAGACCATTAAAATCTTGGTCATGATTTTGAGGATTTATAAAGAGAGTTTCTTAGATAAATCTTCTACATACTTTCTAAACTGCTTGTCTGTAGAGGAGAGGTTGTCTACGGTTTTGCAGGCATGGAGAACTGTAGCATGATCTCTTTGACCTATTTGGGAACCAATACTTGCCAGAGATGCTTTTGTGTACTTTTTGGCAAAGAACATAGCTAGTTGTCTCGCTTGAACTATATGACGCTTACGCGTTTTAGATTGTAAGGTGCTGACATCCATTTGGAAATAATCAGAAACTACTTTTTGGATGTAATCAATGGAAACTTCGCGTTTGGTATTCTTAACGAACTTTTCTACGATATCCTTAGCTAAATCTATTGTGATTTCTTTTTTGTTGAATGAGGATTGGGCAATTAAAGAAATTATAGCGCCTTCAAGTTCCCTAACGTTACTTTTAATGTGTTTTGCGACGTATTCAATAATTTCCTCAGGCATTTCAACGCCATCTCTATATAATTTATTTTTTAATATTGAAACACGAGTTTCAAAATCTGGAGTCTGAAGCTCTGCAGACAATCCCCATTTAAATCGAGATAATAAGCGTTGTTCAATATCTTGCATATCAACGGGTGCCTTATCGCTTGTGAGGACTACCTGTTTACCGTTTTGATGTAAGTGATTGAAAATATGGAAGAACACATCTTGTGTTCCTGTTTTTCCAGATAAGAATTGAACATCATCTATAATTAAAACATCGATGATTTGATAGAAATGAATAAAATCGTTTCTATTATTTTTCTTAACCGAATCTATATACTGCTGTGTAAATTTTTCAGCTGAAATATATAATACGGTCTTTTCGGGATATTTATCTTTAATATCTACTCCAATAGCATGAGCTAGGTGTGTTTTACCTAAGCCAACGCCCCCAAAGATTAAAAGTGGATTAAAAGATGTTCCACCTGGTTTATTGGCAACAGCAATACCAGCATTTCTAGCAAGCCTATTTGAGTCACCTTCTAAGAAATTTTCAAAACTATAACTCGGATTAAGCTGAGACTCAATTTTTACATTTCTTATCCCTGGAATGACAAAAGGATTTTTTAGTTCTGGGCTTTTGTTATCAAAAGGTACATCAACATCTTGCGATTTAACCGCAGAACGGTTAGTACTTGGGATTTTTTCTGTAAAAGGTTGTGTGTTGCCATAAGTATTTTCCATTTTAATGACATACACCAATTTTGCATCTTCACCTAATTCTTTTGTAAGGGCAACTTTGAGAATTTTTACATAATGTTCCTCAAGCCATTCATAGAAAAATTTACTTGGCACTTGGATACTTAAGGCATTCCCAGAAAGTTTAACAGCTTGTATAGGCTCAAACCATGTTTTGTAGGCCTGAGGTTGTATATTATCCTTAATAAATGCGAGACAATTATGCCATACAGATTGCGCTGTTATCTCCATGCGTTAAGTTGAATTTTATTGTTAGTTAGATTAGCAAAAAAAAAGAGAATTGAATTCTCCCGATGTTTTGAACAAGGCAAATATGTGAACAAAATTCTTAAAAAAAAAATCAAATATTGTTGATTCTTAAGAAATATTTTCCCATGTTTAAATCTCAAGAAAAGTACAAATTTTTTCTTAAAAAACTGCATTTAAATGTCATTTAATGAAACTGAAATAAGGGTCCGTTATGGTGAGACGGATCAAATGGGAGTGGTGTATCACGCTAATTATGCTGTGTATTTTGAGGTAGGCAGAACAGAATGGTTACGTGAGTTTGGCCTTAGCTATAGCGAGATGGAAGCAGAGGGCATAATGCTTCCGGTGATTTCTCTTAGTATAAATTACAAAAATTCAGCACGTTATGATGATAGGCTTAAAGTAAAAACTACACTAAAAAAAATGCCTACTGCTTCAATTGAGTTCAATTACGAACTATCCAAAATTAACGGAGAATTATTGGCAACAGGAAACACGATTTTGGCATTTATTGATATGAAACGAAACAGACCAACGCGATGCCCAAAATATCTTTTAGATAAACTGCAAAATTATTCGTTATAATTCATCTATCTGAACACCGTAGAAGTTACTGAAAAGTTCATAAATCTTTAATGCGTTTCCTTTTCTGACAGATATTTCTAACAAACATTGTTCGGTTAGCGATTGAGTTATTATTTCAACCTTGTTTTTCTTTAATAACCGAAGCACTTTGCTCAGGTTTTTGTATTCAAATCTTAGTCGATAATTAGTGTTAATCGTCTTTTCTATGATTTCACTCTCTTCAATGGCCATTTTAGCAGCAGTACGATAAGCATTTATCAAACCACTTACGCCTAATTTAACACCGCCAAAATATCTTATGACTACAATAAGGATATTGGTAAGTTCACTTGATTGAATCTGACCATAAATTGGCATACCTGCTGAATTATTAGGTTCGCCATCGTCATTAACCTTGTAGTTTGTTTGTTCTGTTCCTAATTGATAGGCATAACAGAAATGACCAGCATTTTGATATTCTTTCTTTAAATTAGAGATAATACTTTTTAAATCGGCTTCCGACTTAAAAGGGAATGCAAACCCATAGAACTTACTGTTCTTATCTTTAAACAGAATCTGTTTGGAAGGCTTACTGATAGTATTATACGTGTCGTTTGCCATCTAGTTTAAAGATACTATTATAATTGAGACTAATGCCATTCCTATACCTAGCCAATTTTTTAAGGAAATAATCTCTTTAAAAATGAAAAGACCGCAAAGCGTTGAAAGGGCAACAATGGCGACGTTATTTATAGTGAAAATAGAGGAGGTTTCTACTCCGTCCATACGTAATGCGTTAAGCAGAAAGAAAATAGAGCCGTAATTGACCACTCCTAAAGCTATTCCAAATGGAAAAACATTTACATCAATCCTTTTATTTTGGGTTGCAGTTTTAAAAGCAACCAATAGTATACCAAGCAACGCAGCCATAGCAAATATTGTTGCTGAAAATATTGGGATATTATCATCGGGTGCAAAGTAATTAATAGAGGTATCCACAACACCGGAACCAAAGAATACTAAAAAGGGTAAAACTAAAATTGAGCGCTTGTTTTTTGTTTTCTTCTTAGAAGCGGTAGACGTGAGATACACAGCAACTAGTGCCAGAAATATTCCAATACTTTTTGCAAGTCCTATACTTTCTTTAAACACGGTAATTCCGAAGATAATAGGGATTATAACACTCATTTTACTAGCGACGGAAGCTACAGAAAGCCCATTTTTTTGAGCTGTTAACGCCATGACGTAAAACATGGTTATAAATAAAAATCCTAACATTAATGAAGGAATAAACCAAGTGCTTGAAGTAAGTGTGCTGAACTCTATTTCGCTTTTTGAAAAAACGAACCCACATACTGCTGCTGTTAAATAATTGACAACAATGGCATGTAATGTATTAACGCCATATTTATCAAATGATTTAAAAAGAACAAAAATAGCTGTTGAGGATAATATACTTAGTAGTAAATACATCAAAATAAGTCCTTTTTGATATCAAATAAATGAATAACATCTTCAGTGCGCTCATCAATGTTCCAAACGTGTAAACCCATTTGGCTAGCACTTTTAGTGTTTTCATACGTATCATCAATGAACAAACATTCCTTAGGAATTAAATTATGTTCATTGAGGACAAATTCAAAAATATCTTTATTAGGTTTTCTTTTTTTTATTTCATGCGATAAATAAAAACCATTAAAACAAGCTTTGAACTCCTCATAGAATGGCACGTTGTTTTTAACGGACTCTATATGTAGTTCATTGGTATTACTAAGTAAAATCAATGAAAAATCTTTTTTTTCCTTTAGGTCTTTCAAAAATTTTAAACGATACTCTGGAAAATCTCTCAAAATATAGTTCCAAGCCTCAACAATCTTTTTTTCGTCTAAATTTTTAAATTTATTATTGTAGAAGTCAATAAATTCGATAGTAGTAATTTGCCCTGTTTCGTAAGCTATATTGGTTAAAAGGATGTCGTCTTCAAAATATTCCATTTGAAATAATTGAAGTGCATTGGTCATGGCACCATCCTTGTCTAAGTTGATAAAGACATCTCCAAAATCGAAAATAATACTCTTAATTTTGCTCATAAATCTTTAAAGTATCGTTTAGATAGTTATGTGATGAAATAAGTTTACCGTAGAATTCTGGCGCTTTTGTTCCATTTTTAAACTCTCCCGTTCCTTTAAAAACTCGAGCCTCGTCCCATAGGCCTTCATCAATAAAACTCTGTAAGGTTGTGGTGCCGCCCTCGATGATTATAGAATTAACATCATTGTTGAACAAGTAATTGCAAACTTGTGCGGCTACAGGTTGCTTAAAATCAATAATATCCTCGTTCAATAAAACGGTAGTAGCTTCATTGTTTCTAATTTGGAAGTCGGTCATATTAATATCAGAAGTTCCTAGAATATAGCGTGTTGGGTTATTACCGTGCCAATCTCTTACTGTTAAACTAGGATTATCCGCCATAACCGTTTTAGTACCTACAAGAATAGCCTGCTCTTCAGCGCGCCATTTATGAACAAGCTGACGTGAATATCCATTTGTTATCCAAACAGGGTTTTGTTCTTTTTTTTCTATTGGAGCAATGAATCCGTCCGATGTTTCTGCCCACTTTAATATTATGTAGGGGCGCTTTTTATTTACAAATGTAAAAAAACGTCTATGATGTTTTTTGCATTCTTCATTTAATATGCCAACCATAACATCACATCCGGCAGATTTTAGTTTTTCAATACCTCTTCCTGCCACTGTGGGATTGTCGTCCATACATCCTATGACTATTCTTGGGATTCTTTTTTCTAGTATTAAATCGCTGCAGGGTGGTGTTTTTCCGAAATGACTACATGGTTCAAGCGTTACATAAAGCGTAGCTTTTTCCAATGCATCCTTGTACTTTACTGAATTAATGGCATTAACCTCGGCATGAGGTCCTCCATAAGGACTTGTAAATCCTTCGCCAATGATTTCATTATTTAAGACAATTACCGAGCCTACCATAGGATTAGGACGCGTTGAGCCAAGGCCATTTGTTCCAATTTGCAAACAGCGATGTATATATTTTTCGTCTTGTGTCAATTACAGTTTTATTTTAATAAGTTATGTGTTATTAATTGTGGAGGAAGAACTATATCATAGAATATTGTAATCAATCTCCCCGAGATATTGCACTTTAAGTTCTCTATTAAAAAGGCTATTAATTCAATCATCTAAATTACGCAATTTAATTATGCTATCTATTGGTATCGTAACATTCAATGGTACATTAAATTTAGTTGCTGCAGGAACACTGAATTCATCTGATTTTATTTGTGCGACTTCCTGATCATTGATATAGATTTTTAAGTCATCTGGTTTTAGGGTACCGCCAAGGTCATTTGGGTTTTTAAATAGAGCGTCGGCGTGCAATGTAAACCCTTTGGTATTGGTGTTTGAAACCGCAAGATTTTGTATACTTACGAATTCTGGTTTTTTAATCAAAGTACGGTTTAATAGGAGTGCAAATATAATGACAAGTAATATTGGCTTTCACATACTTTAAAATGACTTAAATACGTATATTCATACCGAAAAAAACAAAATAGAAAATAGATAAATTAGTGAGTAAAGATACTATCGTTATTCGAAAGATTGAACCAACTGACAATTCTAAAACTGCTAGTGCCATTCGTTCTGTACTAATTGAAATGGGAGTACCTAAAGTAGGAACGGCCTACGAGGACAAATCTTTGGATTGTATGTATGAAACTTACGATATGCCAAAAAAGGTTTATTTTGTAGTAACAGATGGGAAAAATATTCTTGGAGGGGCGGGTATATCTCCTTTAGATAAGTATAACGGTAATATATGCGAATTGCAGAAAATGTATTTTAGGCCAGAAGCTAGGGGAAAAGGAATTGGCTCTAAAATGATGGCTAAATGTTTGGGCTTTGCCAAAGATAACGGGTTTGAAAAATGTTATTTAGAAACCATGCCTTACATGGATGATGCTCGTAAATTGTACCGTAAAGTTGGATTTGAGACTATTGACGCTCCTATGGGTGATACAGGCCATTATTCTTGCACGGTTTGGATGCTTAAAGACTTATAAGATTGAAAATCTCTGATGTTAAATTTCGATTTCATAACGATTTAGATCCTGTCTACGGCAAGGATGAAGTCGCAAGTTTGTTCTATTTGGCAACGGAACGGTATTTAAATAAAGGCCGAGTTGATTTTGCTTTAGAGCCCAATTATTTTTTAAAAGAACCTGATGTACGAATTTTATTGGATGTTCTTTTACAATTAAAAAAGCAAAAGCCTATTCAGTACATTCTTGGCCAAACTGAATTTTTTGGCCTAACATTTAAGGTAAATCAGCATGTGCTTGTTCCAAGGCCAGAAACTGAGGAGCTCGTAGCGCTTATTCTCAAAGACATAAACCCTAAAACGGAGGAACCTATAAAGATATTAGATGTTGGTACAGGCTCAGGATGTATTGCCATTAGCTTAGCAAAATATCTGCCCAATGCTAAATTATATGCCTTAGACATTTCGAAAGCGGCTCTAGAAATGGCGCAGCAAAATACCAAACTAAATAATGTTGATATCACTTTTATTGAGGCAGATATTCTCAATTCTACTTGTCATTATGAGGTTGCCTCAGAATATAAATTTGATATTATTGTCTCAAATCCACCCTATGTGCGCCATCTCGAAATGCAAGAGATGAAGCCTAATGTTTTAGATAATGAGCCACATCTAGCATTATTTGTTACCGATAGCGACCCTTTGTTGTTTTATAAGAACATTAAAGAATTTGCCATTAAACGGCTTTTGCCAAATGGCAAAATTTACTTAGAAATCAATCAGTATTTAGGTAAAGAAACAATGAATATTTTCCAACAAAATTATTTTGAAGAAGTGAACTTATTACAGGATTTTAATGGCAATGATCGCTTTATTGTTGCCAAACGAAACGGCATGGGATAGGGAGATGTTAAAATTAGTGTATGCTCTTAAAGATTTTATCATCTTTAAGTGTTTGTATCTTTATACAATAAAAGGAATATAAAAAAACTATTGGTCAATTAAGATGAGTATTGAACAAAAAATAAATGCCCTACGCAACGAGCTTCGCCAACACAATTACAACTATTACATTTTAGATAACGCTACGATTAGTGATTATGAATTTGATATGAAACTTAAAGAACTTCAGGAGCTAGAATTAGCGCATCCTGAGTTTTATGACGAGAGTTCGCCAACACTTCGCGTAGGAGGAACCATCACCAAAAATTTTAAGACGGTAGTACATGATTTTAGAATGTACTCACTCGATAACTCTTATTCAAAGGAAGATTTATTGGATTGGGAAAATCGCATAAAAAAAATGGTAGATGGAAAAGTGGATTATACTTGCGAACTTAAATACGACGGAGCCTCAATGAATTTAACCTATGAGAATGGGAAACTTTTAAGGGCAGTAACTCGAGGTGATGGAGTTCAAGGAGATGAGGTTACGGCAAATGTAAAAACCATAAAAACGGTACCCTTGCAAATAAAAGGTGATTATCCGCAAAGATTTGATATCAGAGGAGAAATTGTCTTACCCATTAAGGGTTTCTTGGAAATGAACGAAGATAGAGTGGCGGCAGGCGAAGATCCATATCGAAACCCAAGGAATACGGCCTCTGGGAGTTTGAAACTTCAGGATAGTTCGGAGGTAGCAAAGCGTCCTTTGGAGTGTTTGCTCTATAGTATAAAGGGGAATGATTTAAATATTTCCTCGCAGTTTGAAGGTTTAGAAAAGGCTCGTTCATGGGGCTTTAAAGTACCAGAAGAAGCCAAATTGGTCACTTCAATTGATGAGGTGCTTGAGTATGTTTCTTACTGGGATAAGCATCGCAACAACTTACCTTATGAGATAGATGGTGTAGTAATTAAAGTAAACAGTTTATACCAGCAAGACGAATTGGGCTATACGGCTAAAGCGCCAAGATGGGCCATGGCCTACAAATTTAAGGCAGAGCAGGTTTCAACCCGATTAGAGAAAATCACTTATCAAGTTGGTCGCACTGGTGCAATTACACCAGTAGCCAATCTCCAACCTGTTGAGCTCGCCGGTACTATCGTAAAAAGGGCATCTCTACATAATGCAGATCAAATTGAAAAATTAGATATAAGGGAAGGCGATACGGTTTATGTAGAAAAAGGAGGTGAGATTATACCAAAAATTATGGGAGTAGACTTGTCTCTTAGGCCTGCAGATTCAAAAGTGACACAATATATTACGGAATGCCCAGAATGCCAAAGTAAATTGATTAGGCTTGAAGGTGAAGCCAAGCATTATTGTCCAAATGAAAAATCATGTCCACCTCAAGTAATAGGGCGAATTCAACATTACATTTCTAGAAAAGCCATGGATATTGAAGGTTTGGGAGGCGAAACCGTAGCATTATTAGTTAATGAAGGCTTAATTTTAAATTATGCCGATTTATATGACCTAAAAGAAGAAGATGTAGTACCATTAGAGCGTATGGCAGAGAAAAGCGCTCAAAATCTCATTAAAGGTATAGAAGCATCTAAGGATATTCCTTTTGAGCGGGTGTTGTTTGCTCTTGGAATTCGTTATGTCGGAGAAACAGTTGCTAAAAAGTTGGCAAAACATTTTAAAACTATAGATGCACTTAAACAGGCTACAATATTAGATTTAGTGAGTGTTGATGAAATCGGAGATCGAATTGCTGAAAGTGTTGTTGACTTCTTTTCTTCTTATGACAATAATCTCATCATTGAGCGATTAAAAAATCATGGAGTTCAGCTAGAAATATCAGCTGAAATACTGGCAAACCAAAGCGATAAGCTCAAAGGGCAAACTTTTGTGGTGTCTGGGGTGTTTCAATCTATTTCTAGAAATGAACTTAAAAAACTCATTGAAGATAATAGCGGAAGGGTAGCTTCTTCCATTTCTTCAAAAACATCTTTCGTAGTTGCGGGTGAAAATATGGGGCCAAGTAAACGTGCTAAAGCTGAAAAATTAAACATTCCAATACTTGATGAAATGACATTTTTAGCAAAGCTGCAATAAATTCTTACAAAAAAATGCACTTTTTATCGATAAAAAGATAATTTTTACCGTTTAATTGCAAAATAATTTTATATTTGGTGCTTAATTAAGGACGAATAAATGCTAATTAGTAATGTTATAAAAATACTGCTCTTGCTATTAGGAGGGGTTTTTATTGTGCTTCAGGGATTAGGCTTCGAATTTGAAGGGTCTATCGTTTGCGCAGTAATATTCGTATTATTAGCAACCCTCTATTGCGTATACTCAGAAAATAAATCGAAATATTTCTTTTGGTTTCTAGTAACTTTTGCAGTTGCTCAATTGGTTGGATTGAGTTCTTATTTTGGACCCGAATATGATATAGATGAGACTGACTATTTTTATTTTGCTTCTAACGGTTTATATATTTTGTCCTACGTCTTTCTAATCAGTCGTATTTTGGGAGATTTAAGCTTTAAAACTATAGTAACGCAATTCTATGTGCCAATAATTATATTATTAGTTCTAGATATTTTTTGTGTAATCTTGGTAACGGCTACGACCGAAAATGTTTTAACAATTTATGAATATTCTTTAGAGTTTGTCTACAATGTCGTAATAATGGCCTTGTTATCTGTAGCGCTTATTAATTATATGTACAGAAATGACAATAAGTCTATGCTGTTTCTATTGGGTTCAATTTTAATTGTTTTTTCAGAGATAATCCAGCTGACTTACTATTATGTTTTAGAGGATAACAATTTGGGCTTTATTTACTCTACCTTTCTCGTAGCAGCCTTTCTGTTTTTTTACTTACAGTCTCAAAAAGAATATACAGGACCAGTTCCAGCCTTTACTGATGAGCAATTAAACGTCTAATTTAAACAATGACTTAACTTAAACGAGTATAGTGGTGCTTTGCGATGTTGGCCCCTTGCCATACTCTAAATAAAAGTCGATTTTCCCTAAGTATAGGCCATAAGCACCTACTTGATTTACCAAAACAGTTTTATTTTCACTGTTTTTTTCAATCGTTGGTTTTGGCAAAAATGTGTGTGTATGACCACCAATAATCAGGTCTATATCCTTAGTCCTTTTTGCAATTGTTAGATCACTCACCTTCTTTGGGAAATTTTTGTACTCGTAGCCTAAGTGAGATAAACATATAATAAGATCACATTTTTTATCATCTTTTAAAAGGCGTGTCATGTCTTGAGTTATTTCAATAGGATCTAAATACACGGTTTCTTTAAACATGCGCTTATCTACTAATCCAACCAATTCAATACCCAATCCAAAAACACCTATTTTCATTCCATCTAGAGTAAAAATTTGATAAGGACTTACATGGCCATTCAAAATCGTATTCTTAAAGTCGTAATTTGCAGATAAGAACTCAAATTTCGCATGAGGAAGTTGTTTGTACAGGCCTTCAATGCCATTGTCGAAATCGTGGTTTCCAATAGTTGCAGCATCGTATTTAAGCATGCTCATCAACTTAAACTCAAGTTCTCCTCCGTAATAATTAAAATAAGGTGTGCCTTGGAAAATATCTCCCGCATCCAGTAGTAAGGTATTCGGGTTTTCCTTTCTAATAGCGGCAATTAAAGAAGCTCTTCTTGCAACGCCACCTTTATTGGCGTTTCTTCCGTCATTTGGTCCAAAAGGATCAATATGACTATGAACGTCGTTTGTATGTAAAATGGTGACTTTTTTTACTGATGGCGAGGTTAAAACATCAAGACCTAAGCCACCCAAGCTCGTAAGTGTGGAGGTTGCAATAGTCTGTTTTATAAAATTTCGTCTTTTCATTTAATTTACCTGTTTTCTAATAAACCTCTGGTCTATTTTTGCTTGAAGCGTATCTGTTTTTTTAAAGTGGTCAATTAAAACGCTTCTAATTTTATAGTCCAAAATAAACACACCTTCATTAGACTTAAAGAAATCCATTTTGTCGCCGCCATTATAGAGGTAATCATTTGTAGCTACATAATACGTTTTCTGATTAGAAATGGCTTCTCCCTTTAACGTCACCGATAATGGTTTGTAACTATCGTTAAACGTAATTTGTAACTGTTTTGAAATGGGATGTGCGCGTTTAGCCACAGAGAGATACTCTATCATTTTATGAATTTGAGAGCCCTTAAGGGCAACAACAACCACTGCATTTTCAAAAGGCATAACCTCGAAAGCTGTTCGTTTTGTAACAGTTCCCATTGAAATAATAGATCTAATACCACCATGATTGAGAAGTACAAAATCGATATTTTTTGAGTATCGTTTATTGAAAATAGGATTACTTTCAGCGTATACAGCATCGGCCATTAGATTTCCAATCGCCGTATTTAAATCGCCATCTTTTTTAGAATAGGTCTCTGGTGCATAGGATAATACATTATCAAGTGAAGCATCAATATGATTGCGATAAGGCCTTATAAAAGCATTAATTGTACTGTCTGCCTCAACACTATAATTAATCTCTAGCCGCTTTCCTTCAATTTTACTTGTGTAATAGTGCCGATTACAAGAGAATAGTGCCAAACAAATAAAACAGAAAATAAATCGTTGCATTCTATAAAAGATATTAACTAGGCTTTATACTATTTTGAAGGCGCATTTGTTACATTTGCACAAAGGTTAAAGATAAATGTTTTTAAAGGCATTTAAGAAAAAATCAAATCAAAAATATGTCAACAATTTGTTGGCTAATCGCAGGGCTTCGGTTAACTCAAAGAAGGTAGTAAAGGTTGGGGTACTTCTCCATATTGACGAGTATGATAATTTTGAGTCCTTTAGAACGTTTTTCAAAGCATTAGGTCTTAATGCTCCTACACACAAAGTAGTTGGTTTTGTAACTGACGATAACTATGAAGATAGCCAATGGGAAACGTTTTTTAGTCCTAAGGATTTTGGTTGGAAAGGACGTATAAAAAATACTGAATTACAAGCCTTTATTGACCAAGATTTTGATGTTTTGGTGAGTTATTATAATCAGAAAGACTTGTATTTAGATTGGATTACAGCAGCGTCACAAGCTAATCTCAAAGTGGGTTTAACCAGAGAGGACGAACGCTTGTTTGATTTGTTTTTGGATGTTGATGCGAAAGCATTTGAAACGTTTAAGACAGAATTTGAAAAGTATTTACACATTTTAAATAAATTATGATGAATCAATTTGTGGGCACTGGAGTAGCTCTAATAACGCCTTTTAAGGAAGACTTGAGTATAGATTTTGAAGCTTTAGAGGCACTTGTTGAATATAATATCGCAAATGGTATTGAATATTTGGTCATAAGCGGCACTACAGGTGAAAGCGTCACTATTACATCTCAAGAAAAGGAGGAAATTATTAGCTTTATAGTTAAAGTAAATAAGGGCCGCCTTCCATTGGTTCTTGGCATTGGAGGAAATAATACTCAAGCTGTTATTGATGAAATTAATACGACTGACTTATCATCAATTGACGCTATCTTATCCGTATCACCTTACTATAGTAAGCCTACACAAGAAGGAATTTATCAACATTTTAAAGCTATAGCCCAATCGACATCTACGCCCATTATTTTATACAATGTGCCAGGTAGAACATCTTCAAACATGCTACCGCCTACGACCTTGCGACTAGCTAATGATTTTGAAAATATTATTGCAGTTAAAGAGGCTGGTAATAATGTCCATCAATATTTGGAGCTGCTCCGCAATAAACCCACAGACTTTCATATTATCTCGGGTGATGACGATTTAGCCCTAGGTGTTGCACTAGCGGGAAGTTCTGGAGTTATTTCGGTTATTGGGCAAGCTTTGCCTAAGGAATTTTCAGAAATGATAAGATTGGGAATAGCCGGCAAACCCAAAGAAGCTTATAAATTGCACTTTAGACTTATGCCAATGACAGCACTAATTTTTGCAGAGAATAATCCTGCAGGAGTTAAAGCCTTACTCAATGGTTTGGGTATTGCCCAATCTTTTGTGAGACTCCCCTTGGTAGAGGCCACGGACGCTTTAAAAAATGAAATAAATAAAGAGCTCAAAATTTTAGGTAAACGTTAATTTAGAATTAAAGTTAGACCACTACGGAGAGACTTTTATATTTTGGCCCATAATATTTGTTTTCATAATCCGTTAAAAATAACTAATTTTGCATTCTGTTTAAAAATGATGAAAAAGCTTTTTTACTTTCTAATAATCACTGTTTTAATCTCCTCATGTAGCGAATTTCAAAAGGCGCTAAAATCTGAGGACACAGCATTAAAATTCCAATTAGGTACAGATCTTTATGAGGAAGGTAAATATAACAAGGCCTTCCGGTTGTTCGAGCAGATTTTACCTGCGTATAGAGGTAAGCCTCAGGCTGAAAAATTAACCTACATGCACGCCAATTGCTCTTACGAAATGGGCGATTATTACATAGCTAGTTATCACTTTGATAAGTTTGTAGATATCTATCCGGAAAGTGAGAAAGCTGAGGAGGCCTCTTATCTCTCGGCTAAAGGATATTATTTTAATTCTCCTGTATATTCAAAGGAACAGAAAGAGACTATTGAGGCTATAGAGAAATTACAACTATTCGTTAATGCTTATCCCAATTCTAAATATTTAGCAGAGGCCAATGCCTTGGTAAAAGAATTAGATTTTAAGTTAGAGAGAAAGGCTTACGAGATAGCGAAACAATATGATTTAATAAAGGACTATAAGGCCTCAATTAAATCCTTTAATAATTTTTTAGTAGATTTTCCTGGGTCTCAATTAAAAGAAGACGCACTTTTTTATAGATTTGATGCGGCTTACAATTTAGCAATTTTAAGTGTAGATCAGTTAAAACCAGACCGAATAGACGAAGCTATGGGGTATTATAATTATTTAACAAGAGGATTTCCCCAAACAAAATATTTGGACCAGGCAGAGACCATGAAAGAAGAATTACAAAATCAATTAAGTGCTTTAACAACAAAAAGTTAATCTAAATATACAATGGATTTAAAGAAAACGGATGCACCTGTTACATCGGTAACCTATAACAGAAACGAGATTGATGCGCCAACCGATAACATTTATGAAGCAATTTCAGTAATTGCTAAACGCGCAGAACAAATTAATACTGATATTCGTCGTGAGTTAATAGACAAACTAGAAGAGTTTGCAACTTACAATGACAGCTTAGAGGAAATCTTTGAAAATAAAGAGCAAATCGAAGTATCGAAGTTTTATGAAAAGCTACCTAAGCCACACGCATTAGCGATAAAAGAGTGGTTAGATGATAAAATTTACCATAGAAATACTGAGGATACTCAGGAGTAAACTTCAATGTCTGTTTTAAAGGACAAAAACATTTTATTAGGCATAACAGCTGGTATCGCAGCTTATAAGACTGCCAGCTTGGTGCGTTTATTTGTCAAGGCTGGAGCCGAGGTTAAAGTGGTGATGACTCCAGCTTCTAAAGACTTTGTAACTCCACTTACGCTATCTACTTTATCTAAAAACCCTGTTGTGTCGTCTTTCGTTGATGAAGACGATGATGGTCAGGTCTGGAATAATCATGTAGAATTGGGCCTATGGGCTGATTTTTTTGTTATTGCGCCTGCCACAGCTAACACTTTGGCAAAAATGGCCAATGGTGTTTGCGACAATATACTGTTGGCAACCTATCTTTCTGCTAAATGTCCAGTGTATTTTGCACCAGCAATGGATTTGGATATGTATAAGCATCAATCCACTAAAAGTTCATTTGAAAAATTGCAGACTTTTGGTAATACAATGATTCCTGCAGGGATCGGTGAGTTGGCGAGCGGTCTTGTGGGTAAAGGGCGTATGGCAGAGCCAGATGAGATAGTAGATTTTATTGAAGAAGATATTTTAAGTAGACTGCCATTAAGAGGAAAAAAAGTTTTGATAACTGCAGGCCCTACCTATGAAGCAATCGATCCAGTGCGATTTATCGGAAATCACTCTAGCGGTAAAATGGGGTTTGAAATTGCACAAGCGGCTTCCAATTTAGGAGCGGAAGTCACATTGATTACTGGTCCTACACAGCAAAGTGTAGTTAGTGCCTTCGTTAATGTGGTTTATGTTACGAGTGCAGAGGAGATGTACCAAGAAGTTCATAAATGTTTTAATACTACTGATATTGCTATTCTTTCGGCAGCAGTAGCTGACTATAGGCCAAAAACAGTATCCTCCAACAAAATAAAAAAGCACGATGCTACGTTAACTATTGAGTTAGAGAAGACTAAGGATATACTTAAGTCTCTTGGAGCTATTAAATCAAAGCAGGTGTTGGTTGGTTTCGCTTTAGAAACGGATAATGAAATTGAAAATGCCAAAAAGAAATTAATATCTAAGAATTTAGATATTATTGTTTTAAATTCCCTTCAAGATAAAGGTGCAGGATTTGGTGTTTCAACAAATAAAGTTACATTTATCCTGTCTTCTGGAGAGATTATTGTCGGTGAACTTAAGTCAAAATCACAAGTAGCAGAAGATATAATGGACCTAGTATTAAAACAACTCAATGCGTAAATTAACCATATTTCTTGCATTTATATGTACGACTTTTTTAGTTGCCCAAGAGCTAAACTGCACAGTCTCAGTTATTGCACAACAAACAGGTAATGATAATAATGTTGTATTTAAAACCTTGGAGCGGCAGCTCAATGAGTTTATAAACAATACCAAATGGACTGAAAAATCATTTGGCCAAGATGAGCGTATTGCTTGTAGTATGGTTATAAATGTGAATCAGTATAATAACGATGCTTTTTCCGCAACGTTACAAGTATCTTCATCAAGACCAGTTTTTGGTTCTAGTTATAGTTCTCCTGTATATAATTACAATGATAAAACCTTTAACTTTAGGTATATAGAGTTTCAGAATATGGTGTATAACCCAATACAGTTTGAATCTAATCTTATTTCAGTATTGGCATTTCATGTTTACATGATTCTAGGTTTTGATGCTGATACCTTTGCCTTAAATGGAGGAGGTGAGTATTTTAAGCAAGCTCAAAATATTGCAGCATATTCCCAGCAACTTAATGGTCAAGGCTGGAAGTTAGAAGATGGACTACAGTCGCGTTTTGCTTTAATAGACAATTTATTGTCGCCTACCTTCGAGGAGATAAGAATGGCCATGTACAATTATCACCGCAATGGTTTAGATCTTATGAGTGAGGACCTTAAGACAGGTAAAACGGAAATTACTAAGGTGGTGGAAGAATTGAATAGTATCCATTCAGTGCGGCCAAACTCATTTTTAATGCGTGTATTTTTTGATGCCAAAGCAGACGAGATAATGGATATCTTGTCTGGTGGGCCAACTGTAAATGTTGCAGAAACGGTAAATATTCTTAACCGAATTGCCCCAATGCATTCTCAAAAATGGAGAAATATCACCTATTAATTAGGTTGAGAACCTCATTTTATTGCCGCTTTCTTTTTAATTTTGTTATGCTTAAATAGACCGACGTGCTAACTTCGTTATATATAAAAAACTTTGCCCTAATTGATGAACTCGATGTAACGTTCAACAATGGCCTTACCATTATTACGGGTGAAACAGGAGCAGGGAAATCTATTTTACTCGGAGGCTTATCACTTGTCTTGGGCAAACGTGCGGATTTGTCTCAAATTAAAGATAAAGGTGAGAAATGTGTTATAGAAGCCACTTTCGATGTGGCCAATTATAATCTCAAAGGTATATATGCCGCGTTAGATTTAGATTACGATGTACACACAATCATTCGTCGTGAGATTTTACCCTCTGGAAAATCAAGAGCCTTTGTCAATGACAAACCAGTGGTTCTAGAGAGTTTATCCACTCTTAGTTCGTATTTAATAGATATTCACTCACAGCACCAGACACAGCAACTCGTGGAGGATAGTTATCAGTTTAAGGTTATAGATGCTTTAGCCGATAATGGTAAACTTATTGAAAGTTACGTTACAAAGCTTAAGGAATTTAAGTCCTTAAATTTTGTCGTGGGGGAATTGAAATCGTCAAAGGCAGAACTGCTAAAGGAATACGACTATAACAATTTTTTGCTCAATGAGCTCAACGAAATAGAATTAGATGTGCTCAATCTTGAAGATTTAGAAGAGCAATACGAAACTTTGAGTAATGTTGAAGATATCCAAGCAAAACTCAGTTTTATACAGGCGTTATTAACGGCAGACGACCAAGGTACTTTAGATCAGTTGCAGCGCCTTAAACAAGAACTAACGCACATATCAGAATTTGGGAAACCTTTCGCAGCCTTGCTCGAACGTGTGGAAAGTGTTACTATAGAACTAAAGGATATTCTAACCGAAGTTGATGCCTTGGATGGTGACTTGTCTTCAGATCCAAAAGAATTGGAGGTGCTGAGCCAGAAACTACAAATTGTAAACAATCTGTTGCATAAGCATGGTGTTGCCAAGGTTGATGAACTGATTGTTATAAAAAATGACCTTGACGAAAAAGTAGGCCAAACCAATAACCTCGACGACCGAATTGCAGAAAAAGAAAAGCAATTAATGCAGCTAACTTCAGAATTAGAGGAACAGTCAAAAGCTATCTCAAAAAGACGGCAAAGTATAGTACCAAAACTAACAGTGCAGTTAGAAATTATTTTGAAAGACTTAGGTATGCCCAATGCCAAATTTAAAATTAATGTTACAACCGCCGATAGCTTTAAGGCCAATGGAAAGGATCAGCTGGAGATGTTGTTTACAGCAAATAAAGGGAGTGTTTTTAAGCCCTTAAAAAATTCTGCCTCTGGAGGTGAATTGTCTCGTATTATGTTGGCTATTAAATCTATTCTCGCAGAATATATTCAGCTACCAAGTATTATGTTCGATGAGATAGACACTGGAGTTTCAGGAGAAATTGCCCATAAAATGGGAGGTATCATGCAAAACATGAGCAGGAAAATGCAGGTCTTTACCATAACCCACCTACCACAAATCGCAGCTAAAGGTAACTCGCATTTTAAAGTATTTAAAAAAGATAAAGACCAACAAACGCAGACCAATCTTAAAAAACTAAATGAAGAAGAGCGTTTGGTAGAAATCGCTCAAATGCTAGGCGGTTTAAATATTACCGAATCTGCAATGGCTCATGCCAAAGAATTATTAAACTAAGGCAGGTAAATCTGTATTGCTTAGGGATGAGGTGAATTTTAATAGTATATTTGAATTGAATAATTAAACCAATTAGACTAAAACAATAAATAATGGCTTATAACTTACTTAAGGGAAAGAAAGGAATCATTTTTGGTGCTTTGGATGAAAATTCCATAGCATGGAAAACCGCAGAGCGTGTGCATGAAGAGGGCGGTGAATTTGTACTGACTAATGCACCAGTTGCAATGCGTATGGGGCAAATCAATGCCTTGGCAGAGAAAACAGGCTCTCAGATCATCCCTGCTGATGCTACCTCAGAGGAGGATTTACAGAACTTGGTTGAGCAGTCCATGGAAATCTTAGGTGGTAAGTTAGACTTTGTTCTGCATTCTATAGGCATGTCTATTAATGTAAGAAAAGGTAGAGCTTATACCGACCAAAAATACGACTGGACCCAAAAAGGAACTGATGTTTCTGCGATGTCTTTTCACAAGGTAATGCAAACCCTTTACAAAGAAGATGCCATGAACGAATGGGGAAGCATTGTTGCTTTAACCTATATGGCAGCGCAGCGCGTATTCCCAGACTACAATGATATGGCGGACAATAAAGCCTATTTAGAAAGTATAGCGCGTAGTTTTGGTTATTTCTTTGGTAGGGATAAAAATGTACGAGTAAATACCATTTCGCAATCACCAACACCTACAACTGCTGGTAGTGGAGTTAAAGGTTTTGATGGTTTTATTGCATATGCAGAGAAGATGTCACCCTTAGGCAATGCTACGGCCTTAGATTGTGCTAACTACACAGTAACCTTATTTAGTGACTTAACACGCCGAGTGACATTACAGAATCTTTATAACGACGGTGGCTTCAGCAATATGGGCGTAAGTGATGCTGTGATGGATGTGTTTATGGAGAACAGTTAATAATCACTTTTAAAATAAATCACTGAAAGCCGCTTAATACAGTGGCTTTTTTGTTTATAACATGTTAACATAATTTCATTTAACAGTCTTTTAACGTTTTTATCTGCGTTTTGTCGATTAGCTTAATTAGGGTGGTTATCTTTTAAAGAATTAACATATTTTTAAGTAATACTAACTTAAATACATAAATACATATGAAAAAAATTACTTTAGTCTTAATGACTTTTTTATTAACTAGTCTGTCTTGGTCCCAATGTGTTATTGATAACGCATTTGGAGATTTGGTTTTAGTCAATGACGGTACCATTGAAGGTATTGCTGGTAATTCCTGGACAGGAGAGCATAGCGAAGTTACTGGTTTTATAGACGGTAACGAATATGTTATATTTTGTGAGCTGGTTGCAGATGGTACTCCAAAATTTGTAACTATAAGTGAGCTGGGAAATGATGCTAATGTCTTAGCGTTTGGCCAAACACCGTTTACTTTTACAGCAACATCTATAACTGACTTAAAATTAAGCTGGACTGATGATGCAGGACCTACATGTGGCACAACTAATGCATCGCACATAACAGCAGTTCAAAACTTAACTGCAGCAGCTGATGCATGTCCAGATCCAATTGGATTTGGTGTTGATGCTGTTACAGACATGACCGCTGACTTATCATGGCTTGAGCAAGGTATTTCTGCGGTATCATACAATGTTGAAGTTTATGCTTCTGGCCAAAGTGCTGCAAATGGCGATACACCTGTCTTTGCAGATGCTGCTGTTGTCGGTTTATCTGTAACTGCAACGGGTTTGATGGAGGCTACTGATTATGATGCTTTTATAACAACATCATGTAGCGGTGCAACGGCAAATAGTGCGCTTATTGGCCCTGTAGCTTTTACTACTTCCGCAGCTTGTGGTGATGTTTCTGGATTAGGTACTGATAATTTGGTTTCAGACTCAGTGGATGTAACATTTACTGCAGGAAACAATAATGATGTATTCTTAGTTGAAGTATATTTAGGTGGTCAAAGTGCAGCAAATGGTGATACTCCCGTTTTTTCAGATGCCGCAGTTGTGGCATCACCCGTAAGTGTTACTGGTCTTACACCTGAGACGGCTTATGACGCTTTTGTTACAGGCTCTTGTGGAGCTACTGCTACTGCCTTACAAGGACCACAATCCTTTACAACACCTGCAGCTCCACCAGCTAATGATGATTTTGTAAACGCCGCTCCAGTTGCATGTGATGATGTTGTAAACGGCAGTACTTCAAACGCAACATTAGACGAAGACGACGCTCCAGATTGTTGTGGTGCTGATTTGGATGCACCAAACACATGGTATAGTTATGACAGTGCAGTACAAGGTGCTGCAGATGTTACGGTAAGCCTTTGTGGTTCTGCTTATGACACTGCAATTCTTATTTATACTGGCACTTCAGGAAACTTAACAGCAGTTGCAGGTAATGATGATTTTTGTGACTTGCAATCTGAGGCTACATTCGCTGCTGATGGTGTACAGACCTATTATATTACTGTAACTGGTTGGAATCCTGCAAGTACAGGAGATTATACATTAACTGTGAGTTGTGTAGCTGCTGTACCACCACCGGCCAACGATGACTGTGCAAGTGCAGAAGCTTTAACTATTGGCCAAGAAACAGTTGGTACTACTGCAGGAGCAACTCAAAACCCAGCAGAGGAGCAGCCAAGTTGCGATACTTTTGGGACAATAGCAGATGTTTGGTATACTGTCACAACTACCGATCCGGGTGATTTAAGCATAGTAACAGCGATCACAGGCACATCAGATCAAGCTAATGTAGCTGTTTATACAGCATGTGGAGGTTTACAAGCAGACGAAATTGAATGTGTTGATGGTAATGGAGGAGAAACAGTTACATTAAATGGTTTGGCTGCTGGAACGTATTACATCAGAGTATGGAGTGATGGTGCTGCGCCACCATCTGCCCCTGAGACCGAAGGTACTTTTACTATTACAGCGGGTTTCACATTGAGTAATGGTCAGGATTTAGATAATCCTTCAGAATTCTCTTATTATCCAAATCCTGTAAGTAGTACATTATCACTTAATGCATCATTAAATAATATTCAGGATGTAACCATCTTTAATATGCTTGGACAAAGAGTGTTAAGCTCAAAACCAAATGCTTTAAACAGTGAAGTGGATATGTCTGGTCTTCAAACAGGAACCTATTTTATTCAAGTTACTGTTAATAATAACATTGAAACTATAAGAGTTATTAAACAATAAACAATAATGCTTTGTTTTATAAAAGCCGTATGAAAATGCGGCTTTTTTTCTGTGATAATAAACGTGATGGGATGAAGAATTACCACCAAATATTAACTGTTATTTTTTTAATGTTTTACCATGGAATAAATGCACAGATTTTTTTTACTGATGAATCATCTAATTCTGGTATAAATGTTATCTGTGGAAATACTTATATAGGTAACGGAATAACTTTTTATGACTATGACAATGACGGTTGGGATGATATAACCATTGGTAGTGTTGGAGGCGATCCAATTCGGTTCTTCAAAAATATTAATGGCTTCTTTGTGCAGCAAACAATAAACATCTCCGATAATGATTTTCATAACCGTCAAGCAAATTGGGTAGATATTGATAATGATGGAGATAATGATTTGTTTTTAACAAGTGATTCAAATGGTAATCGCTTATTTGAAAATCTTGGTAATATGATAATGCAGGAAATAACTTCAACATGTGGTATGATGACTGATATTTTCCCATATTTTGGGGCCTCATGGGGAGATTATAACAACGATGGATTTCTAGATGTTTTCATAAGCGTAAGAGACTTGGATATTCCTAATATTCTTTACAAGAATAATGGTGATAAAACTTTCACTTTGGTTAATTCGCAAGTAGGACTTCTAAATTCTGGTTACATGTCTTTCTGTTCTGCCTTTATCGATTATGACAATGACGGTGATCAAGACATATATGTTTCTAATGATAAACAAGGCATACCAAATTTATTGTATAGAAATAATGGTGATGAAACATTTACTGAAGTAGCACAAAGTGCTGGAGCAGCACTTAGTATTGATGCTATGTCAGTCACTGTTGATGATTTAAATTCTGATGGTTGGCTAGATATTTATATTACTAATGATGATTCTCCAAGTGTCCTGCTCATGAATAATAAGGATGGTACATTTACCGATGTAGCCGACTTCGCTCAAGTAACATTTAATAGTATAGGCTGGGGAGCTGTTTTTCTAGATGCTGATAATGATATGGATTTAGATTTATATGTAAGCGGAGACACCGATGGCTCAAATCCATTATACTTGTCTTCTGCTTTTTATAGAAATAGGTCCAATGGGACTTTTCAATTAGAGGTGGATGCCACTGTAAATGATTTTGCAGAAAGTTATTCAAACGCCATAGGTGATTCTGATAATGATGGCTATCCTGAAATAGTGGTCAATAACAATAACCATAATAATATTTTTCTTTGGAAAAATAATACAACCCAAAATAACAATTGGCTCAAGGTTAAACTAGAAGGTACTTTGAGCAATAGAAATGGTGTGGGCTCTTTTATTGAGATTTCCATAAATGGTGAAAAACAGTATCGCTACACCTTAATAGGGGAAGGTTATCTGTCTCAGAATTCAGGAACAGAAATTTTTGGTCTTGGAACTAGTTCTATAGTAGACTATGTTAAAGTAAAATGGCTTAGTGGTCTTGAAGATATTTTCTATAATGTAAGTCCGAATCAAACCTTAAATATTGTGGAAGGTTCGTCACCGCTGTCGTCGAAAGAATATGATTTGAGAAAATTCTCCTATTTTCCAAACCCGGTAGAGAATATTTTAACCCTGAATGCATTATCCAATAACATTAACAACATAGTAATATTTAATATGCTAGGGCAAGAGGTTATGCAATTGCAGCCAAATTCATTAAATAGTGAGCTAGATATGTCTAGCTTACAAACAGGGACGTACTTCGTAAAAGTGACTGTGGCTAATGAGACTAAAACTATTAGAGTAGTTAAGCAATAGTAGTACTAACTATAAATCAAAAAGAAGCCGTTTTTAATTAAACGGCTTTTTTTATCTTTATATGGGATTAGCGATATTTTCATTAAACCAATATCCAATTGAATTTAAGATTGCTCTATAGTATTATTTCTGTGTTATTTGCTACAGTTGCATACGCTCAGATTTCTTTCAGTAATATACCAGTACAGGTTGGTATAGATATTCCCTGTGGTAATACGTATCTAGGTAATGGTATCACATTTTTTGATTACGATAACGATGGCTGGGACGATATAACTATGGCCACCTCCAGTGGTGATCCTATTCATTTTTTGAAAAATATTGGTGGATTCTTTGTAAATCAAAATATGAATATAGAATTGCCTAATGACCACCAAAGCCGACAAATTAATTGGGTAGATATAGATAATGATGGTGATAATGATTTGTTTATAACTAGCGATACCCATGGTAATTCACTATTCGAAAACCTAGGGAATATGGTAATGCAAGACATTACAGCAGCTAGTGGTATGCTACCAGAGGTTTTTCCTTATTATGGGGCGTCTTGGGGAGACTACAACAACGACAGCTACTTAGATGTGTTTATAAGTGTTAGAGATATAGATATACCTAGTATACTCTATAAAAATAATGGTAATGGTACCTTTACTCTAGCTAATAGTGAAGCTGGTCTTCTTGATGATGGCATGATGTCATTTTGCTCAGCATTTTTAGATTATGATAATGATGGTGATCAAGACATATATGTTTCTAATGATAAAGAAGCCTATAGAAATTTAATGTACAAGAATAATGGAGACGGGACCTTTACAGAAGTAGGACAAGAAACAGGAACAGATTTATTGATAGATGCGATGTCCGTAACTGTTGATGATCTAAATTCTGATGGATGGTTAGACATCTACGTGACCAATGATGGAACTGAGGACAGTGCTCTGTTAATTAATAACGGTAACGGTACATTTTCTGATTTATCGAGTAGTTACGGTACTGTTGATGATATAATAGGATGGGGAGCAATTTTTGTTGATGCCGATAATGATACGGATTTGGACCTTTATGTCAGTGGTGAAACTGATGCTAGTTTTCCACAATACTTATCCTCAGCGTTTTATGAGAATATGGGTAACAATTCATTTCAATTGAACAATACCGCCGTACCTAATGACATTTCAGAAAGTTATTCCAATGCCATAGGAGATTTAGACAATGATGGATACACAGACTTTGTAGTTAATAATATCAATCACCCAAATATTTCATTTTGGAAGAATAGCACACCACAAACTAATAATTGGCTAAAAGTTAAACTAGTCGGCACTGTAAGTAATAGAAATGGTGTGGGCTCCTTTATTGAGATTTCCATTAATGGTCAAAAACAGTATGGCTACACCTTAATAGGGGAAGGCTATCTCTCTCAAAATTCTGCAACCGAATTTTTCGGCCTTGGTTCTAAAGACACTATTGATTACGTTAGAGTTAATTGGCTTAGTGGCATCGAGGACGTAATTTACAATGTAAGTGCAAATCAAACCTTAAACATTGTCGAGGGTTCTGCACTTTCAATAAATGAAAGTAACTTAGGTCAGTTTTTTTATTATCCCAACCCGGTGAGTGATATTTTAACCCTGAATTCAGCCTTAGATACCATCAAAGAGGTGACTATATTTAATATGTTAGGTCAGCAGGTAATGCAGTTGCAGCCAAATGCTTTAACCAGTAAGTTGGATATGTCTAATTTGCAGACAGGTACTTATTTTGTTAGAGTCACTAGCAATAATGTTATTGAAACAACACGGGTAGTTAAACAATAGTTGAATCTACTTTTAATAAACTATAAAGCCATTTTTTATTAAAGAGCTTTTTTTATCTTATTCTAGAATTTTAAAAGCAAGGCAATTAAACCTGGCATTACCTATGAAACTAAGATTATGTTTTTATAGTATTCTATTATGTGCTTTAAATACTCTGTACGGTCAAATTAATTTTGTAGATCAAGCAGAATTAATTGGGTTGTCCCAAGCCACTGGTACTTCTAATTTTGGAGGACATGGTATCAGTTATGCCGATTTTGATGATAATGGATTAGATGATATCACCTTGGCTAGTGGCAATGGCGTACCTGTACGTTTTTATAAAAATATTGAAGGTTTTGTGTTTGCAGAGGTAGACTTATTAGCTACCTTAAACTATGATTATAGAACTAGAAGTGTGGTTTGGGTGGACTTTGATAACGATGGTGACAAAGACTTGTTTCTTACTAGTGATACAGACGGGAATAGATTATTTCAGAACCAAAATGGGGTCCTAACAGACATTACTGTTGCAGCAGGATTTCCACTAGAAAACTTATTTACTTACGGTGCTTCTTGGGGAGATATAGACAACGACGGTTGCTTAGATGTTTATTTATCAAATAGAATAGGAGGAACCAACATCACTAATTATTTATTTAAAAATAATTGTGACGGAACCTTCTCGGAAGTCACAACAAGTGTTGGTTTAAGTAATACACCATACATTACATTCTGTTCTGCTTTTTTTGATTTTAACAATGATGGATGGCAAGATTTATATGTGGCCAATGATAAGTTTGAGCAGAATTATCTTTACAAGAATAATGGGGATGGAACCTACACGGATGTAAGTGTATCTAGCGGAACAAATATTGTTATGGATGCTATGTCAGTGACCATTGATGACTTTAACTCAGATGGCTTTTTTGATATCTATATTACTAATACGCCCCAAGAAATTAGCACACCCTTACCCGGAAGTGTTTTATTAAGAAATAACGGTGATGAAACTTTTAGTAATATATCTTTAAGTTCAGGGACTGTTGTAGATAGTTATTGCTGGGGCGCTAATTTTATAGATGCTGATAATGACACAGATTTAGATTTATACGTTAACTCCCAATATACGGGCGATAACGGATTTGCTTCATATGCTTTTTTTACCAATTCTGGAGATGAGACCTTTGCACAGCCAAGTAATGTTGGGTTTGATACCAATACGTATCGTAGCTATTCCTCAGCTGTTGGTGATTATAACAATGATGGTTTAATGGAAATAGTAGTTAATAACGAAGACAATCAGAAGCCTTCTTTATGGGAAAATATTGCAAATAATACAAATAACTACTTAGCGGTAGAACTAGAGGGTGTCATAGGTAATAGAGATGGGACGGGCTCAGTCATAGAAATTGCAATTAACGGAGCGAAACAATATCGCTATACCCTTTGTGGAGAAGGTTATTTGTCTCAGAACTCAACAAAAAAGATTTTTGGTTTAGGCACAAACACGACTGTTGATTATGTTAAAGTGACATGGCTGAGTGGGATAGTGGACATCATTTATAATGTTACTGCTAATCAAACCTTAAACATTGTCGAGGGCTCAGCAACCCTATCAATTGGAGAAAATATCATCAGCCGGATTAATTATTATCCAAATCCGGTAAAGAACTCCTTAACCTTAAGAGCAGGAAATGACACCATCAAGGATGTTAAGATTTTTAATCTTTTAGGTCAAGAAGTCCTACAGACTAGACCTAACGCTTTAATTAGTGAAATTGATATGTCTCACTTGCAAACAGGCGTCTATATAGTTAAAATTAATAGTGCTGCTATTACGGAAACTGTAAGGGTAATAAAGCAATAATAGCATTAAATGAATATAAAGTTCAAAAGCTACCATTTCGGTGGCTTTTGCATTTTCTTTAATTACTTTTGTATCCATGGATAAGCTTGAGTTTTCCTTTATTATTCCTGTATATAATAGGCCGAATGAGATTGAAGAGCTGTTACAAAGTTTCTTGGAGTTAGATGGTAATTTGGATTTTGAAATTGTAATCATTGAAGATGGTTCTAGTCAAAAATCAAATGAAATAGTTAAACAATTTCAATCACGTTTAAATATCGCATACTATTTCAAACCTAATTCTGGTCCAGGAGATTCAAGAAACTACGGGATGAAGAAGGCCAAAGGCAATTATTTTATCATTTTAGATTCAGATGTACTTTTACCATCACATTATTTAGAAGAAGTAAAGTATAGTCTTAAGACGGCCTTTTTTCACTGTTATGGTGGGCCAGACGCGGCGCATTCGTCATTTAATGCACTTCAAAAAGCTATCAACTTTTCAATGACCTCATTTCTTACAACAGGAGGCATAAGAGGAGGGAAAAAGAAGGTGAATAGCTTCCAACCACGAAGTTTTAATATGGGACTTTCAAAAACTGCTTTTGAGGCTACAGGTGGTTTTGGTGATATTCATCCAGGAGAAGATCCAGATTTATCGTTGCGTTTACATAAAATGGGATTTAAGACCACTTTATTGTCAAATGCCTTTGTATATCATAAGCGCAGGATTACTTGGTCCAAGTTCTACCAACAAGTACATAAATTTGGCTTGGTACGGCCTATATTGAATTCTTGGCACCCAAAATCTAAAAGCTTGGTGTTTTGGTTTCCTACCATTTTTGTTTTTGGGTTAATTATCGCAGTCCTTCTATATGCTGTTGAATTCCCCTATTTGCTTTATCTTTATTTAGGATATTTAAGTTTGGGGCTTGTTTGGGCATCCATTGAGAGTAGGAGTATTATTGTTGGAGTACAAGCTGTTATTGCTATTTTAATTCAATTTTTTGGTTACGGTTATGGATTTTTAAAATCAACAATAGCCATTTCGTTTATGAAAAGGGAACCCAAAGCTATATTTCCTCATTTATTTTTTAAGTAGTATGAAGGCAAAGGTTTTAAAAATTATACGAAAAAGAACAGTAAAACAGTTTGCTGCCTTTTTTTTATTGGCTTTTGTTTTTTTGGTATTTTCAAAATTGTCAAATGATTATAGACAGGACTTTCAAATTGAGCTTCAGCTCAACAATCTAGATGACGATATCGTACTTTCCAATGATTCTACAAATTATGTAACCGCCATTGTTGAAGCTAAAGGTTTTGCATTTTTGCCCTATATGTTCTCAAACCAAATAGCAATGCAGTTTAATTCTAAATCAGATGTAATTAACACCAAAGAGGCTTTTGTTTTTGACGTGGCAAAGCATAAGTACATGTTTGAGGAAAAGTTGGGTGAATCATACATTATACGCTCTCTAAAACCAGATACTATAGTTTTTGAATACTCTAAATTAGCTTCCAAAAAAGTACCATTAAAGTTAGTTTCTGATATAGATTTTGCAGCAGGTTATGATTTATTAGGAGATTTTGAATTTGACACTGATAGTATCAAAATAGTAGGATCGGAGGATGCTATAGCTTCAATTACTGAACTGCAAACGGAATTACTAAGTTTAACCAACGTTAATACTGATATTAAGGAGACTTTAGATGTAGAGGTAGGTAAGTACCCAGATGTTGAAATAGTTCCAAAAGAAGTTTCGGTTACTGGTAGCGTAAGTCGTTTTACGGAAGGTACCTTAGAGATACCTATTTTAATTACTAATAAACCTGAGGGTGTACAGATAAATGTATTTCCTAAAACCGTATCGGTTTCTTTTTATGTAGATTTAAAACGATATAATGATATTTTACCCTCTGATTTTATTGTAGAATGTGAGTTTCCTAATGATATGAGTAAAGCCTCTTATTTACTCCCAAAATTGACGAAAACGCCTGAGGTCGTGAAGCGTGCAGTAATTAAACAAAAGCGAATTGACTTTATTATTCTTTAAATGTCTAAACCTAAAATAATAGGCCTTACAGGTGGTATAGGTAGTGGTAAATCTACTGTAGCATCTTTTTTTAAAGCGGTAGATATTCCCGTCTATATTGCTGATGACGAAGCTAAGGCCTTAATGAATCGATCCAAGATTATTAAAAGGAAACTTATTTCTTTTTTAGGGCATTCTGCTTACAAGGATGGTGTAATTGATAGAGCTTATATCGCTAAACGCGTCTTTGCCGATAAAGCGCTTTTAGAAAAGATCAATGCCATAGTTCATCCAAAGGTCGCCTCTCATTTTAAAAGATGGGTATCGAAGCAAGATTCACCTTATATTATTAAAGAGGCAGCCATTATTTTTGAAAATAATTTAGAAGCCCAATACGATAAAATTATTACCGTGGTATCACCTATGGAGAAAAGGATAAAGCGCGTAATGAAAAGAGATGGCACTAAAAGAGAAAAGGTCTTATCTATCATTAATAATCAGTTGTCAGACGATGAAAAAATCGACCGCAGTGATTTTGTGATTTATAACAACGACTTAAAATCCCTTGAAGCACAGGTTAAAGAAATCCACAAACAACTCTTGACAAAGCCTTAAAATAAAGGTACGACTTTTGTTAAGGTAAGGTTAAACCTAATTTCCGCTAAATGTTAAAATGTTAAATTTGACTGATGGGCAAAAAGCTATTCGTCTTACTCGTAGTTTTAATGAGCTTGTCTCTTATCGGAATAATTTTCGTTCAATCGTTCTTTATTAATAATAGTTTAGAGAACGAAGAGAAGAATTTTAATCTAAGTGTAAAAAGAGCGCTAAGCGTTGTTTCAAGAGATATTGAAGAGTATGAGTTGCGTAAGTACATCAGTATGATTAGGCCACTTATACAACAAAAAAAAGAGCCAGATTCTACTACCATTAGACAGCTTTACATTACCGCAGAAGACGATATGAATGACGAAACGATTATTCATAGGAATACTGTTTTGGAGGAGCGGTTTAAAGTGCCATCTATGTTCTTTGAAATTGATGCAGACAGTATAAATGTGAGTCAACGTTCTAGTGAGCGAATTACGGAAGTATATAGCACAGGGACAATTGATGGTGCCGGTGTTATTGAACCAAAACAACGTTTAGTTGAGATTTCGTCCCTATCAGATATAGAGAAGCAATCTTTTGAGGTGTCATTTAAAGAATTGCTTAAGCGTATTCCTATATATAAACGTGTTACAGAAGAACAAGTTAATACGCTTTTAACACGAGAATTAAGAAGCGAAGGTGTTGATTTAGATTTTGAGTTCGCCATTTATGATGATGACTTGGCTACAGCCGTAAAGACCATTAACTTTAAAAAAGACCCAAATACGACTATTGGCATTTTGGTTTTTTTAGATAATAATGATGAGAGTAGTTACAGGCTTTATGTTGATTTTCCTGAGCGTCGCAAATATCTATTATCATCAATTTTATGGATGATTTTGTTATCTGTGATTTTTACTGGTGTAATTATTATTGCCTACTCTAGTGCGATTTATCAATTGATAAAACAGCGGCAGATATCACAGATAAAAACGGATTTTATAAATAATATGACGCATGAGTTTAAAACACCCATAGCAACAATAAATCTGGCTTTAGACTCTATAAGAAATCCGAAAATATTAGGCGATGAGGAAAAAGTAAAACGTTACCTCAAAATGATAAAGGACGAAAATAAGCGCATGCATGCTCAGGTAGAAAATGTATTAAGAATATCTAAGCTAGAAAAAAATGAGCTTAATATCAGTAAGGAACGCTTAAAGTTGCACGACTTAATAGAAGATGCGGTAACTCATATAGAGTTAATTGTAGAAGATAAAAAAGGATACGTTAAAACACATTTAAACGCTGCAAAATCTTCAGTATTGGCAAACGATACACATTTTACCAATGTTATTGTAAATATGTTAGACAATGCTGTAAAATATTCTGACGAGGCTCCTAAAATTGATGTTTATACTGAGAATATTGGAAACAATATTATTTTAAAAATAGAAGACCAAGGGAATGGCATGAGTAAGCAAGTGGCAAAGCGCGTTTTTGAGAAATTTTACAGAGAGCATACGGGCAATGTACACAATGTAAAAGGCCATGGTTTAGGATTAGCCTATGTAAAGCGAATAGTAGAAGACCATCAAGGACATATATCAGTAGAGAGTGAAAAAGGAAAAGGTAGTATCTTTACAATAAGGCTGCCATTAATATCATAAAAACGAATTATGGAAGAACAAAACAAGAAAATTCTTTTGGTAGAAGACGATCCAAATTTTGGAACCGTTTTAAAGGATTATTTAATGATGAACGATTACGATGTCGTCCATGCCAAAAACGGAATGGAAGGTTTTGAAAAGTTCAAGAAAGACGATTTCGATCTATGCATCTTAGATGTAATGATGCCCTATAAGGACGGTTTTACACTAGCTAAAGAGATTCGAGAAAAAAATACAGATGTACCAATCATTTTTCTAACAGCTAAAGCTATGAAAGAAGATGTGTTAAAAGGGTATAAAGTAGGAGCAGATGATTACCTAAACAAACCTTTCGACAGCGAAGTCTTGTTAATGAAAATTAAAGCTATAATACAACGGAAAGCAACAGATACCGTTGCTGATAGTAAGCAGTTTGAATTTAAGATTGGGCGCTTTGATTTGAATTCAAAATTAAGATTTTTGAAGTTTGATGGTGGTGAGCCAACTAAATTATCTCCAAAGGAAAATGAGTTGTTAAGACTTTTGGCCCTGCATGAGAATGATTTAATGCCAAGAGAATTGGCACTAACCAAGATTTGGCGAGATGATAATTATTTCACATCTAGAAGTATGGATGTCTATATAGCTAAACTAAGAAAGTATTTAAAACCAGACCCAAAGGTAGAAATTCTCAACATACACGGCGAAGGATTTAGGTTGGTGATAAATAATAACGATTAGTCGTTTTAGGTTATGATATTTAAGAGCCTAGCTTTATTTAGCTAGGCTTTTTTATTACAAAGAATCTATATATTTAATGACATTATTGTATTTGGAGGTATAAGGAAACCATTTTATGCTGTCATTTTTATTAAACCAAGTAAATTGCCTCTTGGCGAACCGTCTTGTATTCTTTTTAATTTCAGCAATGGCAAAATCTAAACTTATATCGCCATTTAAGTATCTAAATAATTCTTTGTAGCCAACCGTGTTGAGTGCATTTAAGTTTTTGTAGGGTAGGAGACCTTTGACTTCATCCAGCAGTCCTTGGTCCATCATCGCGTCTACCCGTTGATTTATTCTGTCATATACAACAGATCGCTCTGCATGTAATCCTATAAAAACGGTTTCAAACTCTCTTTTTTTCTTAGGTTTTGATAAAAAGCTAGAATATGGTTGTCCTGTTCCCTTATATATTTCTAAGGCTCTTATTATTCTGTGGGGATTATCAATAGCAATACTGTTATAGGTTTTTTCATCAACAAGACGAAGTTCTTCTTGTAAGGACTTTAGCCCTTTTTCCTTTAGCTTTTTATTTAAATTATCTCTTATACTTTGGTTAACATCCGGGAAATCGTCAAGACCATCAGTGATGGCCTTTATATAAAGACCAGATCCACCTACCATTATCACTTTGGAGTTGGTTTGATGTAATTCTCTGATTTTGGCGATGCCATCACGTTCAAAATCACCAACGGAATAATTGTCTTCAATGGATTTATGCTGAATAAAATGATGTGTAGCCGATTTAAGTTCAGAGGTTTTTGGTACAGCAGTACCAATGGACATTTCCTTGTAAAACTGTCTAGAATCGGCCGAAATGATATCACATTTGTAGTGATTAGCTAAAGTTAAACTCAAAGCGGTTTTGCCAATCGCAGTAGGACCTACAATAGTAATGAGTTTAGGTTTCATGATGAAGTTTACAACCGCATTTATAACAGAATTCTGCACCATCTTGATGCTGCTCAGTAAGACAATTAACACAGCATTGTGTGTTTAAATGGACACTTTGTAATTGATCTATTTCCTCGTCCGAAAGCTTGCCCTTATCCTTTCCTGTAGCCTTGGTGTATTCTGCTGAGACTATTCCTGTTGGTACGGCAATAATACCATAACCCATAATCATTATTATTGCTGCAATAAACTGGCCAAAAGAGGTTGCGGGAGCAATATCGCCAAAGCCAACTGTAGTTAAAGTAACAATGGCCCAATACACACTTTTAGGGATGTTGGTAAATCCATTTTCCTCACCTTCAACCAAATACATTATTGTACCAAAAATTACGGCTGCAATAAGAACGGCAAAAAGAAAGACCGCAATTTTAGCTCGGCTAGCCCTAATGGCTGTAGCCAACTGATTTGAGGCACCTAGATATCTTGCCAATTTTAAAATTCTAAAAACTCTAAGTAATCTCAAAGCTCTTAATGCAACCAGAGAATGCGTTCCAGGCAAAAGTAAAGATACATACTTTGGTATGGTGGACAATAAATCTATCATACCGTAAAAACTGAAAATGTATTTAAATGGTTTGTTAACCGATATGATACGTGTGATATATTCTATAGAGAATAGAATAGTAATGATCCACTCCGCAATATCTAAAAACTTATGGTACTTCGCATCGAAACTCTTCACACTTTCTAGCATTACAAGAACAATACTCGCTAGAATGGCGATAAGCAGAATGACATCAAAAGCTTTTCCGGTAGGAGTATCAGCTTCATAAATGATTTCGTGAAGTTTTGTGCGCCAATTATGTTTTGTGGGTTTCATAAGTTATAAATGTACGAAAGAATTATAGTTTCGATAATTCAACAACTTTAAGACGTTTATTACGGCGCATATAGCTTTGAATAATATGCTGTGTGTCTCTATTATTGCTCATAGGCGTTATTAAGGAGTGTAGTATGTCTATATTGTTGATTTGATGGTTGAGGTCAAAGAATCCGAGGCCTTTAAAAATACCGTCTTCGACAAGAATTACACTTTTTTCTTCAATATCACGACCACGGTCTATTAATATCATATTCTTATTTTCATAAGTATTTTTTTGTATAACAGAACTTGTCCGTTTATTATAAGCATCTGCACTTTCATCAGATATGCAAGCCCCATGACATTCCTTAATATCGTAGTGGAAACAACTGGTTTCTGATTTCTGAATACCACACAATTTAGGGCACAACTCATATTGCTCAATCATTCTATTCATAAATGAAATTGCAGATTGTCTGTTGGTGAAGGTTGTTATCGGTTTTTCGTTTTTCTTAATGTGATTAATTCTTAGGTTTACATAGCCTCTGTCGTCTACAAAACTGTAAAGTCCCTGAGAAAATTTATGCTGCTTTAGTGCCCTGTTTAGGATAGGCTTATTATTCTTTATCTCTTCACTTTCTTTTAAAAGTGCCACAAGTTCACTTCCAGTTTTTTCATAAGTAACGGAAGTCACCAAAGTCTGTATTTTTTTAGATTTTGAATTAGAATTCGTGAAATGCTGTGTGATGCGTTTTCTAATATTGTTACTTTTTCCAATATAGATAATATCGCCCTCTGCATTATGGATATAATAAACGCCAGTATCGCTCGGAAGCTCTTCGATAATGTTTTTAAGATTGGAAGAGAGCTTTGACCGTTTTTCTACTTTAACGGAATTCTTAATTATAGACTTCCTCTTATCCTTATCGAGTAACATTTTAAATAATTTCACCGTAGCTAAAGCGTCTCCTTGCGCTCTATGCCTGTCACTTACAGGGATACCTAAGGCTCTGGCTAATTTACCTAAGCTATAAGACTCCATATCTGGTATAAGCTGTTGAGACAGTTCTACGGTGCAGAGTGTTTTACGTTTAAAAGGAAAGCCTAGTCGTTTAAATTCTGTTTTGAGAATACGATAATCAAAATCTGCATTATGGGCTACCAGAATACAATCTTCTGTTAATTCTACTATACGTTTGGCTACCTCATAGAATTTAGGTGCGCTTCTGAGCATATTAGAGTTAATACCTGTAAGATTTACTACAAAAGGCTGAATCTCGCGCTCTGGATTGACCAAAGAAATGAATTGATCAATCACCTCATGGCCGTTAAAGCGATAAATTGCGATTTCCGTAATACCTTCTTCGTTGTACTTGCCTCCAGTGGTTTCTATGTCTAAAATCGCGTAAATAAGTGACTTTTATTTGTAGATACTAAATTATAAAAGTATTGAGGACTAATTAAGAAATAGTCTAATAATTTCTCGCACCAAAAATACTGCTCCCAACGCGTATCATATTGCTTCCACAATCTATAGCCAAAGGATAATCACCGCTCATACCCATGGAAATAATTTCAAGATTGCAATTATTGGCTATAATTGATTGTAATTCGTCATAGCACGATTTTAAATACTTGAATTCACTTTCAATTTGTTTTTTGTCATCTGTAAATGTGGCCATACCCATTACACCTTTAATACAAATGTTTTGAAGTTCTTTAAAGTCTTCGGACTTAAGTAAATCATTGGCATCGTTTGATTGCATGCCAAATTTACTATCCTCTTGGGCAATCTTTATTTGAAGTAAACAGTCTATAACGCGCTCATGCTTTTTTGCTTGCTTATTAATTTCTTTTAAAAGTTTTAAACTGTCAACACCGTGAATTAGACTTACAAATTCAGCCATATATTTTACTTTATTGCGCTGAACATGGCCAATCATGTGCCATTGGATGTCTTTAGGCATTTCCTCGTATTTGGTCAC
Source organism: Winogradskyella pelagia (assembly GCF_017581965.1). Taxonomy (GTDB): domain Bacteria; phylum Bacteroidota; class Bacteroidia; order Flavobacteriales; family Flavobacteriaceae; genus Winogradskyella; species Winogradskyella pelagia. The sequence continues at coordinate 52,817 of NZ_JAGEVF010000009.1, forward strand.
CATCTCTTGGATTTTATTTTCTCCAAAAACGCGTTGACCAGCATTATACGCTTCCATTAAATCTTCTACCGGTTTTGTTTTTGACACCGCAACTAAGGTGACATTATTTGGTAGTTTGGATTGTATAATTTGTAGGTTTTCTTTAATACTCATTTAAGTAAAAATATCTTGGTTCTATTATTAAAAAGTGTCTTAACTATTATTTCAAAATTCATAAATGGTTATTCCACTTCTCAATTTAGGCAGAATATAAGTACTTTTCGGAGGCATTTTTAGGCCTTCGTCAGCAATATGTTTCATTTGATTTACAGTAGCGGGAATCATCCCAAACCCAACTTCAAAATCACCACTATCTACACTGGTTTTTATGGTAACAATCTCGTGTCGTCCATTAACATATTCAATTCTATTATCATTTCTTAAATCTTTAATACCTAGAATGGGAGCGAGGATAGTTTTATAAAGAAGTTGCGCATCTAAATGGTCTAAAGCAGTATTGAACTTATAACGTGCTTTACGCAAATAGAGTGAATAATATTCACCGTCTAAATACATGCTAAAATGATGCTGCTTAGATGGATGGTAGGGCATAATACCTCTGTTCTCTATCCTATACATGGCATCTAGTTGAATTAAAAACTCCTCTTTGGTTAAACCGTTAAGGTCCTTCACCAACCGACTAAATTCGTGAATAACTAAATCTGACTCTGGTATAAGGTAAGACATAAAGTAGTTGTAAGATTCCTTGCCACTATGATTTGGATTTTTAGCCTTTTCATCTTTATATAGCAAATAGGACGAAGCCGATCTATGATGTCCGTCTGCAATATATAGCGTGCTCATTTTCTCAAATTCCCTTTGAATTGTAGTAATAGTATTAGCGCTGTCTATTTTCCATAAATAGTGTGTGTCCCTATAGGTCATTGTAAATTCAAATTCGGCATAACCTTTTTGAGTTTCTTTTATGATATCTGCAATGATATCGTTGTCCGGATAGGTGAGCAGAACGGGTTCTGCATTAAATCCAACGGTTTGGAGATAACTCTTGAATATTTCTTCGCGCTTTGCTATTGTATCTTCATGCTTTTTTATGACATCCTTCTCGTAGTCCTCTGCGCTCGTTGCTGCTATGATACCCGAAAATACTTGACCATGCCTATTTACTATTTTATAAACGTAAAAAGAGGGTTCGGTCTCTTGTTTAAAAACACCATCCTCTTTAAACTCCATATAGCGATTTCTAACCAATTTGTAGCGTAAGTCTCCAGTAATTATTTTGTCGTATTTATAACCTGGATTTACAATATGTAAAAAGCTGTAAGGATTATAATCCATGCGAGACTCTCTCTCGTCTATCGTGTAGCTATCGTATGGCCTAGCCGCAACTAAGCCAACTATTGCTCGTGTTGGTTTTACTGCTTTAAAAGGTACCACTTTGGCCATAAAATGAGCTTGTTTTTAGATTTGTATTAGCGGATTGTTAGGCAAATTGCGATGATATTTTTTCAGCTTTTCTGTTCTCTGAATAATCGTAAAAGCCTTCACCAGATTTAACGCCTAATTTTCCTGCTCTCACCATATTTACCAATAATGGGCAAGGTGCATATTTAGGATTTTTAAAACCATCGTACATTACATTTAAAATAGATAGGCATACATCTAATCCTATGAAATCAGCTAATTGTAAAGGACCCATTGGGTGTGCCATCCCTAATTTCATAACAGTGTCAATTTCTGTGACGCCAGCAACACCGTTGTAAAGGGTTTCTATAGATTCATTAATCATAGGCATTAGAATACGGTTCGCTACAAAACCAGGATAATCATTAACTTCTGTAGGAACTTTACCTAAGGTCTTAGATAATTCCATTATAGTTTGGGTAGTTTCATCGCTAGTGCTATAACCTCTGATGATTTCTACCAATTTCATAATGGGAACAGGATTCATAAAATGCATACCTATAACCTTATCTGGACGCGACGTTACAGACGCAATCTGTGTGATGGAAATGGAGGAGGTGTTAGATGCTAAAATGGCATCATCGCTGCAGACCTCATCTAACTCTTTAAAAATTTTGAGTTTTAGGTTAACATTTTCGGTAGCAGCTTCTACCACTAAACTTGCATATTCTACACCTTCGGCTATATCTGTAAAGAGGGTTATATTTTCTAAGGTTGTGGCTTTGTCTGCTTCAGATATTTTTTCTTTTGCAACCATTCTATCTAAGTTTTTGGAAATGGTCTCTACACCTCTTTTTAACGAGGCTTCGTTAATATCTATAAGTTGCACTTTAAATCCACATTGCGCAAAGGTATGAGCAATACCATTACCCATAGTTCCTGCACCTATTACTGCTATATTTTTCATTAAAAAATTTAAATTTAGTCCTCTTAAAAAAAAGGGAATATTAGACTTGTTTTATTTATACTGTTTAAATCCCGTTCTCAATGGGATTAAAACTGATTTATAATCATTGTAGCAATCCTTAATGCTTCCGTGCCATCATGCAAAGTTACAATTGGCTTAGTGTTATTTTTGATGGCGTCTGCGAAGGTTTCAAGCTCATCTAATATAGCATTGTTGTTTTCTACATTCGGATTATCGAAGTAGATTTGTTTTTTAACGCCTTCGGCATTTTGAAGAATCATGTCAAAATCACCGGGATTTTTAGGAGCGTCTTTCATTTTTACAACTTCGCACTTCTTTTCTAGAAAATCAACCGAGATGTAGGCATCTTTTTGGAAAAATCTTGTCTTGCGCATATTTTTAAGTGATATGCGGCTTGCGGTTAAATTGGCAACACACCCATTTTTAAATTCTAGTCGAGCATTAGCAATATCTGGTGTTTCACTTACAACCGAAACTCCACTCGCTGAAATATGTTTAACTGGTGAATTGACTACACTTAATATAATATCAATATCGTGTATCATTAAATCGAGAACCACAGGTACGTCTGTCCCTCTTGGGTTAAACTCTGCAAGGCGATGCGTTTCAATAAACATAGGATTTTCTATCTTATCTCTCACCGCAATAAACGCAGGGTTGAAACGCTCTACATGACCTACTTGGCCTTTTACACCATGTTCTGCAACGAGGGTTCTTATCGTTTCAGCTTCCTCAACGGTATTGGTTATCGGTTTCTCAATAAAAATATGTTTTCCCTTATTTATTGCCAGTTTGGCACATTCATAATGAGAAAGGGTTGGTGTTACAATGTCAACAACATCAACCGCATCTATTAATTCATCAATTGTTTTAAAGTATCTATATCCAAATTCTTCAACAATACGATTTGCATTCTCTTCATCAGCATCATAGAATCCAACGAGTTCGTATTTATCAGATTCATTGAGTAATCTCAGATGAATTTTACCGAGGTGACCAGCACCCAAAACACCAGCTTTTAGCATGTTTTAAGTTTTTCACAAAAATAATTGATTTGCCTTTAAAATATGATAAAGTAATGATAAAAAACTACGAATTCCTTAACGACCAATTGATTGGTTTGGTATAGATTTTTTGGATGAGCACTTTATTGTCAAACAAATAAAAAGAAATTTTAATTAATGATTGTTTAGGATTAAAATAGGGCAATTTAAATATGCCAGAATCAATTGTTTTTTGGTCTACTTTAAAGTAAATTCGTGCAATTAAATTATGGTTTTGAAAGATACATTTAAGCATAAAGGAATGCGTCAGCAACTCGTTCATACTGTTTGTAGTAAGGGGATAAAAAATCAGCAGGTTTTAGATGCTATCGGAAAAATTCCTAGACATTTATTTATGGACAGTGGTTTCATTGACCATGCTTACGTCGATAAAGCATTTCCGATTGGTGCCGATCAAACCATTTCACAACCCTACACAGTTGCATTTCAAACCGAACTATTAGACATAAAAGAGGGTGATAAAGTATTGGAAATAGGTACAGGGAGTGGATATCAAACCGCAGTTCTTCTTGAGCTAGGTGCTAAAGTTTATAGTGTTGAGCGACAAAAAGAGCTATTTAAAAAGACCTCTAAGTTTTTACCAAAAATCGGGTATTCAGCCAAGAAGCTTATTTTTGGTGATGGTTATAAGGGGTTACCAGAGGAGGCACCATTTGACGCTATTATAGTTACTGCAGGTGCGCCATTTGTGCCAAAACCTCTGTTAAGTCAATTGAAAGTTGGAGGAAGGCTAGTTATACCAGTTGGTGACGAGGTTCAAACCATGACTTTATTCATAAGAAAAGACGACAAGGAATTTGAAAAACATGAATTTGGTGAATTTCGTTTTGTCCCACTTCTAGAAGATAAAAATTAGTTCGTGGCTTTTAAAAATTCTGATTTACCGCCTACTACAGGTAAAGTTAATTTTGTTTTATCTAATTGAATTGTCAGTTCAGTCCCTGGCTTTGGGTGCAAGGTAAACTCTTTATCACTAGAAAAAATCATAAGACCAATTTGCTGACCTGCCTTTACAACCTGATCATCAGGTTGCAGCTCGAAATTTACTGTGTATAATTTACCTGGTTCTAAATCCTCTTCATCAGTTAAAGATTTATAATTCTTAGGGTCGGCCCAACCGCGTGTAATAATATTGTTCGTAATTCTAATATTTTTACCTTCTTCCCATGGCAATGCTACTAACCAAACTGAAAGATTAGCTGCAGGCTTACTACTAGCAAGTGTTATGCTTACTTTTGGAATACCAGAAATATGAACATCTTGTTTTAGCTCTGACGTTAAATACAATAAGCGATGAACTGATTCTTCAGATGTAGCGAGGTCTTTTCCAGAAAAAGACACATCGTCAATTAAGGTTTCTCGAGATCGTTTTCTATTCTGTTTTGTTGTTAATGCACCTATCTTGTTACCACCATCATTTAAAAATAACTCAACTGGTTCCGCTTTAGGGTTAGGATAATCTGCATAAGCTGTTGGCTGCCCCATATCATCATATTCCCTAACGATATAAGCTTTGTTGTCTTCATTCTCAATTCCATTTTCCACTCCGTGTAAAAATCGTGTAAACCATTTATTCATCATAGATAATGGAGGAGGCCCACCATGACCAAACTGATGATAATAAATCATAGTCGGCAAACCTTTTTCTCTTGCAGCATTATAAATGCGGTAGCTGTGTTCTGGCATTACATTCCAATCATTAAAGCCATGGGACATCAAAAGGGCTGCTTTCATATTGTCCATTTGATTGAGATAGTCACGACCTGCCCAGAAATCGTTATAATCTCCAGTTTCCCTATCCATGCCATTTTTCATTTCAGTATCTCTTACAGTTTTATTATTGTAAGGACGATTAGCCTCCTCACCGCTATGCACAAAATCATAGAGCACGTCGATATCTTCACCTAAATAACCACCAGGAGAGCGGACAAGTCCATTTGATCTATAATAGTGATAGTAGGATGTGTTTGGAGCTATGGGAATAATAGCTTCTAAACCTTCGACACCGGTAGTTGCTGCTGCAAGTGGAATAGTGCCGTTATAAGAGGTACCTGTCATCCCAACCTTTCCTGTTGACCAATAGGCTTTTACTTCATCGCCACCATTTCGTTCTGTATATCCTTTAGCACGTCCACAAAGCCAATCGATGACAAACTTTGGTGCCATGGATTCATTTTTACCTCCAATAGTTGGTGCACCGTCGGATAATCCTGTACCTGGTGAAGATGAATGTACCACTATATAGCCTCTTGGCACCCATTTTTTAATGTGGGAATTAGATATGACAGGTCGCTTTCCACGACGCTTAACTTCTGGATGTACACGTTCTGGTCCAATCTCACCAAGTTCGTGCTCTACATTCCACATAACGCCAGGCAAATCACCGGCAACGCCAGCAAAATAAGGACTTGAGACATAGACTATAGGTAGTTTTAAACCATAGGTTTCTGTTTGAGAAGGTCTGGTTACCGATACATGCATGCGGTCTAACTCATTATCGCCATCTGTATCAAAATCAGTTTCTACCCATAAATCATGGCGTAACCAGGTTTTAGGGTTGTTAAATTCTTCAACGATTTGTGCTTCTCCATCTCTGAAAATGGGTTTTATCTTATCTCCGTTATTTTGGGCTATGCAGTTAAGTGTTACTAGTAGTATTAAAGTAAATAAACGGATGGATTTAAGTTGAAATATCATGTATGTGGTGAGTTTTAAAGACTAAAATTATGAATTAGTATTTTATGATTTTTATGTGTTAAGATTTATTTGGCAAATATTTCTCTGGAATAGGATGTGCCTCAGACTCTTGCATCCAGTAAATATTTACAATCCACCAGCGTTTGCCGTCATTTAATAATTGAATACTATTAATGCCTCTCATAAAAGGTTTTTCATCGGATTTATTGCGGTAGGATTCATAGGTGCTAAAAACATGCGCTATGTTTCCAAAAGTATCTGTAATTCTATGGATTTCAACCTCATGAAATCCATTGTCTACGAGCCATTTACCTGAAGTTTCAATATAGGTATCTGCAGTTATGTATCTGGCTATAATTTCACCATCTTTATTCTTTCCAGAGGGAATAAGTTTAGCATTTTTTCTAAATAAGTACTTAAATAATTCCCAATCGCGCTTTTCGCCTTTATCACCTGAGATAACGGCATATAGCGTATTAATAGTACTATCTAAAGTAGCAACTTTAATTTCATAAGATTTCTGATCCAGGGAATCTTGCGCATTTGTAACTACTGAAAAAAAAAGCAATAGTAAGACTAGATGTTTTGTCATTTTATTTTTTTAAAAGAATTTTAAACCAAAAATAAGAGCATCACTTATAAAACCACTTTGGTAGGACCTAATATAATCAAAACGCATGAAACGCCATTTGCCCCATCCTATATTGTCAATGCCAACTGTAAATTCCCTATATGGTTTTATGTCTGGCGTGCTCAATTGGTGCGCTCCTAAAATGAGGTTAAAATTGAGTTTGTTCAAACCTGGTATCTTACTTAAGATAAAACCGTTGAAATCATGCTCTGCATGAAATTCTAAATAGGAGTCATTTGTGCTAAAGTCGTAATAACCAAGATTATTAAATACATCAGTGTAATCCCCTTTGCGACTTACATTAATCTGGTTGCCATTAAAATGTTGGAAATCAATAAATGCAATGTCACGTGCACTAAAAAATTTACCAGACCTTAAATTATAACCAAACTGTCCTTTATCTGCAATAGAGAAGGATTGATATACGCGTACTTTGATTTGATCAAAATCATAATCTGAAACCGTAGCTCCAAAACCTTTTTCATAGCCTATTACAAGTGTTGGATAACTCTCGTTAGGGATATTTATTTTGCTGTCGGGATAGCTTAAATAGTTTTGTCCGAAATTAATCCGAGCATTAACGCTTAACTTTAAGATATTATGGTTTGTAAATGGAGCCACATCATTCAATTGGTCTAATGGATTATTGCTTAAATAAGATTTACCATCTTGCGGATAAAAGGTTTGGTCCGAAGTGTTAATTAGGGCCGATCTGCTCTCATAACTTAGGTCTGCAAAGAGTCTCAGACCATTGACCATTTCTTCTGAGTAATTGACTTTAAGGTAACTTAGGTCATAAAGTTTCAGGTAATTATCCTGAAAAAATAGCGTTGCCAGACTGTTGCCAATTGGTCTAATAGGATTAGTTGGGCTAAACTGTTGCGCCATAACACCACCCGATAAGCTTAAAAAACGTTTGGTAGTATTATTGAATTTGTAAGTAAGATTTCCCGTAGCTCGCAAGCGCTCATCTGAAAACCCATATTGCAAAGAAGCACTCGCTCTAAAGTAACGTCTAAACTCATCATAGTTTTTTGTAAAGAAGAGATTGGTTCCTGCCGTGTAACCTTGAACAGTATTAAACTGAAAACCTCTTAAAGGTATGTCAAAGCCTAAGCGGTAATTTTTATTGGAATTTTGGTACGTATAGCCCAATATATTATTAAGCTTAAACCTATTGTTTTCACGATCTATGGAATCTAGATATGGTTTGGATTCCTTAACGATTTGAATGCTGTCTTTTCTTATGTAATCCGTAAGCTCCTCACTTGTTAGAGGTACTGGCCGTATTTGCTCCCAAAAGAGAGAGTCTTTTTTATTAGCTTCTGGAGCGAAAGCAACAATTTCTCTGTTAAAATCAGTAGGACTTAAATTAGTATTAATTTGATAATTACTGTAAACAGCTGTGAATCTGCCATCACCTTTTATACCAAAAAGTGCATATTTAAAATCAATACTTTGAGAGCGTAAAGCCCAAATTCTATCTTTTTCGGAATAAGAAAAGGTTTGCCGTAGTGAAATTAAATCTGCAGGTGGTATCCTGGCTTGTATGCCAGTGATATCTAATTCTAAGGCGTAAATAGTCCATTGATCTTCAACAATATAGATTATACCGGAAAAAACAGGGTCGTTTTCCCGTTTAGGAATTACTTTTATCTTATTGACTAGATTGCCTCTGTCGTCGTAAAATACACCTAACAACTTATATCTATAGTATGCAAATGCGTTATTAGCAATAGGAGAAACAATAGCATTACCAAATTCTACAGTGTTGTTATAAAAATTGTAATCAACGTCAATAGCATTGTTAAAACTAAAACCATTATCATCACCACTAACTTTTGATGCGGTAATTTTTTCCTTGAGTTTATTTGGCTTTAAATACTGAATTTTTGAAATGGTCTCGGACAAGTAAATAATTCCGCTTCGCGTTGAATCTAATCCTCCTCCCAAATCTCCAACCTCTTGACCAAGGATTTTTTCTGGTGCGTCTTTTATCCGTATTAATCCTCTAGAATAGAAATTAGCCTTGTAATTTTCAATAATTTCCAGGTTTTCCTTTCGCTTGGCGATGGTTTGCCTTATAATTTTGTTGGCTGGGTTGTCCTCTGTACTTACAAGAACTTCATCAAGGGACACGCTTTCTTCCTGTAAAATAATATTCAATTGGTAGGGGAACTCATTAATAACTACAGTCTTTTTAACGGTTTTAAATCCCAAATATGTAAAAATAATAGTGTATTTACCCGTTTCTGTCACTGAGAGTTCATATTGGCCGTTGTCATTGCTGGTTGTGCCTTTATAGGTGTTTTCGATAAGAATATTTACAAAAGGAAGTGGTTGTTTATTTTGGTCGGAGATAGTACCAACGACCTGGGCAGTGACCATAGTGCTAAAAGCAAAAAAGTACAACTGTATTAATAATTTAGGCATAATTGAAAACGGTAAACTTAATACGAGGACCCTGCGTGTGTCATTAGTACTATGTACTATTTGTTCAAATTTACAGTGAACACTGATTTTTATAGGTTAAAAATATCTTGAAATTTAGCGAAAACTTTTTTTAATTCTATCTAGGTTGCGCTTATTGTCTCTGTCTTTTATCGTTTCTCGTTTATCGTAGAGCTTTTTACCTTTTGCTAGTGCAATTTGTAGTTTTGCCAATCCCTTTTCATTAATAAACAGTTTTAGTGGGATGATAGCATTTCCTTTTATATTGACTTCTTTTTCTAGTTTCTTTAATTCGCGCTTATTAAGTAGAAGTTTGCGCTCTGCTTTGGGCTTGTGGTTATAGTAATTGCCATACGAGTATTCCTCAATGGTCATGTTAATTACAAAGAGCTCTCCCTTTTCATTGAATTCGCAAAAACCTTCTGCAATGGAAGCCTTACTTGCTCTGATGGATTTTATTTCAGTGCCTGTTAAAACAATTCCAGCGATATACTTATCCAGTATTTCGTATTGAAATTTGGCCTTTTTGTTAAGTATGTTAACCGTTTTCTGCATGGATGTCAAAGATAAGTAAGTAAGATGGAAGTAAGAAGTACTGTTTTTAAGTTTACTGAAATCAATTAACTAATTTTGCGACATAAGCCTTAAAATAGTACATAATTCATCATGAAATATCTCATAGCTGCAGTTTTCAGCCTTCTGTTATTAAATTGTAAAAATGACAAATCGCAAAAAGATACGAAACCACTCACGGCAACTGACATTGTGAATAAGGCAATTGACGTTGCTGGAGGTGATAAATTTAAAAAATCGGTAATCACCTTCAACTTTAGGGACCATCAATATGAAGCTGAACGTTATGATGGGCTGTATAATTTTTCTAGGCTTAAACTAAGCGATTCAGTTTTCATTTTAGATGTTTTAAATAACAAGGGGTTTGAGCGATTTATTAATGAGAAACCTGTTGCGGTTTCCGATTCCATGGCAACAGTTTACACTTCCTCTGTAAATTCGGTACATTATTTTTCTGTTTTACCTTATGGCCTAAATGATAAAGCCGTAAAAAAAAGCCAAATCGAACAAGAGATAATTAAAGATAAAATATACTATAAAATAAAAGTTACTTTTAGTGAAAATGGAGGAGGAGAGGATTATGAAGATGTGTTTGTCTACTGGATTGATAATAAGAGTTATAAAGTAGATTACCTTGCGTATTCTTATAATGAAGTTGATGGTAGGGGAATGCGTTTTAGGGAAGCATATAATGAGCGCTATATAGAGGGACTACGATTTGTGGATTATAATAATTACAAAGCTAGTCCAGCAGAAAACTCACTCGCTGAATTAGGGAAATTATTTGAAGCTAACAAATTAGAGCTTCTTTCAAAAATTGAATTAAAACAGGTCTCGGTTAGTCTAATCCAAAGACAGTAAAATAGAGTTTACATTATCTTTGTCTAAATTCACAATGTAGACGTTGCCATAAACGTCTTCAGAAATTTGCTGATACTTTTTGTCTTTTATAAAGCTATTGGATAGCATTGGAGTTGTGTTGCTGTGACCAACAATTAGAACTGTTTTGCCATTGGTTTTCCTTTTAAAGTCTTCTGGATTAAAGTCTCTAGGGTCATAGAGCGTTACTTCTAAATTGTTTGCTTTTGCGATTGGAGCTGCTGTTTCCTTTGTTCTAAAATAGTCAGTGGAATAGACCATGTCAAATTCAGCAGCACCAAAGATTTTAGCCCAATTGTTGGCACGTGCTATTCCAACTTCCGAAAGATGTGGGTTTCTGTTAGACTTGTTTCTTAAATCTTTTTCCGCATGTCTAATTAAATAATACGTCGTAGGTTTTTGAACGTATGCTTTTTCGTATGGTCCTTCCCAAATCACTTGCTCTATTCGCCATTTGCCATTATCTTTTGATAAGGTCATATAATCTACACCCCAAGTTGCGGTTACCTTAGCTGAAGCGATATGGTTGCCAATATCTAAGACTTCAACATTTCGTATTTCATTTTCATCTCTGGTGCGTCCTTCGTCTTTCATTTTCTGAACAAATGCCATGGCATCGTTATAATCCATCTTGGCATAATACTCATAATTACCTGTGTCTTCATTTTTCCAATATCCGAATTTGTTTAATCTAGGACGTAGTGCTTTTTTTAAGGCTGTGGTATCCCCTTTATAAAACCCATCTATATAGAAGTTTAGGGTATTTTCTATTTGAACCTTCTCTGTCAGTTCTTGGCAAGTAATAGTTGAGACAAAAACAAGTGTTAGTAAGCAAAGAGTATATCGCATAATTAAAAAAATTAGTTGCTCAAAGTTAAATGAGTCTAAGGTTAATAGAAGAACAAATGTGTTAAAAAAGGATTAAGCTAACTCTAGTGCAATTTCAATCATACCACGGAATGTGGTTTCACGCTCTTTGCTCGTAGTGCGTTCACCTGTAACTAAAGAATCTGAAATGGTAAGAATTGCTAATGCATTAACATTGTGTTTTGCTGCGACGGTATACAATCCTGCAGCTTCCATTTCAACGCATAGTACACCAAATTTCGACCATTTCTTATAAGATTCAATATCATCCTCATAAAACTCATCAGAAGATAAGACATTCCCAGCTTTTACAGGAATATTTTTTGCCTTTGCAGCTTCAATAGCCTTCATAAATAAACCAAAATCCGCTGTAGGTGCGTAATCTGCACCGCCAAAGCGTAATTCATTAACACCAGAGGTAGAAGAAGCGGCCATAGCTAAAACCACATCCCTAATTTTAACATCTTTTTGGTAGGAACCTGCACTTCCAACACGAATAAGGTTTTTTACACCAAAATCTTTAATGAGTTCATTAGCATATATCGAAATACTGGGAATTCCCATTCCTGTTCCCATGGCAGAGACTTTTTTGCCCTTGTAAGTTCCTGTATAACCATACATACCTCTTATCTCATTAAAACACTTTGGGTTTTCAAAAAATGATTCTGCTATCCATTTAGCCCTTAATGGGTCTCCAGGTAATAAAATGGTTTCCGCTATATCGCCTTTTTGGGCTCCAATGTGTACACTCATAGGGTAAAGGTAATCAAAAAAGATATCTAGTAAGACGAATGTGATATTTGATCTGACATCATCGCTACACCTGATGAAGCACCTATACGATGAACACCAACTTCAATATATTTAAGGGCAGTTTCTGCATCTCTTATGCCGCCTGAGGCTTTAATTTTCAATTGGTCTTTTACGGTTTTTTTCATGATTTTAACCGCAGTTAGGGTCGCACCACTTTTAGAAAACCCAGTTGAAGTCTTAACGAAATCCGCTCTAGCGTCGATACTTATTTCGCAGGCCTTTACTATCTCGTTTTTAGAGAGCTCGCTTATTTCTAGGATAACTTTTAAAGGGGTTAGCCCAATAGCGCGTTTTACATTAGCAATGTCTTTGAGTACGGCAACATGATTATTACTTTTTAATCTGCCGATGTTCATCACCATATCAATTTCAGATGCGCCTTGTTCAATGGCTTTTTTTGCTTCAAATACTTTTGCTTCTGTAGACATAGCTCCTAAAGGAAAACCTACCACCGTGCATACCTTTACATCAGATTGCCCTAGCGCCTGTTTTGCAATTGGGACATAACAACTATTTACACAAACTGAGTAAAATTTATATTTTAAAGCCTCGTTACACAATTTTAGAATATCGGCTTCAGTGGCCGTTGGGCTTAGTAAGGTGTGGTCTATATATCTATTTAATTCCATTTGCAAAATCATAAGTTTGTACAATAAAAGCACTATTACAATTCCCTTTTAAGTGAGGGAATCTAAGACAAAATTGTAATTATCTTAAGTAATGTTGGAATTAAATAGCTCGACAAAATTAGTAATTTATCCGTTAAAGTGCATGTTAAATCTTTAAATTTACTATGTATTTCGTCGAAAAAATCTTAACTATCTCATAATGAAGAAAAAAAAGAGCTCGAATTGGGCTCTTATTTGTTTTTAGATTTACCGCAGCTATTCCATAACTGGTATCACTTTGTAACCTGCTTCTCGTAATAGGTTAATTACACCTTTGTCGCCAGCCAAATGGCCAGCACCAACACCAAAGAAGGTTGGTTGGTCTTTGGCAAATTCACCAATTTTAGGAATCCAGTTTTCATTTCTGTTGTCTAACAATTTGTCTTGATAATCTGCAACTGCTGAGTAGTTTTCATCATTCATCATTTCGATCATGGCTGTAATGTTTTCTTCTTTATAGACCTTTAACATCTTAGCAAACATGGCCTTGTCATAAGCCAAATTATCTTTAGCAGAGCGCACGAGGTCTTTTACCTGTGCCTCATAAGGAATGTCATCAAATACCTGCATTTGGTCATTAATAGTTTCTAGACCTTTTACCTCTTCATTTTGTTCTTTCGCAATCTTTACTAATTCTCCTTCAAATGATTGCATTGGGCAATCCAGTAACTTAGGATAAAGCGTTGCCGTAAGGAAAAAGGGTTTTACATTTTGCATCAATTGTACAGACATCCCCATATTTTTAATAAATAAGGAATCTATAGCAGCGTAGTCTTCATCCGATACTAAATCCTTTAATGTTTTACTCTCCTTCATGTACATGCCCTGCATCATTTGGGCCTGAAGATTAGGGTCGTCCATGTCTAATTCTAGTACAACCTGACCTGTAGCGTCAAGTGCTTTTTTTACATCCTCTTCTATGGTAGCATCACAAGTAATGTGTATGGTTCCAAATAGATACGACGGTTGCTTAAGTCCATTGCCTTCTATTTTCCAGAGTGTAGAATTTTCAAGGATTTGGGCATTTACGGATAGCGTAAAAACTAATGTTAGGCTTAAAATTGAAATTAAATTTTTCATGATTCTTATAATGTTAGAACATTAGTAGCAGGTGGCTCCAAATTGTTACAAATAGAAAAGCAACACTCTTGAGAATCGATAGCTTTTCGAAACTTTTGAGTGTTGCTTTTAACCAACCAATCACTTTATAGACTGTTATGCAGCAGTTTTGTTACGTTATAGGAACAAATATTTTAGAATTCTTCAACAACAAGGTCACCTTGATTTCTGAATACCAATTTATCATCGAACGCATCTAGTAAGATAATGCTATCTGTCGTTACGCGTCCTGAAAGTATTTCTTTACTCAGTTGATTTAAGACTTCTTTTTGAATGACACGTTTAACAGGTCTCGCTCCATATTCTGGATTATAGCCTTTAATCGCTAAATAGGCTTTAGCCTCTGGCGTTGCATCAAAGGTTATACCTTGTTGCGCAATCATTTTAGTGACATTCTTTAATTGAAGGTCCACAATATCAACGATATTTTCTTTGGACAATGGCGTAAACATAATGGTGTCGTCAATCCTATTCAAGAATTCTGGTCTAACACTTTGTTTCAACAAACCGAGAACTTCAATTTTAGCACCTTCTATGGCGGTTTGAATATCTTTGGTGGCTTCGAAGCGCTCCTGAATGATGTGACTTCCCATATTAGAGGTCATGATAATAATTGTATTCTTAAAATCCGCAACACGGCCTTTATTATCGGTTAAGCGACCTTCGTCCAATACTTGCAAGAGAATATTAAAGGTGTCTGGGTGGGCTTTTTCAATTTCATCTAATAAAACCACAGAGTAGGGCTTGCGTCTTACAGCCTCTGTTAACTGACCACCTTCGTCATAGCCTACATATCCGGGAGGTGCGCCTACTAATCGGCTCACGGCATGACGTTCTTGGTATTCACTCATATCAATTCTGGTCAGGGCGTTTTCGTCATCAAATAGATATTCTGCCAAGGCTTTTGCCAACTCAGTTTTACCAACGCCAGTGGTTCCTAGGAATAAAAAGGTTCCAATAGGCTTCTGTGGATTTTGCAAGCCTGCCCTAGACCGTCTCACAGCATCACTTACCGCTTCAATTGCTTCTTCTTGTCCGACCACACGTTTATGTAGTTCGTCCTCAAGCTTCAAGAGTTTTTCGCGCTCGCTTTGTATCATCTTGGTAACAGGAATACCTGTCCATTTGGCAACTACATCGGCAATATCTTCATAAGTAACTTCTTCTTTAATGAGCGCAGTTTCTTGTTGGTCTGCCAATTGCTTTTGAAAATCCTCTAGTTTTTCAGTGGCTTCTTTAATTTTTCCGTATCTAATTTCTGCTACCTTTCCATAGTTGCCTTCGCGCTCTGCGCGTTCGGCTTCAAGTTTATAATTTTCTATTTCCTGTTTAATATTCTGAACATTTTCAACCAGTTCTTTTTCGCTTTTCCATTTGGCATTGAGTTCATTGCGTTCTTCTTTAAGGTTAGCCAATTCAGCTTTTAAGGATTTTAGTTTGGTTTCATCTTTCTCGCGCTTAATGGCTTCATGCTCAATTTCTAACTGCATAATCTTTCTGTCTAAGACATCAAGTTCTTCGGGTTTAGAATTGATTTCCATGCGCAGTTTAGAAGCCGCCTCATCCATAAGGTCAATGGCTTTATCGGGTAAAAAGCGATTGGTAATATAGCGGTTAGACAATTCTACCGCACCAATAATAGCTTCGTCTTTAATGCGCACCTTGTGATGCGTTTCGTATTTTTCTTTAATACCCCGTAAAATTGAAATTGCACTTTCGGTATCTGGTTCGTTAACTATAACTTTTTGGAAACGACGCTCTAAAGCTTTGTCTTGCTCAAAATATTTCTGGTACTCATCCAATGTTGTGGCTCCAATGGCTCTCAATTCTCCACGTGCCAGAGCAGGCTTTAATATATTAGCCGCATCCATGGCTCCTTGGCCACCGCCTGCACCAACGAGCGTATGGATTTCGTCAATAAATAAAACGATATCTCCCTCACTTGTGGTTACCTCCTTGATAACTGCCTTTAAGCGTTCTTCAAATTCACCCTTATATTTCGCACCAGCAATGAGGGCTCCCATATCTAAGGCAAAAATCTGTTTATCTTTAAGGTTTTCAGGCACATCACCATCTATAATACGATGTGCTAAACCTTCAGCTATAGCTGTTTTACCAGTACCAGGTTCGCCAACTAAAATTGGGTTGTTTTTGGTTCTACGCGATAATATTTGTAGGATACGTCTAATTTCCTCGTCTCTGCCTATAACAGGATCAAGCTTACCATCTTTGGCAAGTTGGTTGAGGTTTTTTGCATATTTTCCAAGGGCATTATAAGTTTCCTCCTGGCTTTGAGACGTTACTCTATCACCTTTGCGAAGTTCTGAAATAGCTGCTTCAAGTCCTTTTTCAGTCACGCCTTGGTCCTTTAGGATTTGGGCCACTTTACTTTTGGATTTAAAAACACCTAGAATTAAATGCTCTAGGGATACATAGTCATCCTTCATCTTTTTGGCAATGATAGAGGCTTCGTTCAATGCTTTACCTGCTTCTCTTGATAGCATTATTTCTCCTCCAGAAACTTTAGAAAAACTTTCTAATTCCTTATCCAAAACTTGTTGTAGTAGTACTACATTCACATTTAGTTTTTTGAGAAGAAAGGGGAGCACGTTCTGGTCCACTTCAAACAGGGCTTTTACAATATGCTCATTCTCTATCTGTTGATGCTCAAAGCCTTGCGCTAATTGTTGTGCGCGGCTAATGGCTTCTTGTGATTTAATAGTATAGTTGTTAAAATTCATCTTTTAAATAGTAATTAATTGTTGTTGTGTTTGTTTATCTTTAGTCAATAATCTTACCATTGTATGAGTGTAGGAATAAAACGACAAAATGTCTGGTTTACATAAGATTAAGGTGACGATTTGTCAATTTGTAAGCTATAATAAAAGTTACGACTTTATAACAAACGATTATATATGTTTAAGAAATTATTTGGGTCTTCAGAGACCAAGAAAGAAAAAATATTGCCATGGATTCCATTAACTAGTTTGGATCAGCTGGATGTTGTTGCCGAAAAATCCAAGGGCAAAACCCAATTGGTGTTTAAGCACTCTACTAGATGTGGAATTAGTAGAATGGTAATGAATCAATTTATAGCATCCTATAACCAAGAGATTTATGCCGATTTGTATTATTTAGATTTGTTAAGTTACAGAGATATATCTAACGAGATAGGGTATAGGTTTCAAGTATTACATCAATCACCACAGTTATTGGTTATAAAGAATGGTATTGCAGTTAAGCACGCCTCTCATGGTGGAATCAGTGAGATAAATTTAGATAACTATGTGTAGGTGATTTGACCTTTTAGAGACAATTATAAAATGATAAAAAACGCAATTCTTAGTGTAGGCTTATTCTGTGTTTTACTAGTCAAAGGACAGGAGCAATTCGTTATAGATGAAAACGGGTTAACACCGAAACATATAGTATCACAAGTAGAAGATTTTACTAAAGCTGAGCTTTATTCTAATACTCAGAAATGGATTGAAGCTAATAATGAATTTCATAATATTTCTACCGCAAGTTTTGTTGAAAGTGAAAGAATTCTTCTCACTTATATTAAAAGCAATGCAGTCCATTTAGATAAACAATACTATAACGTTAAGTATGATATTACCTTAGAGTTTGACGATAATTCCTTCACGTTTATGCCTTCTAAAATTCAATTAAAGTTGAACAGTAAATATGACATGGGCTGGAAGAATTTTAGTCTTACTAGTGGTGCTCAGTACTTCAAAAAGGGTAAAATTTTAAGAAAATATAAACGCTACCTAAGAGATTTAGCAGCAAAGTTAAATGAGCTTAATATGCAATTAAACACATATTTAAAAACGGAATAATATTTACTTTCGTTACTTTATTCTGTTTTTCCAAAAGCTATGTTTACAACAATTCACGCAGGCTATCACCCTATAGGATTAGAGGGTTTAAAGCTTCCTAAGCAGTTCACCTTTCCATTCTATTATACACCGCATCCTCTTTGCGTCAAAGCTGCCGAGGAAGTTCAGCAATACCTAAAGATACAGACAGACTTTGAGCATAATTTTGGATTAGAAGATGGTGCCGAAGGGCTTATCATAGGAAAAATGTTTGGGGTTATGCTCGTAGAAACTAGGACTGGTCATATTGGTTATTTGGCTGGATTTTCTGGCAAGTTAGGCGAGCGTAATTTTGTAGAAGGATTTGTGCCTCCAATTTTTGATACTTTAAATACGTCTGGTTTTTATAAAAAAGGGGAACATCAACTCAATGAAATCAATACCGAGATTGAGGCCTTGGAAAGCGCTGAGAATTATGTAAAGGCAAAGGTTGAGTTGGGGAATTTACATCAGCGTTATGAGCAGGAATTAAAAGAATTCAAAATATATCTCAAAACTCAAAAAAAGGTACGAAACCAAAAGCGTGAAGAAGCAAGGTTAGAACTACATGCTGACGCTCTTGCCGACTATGAATCGCAGCTGGATAAAGAAAGTATCGCACTTCATTATAAACTAAAACATTTGAAATTAGAATGGAAGTTGCGTTTAGCAAAAGCAGATGAAAAGTTGCAATTATTCGAAAAGGTCATTTCTAATTTGAAAACTCAACGAAAAAAATTATCGGCACAATTACAAAGGGAATTACATCAAAGCTATTCGTTTTTAAATGCTGAAGGTGAGCACAAGGACTTATTGAATATCTTTAAAACACAACCTCCCGCGGCAGCAGGAGAATGCGCAGCTCCAAAGCTATTTCAGTTTGCTTATAAAAACGAACTTAAACCATTGGCTATGGCAGAATTTTGGTGGGGCGCCTCACCTAAATCTCAAATACGAAAGCATAAACAGTTTTATCCAGCTTGTAGAAGTAAATGTGAACCTATTTTAGGACATATGATGGAAGGTTTAGTGGTAGAACCTAACCCAATATTTGAGTTTAAGTCGATTAAACGAAGGCTTGATATTGTTTATGAGGACAATTACCTGTTGGTTATTAATAAACCTGAAGAGGTATTGTCAGTTCCTGGTAAGACTATAAAAGAATCTGTCCTAACCCAATTAAGGGCTTACCTGCCTGATGCTAAAGGACCTATCTTAGTACATCGCTTAGACATGTCAACCTCAGGGTTATTAATCGCTGTTAAAAATGAAAAGACTTATAAAAATATTCAGAAGCAATTTATAAATCGAAGTATCAAAAAACGTTATGTAGCTATATTAGATGGTGAGATTCCAACTACCGAAGGTTGTATTGATTTGCCGTTACGCGTGGATTTAGACAACAGACCAACCCAGTTGGTGTGTTATGACTACGGTAAACCAGCGATAACAAAATACAAGATTATTGAAGTTTCAGAAGGGAAAACAAGAGTCTATTTTTATCCCATAACCGGCAGAACACACCAACTTAGAGTCCATGCGGCTCACCAATTAGGACTTAACGCGCCAATTATTGGCGACGATTTATATGGTAAAAAGGGAAAGCGATTGCATTTGCATGC
Organism: Winogradskyella pelagia; assembly: GCF_017581965.1. Taxonomy (GTDB): domain Bacteria; phylum Bacteroidota; class Bacteroidia; order Flavobacteriales; family Flavobacteriaceae; genus Winogradskyella; species Winogradskyella pelagia. The sequence goes on from NZ_JAGEVF010000009.1 coordinate 72,450, forward strand.
AGAGCAAATCACCTTTGAGCACCCTGTAAAAAAAGAAAAGGTAACTTTTACAGTGCCCTCTCCATTTTAAGTCATTTATTATTTCTTAGGCTTAAAAACAGGTAAAAGTTGTGTCTTTAATTGTCCAAATCCTATACGCACATCATCGTTTTCGCAATGGGCTCTCATTACAACAGTATCATAGTCATTTATGAATTTGCGCTCTGAACCGTCCTTCATTTTAAGTGGTTTGCTGCCCTTCCAAGATAATTCTAACATAGAGCCATAAGAATCTTCAGTTGGACCAGATATAGTACCACTTCCCATCATGTCGCCAGAGTTAACTGGGCAACCATTAACGGTGTGATGAGCTAATTGCTGCGCTATATTCCAATACATATACTTAAAATTAGACCTGCACACCGTGGTTTCTTTAGAACCCTTAGGTTGTATCCCAACTTCTAATTGAATATCAAAACTGTGCTTTCCTTTAGTTCGCAAATATGGTAAAGGTTGTGGGTCTTGTTTAGGGCTCTCAACTCGGAAAGGTTCTAGGGCATCAAGTGTAACTATCCAAGGTGACATAGAAGATGCAAAACTCTTACCTAGAAATGGGCCTAAAGGAACATATTCCCATTTTTGAATATCTCTAGCGGACCAATCGTTAAAGAGAACCAAGCCAAAAATATATTCTTCTGCTTCGTTAATTGGTATAGGTTCACCAAGTTCATTGGCATCTGTAGTAATAAAAGCCATTTCCAATTCAAAATCTACTAACTTACTCGGGCCAAATACTGGTTTATCAGCTCCTTCTGGCAAAGTCTGACCTTGTGGTCTATGAATTGGTATATGGGTTGTAATTATTGATGAGCTCCTACCATGATAACCTACAGGCATGTGTACCCAATTTGGCATCAAAGCATTCTCAGGGTCTCTAAACATGCTCCCCACATTAGTCGCATGCTCTTTACTTGCATAAAAATCTGTATAGTCTCCAACATAAACAGGCATCTTCATTTCTATCTCATCCAAACGGAAAAGTATGGTTTCCTTATGGGCAGTGTGGTTCTTTAAGACGGGATTATCAGCATCAAAAATTTCAGCAATTCGATTTCTTACCAATCGCCATGTCTTACGGCCATCTGCAATGAAATCGTTTAAAGTATCTTGAAGGAAAATATCATCAGTCAAAGGAATTCCGTCAAAATAACCGAGCTGGTGTAGTGCTCCTAGGTCTATAGCTGTATCTCCGATTCGAGTACCGATAGTTATAATATCGTCTTTGGTTAAAAAGACACCAAAAGGGATGTTCTGAATAGGGAAATCCGAATTCTTATTGACGTACAGCCAAGAACTTCTATTAGGATCATTTGCAAACAATGGCATAGGATTAATGTTGATTAATTGTTTATTAAATTCTATTCAAACCTACATAATTTTTAATAGGAAAACTAATGTAATTCGTATTTTTGCTGCTCATTTAACACTAGAACATGAATATGCAACGCGACGAACAAATTTTTGAATTAATCAATGCTGAGAGAGAACGGCAGACGGATGGTATTGAGCTGATTGCCTCTGAAAATTTTGTTAGCGACCAAGTAATGGAAGCTACAGGTTCTGTATTAACGAATAAATATGCAGAAGGTTATCCAGGCAAACGTTATTATGGAGGGTGTGAAGTTGTAGACGAGGTAGAGCGCATTGCTATTGAACGTGCTAAGACTTTGTTTGGTGCTGACTATGCCAATGTGCAACCACATTCTGGGAGCCAGGCAAATACAGCTGTCTTCCATGCATGCTTAAAACCAGGTGATACAATCCTTGGGTTCGATTTAGCTCATGGTGGACATTTAACTCATGGTTCGCCAGTTAACTTTTCTGGCCGTTTGTATCGTCCAACATTCTATGGTGTGAAAAAAGATACGGGATACATTGATTATGATATGTTATCTGATGTTGCGGAGAAGGAAAAACCAAAATTGATTATAGCAGGTGCCTCTGCCTATTCTAGGGATATGGACTTTGCTAAATTTAGACAAGTAGCTGATAACGTGGGTGCGGTACTTTTGGCAGATATTTCACATCCATCTGGATTAATAGCGAAGGGTATTTTAAATGATCCAATGCCACATTGCCATGTGGTAACTACAACAACCCATAAGACTTTGCGAGGTCCTAGAGGTGGGATGATAATGATGGGAGAAAATATAGACAACCCATTTGGTATTACATTAAAGAGTGGTAAACTGCGCAAAATGTCTGGCCTTTTAGATTCTGGAGTATTTCCAGGAAATCAGGGAGGACCATTAGAGCACGTTATTGCGGCTAAGGCCATTGCTTTTGGTGAGGCCTTAACCGATGAGTTTTTACACTATATGCTTCAAGTAAAGAAAAATGCAGATGCAATGGCAAAAGCATTCGTAGCTAAAGATTACCAATTAATTTCCGGAGGCACTGATAACCATATGATGCTCATTGATTTGAGAAATAAAAATATTACTGGTAAGGATGCAGAACAGGCCTTAGTAAAGGCTGATATCACCGTTAACAAGAATATGGTACCTTTTGATACAGAATCGCCATTTGTAACCTCTGGTATTCGGGTAGGGACGCCTGCAATCACCACAAGAGGATTAAAGGAAAATGACATGGCCTATGTTGTAGATTTGATTGATGAGGTCATTACCAATTACGAGAACCAAACGGTTTTAGAAGGTGTTGCGGAAAAGGTAAACACGCTTATGAACGATAGACCTTTATTTGTTTTTTAAAATAATAGTTTTAATTTGACATTATAATTACGTTTAAAATGTCAAAGAAATTAAGTTATAAAATCACTTTTCTTCTGAGCTTGGTAATTTTTATGAATAGCCAGGCTCAAATTTTCTTTGATAATAATGCAATTGGTCTTGGATTAAACGCAAATGCAACTCAAGGCACTAACCTTGGAGGTGTTAGCTTCTATGATTTTGATGACGATGGTTGGGATGACATAACAATTGGTTCCAAAGGGGAGCAGCCAGTAAGAGTTTTTAAGAATTTTGGGGGGATACTTTTGGAGATTTCCTTGGGCGTAAGTATCAATGGACATTCTAAGCAAGTTTTATGGGTAGATTACGATAATGATGGTGATAATGATTTGTTTGTAACCCGAAATGACGATTCTAACCTATTACTAAGAAATGAGGGAAACTTTAATTTTTCTGATGTTACCCTTCAATCAGGGTTATTATCTACTGCTGATTTAAACTCGTTTGGGGCTGCCTTTGGTGATATAGATAATGATGGTTACTTAGATTTATTTCTCTCCAATAAAGATAACAGTGTAACAAAGCCAAATAAGCTATTCCGTAATAATGGTAATGGTACTTTTACAGATATATCCATAGCTGCTGGTATAAGTCAATTAGGGCATGCTTCTTTTTGTGCTTCGTTTTTTGATTATAATAATGATGGATACCAAGACATTTATGTCTCAAATGATAGAATTAACAATACCAATATATTGTATAAAAATAATGGTAATAATACCTTTACCGATGTCAGCTCTATCTCTGGTGCGGGAATCGCTGCTAATGCCATGTCAACTACTATTGATGATTTTAATTATGATGGCTATCTCGATATCTATATCACCAACACGGCAGAAGGTAATTATTTGTTAAAAAATAATGGTGACGAAACCTTTATCAATGTGGCCTCTTCAACGGGAACCGAGTTTAACAGCCTTGGTTGGGGTGCTAATTTTTTCGATGCCGATAATGATACAGATTTAGACCTATACGTAAGTAGTATGGTAGATGACGATACAAGTTCATTGTTAACTGCAGCATTTTATGAGTGCAATTCTAATTACAGCTATCAACTCGCTAATTCATACGGCTTTGAGAATGATACTTTTGAGAGTTTCTCTAATGCTATTGGTGATATTGATAACAATGGGTTTGTAGACTTTGTTGTAGCTAATGCCCAACCAGATAACCATTCTTTGTGGCAAAATGCAGGGAATTCTAATAACTGGCTTAAGGTAAAACTTTCGGGGAATCAAAGTAATAAGAACGGTATTGGCTCTTGGATTGAAGTAGCCGTGGATAATGACGTTATGTACCGCTATACGCTTTGTGGTGAATCTTTTTTGGGTCAAAACTCAGCCTCTGAAATCTTTGGATTAGCTAACGCTTCAAATATAGACTATGTGAAGGTGACTTGGCTCAGTGGCATAGAAGATATCTTTTATAACGTAGCACCAAACCAAACATTGCTAATACAAGAAGGGCAATCCTTGTCCACAACAACATTCAATGAGCAAATAATTTCAATGTTTCCTAATCCCTCCAAAGGAACCTTTACGATAAACAACTTAAGCACAGTTGTTAAAATGCGTATTGCAGACTATAACGGTAGGGTAATATTAACCCAAGAGGTTGGCCCATCAAATAATGAAATTGATTTAAGCAATCTCGCTCCAGGGAGTTACCTAGTACATTTAGACGGAAGTAATTCTAGGAAAATAATCAAGAAATTAATTCTTAATTAGGGTAGTTCGTCTGAAATTGAATTTTAACGCATAATAAGTAATTGCATTAAAAAAATGCTCTTTGCTAATTCCTTAATTATCCTGATTGATTCTTTTCCAAAACGCTTCTTTATAAGTAGCACCTATTGGGATGTAGTCGCCATTAATTACAATTCTATTACGTTCTATAAATTCTATATGTTCTATTCCAACGATGTAGGATTTATGCACGCGAATAAATTTGCTTTTGGGTAAGTTTCTTTCAAAGTCTTTCATGTTTTGCAAGGTCAGCACTTTAGCATCTTTAGTTTGTATAGCCACATAGTCACTTAGACCTTTTAAGTACAACATGTCCGAAAATGGTATTTTTTGGTGCCTGTATTCGGTTTTTACAAAGATGTAATCTGGCCTAGCTTCTGTAGTTGGCTGCGTTGCTTTTTCTTTAACTTTTTCTACAGCTTGCAGAAAGCGTTGAAAAGTTATTGGCTTTAATAGGTAATCTAAGGCATTGAGGTCATAACTTTCTATAGCATACTCAGAATATGCGGTAGTGAAAATAACTTTGATGTCTGGATTTATAATTTTTTTGAATTCCACTCCAGTAATCTCCGGCATCTGAATATCCAGGAATAAAATATCAACAGTAGCCTTACGTAATAATTTTAATGCATCTAATGGATTATTAAAGGAGCCTACGAGGTCTAAATCTTCAATTTTGGATACGTAAGATTCTAATAAATCAACCGCTAACGGTTCGTCATCAATTATTATACAAGTCATTGTAAGGGTATTTCTAATTGTGCGGTAAAGATTGAGTTTTTAGCTTTAAATGAAAACTTATGCTGTTGTGGGTAAAGTAATTCCAATCGTTTTTTAAGATTATCCAATCCCAAACCGCCTACTTTGTCTTTCTTTTTATCTTCAATTTCATTTATTACTTCGTAAAACAGATGCGAGTCATTGACTTTTAACTTTATCATTACAGGCTGCAACGTGCTGTGCAATGTACCGTGTTTAAATGCATTTTCAACAAATGGTAATAGCAAAAATTGTGGGATTTGAATGGCCTTGGTCAAACCATCAATACTTAATTCTACTTTAGGTTGTTCTTTGTGCCTTATGCTTTCTAAATCTATAAAATTTCTGATTTGAGAAACCTCGTCTTCCAAAGAAACAACGGTTTTCGTTTTATATAATGAATAACGTAACAGTAATGAAAGTTTTTCTATAGCATATAAGGCCTTATCAGAATCTTTATGCACTAGTGCATATATATTATTAAGCGTATTAAAAAGAAAGTGAGGATTGGTTTGGGAACGCAATAAATCTAGCTCCATTCGCTGATTTTCTAAAATGAGTTGGTTGTTGCGTTCGTCTTTATATTTTGAATATTGCCAGAAATAAAAAATAATGCCTAACGCACAGTATTGAAACACATAATAAAAGTTGTCCAACAGATAATAGATGGTGCTAACATCTTTTCTATAGTTACCAAAACCAAACACAGTTCTAAAGAAAATCTCCTCAATAAAATACCTTAATCCAACAATGACAATAGACAGCACTATAATAACCAATACGTTAATACCGAAAGATTTTTTGTTATGCCATTTATAAAACACCGTGTAGGATACTAAGGCATATAAAAAAAGTATAAGTCCCACTGAGATGGTTAAAGTAATAATATTTGGCTGTGAATGGTATTCTAGTGCCTGAGCAATAGAATCAGTATCTAAAATTTGACCAATTACATCGGTCACCAAATAATAGAGGAGGAACCATAGGCCTAATTTTTTTATGTTGAATGTCACGGTTTTGAATTAATAGAAACTCGATTAATACCTACGAAACTAAGTAAATTCAAAATTAAACATGACAATGTATCTATGAACTCTGGATTTTTATCTGTGAACTTAAATGAGTTTCCTTCTCAAGTATTTATGGAATTGTTTACAGAGGTCTTTTTTTAGTTTACAGATTCTGTTTTATATAATCGCAAAAGTATCAGAATTTTGAAACATCATTAAACAATTAAAGCGTCATGAATACTTTATCTCAACTACTATTTATAGTCTTTTTGATATTTATTAGTAAGAGTTTTGCACAAGAGCAACAAGAGATTCTCATTGTTGGTGACATGCATCAACTGCCCGGAATAGTAAAACGTGCTTACAGGCCAACGGTTAAAAAGATTTTGAAATATAAGCCTGAATTGATTATGGCAGAGTATTCCAAAACAGGCGATACAGCAGCTATGGGCGAATGGAATTCTAAATTTAAAGAAGCTTACCTCAAGAAAAAAGCCTCTTACACGTACAATAATGAAAAGATTAAACAATTACAGACAACGCCTAATAAAAATCTGGATAGCATAGCGTTTAGACAATTACAAGCCTATTATTTGAGCATTGGGGATCAAGGGAATCATAGAATGTATGGCTATTTTGCTAGACATGGAGTAACAAAAAAGTTCAAACCCTATGGAAATCAAAATCCTGATTTAACCTTTCAATTAATGCGACAGCTCGAATTAAAATCTGTGTATGGTGTAGATAGTCATGCTGGGTATCAAGGCTATTGGCCAGCTTGGCAAAGGGCATTAAAATCTGGAACAAAAGAGGGTAAAAAGGCATTTAAGAAAGCAATGCGAAAAGATAGTTGGGGAAATATCTTCGCGGGTTTGTCTTGGTCTTTGGGTAGATATATGAATAAGCCAAAAACCTTAGAGTCTTACTATAGAATTAATTCATTGCGCTATAAGGGATTTAGTGGTGAAGATTATGACTTACAAATAAAGAAATGGGATGATAGAAACGTAAATATGGCTAAAAATATCTTAGATGTATTGGCTAATAATGATGTAAAGCGGAGTGTTTTAATTGTCGGTGCTGGTCACGCAAAAGCAGTAAGTGAAGAATTAAAACGTTTAAGCCCAAATTTAAAAGTTATTATGTACAACGACCTTAAAAATCATATAAAATGAATCGAATTCTCCATATCATCATTCTAGCTTTGGCATCCTTTTCAATTTTGAATGCCCAAGACAGTCTAACGGTAGTCCAGCTAGAATCAATTACTTATGCCTTTGATGTCAAAGATGGAAAACTCACAGGAAAGGGAAAAGCATTTTTAGAACAAGAATTGGCACAAGCGCAATTTACAATGATAGGCGAGTACCACGGCTCTAAACGAATTTCAGAGTTTACAAATGCTATTATACCAGTTTTAGATAAACATAACTATAAAACTATGGCTTTAGAGGTTGGTCCTGTAGTAGGAGGTATTTTAAATTCTTTTAAAGATAATGTTGCGGCAGATTTAAAATCTATTCATAATAAATACTATACCAAGGAAACCGACGGCACTATCTATACCTCTTTTCCTTTTTTTGATACTGAGGAAGATGCTGAGTTTTTACAAACCGCAAAAGATAATTCTTGGAATGTTTTTGGAATAGACCAAGAGTATTATGATAGCTATGTTATGCTTGCTGATAAAATGTATAACAACTTATCTAAGCAAGCCCAGAATGCACATAACGAGTTATATATGAAGACTGTATCCAAGCTTAAGAAATTCTATGAAGACGACTCAAATGATAGAAAAAATCTACACTTAGCTCTTTCAGGGTCTCAACTATACACTAAGTTCATTAGTATAATGGCCACTGAGGCTAAAAACCTTGAAATCATTGAAGCCCTAGCAAAGAGCAGTGACATCTATATGTTAAATGAACAGAAGAAATGGTATGAGAACAACGCTACACGCATTAGGTATATGAAATCTAGGCTAAATGCTGGCTTAGCCAGACTAAATTTTAATGTAACAACAGACAAACTTCTCATAAAAATGGGCGGTTATCATTTGTCTAAAGGCTTTTCTCCATTGGGGCTTTATGAGGTTGGAAATACGCTTAATGAATTAGCGGAATATAACGGTAATACGGCACTTAATATTGGATTTATATCAAGATATACTAAGGATAAGGATACGGTTGTTGATAATTATAAATCAAAAAATACATACTACAAAAATCATAAACAATTTCTACAAATGGGAAAAAAGGATGAATGGGTTGTCATTGATTTAAGACGATTAATAAAGGAATATTTTTATTATCCCAAAAAATTTAGTCTTAACAAACAAATGGTGGATTTGGTTCAGCGCTATGACCTATTAATTATTCCTAAGATGGAAGTGGCTGGCACTCCAAATTTTGATTTAAATAGTAATTAAGGATGGACGACTAGGAGAACAACTTTAATCATCGAATACTGTACTCTCATAAGCACCTATATCTGGATTTGTTGCATCTCGTTGAAGTCCAAGAATATCGGTACCATTAGGATTTAAAGGTAAGGCATTGCCATTTGCAGCTGAATTGGCACCAATACGCATAAGATTTTCAAATGCATCTTCAAAATCAGGATCTTGATTAAAAATATTTGATTTATAAAACAGCTCATTCTGGAACTGATAATTCCCCGTACCTTCTATATTATCATTATCGAATCGAAGCAGGCAGTTAGTGAATTTAAAATTAAATTGGGCGCCTTGGTCATCTAAAATAAACTCTGGGTTGTCGTTACCGTATACAATGCAATTTGTAAAATTAGCTTCTTGTAGCGGATTGGTTATAACGTTATTGTCTTGGTCCACAATAAAATCATTGACCAATAAAGCTGGAAATTGTCTAAAGCTATTATTCCAATAGTTTGCAATAGTACAATGGGTGAAATTGTATGATCCACCAAAAGTAGCTGCTAAAGAGGATTGGCCAGAATTATTAATTACCACATTTTCTCCAGTAATGGATGTTGCCCTACCTAGGATACCAAAACTACTCGAATTATAAATTTGCGAATTACTTATATTAAGCTTGCTTCCTACAGCATTTTGATCGCCTTCTACCAAAACACCAATTGTAGCGTTATTTATAGTTGCATACTCAATAGAGTTATTTATACTCCCATTAAAGAGCCAAATGGTTCCCCATTGTCCTGGTACATTGGAGAAAATAGGTTCTAAGCGGTCTCCTTCAAGAATGACCTCATTCTCCATTAATTCTGGATCTGTACTTAAATCACCATTAATATTCAAAGAACCGTTATCGGTAACCAGAATACCAGAGTTTGCGTGAAAATGAACACGCGCACCAGGTTCCATAATTAAGGTTTTGCCAGCATCAACAGCAGCATAACCGTAAATAACATAAGGTTTGTCGTTAGTAAAGGTAAGCTCTGAGTCGTCTAAAAATCGGCCTTGAATGGTTGTTTCGTCAGGAGTTCCATCGCCATTAACATCGAATGTTAGGGTTTCAATAATTCCTGTATCATCATCTCTATTAGGAAAAATGAATATAGCGTCCTTTACAAGTGTTACAAGGTCCACATCTTGTTGGTTGCTGCCAGAGTCAAAAAGAATGCGATCTGTATATAGAAATTGTGTGTCGGAGTTCGGTAAGCTTTCAATATCTATGGTGGTTTCTATAAAAATAAATAAGCTATCATTAGCCAATACTTCAACATTTTCAAAAATCTTCCCTTCTAAAGGTCCCTCTTGGCCCGTACCACCATCTACATTTAATCTGTAAAAAGAATTAATGCCGTTTTCTAATCGAACCGTTGGGATGACAATATCATCATCACTTCTGTTATACACCTTTAGGTTGTAGGTGCTAGATCCAATATTTGTAAAAACAGTATCTAAATAAACGGTATCTCTTTGAAATTCTAGATTACCTGTACTTGGTGAAAACTCAAAGTCTTTTCTACAAGAACTCCAAAACACAAGGATTAATAAACAAATACAGAAATATAGAACACGCCTCATATGGTTATATTATGTAATAATGGCTAAAAATATAACTTTTGGAGGTAACAATTATTATGTGGAAAATTAATTTATTCTTTTGAGATGGCTTCTTTACCATATTCCTCCAATAGAATTAAAAATAATTGACTGTTGAGAACCAGTTCTTCGAGCAATTCCATTTTACGTTCTCTTTCCAATAGTCTTGAAGTAAGTTGTTTTGCCGAACAAAATTCAAGGAATAGTTGCTGTCGTTTTTTAGGTATGTTTAAACTTTCAGTAAGCAGTTTTTCATTAAAGAATGAGCTGTTAGAAAACAAAGAGTCCATTTGCCTGTAAGAGATTGGGTTGTGCACTGGTGGCGTATACTTGTCTTTGTTTTTAAAAAGCTTTGCCACTAATCCAAATATGGCCAAAAAGTTGACCCCATAAGAAGGTCCTCCTGGCTGATATTTTTCTGGGTGCTTTTCAATGTCACTTTTTATAAGATTGCGTAATTCCACACTATAGGTCTCCTCATTAAAAAGAGGCTGCTCGGAGTCAGATAAAATTTCAACTTCATCAAGAGTATTAATTACCTTCTTTAGCTCGAATACTGCGGTGTCTTGAAAATGAAAAGGCTTTAGAATTTCAACTTTTGGATGGTGAAATAAGGATTCAAAAGCAAGTGTGTCACCAACTTGAGCTGGTATATTAAACTCGCCTTTGTCATCTGTTGCAGTAATGGTATTTTGAGTCTTATTGAATATTTTTACGCCTTTAATTGTAGCTGTACTATCATATACTTTTCCTTGTAGAGTTTGAGCCCTTAACCCTAAGGGTAAGATGATTATGAGAAGTAGAGATAGCTTTTTTAGTACCATATTCTAGCAAATACATCATAAAGAAAGCCAATAATTAGTAATAGACATTGGCATTACCAAAATTTTAACCCAATTTTAGTTGAAAAGCGTTTTTATCTCTGCGGTGATGCGTGTTGGCCGTTGAGAAGTTTTATTTAACAAGCACCATTTGGTTGCTGATTTAACCAATTGCTTATTTGTTTTGGTGTTTAAAAATTCTACCTGTCGCGTTGAAGTGACTCCCTCTGAAGAGGTGACATAGGTTTTTAGTTTTATAGTATCTCCTAGGTGTGCTGGAGATTTATACTCTAAATTATGAGACAGCATTACCCAAAAGAAATTAGCTTTAATAGCCTCAGAAGCTCTACTTAACCAATGGTCTTCAGCTATATCTTGAACCCACTGAACATATCTTACGTTGTTAACGTGATTTAAGGCATCTAAATCTTCTTGTTGCACTATTATGGTCTTTTCAAAAATTTCCAAGGACTTAATTCTTTTTAATCTTTACCTCAAATAATTTGTTCCAATTTTTTCCTGTAACAAATATGGTCTGTCTTTCGCTATTATAGGCAATGCCGTTCAATACATCTAATTCGTCGTGTTGTTTTACCAATTGTCTTAAAGGTTTAAAATCAATGACACCCTCAACACCTCCAGTTTCTGGGTTGACTATGACCACACCATTACGTTGATAGATATTTGCAAATATTTTACCGTCAATCCACTCTAGTTCGTTAAGGCTTGGGATTTTACCTTTTTCGGTGTAAACCTCAATATGGCTTTGCTCGGTCATATTCTCTGGATTCAATATCCAAATTTTTTCAGTACCGTCTGACTTATATAAGACTTTGCTGTCGTTGCAGAGACCCCAGCCTTCCTTACTTCGTCCGTATTTAAAGGAGCTTGTTCTTTCAAAGGAATTAACATCGTAAATAAAACCCATCTTAGCTCTCCATGTTAATTGATAGATTTTATCATTTAAAATAGTTATTCCTTCCCCAAAGAAAGAATCATCTAAATTGATATTTTTAAGTACTTCTCCAGTTTCAAAATTAATCTTCCTTAATTTAGATTCACCTTTCTGCCCTGTACTTTCATACAATTCCCCTTTATAGAACTCTAAACCTTGTGTGTAAGACGTTATATCATGAGGGTAGGTATTTACTATTTCATACGAGTAGATGGAGGGTATAATATTATTATAAATCTTAATCACTTTTGAAACAGTATCTGTTTTGCCGTCGTAGCTAATTTCAGCAGTTACTGTTTTAGTTCCTAAAGCGGAATTAAGAAGAACATGATTCGACTTAATAATTGAATTATTGAGTTTATAAGCGATACGTGTTATTTCAATATTTTTTGGATTGTTTATTGAAAGGTTTAGAGTATCACCAAGGTGCAAGGAACCTTCATTAGTTTTTATAGAAAATGGAGGTGGTTTTTTAGAATTAGAATCGCCACAGCTATTAAAACCAAATAATAAAATACTAATTATTAATGCATTAAAAAATCTCATGTATTTTCAGAATTTTTGACCAAGGTATTAAATAAAATTCAGTTTAAAAATCATTGTTAAAGCGTTAAAAGGTTGTATCTTTGCAGCCGGCAAGTCCTACACAACCAGCTCCTGCTTAATCCTCCAGGGCGGGAACGCAGCAAAGGTACGCGGTCGTAGCGGTGTGATGTAGGTAGCTTGCCTTTTTTTGTGCCTTAAAGTGAACACAGAAAACTCTTTTAAGTCCTTTATAAAACTTACTTTCTGTATTTTTAGCACTTAATTAGTATTTATGTCTAAAGTTGTTTTAATTACTGGTGGTTCTTCGGGAATTGGTAAGTCTGTTGGAGAATATCTTATCGCCAAAGGGTATAAAGTATATGGAACAAGCAGAAATCCAGATAAATACCCAAATTCAATATTTCCTATTCTTGAGTTAGACGTTACAGATGAACAGTCTATTTCTCAATGTGTAAATGCTTTAATGCAAAAAGAGACAAATCTTGATATTTTAATTAATAACGCTGGCGCAGGAATTACAGGGCCATTTGAGGAAATACCATCTGAAGAGATGAAGCAAAACTTTGAAACTAATTTTTTTGGACCTCTAGAAGTTATAAAAAGAGTTTTGCCTTTAATGAGGCGACAAAAATCAGGATTGATAATAAATATTACTTCAATCGCTGGCTATATGGGACTTCCGTACAGAAGCGTTTATAGCGCAAGTAAAGGTGCGTTGGAAATTATTACAGAAGCTATTAGAATGGAAATAAAGCCTTTTAATATTGAAATGGTGAATGTAGCACCTGGAGATTTTGCTACTAATATAGCAGCAGGACGTTACCATGCACCATTATTAGAAGACTCTCCTTATAATATAACTTATGGGAAGACCCTTGAGATGATGAATGCACATGTTGATGAAGGGAGTGACCCTGCACTCATGGCCCAAGCTATTTTTAAAATTATAAATACTGAGCGACCAAAAATACACTACAAGGTAGGTGCATTTATGCAAAAATCCTCAATTGTATTAAAGCGCATTCTGCCAGACAAGGTTTATGAAAAATTACTAATGAATCACTATAAGCTATAAGGTAAATTGGTACAGTATTTGAGATTAAGAGTAATAAATGAGCTATTATGAAATCATCTCAAATTATACTCCTTTTGTTTTGCTTTACACTTCTTAGCTGTAATGATTTTTTTGAATGTCTCATAGACAGAAGGCCAGAATTACCAAATAAAGAATTCCCAATAGGCGATACCGAAACTTATTATTATGTTGACTTAAGAGCAGAAATTAATAATGAGCCAAGAGATGACGACTATGACTATTTTTTTGAATTTTCTGACCCACTACCCGAAGGTCTAGATTTTTTTATTAACTATAGAACCATTAGTATTGAAGGTACTCCCAGAGAGGCTGGTATCTACAGAATAACCCTTAACGTTTTTGTTGATGGTCCGTTTAGAAATGGATTTGTAGAAGATGAAACTATTTTATGTGACTATAGTGCTACAAAAACGTATACCTTAATTATTGAATAGTCTTCGGTCACTTTAGCCACTTGTTAATATATTTCAACGACTAAATTAATTACAAGCACCGAGATGTTGTATTTTCGCAGTATTAAGAAATAACAAGACTCAAATTTATTTTTCATGAAATTTTTTATTGATACAGCCAATCTCGAGCAAATAAAAGAAGCTCAGGATATGGGTATTTTAGATGGTGTAACCACCAATCCTTCTCTAATGGCAAAAGAAGGTATAACTGGCGTAGACAACATTATGAAGCATTACGTAGATATCTGCAATATTGTAGATGGAGATGTCTCTGCTGAGGTTATCTCCACGGATTTTGACGGTATGGTTAGGGAAGGTGAGGCCCTTGCCGAATTACACGAGCAAATAGTTATTAAATTACCAATGATTAAAGATGGTATTAAAGCTTGTAAATATTTTTCTGATAAGGGCATTAAAACCAATGTTACTCTGGTTTTTTCACCAGGTCAGGCTATTTTAGCAGCAAAAGCTGGTGCTACTTATGTATCACCATTTATTGGTAGATTAGATGATATTTCCACGGATGGTTTAAATCTAATTGCAGAAATTCGTCATATATATGATAATTACGCCTTTGAAACCGAGATTTTAGCGGCCTCTGTACGACATACTATGCATGTTATTGACTGTGCAAAGCTTGGTGCTGATGTTATGACCGGTCCTTTAAGTTCTATTGTAGGACTTTTAAAGCACCCTTTAACTGATATTGGTCTAGAGAAATTTCTGGCAGATTATAAGAAAGGAAACTAAAAGATTTAAAAAGACTAAGTGCGGGCAGTTGGTTTAATAAATTAGCTGCTCTTTTTTTATGAGTTCTTCTAAGGTTTTGTCAAAATCGGAATTGAAGATATTAACGTTAGGATGAAGAATCAATCCTTTATCATCCACAATAATGGCTTTGTTTAAATAATTTACCGCAAGCGTTTTCAGAGCCTTTTTTGAGTCCTTAAATTTAAATTCATTTAGAGTTGGAAATTTATAATTGTCGATAATGTCTTTCCAGTATTTGTCATCATTATCGTTAACATTAATAGATATAAAATCAACATTTTTAAATTTCTCTTTTAACTGGCTTACAACATAATGACTATTTCTGTACTGTTTTTTAGAATTAGAAGACCAGAAATAAATGATACTAGGCTTCGTTATTATTGAACTTAAGTTGTGCTCTGTATTGTTATAATTAACAATGCCTAAATCTGGTATAGGGTTGCCATGTCTCAATAACTTGAGAGATTCAACCAGACCTTCCATTGAAGCTTTATCATCCTCGTTGGTACTTTTACTTAAATAATGACTTAATAACTCCTCAGCTTCCTCCTCCGTATGGTTATGGCTTATAAAATCTCTGGCCTTATATTTAAGGAGATTATTTTTAATGGTTTCATTTTCAACGATACTATCAATTAAGTCTAGTTTAGATCTGTTATACGCCATTGAATGCCTATTAAATTTGCTGTGATAAGCATTGTCCTTATAATATGAGTTTAAGGCCAAATTATCAATATGAGAAAATAAAAATCGATTATACGACAAGAAATGGCTTAAGTGTTGAGAGTTGTAATCAATTGTTTCTCTGTAATTGTAAAAATCTTCTGGTAAATCTTTGACGTGAATTAATTTATTATTCCCAAAATAAGCAAACGGGTAAATTTCCTTATCAGCGTAAGCGTTGTAATTAATATTAGCCTCAACTATGGATTTAAAAAAATCGGATTCTTCATTTTTACTTAAAAAATTATTGAATTCATCTAAACGTGTCAAGCGCCTTTTCTCAACAAACATGTTGAATTTTTCTGGTTCCATTTTAGAGTATTTCACCAGCTTTCGCGCTTCTTTTTCGTTTGCTAAATAGGTTTTGATTAAATAGTTATTCTTTTTAGCGCCTTCACCTGTAAAAACTAAAGATTCATCAAAATCAAAGGTGTTTAACCGAAACATTATACTATCATTTGACTCTAATAGAACTGTCTGATATTCTCCTCCATGCGTTAATAGGTAAAGTCCAGGGTTTAGACTTTCAATTTTATGAATAAATCGATTGTTTAAATCTAATTGTATGGAATCGATGAGCTCTCCTTCAGTATTGTAAATTACAACAGCGTTATTTTTTGGGTTGATTATTTCTCCACCAATGTAGGCATATGGATCGGTATCTTTTTTGGTCGAAGTACAACCAATGGCAATGCCAATCAAAATACATACAGCAATAACGTCTTTATGGAGCATCTTAGGGTGTTTCCGTTAGTTAGCATAACAAAAATAGAAGTTGACTAGGTGATGTCTTGTTAATGCCTCGTTAAATGTTGATATAAGGTAGGTTTATTTCGTCTAATGGCTTTAATTTTCTACTTTTGCGGCAAATTTAAACACTAAATAATGTTATCAGTTTCTAACCTTTCTGTTCAATTTGGAAAACGTATACTATTTGATGAGGTGAATACTACCTTTAATTCAGGTAATTGCTACGGAATAATTGGTGCTAATGGTGCGGGAAAATCTACGTTTTTGAAAATTCTGGCGGGTAAAATGGACCCTACTTCTGGACACGTGCACTTGGAGCCAGGAAAACGAATGTCAGTATTAGAGCAAAACCATAATAAGCATGATGATGATACGGTCTTAGAAACAGTTTTAAAAGGAAACAAGACTTTATATAAGCTCAAAACCGAAATTGATGCGCTTTATGCCGATTATACGGATGAAAACGCTGATAAGATTGGAGAGCTTCAGGTACAATTTGAGGAATTGAATGGTTGGAATGCAGATAGTGATGCAGCTTCAATGCTGTCAAACTTAGGAATTAAAACAGACCTGCACTATGCTTTAATGGGTGATTTAGATGGTAAGCAAAAAGTACGTGTACTTTTAGCTCAAGCTCTTTTTGGTTCTCCAGATGTGTTAATAATGGATGAGCCAACTAATGATTTAGATTATGAGACTATTAATTGGTTAGAAAATTTCTTAGCTAATTATGAGAATTGTGTAATTGTGGTATCGCACGACAGGCACTTTTTAGATGCGGTATGTACGCATATTTCAGATATAGATTTCGGAAAAATTAATCATTATTCTGGTAATTATACCTTTTGGTATGAGTCATCACAACTAGCAGCTAAACAACGTGCACAACAGAATAAAAAAGCTGAAGAAAAGAAAAAAGAACTTGAGGAGTTCATTAGGCGCTTTTCTGCTAATGTCGCAAAATCAAAACAAGCGACAAGCCGTAAAAAAATGATTGATAAACTTAATATTTCTGATATTAAACCATCAAGCAGACGTTATCCAGCAATTATTTTTGAACGCGAACGAGAAGCGGGAGACCAAATTTTAAATATTGAAGGCTTATCTGCAACTTTAGATGGTGAGGTATTGTTTAACAATGTTGATATTAATTTGGCTAAAGGAGATAAAGTCGTAGTTTACTCGAAGGATTCAAGAGCAACTACAGCCTTTTATCAAATAATAAACGGAAAGCAAAAGGCAGATTCTGGAAATTATTCTTGGGGTGTCACAACGACTCAATCTTACTTACCATTGGATAATAGTGAGTACTTTAATAATAAGTTGACATTGGTAGATTGGTTGCGACAATGGGCAACATCAGAAGAGGAGCGAGAAGAGGTTTATATTAGAGGCTTTTTAGGGAAAATGATTTTCAGTGGTGAAGAGGCATTAAAAACATCAGATGTATTGTCTGGTGGTGAAAAAGTACGTTGTATGTTAAGTAGAATGATGATGATGCGCGCTAATGTCCTTATGTTAGACGAACCTACTAACCATTTAGATTTAGAGAGTATTACAGCCTTTAATAATTCGTTAAAAAACTTTAAGGGGACCGTAATGTTGACAACGCATGATCATGAATTTGCTCAAACCGTTGCCAATAGAATTATCGAATTAACTCCAAATGGCGTTATTGATAGATATATGACGTTTGATGAATATATGAGCGATAAAAAAATCAAGGAACAACGCGAAAAAATGTACGCCGTAACCGCTTAGTTGTCTTTTATTCTCAGAACTAAATAGTCTAAATATTGTGTTTTTATTAGGATTCGGTCTCCAACTGGTTCTTAATTTGTTCAACAACAATTTGTGCTTTTTCAAGTTCGTCATTGTGCACAAAGACCTCTTGCCATCCACTGTTTATGGAACCTTGACCACCAAGCCTTTGCGATTCACCTTGGTCCTTAATAATAGGAGTAATGCCAATATTTTCTAGTCCTGCTTTAACCCGAGTGACCATAATAAAATTACTCTCAAAAATTTTTGTGTATTCGGATTCGTTCATAGTTGAAAATGATTTAGTTTAATTATAAGAAGGTACAAAAAAATAAGGAAATTAACAACACTCTTTGAGTGCATAGGATATATATTAACACCGTTACTCAGGTGGCTAATTTATGGTTTTCATGGATATAAACTTTAGTGAAAAAGGGCAGGTTATTTACCAAAAAAAAAGCCTCAATTTTTATAAAAATTGAGACCTTTTAGTTTACAACTTCTTATTCTTATGCATTAAAGTATTTGCTATCCCAAATCGCTGTGTTAAAATTTTTACCCGCAGCGAAGCCATAATAGATAACCATTGCGGCAATAGATTTAAAAATAAAAAAGAAAATCATTCCTGCTTGTGTGGAATTTGGCTTGTTAGAGAATATGCCTTCGGGAAATAAAGCGGTGGCAAATAAACTGACTAAAATTGTTGTAAAAATTAAGTTAGAAAAACTTTTATAAGGCCACATTAATAATTTTCTAAATGGATTTAAATCATTACCCCATTTGTGAATTAAATAATAATAGCCATTTCCTATTGGGGCGAACAACAGAGGATCATCTGCGTTTTCTAGTTTAAATAATTTAGAAGGAGCTATTATTTTAAATCCTTTAATTTCTGTGTTATGGTCTTTTTCTAAACCTTTTATTTTCGATATGGCCTCATAGGGTAATTTTCCTTTAAAGTATTTGGAGTCTAGAAATCTTAAACGATAGTCTATACAAATAGATTTTATATGGTCAATGTGATAAATGTTTTTAGTCTCCAATAAATCGAAATCGAAATCATTTTCATTGAATGATTCTCCTTTGGTAACCGTTTCTAAAATTCGCTTTTCTTTTAAATCATCTTTTTTAAGGATGTCTTTCACCGCTTTGAGAATGTCGTCCTCCTTTGAAGTTTTTGTTTTTAAGCGATGTAATTTTTCTTCAATATTTGTCTTCTTCAATATCATTGAGCTCTTTTTTTTTCTAAATTAAAAAGGAATTTCCTTCTACACAAGTCTTTAACAATTCTGTTTAATTTTTCACTGGCAAAAATCTTCAAATGGAATTATTTATTAAACAAACACAACCAATTTGTTATTATTTAAACTAATTCCAAATAAGATTTCTATTGAGTATGGCTATCGAAAAATAATTTAATAGTATGTAAGGATTTAACATTATCATGATAAATTTTTTAATTTTAAAGGAATTTAATAATAATATAAAAATTAGTCAATAATGGATAATCAGGAAAATCACGGTATTAATAGTAGTGACGTTAATCAGTGCCCATTTTTAAGCGGTAAACAGAACACCGTAGGAGGTGGTGGAGTTAAAAATAGGGATTGGTGGCCGAATGAATTAAAACTTAATATCTTAAGGCAACATGCACCTAATACGAACCCTCTAGGAGAGAATTTTAATTATGCTGAAGCTTTTAATAGTATAAATTATGATGAACTAAAGAAAGACCTGACCGACCTTATGACAGACTCGCAAGATTGGTGGCCCGCGGATTATGGACACTACGGTGGTTTGATGATACGTATGGCGTGGCATAGTGCAGGGACTTATCGTGTAGGAGATGGAAGGGGTGGTGCAGGTACTGGTAATCAGCGTTTTGCTCCAATAAATAGTTGGCCAGATAACGGAAACCTAGATAAAGCACGGTTATTACTTTGGCCAATAAAAAAGAAATATGGGAATAAGCTTTCTTGGGCAGATTTAATGATTTTAGCTGGGAATGTAGCCTTAGAATCTATGGGATTCCCAACATTTGGATTTGCTGGAGGACGAGAAGATATTTGGGAGCCAGAGCAAGACGTGTATTGGGGAAGTGAAACTGAATGGGGAGCAAATGAAGATAGATATGATGCGGAGCGAAATTTGGAAGATCCATTGGCAGCTGTTATGATGGGGTGGATTTATGTTAATCCCGAAGGTCCAAATGGTAAGCCCGATCCAATAGGTTCAGCTCACGACGTACGGGAAACCTTTGGCCGAATGGCAATGAACGATGAAGAAACAGTAGCCCTAGTTGCTGGTGGTCATACTTTTGGGAAGGCACACGGTGCAGCAGATCCTAATAAATATGTAGGCCCAGAACCTCACGGTGCACCAATTGAACAAATGAGTACGGGATGGAAAAATTCTTATAAATCGGGCGTTTTGGAAGATGTAATTACCAGCGGTATTGAAGGTGCCTGGACTCCCAACCCAACGCAATGGGACGCAGATTATTTTGATGTATTGCTAAATTACGACTGGGAATTAACTAAGAGTCCTGCCGGAGCACACCAATGGACACCTACAAAAGAATCACAGGCGAGGATGGCACCAAGAGCCGGTGACCCAAATGGGCAACAACCGTTAATGATGACTACAGCCGATATAGCACTTAAAACAGACCCTGCTTATTTAGAAATATCTAAGCGTTTTCACAAAGACCACAAAGCCTTTGAGGATGCTTTTGCAAGAGCATGGTATAAACTTACACATAGAGATATGGGGCCTATAACGCGTTATCTTGGGCCAGAAGTACCACAAGAAGAACTTATTTGGCAAGATCCAATTCCTAAAGTAAATTATACCTTAAGCAATTCGGATATTGAAAGTTTGAAGAAAATGGTATTGGCCTCAGAGCTAACTATATCAGAATTAGTTAGAGTAGCTTGGGCTTCGGCTTCTACCTATAGAGACTCAGACAAGCGTGGTGGTGCTAATGGTGGTCGTTTACGATTAGAGCCACAGCGTAGCTGGCATGTTAATAATCCAAAAGAATTAAACAAAGTTCTCGGTGTCCTTGAGGCTATTCAAGGCCAATTTAATGGTGCAATTTCTATGGCGGACTTAATTGTTTTAGCTGGGAATGCTGCTATTGAAGAGGCTGCGAGAAAAGCCGGGTATGATATAACGGTTCCGTTTTCTCAAGGAAGGGGTGATGCTTCTCAAGAACAAACGGATATTGAGCAGTTTAATTACCTCAAGCCATTAGGAGATGGGTTTAGGAATTATGTAAATCCAAATCTCGACGTGGCTGCCGAAGATCTATTAATAGACAAAGCAAATCTTATGGCACTTTCTATACCAGAAATGACAGTTTTAGTTGGTGGTATGAGAGTTCTTGGAGCTAATTATGATGGGTCTTCACATGGTGTATTCACAGAAAACAAAGGAAGTTTAACTAATGATTTCTTTAAGAATCTCGTTGATATGACCTATACATGGAGCGCAACATCCGATGATAATAAAGTTTTTGAGGGTAGAGATAGAAGAACAGGACAAGTTAAATTTACTGGAACACGAGCAGACTTAATATTTGGCTCAAACACAGAATTGCGATCAGTTGCAGAAGTTTATGCTTCTGATGACGCTGGAGAGAAATTTGTAAGTGATTTTGTCGCTGCTTGGGTTAAGGTAATGGATGCGGATAGATTTGATCTAAAAAAGTAATATTTGATTAATAGCAAAATCAACTTAAAGGAGTGCGTTGTAAATAGCGCATTCCTTTTTATTTTTAATTTATGAATGCAATAGAATTATTTTTTAATACCATTCAGTCAGGTAATATTGAAAATGCAAAACTTCAATTACAACATAATCCAGATTTGGTTAATACTAAGGACTCAAAAGGATTTACACCGCTTATTTTCGCGACCTACTTTGGTCAAGATGAGATTGCGAAAGTGCTGATTGCGAATGGTGCTGAAATAGACGCTAGTGATGTATCTGGGAATACAGCTCTAATGGGTGTGTGTTTTAAGGGAAATTTAAAAATGGTTGAATATTTGTTAGAAAATGGGGCAAAAGTAAATGTAACTAATAATAATGGGGTTACACCATTGATTTTCTCCTGTATGCATAACAAATTAGATAGTGTAGAATTGCTATTGCATAATCATGCCAACATAGCACTTAAAGACCATGAAGGCAAAACAGCTTTAGATTATGCTAGGGAAAATAATTTTGCAGACATAATAGCTTTAATACAAAAAAACCGCTCTAAGTAGGAGCGGCTTTTTGAAGTCTGTTTTATTTGTCTATTGAGCCCATTACACGTTGCATAAAGCCATTTAGCGCCTCTTTCTTGGGTATCCCAGCTTTGATGGATTTGCTCACTTCCACTGCTCCATACATATTGGAGATTAGTTCTCCAATAACATCGAGCTCTTCGTCTTTTAATGATGGTACCTCGGTTAAATTTTCGAGAGTTTCAATTGTCTCAATAACAAAGTCCTCGTCATTATCTTCTATAAACTGAGTCAACTGTTTAATAATTGGTAATTTCATTATATAACGTCCTCTACAAGTTCTTTTAATACATCAAACTTATTTGTTTGCACTTGTCCTTTAAATTCTCCTTTCTTAAAAGTGGCAAAAGTTGGCAGATTATCAACGTTTGCAAGTTTTCTACTTTCCGGGAATTTTTCTGCATCTGCTACAACAAACACGGCAGCATCTTGTTCAGAAGCTAATTTTTTAAACTTTGGTTTCATAATGCGACAATTACCACACCAACCTGCAGAATATTGAACTATTACCGTTTCATTGTCTGCAATTATGGATTGTAAATTGTCTTCATTTAATTCTTTTATCATAACAAAAATATTTTAAAATAAAATTCTGAAGCATAGTGGAATTACCCACTATACCTCAGAATTTAATACTTATTCTAGTTTAATTGTGCTGCCAAATAGTTGGCTGTATCTTTTGCATTTGGTTTCATGGCTTCTTTACCATCTTCCCAATTTGCTGGGCATACTTCCCCTTTTTCTTGAACGTGTGTGTAAGCATCAATAAGTCTTAAAAACTCATTTACATTTCGTCCTAAAGGCATGTGGTTTACACCTTCATGAACGATTGTTCCCTCCTCATCAATGACGTAAGTCGCACGATAGGTCACGTTATCTCCCTCTACTTGGACAGTATCAGTCGCTTCGTCATATCTTTCGTTAGTAATATCTAGTATACCTAAAATACTAGATAAGTTTCTGTTGCTATCTGCTAATATCGGGTAGGTTACACCTTCAATACCACCATTGTCCTTGGCGGTGCTTAACCAAGCAAAGTGTACCTCTGGAGTATCGCAAGATGCACCGATAACAATTGTGTTTCTCTTTTCGAATTCAGCTAATGCACTCTGGAAGGCGTGAAGCTCGGTTGGGCATACAAAAGTAAAATCTTTAGGATACCAAAAGAGGAGTACTTTTTTATTATTTCTCTGCGCTTCTTCTAGCACATTGATTTTGAATGTATCGCCCATTTCGTTCATGGCGTCTACACTAATATTGGGAAATTTTTTTCCTACTAATGACATATGTTAAGTGTTTTAATTATACAACTTTCTAACACAAAATTATTAGTAATAGTGCGCTAAAAAACCGAATTAAAATCGCAATTATCTATAGATTAATAGCCTTTTGAAATGCAAAACGTAAAAGGTCCTAAACATTATATATTTGTCATAAATGATATGCTCACATTATGAATTTAGGAAATATCAAAGCTTATTTTTGCAAAATTATTTTTTATCGGAAAGCATTTTAATTTTAATTTTTAAAGCGGCTAAGAAAAGCGTGGTAAATGGACTCAGCCAATTAAAAATAGCATAGATAAAATATTCTCCAACACCAACTCCAAGCACTCCAGATTGGTAGGCTCCACAAGTATTCCAAGGAATAAGTACCGAGGTTACAGTACCTGAGTCCTCTAATGTTCTACTTAAATTTTCTGGCGCAAGGCCGCGGTCTTCGTAGGCGTTTTTAAACATTTTTCCTGGGATAACTATAGCTAGGTATTGGTCTGAGGCTATAGCATTTAGGCCTAAACAACTTACTACTGTACTGGCAAATAAACCGAAAACCGTCTTAGCAACAGACAATAAGGCTTTTGTAATACGAGATAAAGCTCCAATGGCATCCATAATACCTCCAAATACCATTGCGCACAGGATGAGGTAAATAGTCCAAAGCATTCCTTGCATGCCTCCAGCAGAAAACAAGTCATTTAACTTTTCATTATCTGTTTTAATCGCCGTATCTGTAAAAATTGAATTGATTATTGCTCCAGTCTTGGAATCAGATAGATTATTGAGAATCTCAGGCTGAAAAACGTACGCGAAAGCAGCAGCCAATAAAACACCACTTGCTAGAGCAACTAAGGGTTTGGTTTTTAGCAGTATTAATATAATTACCGCAGCAGGAACCAAAAATAACCACGGCGAAATATTGAAGGTATTATCGATCGTTGCCAGAAGACTACTTACGTCCGCACTACCTGTGGTGTCTATACTGAGGCTCATAATTGAAAAAGCTATTAGCGCCACAATTATCGTTGGTACTGTGGTTATGGTCATATATCTAATATGGGTAAACAAATCAGTCCCAGCCATTGCAGGTGCTAAGTTTGTTGTATCGCTTAACGGTGACATTTTATCTCCAAAATAGGCTCCAGAAATCACTGCGCCAGCAATCATACCAGGCTGAATGCCCAGTGCGGTACCGATACCTACTAAAGCAATACCTACAGTTGCCGAAGTAGTCCAAGAACTGCCCGTTGCAATAGATATTAAGGCCGAAATAATTACAGAAGCCGGAAGAAATATCTCTGGATTTAATACTTTAAGTCCGTAGTATACCATTGCTGGAATTACGCCACTTACGAGCCACGTTCCTGCAAGAGCACCTACAAGAAATAATATCATAATTGGAATAAATACACTTTTAATATTTTCCCAGACTTCTTCAACCATGGTAATGGGGTGTACCTTATTCATTAGACCGCCCATCAAGGCTACAAATCCACCCATAAGAAGAATCAGTTGATTTGTATATTCCCCTAACCATTCTTGGTCTTCAACAAAGAAAATATTGTATGCTAACAGGCCCATAAGAATAACTACAGGAACAAGAGCTTCAAATATATTAAGTTCCTTATTATCAACAACATTTTGTTTGTCGGCTTTAAATTCTGTAATAATATCTTTGTCCTTATCTTCCATTTTCTGGCTTTTATGTTTGTAATGTTACGATTTTGTTAAGGCATATGCAAATGGCTTAAAGTTGTACTTTTACCCAATAAACTATGGATTCATTAACTCAAATAGTAGTAGGTGCAGCTTGCGGCGAAGCTGTACTAGGAAGGAAAATTGGGAATAAGGCCTTATTGTTCGGAGCAATAGGCGGAACCATTCCAGATTTAGATGTAATAATCGGAAGGCTAATTTATAGTAATGAGATAGATGCTCTGGTTTTTCATAGGGGGTTTATGCACTCTTTTCTTTTCGCTTTTATAGGTGCGTTTGTTTTTGGCTGGTTGGTGTTCAGACAATATAACAGAAGGAGTAGGGAAGGTACAACCCTCTTAAAGGATTGGATATGGTTATTTTTTTGGTCCTTATTTACGCATCCGATTATTGATAGTTTCACACCTTACGGGACACAATTATTTGCACCATTTTCTAATTACAAGGTGGCCTTTAACAATATTGCGGTAGTAGACCCTTTATATACGCTTCCATTTTTGATTCCATTGATAATGGCAATGTTCTATAAACGCACTGACCAATCCAGACGAAAGTTCGTAGGTCTAGGGGCTGTATTAAGTTCGGCTTACATGATATTTACTCTATTTAACCAACATCAAGTTGAGTCTATTTTAGAAAAATCACTGGTGGATAATGATATAAGGTATCAAAGGTATCAAGTTCAGCCAACAATTTTCAACAACCTGTTGTGGTATGGCGTAGCTGAAACCAAATCCTCTTATTATTTTGGATTTTACTCGCTTCTCGACTATGAAGAATCTTTTAAGAATTGGGCACAAATAGAAAAGCATCATGGGCTACTTCCAATGGAGCATGAAGATTTGACCAAGCTTGCTTGGTTTAGTAATAGCTATTTTAATGTCACCTCTACCAATACTAAGGGAGAATATATTTTTGATGATTTAAGGTACCCTTTGCTCAATCCAGAGGATGCGTCCTCAACGTTGTTTTCATTTACTTTAATTCAAAAAGGTGAGCGCTGGGATATTAAAAATCGATTACCTAAACTCAACGAAGAACCAACATTGAGGTCATTATTTGCACCTATGTTTAAGCGTTTAATGGGGCAATAGTTCATACTATTGATTTATACCATTGTCTGTTCTAGTATATCCAAGTCAATCATGCATTGCTTCATCATTTTGAAAGTGCGTTCGATATCAGCATCTAGACCTATAGAAAAGCGAATTAGACCATCGCTTAATCCCATTTCCTTTTGCTCGTCTTCTGGTATTTCAGAGGAAGTAGAAGTTCCGGGTGCTGAAAAAAGTGTTTTGTAAAACCCTAAACTAACAGCGAGATAGCCTAAGTTTCGTTCCTGCATCAATTCCATTAGAGCATTGGCTTTGTCTATTGAGCCTACGTCAATGGTTAGCATTCCACCAAATCCGTATTCTTCATTCATCATAGTGTTAAAAAGTTCATGTGAAGGATGGGATTTTAATCCCGGATATACAGTTTTTAAGCCTAAAGCTTCAAACTTCTGTGCGAGGAACAATGCGTTTTTGCTATGCTGTTGCATGCGGATGTGAAGCGTTCTCAAGTTCTTAAGTACTGATGCCGAACGCAGGCTGTCCATAGTAGAGCCTAAAAGCATGGCGGCACCATCATTAACGTTTCGTAATTGATCTATAAATTCTTGAGTTGCACAGACAACGCCACCTACAGTGTCGCTAGAACCATTAATGAATTTAGTTAGACTGTGAATGACAATATCTGCACCCAGTTTTTTTGGTGAAATAGAAAGCGGTGAAAAGGTATTGTCAACAACTAACTGTAGATTATATTTTTTTGCAATATTAGATAGAGCCCTAATGTCGGCTACTTCGAGAAGTGGATTACTCACAGATTCACAATAAAGAATTTTGGTCTTTTCTGTAATAGCATCCACAACCTTATCCAATGCAGTGATATCCACAAATGATGTTGAGATGCCAAGTCGAGGCGCAAAATTTTTGAGAAATGCATAAGTGCCACCATAAATGGTTCTGCTGCTTACAATATGCTCACCGCTGTCACACAATTGCATTAGTACTGGTGTTATGGCTCCCATCCCAGAAGCGGTAACCGTGGCAGCTTCGGTATCTTCCATTGACGCTAGGGCTTGCCCTAGATATAAATTTGAAGGAGAGGAATGTCTCGAATAAAGATAACAGCCTTCAGCGTTACCTTCAAAAGTATCGAACATTGTTTTTGCAGATAAGAACGTATAGGTGGAAGAATCCGAAATTGAAGGGTTGACACCTCCAAACTCACCGAAATATTGTAAGTCTTGTATTTTATTTGCAGGATTAAAGCTCATGATATATTGAATTATGATTTAAGTCAAAATTCGGCATAATCAGTTAAAAAGTCAATGGATACTAGTTTAGATAGAAAATAAATCTAAAAAATATTTAATATTAAGAATATATATCTAAATTTGTTAAGTGATTCCCTACAACACCTGAAAAATTATCCATATGCAACTTGATATTATTGATAAACAACTTATCGGATTGTTACAAGAAAACTGCAAGCGCACAACAAAAGCACTCTCAATTGAATTAGGACTTTCTGTAACAGCAGTTTATGAACGTATCCGAAAATTAGAAAACCACCATATCATAAAAGCATATGTCGCTTTGATTGATAAAAAGGCAGTTGACAAGAATTTTATGGCATTTTGCCACATAAAATTAGTGCAGCACTCTAAAGATTTTGTCATAAAATTTGAGCGCGAAGTGGCAAAACTAAATGAGGTTTTAGAATGTTACCACATAAGTGGTGACTACGATTATATTTTAAAGGTATTGGTAAACGATATGACTGAATTTAGGGATTTTATGGTTACTAAACTCACTAACATTGATCACATTGGGAGCACACACAGTATGTTTGTTATCAATGAAGTAAAGCATACGACTAAAATTAACATGTAGCGACTGAATTTAATTGATTAGTTTTATGCTAATGAAATAGAAAAATTTTTTAGTGCTATGAACACCGAACAAATTGAGTTAGCCTACGAACAGATTTTTAAATCTTATCATAATCCATTTTTAAGTGATCATATTAAAAAAATAATTGAGTCGGATGTATATCTGCCATATAATTCTACGTTTTTCTGTATAACAAATACACAAACTTTAAGCTTTGAATATATCAGTAAAAATATGGCGGCCTGTATTGGTTTAGACCCTGATGAACTTAAGGAGAAAGGGATGCGTTTTTTTTGGTCTAAAATGCATCCAGAAGATATCGAGCAATGGTTAACCGCTCTTAATGATTTAATGCTGTTTACCCTAGATTCAATACCAGAGGATAAGAGAAATAAAATGACGTATACGTGGAATTACAGAATTAAAAATGGATCTGATGACTATGTAAACATCATTCAGAATACATCACCTCTAGAATTCGATAAGGACAACAAACCAATTATAGGTTTAGCGCATTACACAGTTTTGGGACATGAGACTCATATGCCTGTTTGCTGCTCAGCTAAATTTCTCAATAATCAATTGGAGTATGAGACGTTGTACTTCAATAATTATGCTCAAAAATTACTTTCTAACGGAATCAGTAATAGGGAACGTGACATCATAAGATTACTTATTTTAAATAAAACGAGTAAAGAAATTGCGGAAAAGCTTAGTATAAGTCCTAATACGGTAGATACTCATAGACGGAATATTTTAAAAAAAATGAATATATCCTCTACAGGAGAACTGGTAGGAATGCTCAAATTAAATCAAACACTTCTATAAGACAGGGTTCAATTAGTATTTAGAGGTCATTAATCTTTTCTAAACTTCAGAACCAACATCTGGTCTATCTAAATTTACTCAATTTGAGTATTGTTTAATTTCTTTAGTTATTGCACCTTTACCACTGCTATTAATTACGTTCTGAGGTGAACAAAAGGGTGTCTAGTTAAAAGTTATCATTGACTTTTTCTAGGCACTTTTTTATTGAATTATACCAACGAAGTAATCTACTGCACCCCTTGAGTAAAAGTTACCAAAGTTTATGGGTAAACTGCTTCTAAATTGTACTTTTGTATTTTATACTTAAACATATACTTTTTTATGAATTCATACGACGTTATTGTTATTGGTTCTGGTCCAGGAGGCTATGTTGCAGCAATCAGATGCTCGCAATTAGGAATGAAAACAGCAATTATTGAGAAATATTCAACTTTAGGTGGTACGTGCTTAAATGTGGGTTGTATACCAAGTAAGGCTTTGTTGAGTTCCTCTCATCATTATGAAGAAGCAACTAAACATTTTGAAGATCATGGCATTGAAATCCCAGGTGATATTAAGGTCAATCTTGAGAAAATGATTGCTAGAAAACAAGCCGTTGTTGATCAAACCACAGGTGGCATCAATTTCTTAATGGATAAAAACAATATTGAGGTCTATGAAGGTTTAGGGTCCTTTAAAGATGCGACTCATGTTAACATAGAAAAAAATGATGGCTCTACCGAAACTATTGAAGGTAAGAACATTATAATAGCTACAGGTAGTAAACCAAGCAACTTGCCGTTTATTGAGCTTGACAAGGAACGGATTATAACCTCTACGGAAGCTCTTAAACTAAAGGAAATACCAAAACACATGATTATTATAGGTGGCGGCGTCATTGGCCTAGAGTTAGGACAAGTTTACTACCGCTTAGGAGCTGAAGTTACTGTTGTTGAATATATGGACCGTATTTTACCTACTATGGATGCAGGTTTATCCAAGGAATTAAACAAGGTATTTAAAAAGGCCAAATGTAAAATGATGATGTCACACAAAGTACAATCCGTTGAGCGTAAAGGTGATGAGGTTATTGTTACAGCAGAAAATAAAAAAGGAGAAACTGTCGAATTTAAAGGGGACTATTGTTTGGTGTCTGTTGGAAGACGTCCTTATACGGATGGTTTAAATGCGGAGGCAGCTGGCGTTAAAATAAATGACAGAGGTCAGGTGGAAGTGAATGAGCATTTACAAACATCAACGTCAAATATTTATGCTATTGGTGATGTAGTGCGTGGTGCCATGCTTGCCCATAAGGCAGAAGAAGAAGGTGTTTTTGTGGCTGAGACGCTAGCAGGACAGAAACCTCATATAGATTATAATCTCATTCCTGGTGTTGTTTATACGTGGCCAGAAGTTGCTGCTGTGGGAAAAACGGAGGAGGAGTTAAAAGCTAAAAATATTGAGTACAAGGTTGGGCAATTTCCATTTAGAGCTTTGGGAAGAGCTAGAGCGAGCGGCGATATAGATGGATTTGTTAAAATCTTAGCAGATAAAAAGACTGACGAGGTCCTCGGAGTGCATATGGTTGGAGCTCGATGTGCAGATTTAATTGCAGAAGCAGTTACAGCAATGGAGTTTAGAGCATCCGCAGAAGATATTTCAAGATATTCTCATGCGCACCCTACATTTGCAGAAGCTGTAAAAGAAGCTGCCTTAGCGGCTACAGATAACAGAGCCCTTCACGTTTAAAATGTGTTGAAATAATTTAGAAGCTTACTTTATATTGAGAAATTGGAGGTAAGCTTTTTTATGTTTTAATATTAATGGAAGCTTTAAATCTCTTGAATGAGATCAGCTATACGTAGTCTCCTGCTATAATCTTCTTCGTTGATGTCGCGAACAAAGCAGTATGGACTAATTTCGTCTTGGATAACCTTTTCGTTAAGGTCTTCTACCTTATATGGGCCAAATTCCTCTGATTTTTCTATATAGTAGAATTCGTGGTGATAAATAGTGTCAACCACTTTTTTTTGATACTTTAATTTTAAAAACTCCTGGATGTCCTCAACAGAGTTTATGTCCATATCGTAATCCGTTGTATTAATAAACATTGCGAAACCCTCTTTATCCTGATGATCTAACACCAGAATATCCTTATCTCTAAAATACGCCTTCACTATGATTAATCCGTCTTCGGTCTCCACTGAAAATACATTCTTAATGTCTATATCCCAAGCTGTTTTTATAGTGTCCTCACTTCTCTTAATTTCTAATACATTGTCTGTTCTAAAGGTGTAAATAGCCTTTTTTTTGGCAATGCCGTTTACAAGAACCCAATTCTGATTTATAAAATGAGATGTGTAGTGTTTCGAATAATCAAAGGGTTTGAGGTTTGATATCGAAGCGTGAATATTCGTGTTCATGAGTAGATGACTTTAAGGCACTTACAAGATAAAAACGTTTTATGAATGATTATATTGAAAATGGATAAAGTTTATGTTAAAATAGATAAAACTCACAATTTTGACATTTTATTGGTTTAAATGCATGGTGTTTTTGTCCATTTTAATTAAAATAATGAAATTAGGTTAACTATTTTTGAAAAAAATCTTTTCCTTGGAAGCACTTACACTTACCACGCCTGCACTTCTTTTTTCAGCGATTTCTTTAATAATGTTAGCGTACACCAATAGATTCTTAGCTTATGCTGCTGTTATTAGAAACTTAAGTGAAAAATATAGGGAGACTCAAATAGAATCTCTAAAACGACAAATAAATAATTTACGGCTAAGATTAAATCTTACACGTTACATGCAAGTCTTTGGTATTTCAAGTCTTTTATTATGCGTACTTACTATGTTTTTAATCTATATAGAACAACAAGTATTTGCAGTTTGGATTTTTGGTTTAGCACTTATTCTTCTAATTATGTCTTTGGCTTTGTTGATATGGGAAATACAAATTTCTGTGCGTGCTTTAGGACATCACCTTGAAGATATGGAAGGGCTTTTTAAAAAATAATAGATGAGTTTGTGACTAAAAAGATTTTATTGTGTCTCAGAATAAACCAACACCAAAAACCCTATAATTAAGCATTGACACAAGAGGTTGTCCATAAGCTAACCGATGAGGCACTTGTTGAAGCCATCGTTAAGACCAATGACACGTTGCTGTTTGAGGTATTATACGATAGGTACGCTAGAATGGTGTACAATAAATGTTACGGTTTTGCAAATAGCGTCGATGAGACAAAGGATTTAACGCAAGATGTCTTTCTTAGGGTGTTTGTGAAGTTGGCGAGCTTTAAGGGTAAATCTAAATTCTCTACATGGTTGTATGCTTTTACCTATAACCATTGTGTCAATTATGTAACGAGAAATACCGCCAAAAAAATTGAAAAGAAGTCCGTTAATACAGACGGATTGGAAAATATTGGTGAAGACATCGATTCAGCCAAGGAGTTTCAAAACATGCGGGTTGAGAAGTTAAAAAGGGTTTTGGACTTAATTTCACCAGAAGAAAAAATGATTTTACTTTTAAAATATCAAGATAATTTAACGATTAAAGAATTGTCTGAAGCATTTGATATTGGAGAGAGTGCAGTTAAAATGCGTTTAAAAAGAGCAAAGGATAAACTTGTACAGAAGTACAATAATTATAATAAGAATGGAGAATCCATTTAAGCAAATAAACCAACCTTTAAAAGAGGTTCCTGCAGAGCTAAAATCTAAAGTAATGCACGATATTGCTGTGGCTAAACTGCTTATGGAGTTAGCTGAGTTGTTCTCCTATAATATTGGTCACATAATTGAAAGTGTAACCGAAAAACGTGACAAGAAATAATTAAACAAAAAAGTACTCATGGAAAAAGTAACAGAATTCAAAGATGTCTTAATGCAGTCATTGACATCCATGTGGATGGAAATCACAAAAGTTTTTCCTAATATTTTAGGAGCATTAATCATTTTATTTTTCGGATGGTTGTTTACTAAACTAGTGGTAAGGTTGGTAAAAAAAGTTCTAAAGCTTGCTAAGGCCAATAAGCTAGACGATAAACTTAATGATATAGAACTTGTAGAAGGAAAACAATTGAATTTCGATACAGTAAAAGTTGTATCCAAATTTGTTAAATGGCTAATGTATATCGTCATTCTTATAATGGCATCGGATATTTTGGGCTTGGAGATTATATCTACTCAGATTAGCGAACTGTTGTCTTATGTCCCACAACTATTTGCAGCCCTTGTCATTTTTACCTTAGGACTGCTTTTTGCTAACTTCATTAAAAAAGGCTTGCAATCCTTTTTTGAATCCATGGATTTATCTGGAGGAAAAATTATTAGCCAAGTGGTTTTCTTTTTATTGGTAATTTTTATATCAATAACCGCGCTCAATCAAGCTGGTATAGACACTACTATTATTACCAGTAATATTACCATGATTTTAGCAGCCTTTTTGTTGGCATTTGCTATTGCTTTTGGGTTGGGTGCAAAAGAAGTTGTTGGTAAATTATTAAAGTCTTTTTATGCAAGGAAAATGTTGGAAGTAGGTCAAGAAATCATCTTTAAAGATGAGGTTTATAAAGTCGAGTCTGTTGAAAATATTTCCGTATTTTTATCCAGTACTAAAGGCAGGTTAGTAGTACCTATAGAAGAACTGGTAGAAAATCAAGTGCATATGCAGGATCAACTATAAGGTTAGGGTTATAGATTTTATCTTGTGATAAAATGTGGTCCTGCGCACTTGTTCGTATAAAAAAAGCCTCTTACAGTTAGAGGCTTTTTTATTTTCGTTTTTTATTACGGCGATTAAAATTTTTGTCGCCCTTGGTTTTGGGTTTTTTATACTTCTGCCCAATGGTTCTTTTGTAAGAACCACCTTGGTTTGTTTTCTTATTTTTTGCCTTTTTTTCGTGAAATGCAGGACCAACGTTCTCTTGAAACTGCTTTGTTGGATTGTAAGGCTCATTTAATTGAGGAAGTTCTTCTGGTGCTAACGCTTTAGAAATAACGACAGGCTCAGGAAGGTCAATCAGCACTATTTGTTGTTGCATTAAATCTTCTATCGCTGTTTTGGCGTCTTGCTCTTTGTCTGTACTAAATAATATGGATTGCCCCGTTTTTTCAGCACGACCGGTACGGCCTATCCTATGCATATAATTTTCAGGATATTCTGGAGTATCAAAATTGATAACATGCGATATATCATCAATATCTAGACCTCTAGCCATAACATCTGTGGCAACCAAGACTCTATGTTCTCCCTGTTCAAAATTTTCAATACTTCTTAAACGGTAGTTCTGAGTTTTGTTGGAGTGAATAACGCAAACCTCATTGGTGTATTCATCATTTAACATCTCAAATAAACGATCAGCAATTTTCTTATAACCTACAAAAACGAGTACCTTATTATAGTCTTTTTTGTCATTCAACAAATGAATCAGAAGATTTACCTTGGTATAAAAATTCGGTACATTGAAACTCACCTGTTCAATATTATCTAATGGTGTACCAGAGACAGCTACAGATATTCGTTGTGGATTTATAAAAAAGTCAGATATCAAAGTGTCAACATCAGAGGTCATCGTTGCAGAAAACATTATATTCTGCCTTTGTTCTGGCAGAATATCAAAAATATTCATCAACTGATGCCTAAAACCTAAGTCTAGCATAATATCAACTTCATCTATCACTAGTTTTTGGATAGATTTAAGCTGAAGCACTCTACTAACAGCTAGGTCATAGAGTCTACCTGGGGTAGCTACCAAAATATCTAAACCTTGAGCAATGGCTTGCTTTTGGGTATTAATATTGGTGCCACCATAAACGCCAAGGACTCTATTGTTAATGTATTTCGAAAACTTTTCAATCTCGTTAACTACTTGCACAACAAGTTCTCTGGTCGGTACAATGATCAGAACTCTCGGATTCTCTTGCCTTGAGTATGTTAGGTCCCTTAAAATGGGTAACATATAGGCAAATGTTTTTCCCGTTCCGGTTTGAGCAATTCCTACCACATCTTTACCAGACGCTATTGGGCTAAAAGCCTTCACCTGAATAGGGGTTGGCACTTTAAAGCCTAAATCGTCTATAGCATTATATAAGGGCGTTTTTAAATTTAAATCTTGAAAGGTCATATACTTGGCTTACCTGAGGCAAAGATAAACTTTAAACTATACCAATGTCTGCATATTTAAGAGACTCTAAAAAGACTTTTATTTCAAGTTTAATTTTGAGTACTTTGCAGTAATTATTTGTCCATTGCGAACAACCAAAACTTATCACATTTCAAATTCTGAAAAATTAAAACAACAGCTTTTAATTTGGAGCCAAAAGTTTGAAGATATCGTTTGGTTAGACTCTAACAACCACCATTCCCAATATCAAAATTACGATGCGGTTTTAGCAGTAGATGCATTCACTTCTATCAAAACGGATTATTATGAGGCCTTTGAAAAATTACATCAATATCAGAACTCTGTAAAAGACTGGATTTTTGGATATTTAACCTATGATTTAAAGAATGATATTGAGGATTTAACCTCACAGAATTTTGATGGTATTGGTTTTGCGGATTTATATTTTTTTCAACCCAAGAAGTTGATTTTTTTAAAGCAAGACAGATTAGAATTCCAGTATTTAAAGATGGTTGATGAAGAAATTGAAAAAGACCTAGAGGCATTAAAAGACGTTGATATAAACGCTGAATATACAACAGACCAAAATACGGAACCCATTAAAATCAAACTCAGAATCCATAAAGACGAGTATTTTGAAAAGGTGGAAACTATGTTAAGACATATTCATCGCGGTGATATTTATGAAGCTAATTTTTGCCAAGAATTTTATGCAGAAGATGTACAGCTCAATCCGGTTGAAACCTTTCAAAAGTTAAATACCATTTCTAAACCACCTTTTGCAACATTTCTTAAGTTTGAGGATAAGTATCTCTTGTCTGCCTCACCTGAACGTTATCTTAAAAAATCAGGAACTAAAATAATCTCACAACCTATAAAAGGAACAGCAAAACGCTCAGAGGTTAAGAAAGAGGATGAAAAACTGATTTTAGATTTACAAAATGATGAAAAAGAGCGCAGTGAAAATATTATGATTGTAGATTTAGTGCGCAATGACCTGTCACATACGGCAACTAAGGGAAGTGTAAAAGTAGAGGAGTTGTGTAAGGTTTATTCTTTCCTTCAGGTACACCAAATGATTTCAACTATAGTATCGCAAGTTGATATGGCTACCAGTCCTGTGGAAATTATTAAAACGTCTTTTCCTATGGGCAGTATGACAGGTGCACCAAAAATATCTGCTATGCAGATCATTGAAAAATTGGAAGAAACAAAGCGTGGTTTGTATTCTGGAGCAGTTGGTTATTTCACTCCTAATGGTGATTTTGATTTTAATGTAGTCATTAGAAGTATATTGTATAACAGTTGTAAATCGTATGTGTCTTATTCTGTAGGAAGCGCCATAATAGCTAAAAGCATTCCTCTTAATGAATACGAGGAATGCTTGATAAAAGCTAAAGCTATGAGAGATGTGCTAGAAAACTAACACATTTTATGTATTACAGTATTGATTATTCAAGATGAGTTCTAAAACTTTTCTTAACCTTATCAAAAATCAATTCTACCCTTGAAGTTTCAATCTTTTTAATTGTAGCAATTTCGTTAAAGTCGAGGTTCCCAAAAATATAAAGGTCAATAATATTAGAGATATTAACTGGTAACCAACTATAGAAACGACCGAATACTTTTGGCGATTCTGTCATTGACAAGTCTTCAAGTTCAAAGGCTTTGAGAATGGAGGTTTCCTTATCCTCGTAGAGATACAAATGATTATTATGGTCTTGGTTGTAGGAGATATCACTTAATTCGGTATTAAGGATTAAATCTAAATCAGCATCAATAGTATAATCCTCACCAAGGCGAGATAATTCGTCTTTTAGTATAGAATCTGTACTTATGGTCTTTTTGTGAAAGGCCTCTTTCTTAAACAACTCGTTCATGTAATTGTCTACAAGCTTAAATAGCTCTAGTTTAACGGCCATGCGCTCTGCCTCGATATTAAAACCTTTGCTGTACAACTCAATGATACAATCATCAATAATACCATTTGAAGAATACATGTTCTTAGGCAAAATTCCTGTTGTTTCAGCAATGTATATACGGTGCTTTACATAAGGATGTAAATGCTGTACCACTGAAAGTACTTTTTTGTCAAATGCAGTTTGCGCGGTTTTCGAAGATATTTCTTTTAGAGAGCTCATAACCTTAAATTTTAATGTTCCATTAAAGCTATTAAGAACCATTGGTTTTTTATATGACAATTGTCATTTTTAGAACCTGTAGCAATAAGAACATACGCATTATTGTATCTTTATAGCATGCAAGAAGCTTTTAAAGATTTTATTAATGGCCCCTTCTTTTTTATGAAGGAAAAAAAACTGTTGATAGCTATTTCTGGTGGAGTAGATAGTGTGGTTTTAGCATGGTTATGTCATAGATTAAAATTAGAATTTAGTCTCGCGCATTGTAATTTTAATTTAAGAGAAGAAGAAAGCAATGCAGATGAAGAATTTGTAATACAATTAGCTAACACGCTAGACGTAGAAGTATTTGTACAAAATTTTGACACTAAGGCTTATGTAGACTCCAATAAATGCTCCATCCAAATGGCAGCAAGGGAATTGCGCTATGATTGGCTTCAAGAATTAGCTGGGCAATTGAATTACGACTATATTTTAACAGCCCATCACGCAGATGATAATTTAGAGACCTTTTTAATCAATTTCACTCGTGGTACAGGGCTAAATGGATTAACCGGAATTCCTATTGTCAATGAAAATATAGTAAGGCCGTTACTATACTTTTCTAGAGAAGAAATTTTAAACTATGCGCAATCGCAACATATTGAATGGCGTGAAGATAGTAGTAATTCTGGTCGAAAATATTTAAGAAATAAATTACGGCATGAGGTTGTCCCAGTCCTAAAATCTATTAATCCACAGTTGCTGGATATTTTTCAAGACACCATTAATCACCTTAATGACACCGCAGATATCGTAGAAGAAAGTCTTAACGCCGTGGCGAAACGTGCGATCACGTCAATTGATGAAGGTGGAATCACTTATAAGATTTCAGAATTTAAGAAGGTTAATAATCCGAAAGCATATCTGTTTGAGATGTTTAAAGAATTCGGTTTTACGTCATGGCGAGATATAGTTAACCTTTTGGATGCAGAAACAGGTAAGTACGTTTCTTCAAACACACACCAACTTATTAAACACCGTGAGTTTTTAATACTGTCTGACATTTCTCATTCTGAGCGCAGCCATGAATCTATTCAAATTTCTTCGGAAGATAAAATGGTCCAAACACCAATTGGAAAACTCATTTTTAAAGTGGTTAATCATGTTTCTGAAAAGTCAAAAAACACCATTTACATCGACCAAGATAAACTTAACTTTCCAATAGAATTCCGATTATGGCAAAAAGGAGAGGTGTTTCAGCCATTAGGAATGACAGGTAAGAAGAAAGTGAGCAAGTTTTTAAAAGACGAAAAATTGTCACCTTTTGAAAAAGAACATACTTGGGTGCTATGCTCTGATGATAACATCGTTTGGGTTATTGGTAAACGGGCCGATGACCGATTTAAAATTACTGAACAAACAAAATCTATTTTAAAAATTTCAATGACTTGATTTTAAAGGGAAACATAGTAGATGTTATTAACCAGCGTATTTTCAAAGGTGAAATCGCTATTGAAAATGGTATAATAAAATCTATTGAAGAAAAACACTGTCCAGAAAACCACTACATCTTGCCTGGTTTTATAGATGCACATATTCATATTGAAAGTTCCATGTTAGTCCCATCGGAATTTGCAAAAGTAGCCGTAACACATGGCACGGTAGCAACGGTTTCAGACCCTCACGAAATAGCCAATGTACTTGGACTAAAGGGAGTTGAATTTATGATTGAAAACGCAAAACAAACCCCTTTTAAATTTAATTTTGGAGCACCCTCTTGTGTTCCTGCTACTTCGTTTGAAACTTCTGGAGCAACCATAGATGCCAGTGGAATTAAATCCCTAATGTCAAATCCAGATATTAAGTATTTGGCAGAGGTGATGAATTACCCTGGAGTTATCAATAATGATGTGGACGTGCTTAAAAAACTAGAATGGGCCAAGCATTTTAATAAACCCATAGATGGCCATGCACCGGGTTTACGAGGCGATGACCTGACTAAGTATATTAATGCTGGAATTTCTACGGATCACGAATGTTTTACTTATGAAGAAGCACTAGAAAAACTTGAAAAAGGGATGAAAGTGCTCATTAGAGAGGGTAGTGCGGCCAAGAATTTTGAGGCCCTCATCGATTTGCTCCCAGAATATTATGAAGACATGATGTTTTGTAGTGATGACAAACATCCAGATGATTTGCTATTAGGTCATATCAATCAATTATGTACTAGAGCAGTAGCTAAGAAAATTGACCTATTTAAAGTGTTGCAAGCCGCTTGTGTGAACCCAGTTAAGCATTACGACTTAGACGTTGGTTTACTTCGGGTTGGTGATAATGCCGATTGTATTGTGGTTGAGGATTTACAATCATTTAAAGTCCTAAAAACTATAATTGATGGCGAAGTGGTTTTTGAAGATGAAATATCTAAAATTAATCATGTCAAATTTGAAAATTTGAACAATTTCAATACACTTCCAAAAAACGTTGAAGAGTTTAGACTGAATTCAAGTTCAGAAACTATTCGAGTGATTGAATGTTTAGATGGTGAACTTATTACTAATGAACTTATAGAGAAGGCAACGGAGAATAATGGAAACCTGATATCTAATACTAAAACCGATATCTTAAAAATGGCTTTGGTCAACCGTTATGAAAATGTAAGTCCAGCTATTGCCTTTATAAAAAACTTCAATCTAAAGGAGGGTGCTATCGCCTCTTCTGTTGGACATGATTCTCATAATATTATAGCTGTGGGCGTTTCTGATGCAGCCATTTGTAAAGCGGTAAACCTTATTATAGAAGAAAAAGGAGGCATATGTGCAGTTACAGAAACGAAATCGGAAATTTTACCCTTACCAGTTGCGGGCATTATGAGTGACCAAAATGCGGAGACCATAGGCATGCAGTATGCAGATTTAGACGCTATGGCAAAGACTATGGGAAGTACCCTCACAGCACCATTTATGAGTTTGTCATTTATGGCACTTCTGGTTATTCCATCCTTAAAGTTGAGTGATAAAGGTTTATTTGATGGTAATAGTTTTTCATTCACTAAAGTAGAGGTGAACTAAACTACTTTATATTATTTTTAACCCTAAAAATATGTGTTGTGCCAATTATTGAATCTGAATATAAACCGCCTTTTTGGGCAAAGAAAAGCTTTGTATCTACTGTTTTTTCTGGTTTAGCAAGGCAGGTAAAAGGTGTTGAGCAATCTCGTGAACGAATTGATTTACCCGATGGTGACTTTTTGGATTTAGATTGGAGTTTAAGTACAGCAAAATCTCGAAAAGTAATTATTCTGCTTCATGGGCTAGAAGGCAATGCGCAACGTCCTTATATCACAGGCTCTGCAAAACTATTCAACGATAATGGTATTGATGCTTGTGCTGTGAATTTTAGAGGTTGTAGTGGTGAATCAAATCGTTTGTATCGCAGTTACCACTCTGGTGCCACAGAAGATTTAGAGGCTGTCGTTACTCATATTCTGTCTAAAAACCAGTACGAAGATATCTATATTAAGGGTATTAGTCTTGGGGCTAACATGGCCCTAAAGTATGCTGGCGAGCGTAATGATGTACCAACTGAACTTAAAGGAATCGTAGCCGTTTCAACACCTTGCGATTTAAGAGGGTCTTGCGGCGAATTACTCAGTTTAAAGAATAAACACTACGCGATTCGGTTTTTAGACCATTTAAAGAAAAAGCTTAAACCTAAATTAAACCAATTTCCCGACAGGTTAACGATTAACGACTACAACGCTATAAGGAGCCTTATTGATTTTGACCATATTTACACCGCAAGGGCTCATGGTTTTACAGATGCTTATGACTATTATGCTAAGGCGAGTTGTTTACAATTTTTACCAAACATTAAGATTTCGTCGCTTATAATCAATGCATTAAACGACTCCTTTTTATCAGCTGAATGTTACCCAGTTAAAGAAGCAAAGCACAATGCTAAATTGTATTTAGAAATGCCAAAATATGGAGGACATGTTGGTTTTGTTGATAAAGGGAATATCTATTATAATGAACGAAGAGCGCTGGAGTTTGTAAATAAATAGAAATTTGTAGATTTAGGTAAACAAAAATAGATGCTTAAAAAAGTATATGGTAGTGCTGTATTTGGTGTTGAGGCCACAACGATTACTGTTGAGGTCAATGTAGATTCTGGCATTGGCTATCATTTAGTAGGTTTACCAGATAATGCCATAAAGGAAAGTAATTATCGCATTGCTGCTGCACTTCAAAACAACGGTTATCGCATTCCCGGAAAAAAGATTACCATAAACATGGCACCTGCTGATTTACGTA
Organism: Winogradskyella pelagia; assembly: GCF_017581965.1. Classification (GTDB taxonomy): domain Bacteria; phylum Bacteroidota; class Bacteroidia; order Flavobacteriales; family Flavobacteriaceae; genus Winogradskyella; species Winogradskyella pelagia. The sequence continues at coordinate 114,282 of NZ_JAGEVF010000009.1, forward strand.
AGGAAGGTTCTGCTTACGACTTAACATTGGCTGTTGGAATCCTGACCGCGTCAAATCAGATAAAGGCAGAAAACTTAGAAGATTATCTTATTATGGGAGAACTTTCCCTCGATGGTAGTTTACAGCCTATAAAAGGTGCTTTGCCTATTGCTGTTAAAGCAAGAGAAGAAGGTTTTAAAGGGTTTATCCTGCCCATGCAAAACGCGAAGGAAGCTGCTATTGTAAACGACCTGGATGTCTATGGCGTAGAGAATATCAAACAGGTCATCAATCATTTTGATAAAAATGAGCCTATTGAAAAGGTAGTTATCAATACACGTGAAGAGTTTTATAAAAATCTCGATTTCCCAGAGTTCGATTTTGCAGACGTAAAAGGGCAGGAGAGTATTAAACGTTGCATGGAAATTGCCGCAGCAGGTGGTCACAATATTATACTCATTGGTCCTCCAGGCTCAGGAAAAACAATGTTGGCTAAGCGCTTACCCAGTATTTTGCCACCTATGACGCTTCACGAGGCGTTGGAAACTACAAAAATACATTCGGTTGTTGGCAGGGTAAAAGCCCATGCCGGATTGATGGCGCAGAGACCATTCAGAAGCCCTCATCACACGATTTCAAATGTAGCCCTCGTTGGTGGCGGAAGTTACCCACAACCCGGAGAGATTTCCCTATCACATAACGGCGTTTTATTTTTGGACGAACTCCCCGAATTTAAGCGGGAAGTTTTGGAGGTGATGCGCCAGCCCTTAGAGGACCGCGAAGTGACCATTTCTAGGGCAAAGTTTACAGTAACCTACCCATCGTCTTTTATGTTGGTAGCCAGTATGAATCCAAGTCCTGGCGGCTATTTTAATGATCCAGATGCTCCAGTGACATCATCACCAGCTGAAATGCAACGCTATTTAAGTAAAATTTCTGGCCCCTTATTAGATCGTATCGATATCCATATAGAAGTCACACCTGTTCCTTTTGAAAAATTGTCAGACGATAGAAAAGGAGAATCTTCTGTTGATATTAGAAAGCGTGTGACTAAGGCCAGAGAAACCCAAACTGAACGTTTTAAGGATTTAGAAAATGTGCATTACAACGCCCAAATGAATACCAAACAGATTAGGTCATACTGCAAATTGGATGACGCATCACTTCAACTTTTAAAATCGGCTATGGAACGCTTGAATTTATCAGCAAGAGCATACGATAGAATCTTAAAAGTTGCCAGAACTATAGCAGATTTAGAAGGTTCGGACTCTGTCAATGGCAATCATATCAGTGAAGCTATACAGTATCGTAGTTTGGATAGAGAAGGGTGGTTGGGTTAATAATCCTCATCTTTTAAGAGGTAATTTTCTTGCTCCAAAAGCTTGTCCCATCTGTTCAACTCATTATTATAAGCATACACCACAGAGGCTAATCTGCCCGACTCATCCTGTTCAAAAGCATACTGTGTACCATATCTTGGAAGGGCAATGTAGCGCTCTTTAGAAATAGGTAATAAATGTAACTTAGGATTCCCGCCTCTCTGATACATAAGCTTACCGTCTTTTACCCAAAATTTACGAGGTCCATATGTACCAGTGATGGTATTCAATTGATTTTTTAGTTCTTCAGTTGTTATGGAATTTAGGTATTCAATATGCTGCAGAGCCAATTTGAGGAAATAATGTTTAGGGTGTCTAGCAATGGCTTTTTTGTATAAAACTTCTGCTTCTTCAAGTTTTCCGTCCATAAGTGAGCGCTCAGCAGTCGTGATACTCTCATCATAAGTCCAGTAATAAAAAGAAGCAGGGTCGTTAAAATTATAGTTGGTGTTTTTTGTACCGTAGATCGTTCCTGTACTATCTTTTAAAAATCTTATATGGGTAAGGCTCCTGTTAATATAGCCGCCAATGACAAGAGCATCATCACCTGCGGGAATAGGCGCATACAATCGTTGGTTGGATACGTAAGTCACCAATCTATTATTCTCAATCCAATGCTCATAAGTTTGCTCTGTTGCTTGATGGCGATACTTACCAACGAATTGTTGATTTTTAATCTTAGAAATTTCAGTTTTGGACAAATAGTTAATAATAGTGTCAAATATTTTAGAGAAATTTTCCCATTCTGGATGCATTAGTTTTACACGTTCCTGAGTTTTTCGGGCAGCCTCAATATTTCCTTTTAACAATTGGGGACGAATCTTGTATGAAAATAAATCAGGATTATTAGGTTGTACCAACTCTAAAGCTCTTATGGCTCTAATGACATCATCGTAACGACCTGCTACTAGGCTTGCATGTAGGAGGTAAGTGCCATTGTCTATACTTTTGTTCTTTTCGTAGCGTTCCTCAGCGTGCTTGAGAAAAGCTTCTGTTTGTTTGGTTTCGCCATATACTGCATAAAGCAACCGATTATAAGTTTCGTTACTAGGGTCAATTTCCAGTTGGAGTTTTAATAGTTTTTCTGCTATATCCCATTCTTCATAAGCAATATGTCTTAGAATTCTAATTTGTAATTGCATCTGAAGAGGCAATTTATTACTGTAACGATAGGCCTTGTCAATAACATTTTTCTCGGACTCAGAACCAAAACTATAGCGTATAAACCTAAAGGCATTTTCAAAATAGGAAATGGAAAATGTAGAATCTAATTCTTGAGCCTTTTTGTAATTACCGTCTAAGTTATATTTAATAGCTTCTAAAGAATTGCTGTAAAACTCACTTAGGTTTAAATCAATATAAAAGTCACGCTGCGTTTCTAGAAGCCCAACATTGTTCTTTACAAAAACGGTAATATCATCTAGAAGGCTCAGTAAATTATCACCTTTAAACACTTGCTCTTTAATTACTTTTCCGTTTTTTGCATTTCGCAGGGTAGGCTTAATTGTATAGACACTGTCAACAACCTTGTAGGTGCCATCTAAATAAAATTCATTGAAAATTCTAGATTCAGCAACTTTGTTAACAGTCCCTTCAGAATCAGATTCATAAGGGGAAATGTGTTTGTCTTGAAGTAAATCTTGATACAATAATTCTTGAATACCGTCTTCAAGCCAAGTATAACTTGTGTCTTGTACTTCTTGCTCAAACTCAAAAATGGGGAGCCCAATTCTAAACTCTTCCTTGGTAATCACTTGGGTCTCCAGACCACCTTCATCGTTGGTATAACTGATTTCCTTAGTTGTTGCACCTAAATCACTATTGCCAAAACCAAAATATAGTACAACACCAAGTAATACGAAGTTTAATGGAATAATAATTTTTTCCCAAAGTTTTATGATGCCACTGTTAATGCGTTCTTGGTTATAGAGGTAAATAATAAGTGATGGGATAATTCCAATAAAAAACCACAGTAAAAAATCTACCCAATTTGGAGAGATCTCATATCGGTTTAAAATCCAATCCACGAATTGTAAAAAGGTCCATGCAGCAACAAGGTAGGCAGCAAAAAACTGCAAGGTTTTAGTCCATTTTCTTTTTTGGTCTAGTTTGGTCATGTCTTATAAATCCTACCGAAATATACTTAATAATTATCGAAGAATTAAATGACATAGATTACAATCCTTCAAGCTAGTGTATTTTTACTCAAACCGATTACAATTATACATGTGTGTCTAGAGCAGCGTCCTCAAAATAACTAACTTTAAGTCATACTTAAGTTTTACAATATGTTCTCTATTTTTCATCTATTTTCTAGGGTGTCAATCACATTTTTTACTTTTATTTTTTTTGTAGCTTTAGGTTGTGACAGTTTATCCGCACAAAATGTTCCTACGGCTCATAGCGAAAAAGATTCTATTTTTTTTAGTGAACCATACCCGTACATTTTACCAATTATGGGTAATAAAGTCCATAAGGCAAAAATTAGACTGCCATATCCAACCGGTGTTATGTTCAACACATTGGTCGGTACACAAGATTTATCCCTAAATGATTTACAATTAGGTTTTGGCCGGTTTTCCGATACTCAGGGGCCCAATATGATAAATTTGGACGAGGTGGTAAGGTTCGATGATATCAGTGCCCAAACCAGTACTTTTAATTTTAGGGTAGATACATGGGTATTACCATTTTTAAATGTCTATGGGATTGTTGGTCAAACCAAAAAGGCAGATATTAGTGTCAGACTTATTGATCCAATTCCATTAGACGTTACCACGGAGGTAAGTGGTACTTATCTCGGATTTGGTCTTATGGCTGCTGGAGCCGTTGGCCCACTTTTTTTCTCACTGGATGCCAATCGCACATGGAATTTTAATGAGCGTTTAGACGATCCCGCTACAGTATTTATTTCTGGTTTAAGGGCAGGACCAGTATTTAGATTTAAGAACAATCCAGATATGAATATTACACTATGGACAGGAGCCATGTATAGTCATTTAGACGGTGAAACGGTTGGTAGTATTTCTGTGCAAGAATTGGCACCAGATGCTCCAGGTGCCGTTGATAATCTTATAGTTGAACTCGATTCTTGGTACAACAATTTAGGCCCAATTGAACAAGTATTATATGAAGGTCTTTATAACAGGCTAAGTGATGGGCTAAACAATCTTTCAAATAGCGTAAACGATGGATATATTAGATATTCGTTTAATAAAGAAATAGGCAACCCTTGGAATATGTTAGTAGGTGCGCAGTGGCAAATTAATTATCGCTGGCAATTTAGGGCAGAAGCGCAATTTCTGGGTGATCGCACAGCAGGTCTTTTTTCCTTAAATTACCGGTTCGGAGTGCGTGGCAAAAATTGGTTATCTGATTAGAAAATGATGTATTCAGTTTTAAAAACAATATTATGCTATGTGATTATTCTACTAGGAGTCTCTAATCTTAGAGCTCAAGATATACAGCCAAGAGTATATGCTCCAGCGCCAGTAGGTACAAATGTAATTACGTTGGGTTACACCTACTCCTATGGTGCCCTGCTTTTTGATAAGACCATTCCAATTACGGATACTGATGCCTCTATTCACGGCATAAATGCTGCCTATTCAAGAGCTACAAAATTTCTTGGTGCAGCAGGGCGGTTTGATGTTGTTTTACCACTTGTTAGAGGCTTCTGGGATGGTCAAGTTTCAGATTTGTCCCAAAGCACCGATCGTTTTGGTATGGCTGATCCCGTGATTAGATATGCGGTTTTTATTAAAGGAGCACCAGCCTTAACAAAAGAAGAGTTTTCAGATTTTGAGCCTGAGACAATTATTGGGCTTACCATGCGAATGCAAGTGCCTTTAGGGCAATATGACCCGGATAGACTCATTAATCTTGGCACTAACCGTTGGACCTTTAGTCCGCAAATAGGCCTTTGGCATGCCTTTAGAAATTTCACGTTCGAAGCCTACGCAGGGTTGTGGTTGTTTACAGATAATACTAATTTTTTGGGGGCTACGCGGTCTCAAAATCCTTTGGCCACCTTGCAAGCTCATGTTTCCTATGCTTTTAATAATGGCTTATGGATAGCCGCCTCTACGCGTCAAAGTTTTGGAGGAGCGGTCACAACAGGGAATGGTGAGAGGCTAGACCCTGAAACAAATAATAGGGTTGGTCTATCGTTGGCGCTACCGCTCTCTAAGAATTATGTCATTAGGCTAAGTGGTACTACGGGCTTAAGCACAACTATTGGGAACGATTACACAACTTTTGGCATTGGTTGTCAGGCGGTGTTTTGGTAGTTTTTATAAATTAAGCCTTATCATTTATTTTGTAAAATCCACTATTACATTACTAATGTAAAGTATTGGTATTTCGTTCAGTCTTTAAATAAAAAACGAAAGGCCCAAAAGCGGACCAATGACATTGACACTGGTATCCACACCATCGTCAGTACGTTGATAGTTAAAATTCCGGAAGCCCGCATTAATAGTCATATAATTCAGGACTTTAAACACATTGAGATAGACAAAATCATAGCTAAAATCTGAGGAGTTTCCAATGCCAAATCCACCAACACTCAGACGCGCACCTAAAAATACTTTATCAGATAAGGAGACATTGGTACGTACTCCAAGCATCAAATCCCACCAGCTCTGATTTTCGTTGGTGCGAATGATAAAATCATTTTCGAGCTGTTCGAGTTCTATTTTAAAATCTATAGTAAGATCATTCACCCAGTTTTTGGCGCCTAAGGTGCCTTCAATTGACCAACCCTTTGCGATATTATCAGTATTATCGATAAAGGTGCTGAAAATTACATAGCCGGCAGAAACATCCATAATACTTTGTTTGACTTCCAAGTCAATACTTGCAGGGCCTTGACGTTCGTTTACGCCTAAAGTGGCAAAGGTACCATCAACACTCAAAGAATAGCGCTGATATCGAAGGCTGGCTACAAATTGAAATCCCGCATTGGTCAGTGAAGCAAGATCATCAAATGATTGTCTAATACTTTCCTCCCCCACATCGGTAGACTGAGCGGCCAATAGGGCGTAAGGCGTAAAACTGAAGCTCCAGTCTTTCTGAGTGTCGTTATCAAAATTAAAAGAGGTGACCTGCCCATTCGTTGCCATACTTAGCCCAATTACCAGCGAGAAAAGGATACGTTTTGCTCTCATCTTACGACTATTTATTTTTAAAAGTACTATTTTTTTAGTATTCAAAAATTGTTCGCTGGGCTTCTATGGGTTTAAAAGAATTACTATCTTTCAACATAAGTTAAGCAATCCATGACCCTAACCATGCAAAACGATAAAAAGTCCAAGTGGCTCAACGAAGGCTATAAACACTTCGCGGAATTTGGCCCAGAACATATCAGTATAAATAAAATAAGTAAGGAAATTGGGGCTGCAAGAGCTTCCTTTTACCATTTTTTTGGGGATATGGATGTCTTTATTGAGGAGCTCTGTGCCCTGCATTGGGATATTGCCGTAGAGTTTAATAAGTCTGGAAAAGATAACATCACACACTTATTTCCCGATTTTTATGATTTTCTGGCTGAGTACAATATGCCACTTCAATTTTCATTACAGTTGTTTCGTAATCGGCATCATCCCACTTACAATTATTTATATCTCAGAACCTATGAATTATCGGCCAATGCTTTTCTACTAAAACTTTTTGCAAAGGAATGTCACTATACTCAAACTGAGCAAGACTTGCTGAAGTTATGGATTACGGTAGGAGAGGCCTGGTATTCGCGCTTAGATCCTGAAGATTTATCGTCAGCCACTCTACAAAAGCATGCCAAGGACATACTTCAAACGGTAATGCAATTCTCTAATTCAAGACTGTACTCCTCATTACGCACTAATTAGAGCCCGTAGGCACTATGGCTTACAAATATACTATACATAGCTGTCTAAAATTTATCTCTCGAATTTACTAACTTGAAAGATTAGAAGAGCAACCTTACAATTGTGCTGCGGTTGTGGCTAGGTGTAGTTGTTTTTTCTTTGTCGAAACAATCAAACTTAATGACTAATCAAATAAGGAATAACCATGGAGAAAATGAAATTATTTAGCCTAATTATAGTAGGTTTACTTGTATTCAGTTGTAATGAAACGGAGAATAACCAAACAACGTATGCGGCACAAGAGGTATTACCGTTTCCATCACCACCCATGGGTGGCGAGGTAGGGCCCACCATGCAGGAATCTGTCCATAAATGGCGAGAGACTCCAAGCTACCTTCCTGAAGATGCACCGAATATCCTCATCATTATGTTAGATGATGCGGGCTTCGGTAATCCCAGCACCTTTGGTGGTGAGATCAAAACACCTACACTTTCGAAGCTGCGGGAAGAGGGCATTGCTTATAACCGCTTTCACACCACAGCCATGTGTTCACCAACGCGGGCGGCACTAATGACGGGTCGGAATCACCATCGTGTAGGTTCAGGAATGATTGCTGAATATGGCAACGACTGGGATGGTTACACGGGTGTTATTCCTAAATCTTCGGCAACCCTTACTGAAGTCCTGGGTCATTATGGTTACTCCTCAGCTGCCTTAGGAAAAGAACACAATACACCGGTCGATCAATTGGCCAATGGCCCTTATGACCGTACCCCAACAGGAAGAGGCTATGATTATTTCTATGGCTTTATGGCCGGAGAAAGCTCGCAGTGGGAACCTGTACTTTGGGAAAATACGACGCCCATTGAAACACCTCATGCTGAAAATTACGAAGATTTTCACCTTACCGAAGCCATGGCCGAAAAAGGCATCACCTGGATACGAAGACATTTGGCTATTAATCCGGATCGTCCCTTTATGATGTATTGGGCCCCTGGAGCCGTTCATGGCCCACATCATGTCGCTAAAGAATGGGCAGATAAGTATAAAGGTCAATTTGATGATGGCTGGGACGCCTATCAAAAGCGAAATTTTGAACGTCAAAAGGCCATGGGCTGGATTCCTGAAGATGCTGTTCTTCCTCCACGCCCGGAAGGTATGCCCGCCTGGGAAGATATTCCGGATGAGGAAAAAGCCTTTCAAGCTCGCCTGATGGAAGTCTATGCTGGCTTCTTAGAGCATACCGATGTGCAAGCCGGCAAACTCATTGATGAACTGGAAGCAAGAGGCATACGAGATAACACCATCGTCATGTATATTCTTTCTGATAATGGCGCCTCTTCCGAAGGTGTGGAGGGCAGTGTTGCAGAGTTGAACTCACAGAATGGCATCCCTTCTACAATAGCAGAACATATCGAAATTGCAGAACAATTGGGCGGCCTCGAAGAGCTCGGAGGACCAAAGATGGACAATATGTATCATGCCGCATGGGCTTGGGCAGGAGATAGCCCCTTCCGCTATACCAAATTGATAGCAGGTGATTTTGGAGGTACACGAACACCTATGGTGATTTCCTGGCCGAAAGAAATTAAACCAGACAATACCCCTCGTTCACAGTTTCTGCATGTCAACGATGTCGTGCCTACCCTTTATGATATTTTGGAAATACCGCATCCAAAAGTTGTGGATGGCCATGAGCAAGATCCAATGGATGGCGTGAGCTTTGCCAGTACCTTTAATGATCCGGATGCCCCGGAATTAAAAAAGACGCAGTATTTCGACATTATGGGCAGCCGTGGGATCTATCATGACGGATGGATGGCCAGTGCTTTTGGTCCGCGTAAACCTTGGGTTGCCGCATTACCAGATGTTTCTAATTGGAATCCCGATGAGGATGAATGGGAGTTGTTTGACCTCAGTAACGACTTCACGCTAATGAACAATTTAGCAGCTGAAAACCCCGAAAAACTGGAGGAAATGAAAAAGCTTTTTATGGAGGAAGCCATAGAAAATAAGGTGTTGCCTATTGGTGGCGCCATGTATACAGCACTCAATCCACAGGATTTTAAGAAGAGTTCCAACACCGAATGGACACTCTTTGAGGGGATGACCCGTATCCCTGAAAGCGAGGCCCCGAATGTGCGTAGCGGCAACATCCGTGTTGAAATTGATGGCGAGGTACCGGCAGGTGTTAATGGGGTGATTTTCGCCATGGGTGGTTACGCCGGTGGGGTAAGCCTTTATGCTATGAATGGGGAGCTTTACTATGAATACAGTTCCTTGCTCCTGAAACGCACCAAAATAAAAGTAGGTGCACTGCCTAAAGGCGAGGTGAACATTACTTACGAAATGAAAACACCCCTGGAGCGCGCAGCACCAGCTGAGTTGAAGTTTTGGATTAACGGAAAGGAAGCTACCACCGGAACAGTGGAACGCACTATTCCTCTAATCTTCACGGCATCTGAAACCTTCGACGTAGGTATGGATCTGAACTCACCAGTAGCTGATGCTTATTTTGATAAGGGATCTTTTGAATTTGAAGGAACTTTAAAGAAGCTGCATTTTAAATACCTGGAAGAATAGAACAACGATTAACCCTTGGACCCAACTTTATATTGGTTCTGAAAATAGCAGTTGCTGCGCATTAGTAAGAACGACTTATTAAAGGTGATCCAAGTCATTTTATGAATCTGAAATCTACTTTAGATTTACAGAATTTCTTAAGAGCAGATACATAACCAACAATGAATAGATAACATTATGAAAAATTATAACAACCACATCGCCCTTTGCCTTATGGCTATAGTCCTTTGCTTTACACAAATGGCAGCCCAGGAATATGGAAATGCCTTAAATACCTTCGTTAAATTTGGAAGTAATTCCAGTATTGCAGCGAATTACGAGATTCAGGTCGCCAAGGATATTACCCTGGCGCCTACGGCCAGGATCTGGTTCAGTGGTGAAAACACCTTTGCAGTAGGGGGTAGAGGAGATTTTTATTTTGACAGACTGTTAGGTCTTGCTGAGCCATGGGATATCTGGGCTGGGGCTGATGCCGGTGCCGTTGTCTCTGGCGATAGCAACAAGGATGATTTTAGTTTAAACCTGCACGCTGGTGTAGAATATAAATTCAGTAATTCATTCGGTATTATTTTCGAATTCGGAGGTGGAAATACCTCTTCTGGAGGGATAGGATTGGCATTTCATTTATAGAAACAAGGTATACGTATAATCCTGAAATTGACAGTTGCTGAGGCTTATTGCAATAAGGCGGCGTTTAAGTTTGAAGGCGCCTTATAGAAGCTGCATTATATAAATCTGAAAAACTCATATGAGTTATAAAAGAAAAAAAACGATTCACATGAAACATATTAAATTATGCATTGCAATCCTATTAGGATTCACTATCATAGGTTGCAAGCAAACCAACAACAAAAGCGAAACAGTTACAACACAGAGTGACTCACCATACATGGGCGGAGAGGTAGAACTCGTAGAAGCCCCCAATGGAGCAATTACCAACAAGCGACTTATTGACGGAATTGATAAAGTAGCCTGGGTTGAGCCTTCTATAGAACAGCCAGCTGAAGGCATTTGGGTGCTTGGTGGCTACGGACTTGCACCTATTTCAATCATTGATACTGAGGAAGGATTAATAGCTTTTGATTGTGGTGACACCAAGCATGACGGCGAAATTCTGCTGGAAGCCATTCGAACTGTTAGCGACAAACCTATTAAAGCCATAATCTATGGACACTCGCATACTGCTTTTGGTGCGGGAGTATTTGCAGAAGGCAATAAAGATATCATGATCATAGGTCATCCCAATCTTAACGCTGTGGTTGAATCGAACATGAAGGCAGCGGGATTTCCAGCCTATTTCCCAGAGATCGGACCCTATCTAACAGCCAGAGGCTTAATCCAGTTTAACGCCTTTATGCCAAAAGAAGGTCCAGATGCCTTTGTCGTAAATACGACGTTTCCTGAAGATTTCACACTAGACTTTTTACCCGTAAATACACCGGTTGAGGATGGTCAGGAAATGACTGTTCTAGGTCAGAAAATGCAGTTTTTCACCAAGTATGGTTCTGATGATAAAGTGCACACAACGGTTTGGCTTCCTGAGCGTAAAATTCTATTTACCACGATGCTGTGGTCGAGTCCACCACAATTGTATTCTGTTCGGGGTGATGTTTTTCGCGATCCACGTCTATGGATCAAGGGATTAAAATTTAATCGTGATTTAGAGCCTGAAGTGCTCATTTCGGCTGCGGCAAAACCAGTGGTTGGAAAAGAAGAAGTCGCAAAACGATTAGAAGGCTATTTAGATGGAGCAAGTTTTGTACTAGACCAAACCTTGAGAGGAATTATTGGCGGAAAAACACCTGATGAACTGCGTCATTTGGTAAAACTTCCGGAGTATTTAAAGGCGGTTCCTAACAATCTTGAAAACTATGGTGAGGTATCTGCTTATCCTCCAGCTATCTATTACCAGTCTGTTGGTTGGTACGATAACGATGCGGCAAATCTTGCACCGGTATCTCCATTAGACGAAGCTAAACGTATTGTACCCTTAATGGGAGGGCGAGATAAGGTACTGGCAGCTGCCAATGAAGCCATGAATAAGAAAGAGTATTCATGGGCAGCACACCTGGTGAATTACCTCTACCAATTGGATCACACAGACGAGGATGCTAGAAAGATAAAAGCCGAAGCCCTTCGGCAGATGGCTTATGTTTCGACAGGATCGAATAATCGTGCGCACCTGATGTCGCAAGCCTTGGCGCTAGAAGGGAAAGTGACCATTCCTACAGTGATTCCTCCTGCGCCAGAAACCATCAAAGCTTTCCCCGGCACCTTTGTCGATTATTTCAGAATTCGGATCAATCCCGCAAAAAGCGGTGAAACCAACGAAATACTGCGATTTGACTTTGATGATGGTACTAGTGCAGGATTGCATGTGAGGCGCGCCGTGGCAGAATATATTGAAGACCTTGAGACCTACCCATCTGAAGCCGACCATGTGCTTAAATTATCCGGGGAAGCCTGGGCAAAGGTATATTTGAGTTCAGGGTCCATTCAAGATTTAATCGATAATGGCGAAATTAAAGTGATGAAAGGAGATGCGAAAGAAGTGGTTCGCGTTCTGGAATTGTTTGACCGTTATGACCCTGAAAGCGCCGTTATTATTCCGTCTACATTAGTTCAAGATCATAAATAAAGTGATATTAAAATAAAACCAAGCCATGAAAAATATTCAATTATTACTGACCATCTTAATAGGATTTTTAATCGTCAGCTGTGGTGAGACTAAAAAACAAACCACCGTTGAAACCGACGAGAATCGCGTTGCCATTTTAAGCGATGAACAAATGGAAGACATTGTAAAACGCTCTTACCAGTATGTGGCCATGTACAACGTCAACCAAAAGTTGGCCTTTGCCGAAGAAGGCTTATCTACCAAAGGCTATAACAAAGGCTTGCAAAACACAGACTTGCTCGATCACACGGCTCGTTTTATTGCTCGTCCAAATAACGATGTGCTCTATCAATTAGCGATGATTGATTTAAGAAAAGATGCCGCAGTATTCGAGTTTCCGGCCTTCGAATCAAAGTACGTTTCGCTCATGACCAGTGGGTATGATCACTATGTTCAGATCCCCTTATCAACGGTTGAAGGCGATTTTCAGGAACCTACCACCATCCTGTTTTATACGGAACGCACGGAAGGTTATAACGGAGAAGACATTGAAGGCATTGATGAAGTGGTGGAGATGACAGGCGATTTTATTTCGGCTACGTTGCGTGTGATGCCTCATGCCAATGAACAGGAACGGTATCAACGTATCATTGATCAGATCAAAGCGATAAAAGGCATGACTTTGGCTGAATACCTGGGCAATGCGCGTATGGAAGCCGATACCGTGGACTTCCCTTCATATGGCAAAACCGATGCTGATATTTTTGAAAACAACCTCCTGGAAGTGATGCAGTTCGTCTTTAATCATACCACCTTCGATCCGAATTTTGAGCTGGATCAAAAAGTACTTGCGGTATATAAACCCCTTGGCATTGTGCCGGGACAGGAATACAATCCTGAAACCGCTGTAAAAATTGATGGGAAGAAATTCAGGGAAGTATCCATTAAGATCAGGGATGAGCAAATCGCCATCATGAATGATCCGGAGAGGATGCCTCCAATGCTCCCACTGATTTTTCAACCCAAAGGCACTATTGGTCTGGAGCCTATGCTGTTTCCTTCCATCGTTGGCCCTATCGGCCAGCCTGCTAAGGAAGCTATGTACCCTGCCATTTCCACTGCAGATGGCACTCCGATGAACGCGATGAACGACTATGTTATTCAAATGAAGGCAGATGAATTACCCCCCGGCTAATGCCTTCTGGTCATTAACCCTTTACGATGAAGTCAATGGCTTCTTTATCCCGAATGAGCAAAAAAAATACAGCGTGGGTGAGAATTCCGGCTTTAAGCTGAATGACGAGGGAGGTATCGAAATCTATATCGCTGCCGAACAGCCCGAAGGCGTGCCTGACGAAAACTGGCTACCGATTCAAAGGGAAGACCTAGGGCTCAATATTATCCTCAGGCTATATGCGCCGGATTTGGAAAAAATGAAAACTTGGAAGGCGCCGAAGGCAGTTAAATTATAACAATTAAAAATTATAGCATTATGAAAAGCTTACATTCAATTAAATTCATTTTAGGAGGGGTGCTCATTACCATATTTGCATTGTTGAGTTCCTGCACCCAAAAAGAAAAAGAAATCACCCCTGAAGAAGCGCGCACCATTGCCAAAGAGGCGTATATCTATGGCAATCCTGCAGTAGATGGCTACCGTATAATGTACAGCTATTTTGTGGATGCCTCCAGTCCCGATTATAAAGCCGGCTGGAATGAAATCAAAAACATACCTAATGTTTACACCCACGAAGATAAGGCGGTACAGACTCCAAACTCTGATACGCCCTATAGTTTTCTTGCCTTAGATTTACGCTCAGAACCCATGGTACTCACAGTACCGCCCATTGAGGAGGATCGTTATTTCAGTATTCAGCTGATCGACCTGTATACTCATAATTTCGAATACCTTGGAAGCCGAACCACAGGCAACGAGGGCGGCCAATTCTTAATAACTGGACCCGGTTGGAATGGGAAAGTACCTGAAGGGATCACGAAACAAATTGAAAGCGAAACAGAACTCATGCTGGCTATTTATAGAACCCAGCTTTACAACCCTGAAGATCTCGACAAGGTAAAAGAGATACAAGCGGGCTATAAAGTTCAATCTCTTTCTACCTTCCTGGGTCAGTCGGCTCCGGCAGCTGCTCCTAAAATTGACTTTATCGCGCCATTATCGCAGGAAGAGATCAGAGAAACGCCTAAGATATTCGAACAATTAAATTTTGTCTTACAGTTTTGCCCTACGCACACTTCAGAAAAGGAACTCATGGAGCGCTTTGGCAAATTAAATATAGGGGCTGGTAAAGCTTTTAACTGGGATAGCTTTTCTCCCGAAATTCAGGAAGCCATTGGTCAGGGAATTGCCGATGCATGGGGAGATTTTGCCTCACTCAAAGCTAAGGCTGACGCAGGAGAGATTGGATCTGGTGAAGTGTTCGGTACAAGAGCATTTCTGAAGAACAATTACCTCTACAGAATGGCTGCTGCTGTTTTGGGTATTTGGGGTAATAGTGAAGCTGAGGCTATTTACCCATCTTATTATGTAGATGCCGATGGCGAAGCATTAAACGGAACTAATACTTACACACTGCGCTTTGGGCCGGGTGAACTGCCTCCGGTCAACTCCTTCTGGTCCTTGACAATGTACGAACTGCCTCCAAGTTTACTCGTGGAGAATTCACTTAACCGTTATTTACTGAATTCGACCATGCTAGACGATTTTGTGCATGATGAGGATGGTGGGATCACCTTATATTTTCAGGAGTCTTCTCCAGGTAAAGATAAGGAACCCAATTGGCTACCGGCACCTGAAGCGCCTTTTAGCGTCATTATGCGCTTATACTGGCCTAAAGAAGAAGCATTAAATGGAGAGTGGGTGAATCCACCAATTTTAAAAGCATACTAAAAGAAAGGTCACATTAATAAAAAAAGAAAATCATGTTAATAAGAATTAAAAAAATCAATCGTCTTGCAGCTCTCATTGCAGGCATATTTTTGACACTTAATCTGTCTGCACAATCAGACGAACCCGTAATTGTAAACGTAGATAATTTTGCACGTGCCGAAACAGCTTTTCAATTCGATAGGGCACTATCACTGGTAGAGGGTGGCGAAGTCAATAAATTCATACATTTTCGTAATCCCACACCTCTAGATAAACAAACTGTTATTAGAATGAATAGAGACACATACTACAGTGCAGCCATTGTTGATATTAGCAAAGGAGCAACACTTAGTATTCCAGAAACAAATGGACGATATGTTTCAGTAATGGTAGTCAATGAAGATCATTACATTAACGAGATATATCATAAAGCGGGCACCTATAAACTCGGCATGAAAAAGTTCGGAACACCCTACGTTATGGTATCCATACGCATCCTTGTAAATTCTTTCGATCCTGAGGATGTTAAGAAGGTATTGGCTATTCAAGATGGGGTTAGCATTAAAGCTAATTCATCAAAACCTTATACTTATCCTAATTATGATAAGGCAAGTTATGAAGCTACTTATAAGCCATTACTTGAATTAAGCAAAGGTATGCCAGAAACCAAGAGAATGTTTGGAAAAAAGGAAGAAGTTGATCAGGTACGTCATTTGCTTGGAACAGCATTTGGATGGGGTGGTTTGCCTGAGTATGAGGCATTTTATCTAACCATTGAACCAAACCTTCCAATAGGCGCTTATGAGCTTACTGTTAAAGATGTGCCAGTAGATGCATTTTGGTCTATAAGTTTATACAATAAGGATGGTTATTTCCAGGAAAATGAATACAAGGCCTATAGCGTCAACAATATTACGGGTACGCCCAATGAAGATGGTTCTTTTACCATTCATTTTGGTGGTGATCCTAACAGCTCTAATTACCTGCATATAACCGAAGGCTGGAATTATACGGTAAGATTATATATGCCGCGCGAAGAAATACTTGACGGCACTTGGGTTTTTCCGGATGTGAAACCTGTAAATAAAGAATAAAGAAGTTAGTTAAGAAACATGGGGTATCGCATAGAAGAATCTAGGACAATTGAATCAATAATGTCAAAAAAAAACAAGGTCTAAAGGGTTGCTGGGAAATTAATGTGCTTAAGCGTTGCGAATGAGTTTATGATGACCGCATGACTCCAATACTATAAAATAACTAAAATAATACCACTATGAATTCATCAGATTATTTAAAACGTATATTCCCCTTCTTATTAATGCTATTGTATTTATCCCCTCTGGTCCTGCTAGCACAGGAGCAAGAGGATGCTGAAGAAAATCTCTCAACTCAGGCCGCCAATCCACTGGCCGACTTGATGAGTTTCCCCTTCCAGAATAACCTAAACATGAACCAGGGTCCTTTTGACCGCAATACCAATGTCCTGAACATTCAACCAGTTATCCCCTTAGCAGGCGGACGCGTCATCACAAGAACCATCATTCCGATTGTTAATATACCAGATTATGGAAGTGAAAGTGGCACCTTTAGTTCAGGACTTAGCGATATTGTATTCACTACTTTTTATGTGCCAGAAAGTTCGGGTATTACTTGGGGAGCGGGTCCAGTAATTGAACTCCCTACGGGTGGGGCTAACCGAGGTACCCAGAAATGGAGTGCGGGACCATCGGCTGTGATGTTAGTCCAACCTGGTGATTGGACCTTTGGGGCTTTGGCCAATAATACCTGGTCTTTTGCAGGCGATGCTAATCGTGAAGAGGTAAACAGAATGCTGCTTAATTTATTTGTGGTAAGACAGTTGGGTGATGGCTGGTATGTGAATAGTGCTCCAATTATAACTGCCGACTGGACAGCAGATTCAGATGAGCGATGGATTATACCAGTTGGTGCAGGTGGAGGAAAGGTGATTATGCTAGGCGGGAAGCTTCCGGTGAACCTGCAAACACAGCTCTATTATAATGCAATTCGTCCCGATTTTGGACCCGAATGGCAATGGCGTTTTCAACTACAAATCTTATTACCAAAAAGTATATTGTCTAAAAAAAAGGCAGAATAAAATAATTAATTCCTAATTGAGTAACTCCTGAGTTTGTTAAAGTTTAGGGCTTGTGCTTATTTTGAAATGAATGAGTTAATGAGTGTTGTTAAGTGAATAAAACTTCAACTAAACTAAGCAGTTAGACAACAGGCGATCAAAATCTGAACCCTAAGTTAAAATAAGCTTGATTTGGATTGAATTTACTACTTAGATTTTCAATATCATTTATAATACCAGTAAAACCATAGTTATAACCAATTTCAACAAAAAAGAAGGCAATGTCAATTCCTATACCGCCTTGACCATAAAACATAATATCCTCGATATCATCTTTTTCTAAACCAGTCCTATCGACGTCCTTGTTCAGGGTAAAGGAGGGTACAGCACCAATAAAAACACGAAGACCTATCAGTCTATCGGCAAAAGAGGTTATGTTAATTCCAGCAGTTAATGGGACATCAAAGGCAGAAACTTTTAAGTCATTAGTCATAATATTTGCTGGGTCATTACTGTCTAGTACTTCAAAAGCCCTTTGGTTATATCTTGCTCCAATTTCATAGTAAAAAAAGCGACCACGCTTATAAGAGATGCCGAGGTTATAGCCTACATCGGTCTTTGACTCTAGGTTATCTGCAGCATCAACACTTAGATTGTTGAAATTGACGCCAGCTGAAATTTTATATGAACTCTTGGCTTTCCTTTCTTTTTTTTGCTGTACCTCATCATTTTGTGAACTGTTATCTTGAGCAAAACTTAAGTTAGAAAATGAAATTAGAACTAAAAAACTAAAACTTAGTTTTAAACCGGTTGCTATAAGAAGATTTTTCATTTTTGATGATATTTGAATTAGTTACTTTTTTCAGCTTTATGAGATCTGAGGGTGTAGTTCTTGTACCTAGGAATGGGTATTAGAACATAAGCTAAGTTAAATATACGTATTATTTTACTAGCAAAAAACTGGACTTGTATCCAATGCGTATGGCAAAGTATATATTAGGCAATTGCTTAATCATCACTACTATGATTATTTTTAGGCAAGGTTAAAAATAAAGGGAGATGAGCTTAGTTAAAACTCCAGCCGATACCGGTAGTTAAAATATAATCAAAATTACTACCGGTAGCAGCGGCCTGATTATCATAATTGAATTGTACATTGGTTTTTAAATAAAAATCGAAAGGCAAGTCCCATTTAATGTCCAGATTATAATCAGCCCTCCAACGGCCACTCTCACTCAAACTCGGAAAAATATCAAGATTGGTATTAAGGCTAAAATCTTTAAAATCGAACATATTAAAATTTGTGCCAATAAAAATCTCAGTAGATTCTCGATCTGGGGTGTCATCAGAAAAATTCTCAAGGTTTAGGTTAAGCCCACCGCTCACCCCCCAAGATAATTTATTGTTTAGTGCTAAAAAACGTCCTGCTCCTGCGCGAATACTATAACGCGAATTCAGGGCTTGTTCCGTATTTGATAGATAACTAATATTCCCTAATAAATACCAGTTTTTTGGCAGGATTCGTTGTAATTGCCCATCAATATCCGTGCGTTTTATATTTTCCGTGTTGTCTTGTCTAGAATCGAGGGAGGTGAATTTAGCGCTAGATAACCAAACAGGACCTCTATAGGACAGTCCTCCACCAAGGGTAAATTGCCTTGCACTGTTTGCCCTTGTGATATTATAACTTAAATCAATGTTACCACTTAATCGTTTCCAGAAGCGTTCATAGAGTTCATCTAATATAATTAACTCACGCATTCTGAAAGATTCAGTCGCTCCGTTAGGATACGTAAATGTAAATTCATTAGGTTTTTGTGATTTGATATAGCCCGTTAATCGTCTGCCGCCCGATAATACAATAAAACACTTACGTTGTATGTTTATGAGCTCAATCTTACTGAAATCAATATTAAAATCTTTGTCGCTATATGGGGTTTCCATGGTTAATACCCCAGATCTCAGTGTTTTGATTTCACCGAATAAAACGTTGCCATTTTTTACACGAATGGTATCATTTTGGGTAAAAGATGTAGCACTTATTGAAACAAAAAGAACAACAAAAAATATCCTCATCAACGATTAAAAATTATACTTTAAACTTATGGCGTACCTAAAGGAAGGTACTGTAAAACTGCTGCGTTGTTTGCTTCTGTCAAATTCAAAATCAGCTTCAATTAAATCGAGTAAACTAATGTTTTCTAAGGCATCATTTAAATCGTCAAAAAATGATTCTGGTAAATCATCCGATTTGTTTTGTATACTAAAACTATAGTTCCCTGCGCCAGGACCAGCAATAAGAAAGTCAATAGCTAAGCGCTTACTTAAGGGTAGCTTGTACCCGACCATAAAACCTGCAGAGACCACATTAATTCCAGCATCAAAATTGACATTAAATTGATCTCCAGCGCTGTCGGTATAAGTTCCAACTAAATCAGAATTAAAATCAGAAAACTTAGTGTAAAAACCAAAGTAAAATCCTATGGCTCGTCCATTTGTGTGTTCGCTGACATAGTAGCGCCCTTCTAAAAGGATTTTGAAACCCGTATAGAATACGTCACCAGTTTGAATGCTAGGGCCATCTATGCCAGAAATATTAACTAAACCTTCTTTAGATTTTGGTCCAGCTCCTATAAGCCCTGACCAATGTTTACCAAATGATCTTTCGTAACTTATCATAGTTTGACCATCAATTAGACCAAGGAATTCAATCCCAACTTCATTGGCGCGTTTTTTTGTGTCTGTATCGGCGTCTTGTCCAAGCGACAATTGGGCAATAATTAATGCTAAAAGCAGTGAAATTTTTTTCATATTGGTTAATTCAAATGGATGTTACAAATTAGTCATTATTTTTTGAACGCCTTTAATTATTTAGAAATATCAGCTACGCATCTAAAGCCCACATGGTTCATAGCCGAGTCTGTTTCTAAAGGCATCTTGGCCGAAACTCTGTAACTAGCACAATAACTATCGTTACATAAAAAGGAGCCCCCTTTAATAACTGTGAATTTGGCATAAGGATTAGCACTATAATAGCTCCGGTCTGACCCTTTTGGGTTTATGTTTGCTGCTGTCGTGGAAAGCATACTGTAGTACTCTTCGTCAAAATTATCTGCTGTAATTTCCCAAACATTACCACCCATATCAAAAAGGCCATAGCCATTTGCGGCAAAACTACCAACAGGTGCTGTAGTAACATAGCCATCTTCTCCTGTATTTGTATTAGGAAAACGGCCTTGGTAGAAATTACATTCATAGGGCAAGGCGTTAACATCTTTGTTTCCCCATGGGTAAATGGGGTCGTCTAATGTGCCATTAGCGGCGTACTCCCATTCTGCTTCGGTAGGTAAGCGTTTACCGGCCCATTTGGCATAGGCTAAGGCGTCAGCGTAGGCAATATGCACCACAGGGTGATTATCTTTTCCTTCTATAGAACTGTCGGGTCCATCAGGATGTTTCCAATCTGTATAATTGGTCCATTGCCACCATTGAAAATAATTACTTAAATCGGTTACTTGCTGCAGTGGTGGTGTAAATACTAAAGAGCCTGGTCTCAACGCTTCCTCAGGAGGTTTAGGGGTTCCAGGTGGGACTTGCTTTTTTAATTCTTCCCAATCAATAGGTCGTTCTGCAATGGTTACATACCCTGTAGCTTCAACAAAGGCCCTGAATTCGGCATTGGTAACCTCATGACTATCCATATAAAAACTATCCACTTTAACAGGATGTCGCGGATATTCCCGTCTCAAAGCTAAATTGCCTTTTGCTCCCATCATAAATTGGCCGCTTGGAATAAGCACCATGCCGTCAGGCGTATCTGTGTAAGAACTATTTGAAGTGTTTATCTCTTTTGAAATAAGAATATCGTTTTTTTGAGTTGCAATACTTTGGTTTGAAGTAGTGTCTAAGGAGGTTAAGATTTGAGAGCGCCCACCAGCGGGATGACAATCTGTTTTTGACTCTACTTTTTCTTGTCCAGTCGTATTTTGCTTCTCATTTTTACAACTAAAAACTAGGATTGAAATAAACATCATTATCAGGGCTCTCATAACCAAATCATTTTTGGAAAATTACTTAAAAATTTTATTGATTCCTAAGCCAAAATTAATACTGTCATATGCATCAATGAGGGCGTCGTAGTTAATTGCGAAAACAACTTCCAATCCTTTTTCATTAAGTTCTAATCCATAGTCAGTTCCAATACGGATTACTCCAAAATTTTCATTTCTTTCCCATTCAATACCTCCTCCAACAGCTATACCCCAAGACTCAGTTATTTTATAGGTGCCAACTATTAAATTTGATATTGGATATTCTCTTTCTAATAAGTCCTCATCCTTACTGGTATCTTCAACAACAAAAGATTCTATAATGATGTCATTATGAAGACCAATGGACCATTTCTCATTGAGTTTAAAATTATAATTAATACCAAATGAAGGAGCGGCTAGCCATTCCCTAGTGCCATCTATTTTTCCTTGACTGATGTAACTATGGCTTATCAAGAAAGACAAACCATGGCGTTCGTTTAAATGTGATATGGTATTTTCTTCTTGGCTATACATAGCGCAGCACAACAAAAATATTCCTAGTATCACGATATTTTTTATCATAAGTTTTAGTGTTTGTATAATTTATGCGTTTTAATCCAGTGTTGACATTGTTCTATTAAATCTGAATAGTCTTCTTTTTTATATTTTAAATCAATTGTATTTTGATAGGGGTTGCTTGATAACAACTCAGCTCGGACCTCACTAAAAATAGCTGATTCTGACGTTCTGTTTAAAAAATCAATCCAATCTTTTCCCGCAAGTCCTGCTACTTGTGCTCTAGGATAGGTTTTTAAAGCACAGGCCTTAAGGAGTTGGTTAATTTCTTGTAATTGTTTGTCAGTTGCTTTTAGATTTGAAATAGTGTCCAGTTTCCTTAAGGCTTCCTTTCTGTAGGCATTACGGTGTTTATGTTTACGAAATCGAAGTATTGCAATACCTATAATAATAAGGATGACACCACCTAGGGCATACCAACCTGGCTGTGGCGGCCAGAATTGCACGTCTTCAGGAGGAATAATCTCTTGTATGTTTGGTGTGTTTTGAGCCACGAGTTAAGAGGGATTAATTTGCATCCATTCTTGCTTAGATTCAATATCTTTTAAATTCTTTATTTTTTGTCTTAAGTGTTTAATACTTTCTTGAAATTTTTTAGAATCTTGGGGTACAGCAGTCAAGTCTTCATTTTTATAATAAGCTTCAGATAATTCTTTTAGTCTATTGGTCAACTCAGTAGCATTAGATTTTTTTAATATATCCGACAGATACGGATTGAACCTGCTACCACGGAATCTATCATACCAATGAAACAGCGCAGTAATCATCTCTTTGGTGGTCCCGTTTTCAATTGAATCTATAAGTTTTTTAAAAAAGTGAGCTTCAGATTCTAAGGCGCGCTTTTTCTTTTTAGCCAAATTAAATTTCAGTTTTGAAATCAAATTGATTAAGAGCTTCATCAACAATATTATACTGGCCATTACCAATACCAACTGCCACCAATTAAGACCAAAAAGGCTAAACGGTGTTTGTGTTTCAGATTCTGTTGTATCGTCCGTAGCAGTTAATTCTGCCTGTAGCTCTTTTTGACGCGTTAAAATAAATTCTAAATCTGGATTTGGAGCTACAGTAAGAGGCTGTTCTTTTATGACAGCCAATTCAGAAGTCTTGGAGCTTAATTTAAACCATTTCACTTTTAGTTCTGGAATTACAAAATCACCATCCTTTTCTAAAAGATAATTAATAATTTCAACTCGTGTCCCACTAAAACTAGACCTATTTTGCCTATTAGAAAGGATTGGTGTTTTTACATAGATACTTCCAAAATCAATACTGTCTAGTTGTAATGGTGGTATGGTGGCAGATAAGGTACCAGAGGCATTAATGGTGATTCTGCGTTCTAAAACATCTCCAGCTTTTAAATTGGTTAGGGGTCTGTTCCATGAATCCCTAACGGTAACATTATAAGCCGCTAACCAGTTTGCGGTATCGACCCCATCCGGTGGTGGCAAAACCTTAAACCTACGTTCTTTGGTTGACACCTTGCGCTCTCTGCCCTTATAATCGCCCTCGGGAGGACATGTGGTGGTTACTGTAAAGGATGGTAATGTATTTTGTCCCAGAACATTTGGATAGACCACAAATTTTTGGCGAATGGCTGGGTATTGTTTGCGACCAATAGTGACTGAAGTCGCAGAATTTCTAGACTCTAGTTTTACCATTAAAGCCCCTTTGACTTGTATTTCTTCAAAAACCGGTGGTTCCGTAAACCAGGTACTCGTATAGACGGTTACTGTGACCACCAGAGGCTCGCCTAACATTACGTTTGATTTATTAAAGGAGGCCGTAGCCCATATTTTCGCAGGCTTTGTTTGGCTAAATATAACAGTGTAGCCCAATAGAAGCGTCAAAAGGGTAATATGTTTAACAAAGGTCTTCACTACCAGTCTTTATCTTGTTTTTTGGGTTTGATTTTTCGATTTTTTATCTGATAGGCAAATTTTCGTCTGAGAAATATAGCCGGATCTTCTTTAACCTGCCTCAACAAGGTTTGTTTGGCAGCGTCTTTGTCAATCACCGCATTTTCATCAAATTCAAACACATCTATGGTGTTTTCATCGACTTCTTTAGTTACCATTTCCTGTATATCTCCTTTACCGTCGTATTTTTTATCACTTTTTTGAGCAGTGTCCTTTTCGTCAGGACTTTCGGTATACTCCTGAAATTTATCTGGGTCATAGGGAGACTCAGTAGCGTTTTCTAGAATCAATCCATTTTCCTTTTGTATAGAATCTATAACGCGAACAACTTTTTCCAGATTGAGCTTTGCAGGACTTAATTGCGGATTGATTTCAAGGGCAGAGTTAAAGGCTTGTTGTGCGCCTTCATAATCTCCTATTTTGTATAATACTACGCCCAAATTGTAAAAGCCATTATCACTAACATCTTCACTGTAGGCTTCTGCGGCTTTTTCAAAATTTCCCATATTATAATACGTATACCCCTTAATATTGCCAGACTTAAACGTTTCTAAGGCCCTTAAGGTATCTCCCTTTTTGAGGAATCGTTGTCCTTGTTGGTCTTTGGTGAAAAACAATTCATCTATGTTTAAGTTTTGCTCCTCATTACAGTTATAGGCTAATAGTAATAGCCACACCCAGTGCACTTTCCAGCCGCGTCTAAAGGAAAATAATGTGAGTAAAAGTAGTGGGAAACATAGCCAATAGCCAAAATCCTTCCATTCTTCTTCGGCATTCTCCAAGTCAATCTCAAACTCTAGGTTTTGACGCACTCTTGCTGCTAAAATTTTTACATCACTATCGTCTAGCGTCACTGTAATAACATTGGCATTTTCAATAGCTTCAATTTGGTTAAGGGTAATTGTATTTAAACTTGAAATCACCGTATTACCGGCTTTGTCCTTAAGGTCTCTTTTACCAACAGGGATAGTAGCACCGCCGGGTGTGCTGATAGCCATAACTTCAATATGCGATTGTACGGCAGTTTGTGCCAAGCGCGGAATATCCATTTCTTCAACGTTGTCGGTAACAATAATGATGGTGCTAGGCGCAATGATTTTAGCCAATAGCGAATCGGCCAAGTCTAAGGCCTCAGACAAATTACTCCCTTGAATAGGCATAATATCTGGTCTTAGGGCTTCCATTTGCCGGTTTATAGTCTTATAATCCTTACTGAATGGCACCACACTATGCACAGATCCTGCATAAGCGACTAAACCCACTTTAGCTTTTGGCTTGGCTTTAAAAAAATCTTCAAGTTTTAGTTTGGCGCGTTCAATTCGGTTGGGCTGAATATCTTCTGCCAGCATGGAACGCGACAGGTCTAATAACACCAACAGTACAGCCTCAGTTTTTTGCCCAGGATTTTCTATTTGTTCCCATGTGGGCCCTGAAGCTGCTATAGTTATTAGGCTTAGAAACAAAATAAGAATAATCTTAGGGATAATAAATTGACGTTTGGTCCCTTTTATAATTAGAAATGGCAGCAAGTCCGCAGAAAAGTTTTTTTTCCAGGATGCTCTCGTATTAAAGGTTAAAAGAAATAACACTATCAATATCCCAATAGGAATGAAGGCGTATAACCAATCTGGTCTCATAAACCAAAGATTATCCCATGCGTAGCTCATATATTCTGAAGTGCTTAAATCATCCATCTTGAGTAAATTTAAGATTTATGATTTTCACCAAGGCGATTAAGGCTAGAATACCATGGTAGAATAAAGCTAATATCAAAGCTAGCATTAGCGGGTAATAGAACAAAAGACGTTTGGGAATGAAATTGTTGTTTTCATATTCAATGGGCTCTAAGGCGTCTAAGGTGGCATAGACATCCTCTAAGCGCTCACGGTCGGCAGCTTCAAAATATTGTCCATTGGTCGCTCTGGCTATCTCTGTGAGCGTATAATCATCAAGTTCATAGGTCTGTTGACCTTTGGTACCAATACCTATTGTATATATGGTAATACTGTCGGTTGCAGCAAGACGCGCAGCTTGAATTGGTTTTAACTCGCTACCACTATCGGCGCCATCAGTCACTAAGACCATGACTTTTTTCTGTATGCTATCGCGTTCAAATAATTCAACAGATTTACCAATTGAGTTTCCTATGGCTGTTTTGGCACCAGCCATACCCACTTCAGATTCATTTAATAAAGTCCTTACGACGTCAAGGTCATCTGTAAAAGGTGTCTGTAGGTATGCTTGAGAACCAAATAAAATAAGGCCCATACGGTCTCCCTGGCGACGGGTTATAAATTCATCCATAACCTCCTTGACGGCTTCCCATCGCGACACAAGTTGTCCATCGCTATTCACCCAATCTCGAGTTTCCATGCTTAAGGAGAGATCGATATTGAGTAAAAAATTTCGAGCTGTTTTAATTTGTTTTTGTGGTTCGCCAACAATCTGTGGAGAACTGGCTGCAACAACTAAACACAACCATATGAGCCATAAAAATAACATGGATAATATATTTCGTTTAGAAATTTGAACACCATGAGCTGGTTGTTCTCCTTTTAAGTCTAGAACCGTTTTAAAACCTGGTGTAAATAAAGCCTCTGTTTTATGACGAATAGGAGGAAGGAGTATAACCAAAACAGGTAGCAAGGCAAGCCAAAGTACCCATGTATGGGCAATTTCAAAATTACCGGAGTCTAGAAGTTCTTGGATTTCGTTGAGCATACTACCGCTTCCTTTTGTTTGAACTTATTAATGCTCTTAACTGATGCGCGGGACTCTCTAAAGTTGAAAATGATAAAAAAGGAATGCCATACTTTTTAAAATCTTCTTGCGTTTTCTGAAGAAGGGCTGCTTGCGCTTTTTTATAATTGTTTTTCAAAGTTTTATCCTTTGCAATAAGTATCTGATATTCTCCATCTGAAAGGGTGATTTTTTTTGCTAGAATTTCTTTTTCTAGTGGATCCCAAACATGTCCAAAAATAACATCATTGTTTTTCTTTAATCGTATCAGTTGCTTGATAACTTGGTCATTAGCATAATTTAAATCAGAAAGAACCACAACCAAGTAGTCGTGCGTTACGACTTCATTGGTTTTCTTTAAGGCTTCTAATAATGGATTATCAAACTTTAAAGTCACCTTATCTGTTGATAAGACTTGATTGAATTCTGATATGCGACTTAAAAAACGTTGTACGGCCTGCCTGTTTCGTTTTGGCATTACAAAATAATCTTTGGTACCATTAAAAACCAAACCTCCAACCCGGTCACCAACCTCTAGCGTTCTCCAGGCGCCCAAGGCTGCCAGGTGGGCAGCGATAACAGATTTGAAATACAATTTACTTCCAAAGAACATATGAGTACCTTGGTCTACCACAAATAGCACGGGGCGTTCTTTTTCTTCGGTGAATTCTTTGGTATGGGTAACCCCAACTCGTGCCGTTACCTTCCAGTCGATATTTCTAATATCGTCTCCAGGAATGTATTTGCGGACTTCATCGAAATCTAAGCCACGTCCTCTTAATTTAGAACGGTGTCGACCAGACAAGATACTTTGAACAGCATATTTCGGTAAAAAGCTAAAGCCTCTGGCTTCAAATTGCAACTTAATAAGGTCCTGAAGGGTAACATAGACTTCCTTAGGACCTTTTCGGTCTTTACTTTTATCCGATGTTATGCGTTCTTTTGGCATGTATTAGTCATTCATTTGAAATGGAAACACAGTTTTCCAGTCATTTTTCATATCAATAACGGTCCAGCCTTTTTCAACAGCCTCATCAAGTCCTTTATCTAATCTTCCGATGGATGAATCTCTGTCATAGGCCCATTCACGTTCTGCATCTGTATGGTGCAGATACAATTGAAAACTAGGATAGGAATTAGAATCTGCCCAGCGCATCATTTGCAAATCACCATCAGAATTACCTGAAGCAAAAACGGGCTTTTTACCAATATATTGATTGATACCTTCTGGTTTACCTTCCTTATCATCGATAAAATTTAATTCTGGCAAACGTCTTATTACAGGGTTTCCGTCATTATAATCATATTTTGTCTTGATACTACTTCCAATAACCTGGTCTTTTGGTATGCCATAAACACCCTCAACCCAAGGGCGCATAAACTCAATACCGCCACCAGAAACTATAAACGTTTTAAAATCATTAGACTTCATATAGTTAATCAATTCTAACATAGGTTTATACACCAAATCCGTATAAGGTCTATCAAATCGCGGATGCTTTGCAGTCGCTAACCAATCTTTTACGATTTGCTCAAATTCTCCAACCGTATTTCCGGCATGTGTTGCCATAACTATTTTTATAAGACCATGCTCTCCGTATGACATGAGTGTTTTCATATCATTTTCTATTACAGATTGATAAGGCTGTGTGGTTTTCCACTCCGGATGCTCTGATACCAATTCTTTAATGCGGTCCATGGCAAAGAATAATTGAAAATAGGCTGGCTGTTCGGCCCATAAATTCCCATCATTGTCAAAGGTGGCGATACGGTCTTCAACGGGAATATAGTCTGGACCTTCAGTGGTTACTTTTGTAACGAAATCTACAATAGCCGTTTTGGTAGCGCCATCATTCCAAGAGGGCAGTGGGTCTGCCATTTCGGTATTCTGGCTTTTGTTATCTTCAGCGGAATTTGTAGCCTTATCATTGCAACTAAATGCAACAAAGGCAAATATTATTGCATAAATTTTAATGTGTTTCATTATTGTTTTGTTTAAATTTTAATGTTTAGGCGACGGCGACTTGTTTTAGCAGCTCATCTATTATTTTGTCTTTTGTAATACCATCGGCATTGGCCTCATAACTTTGTGAAATACGGTGACGAAATATATCGTGTACAACAGCTCTTACATCGTCTGGATTGACAAAATCTCTTTCATTTAACCATGCGTTTACGCGGCTACATTTGTCCAAAGCAATAGAGGCTCTTGGGCTAGCACCATAATCAATCCAAAGCTCTAATTCTTCAGTGTATTTTTCGGGAAAACGGGTGGCATTGACTAAGTCTACAATGTATTTTTTGATACTGTCCGATACATGTACACCATTAATTTCTTTTCTGGCCTCGAATATCACATTTTGGGAAATCGTTTCTTTTTTTGACTTTGGTTTAGGTGCTGCATCTTCTTCACCTCTTACCAAGTCTAGGACTTTCATTTCCGAAGCTGCATCAGGATAATCTACAATAACATGCATAAGAAAACGGTCCATTTGGGCCTCTGGTAAAGGGTATGTACCTTCTTGCTCTATAGGGTTTTGTGTTGCCATGACCATAAATAAGGGGTCTAATTTATGTGTGGTACCAGCCACCGTAACCTGACGTTCTTGCATAGCTTCCAAAAGAGCAGACTGCACTTTAGCAGGCGCTCGATTGATTTCATCCGCCAGAATGAGGTTATTAAAAATGGGACCTTGTTGAAAAATAAAGGTCTCTTCAGATTCTGGTTGGTAGACCTCTGTACCAGTAATGTCTGAAGGCAATAAGTCTGGTGTAAATTGAATACGGCTGAGACCTGCGTCCAAATTTTTAGCGAGACTATTAATGGCTCTCGTTTTTGCTAAACCAGGCAAACCTTCTAAAAGTAAATTGCCATCAGCCAATAATACCATTAAAAGGCGTTCTACAACATGTCCCTGTCCTAGTATGGAAAGATTGATTTGTGATTCAAGGTCGCGAATTGTTTTAAGGTGTTTATTCATATAATACTTTGAAAAATTTCGACATACAAGATAAAAAAAAAGGGACGCAACAACATATGTAGGTCCCTTTTAATAAGTTCAAAATATTTTAGTCTGATTTACCGCCTTCTTTTAATTGGGCCATAACCTTATCTAAAGAAAAACTTGCCGCTTCCTGACGCGGTGGGTAGTCTTTAAAGGTCGCTAAAAACTGCCCAACATATTGCTGAGCCGGCACTAATAAATAGGCTCTATCTAACATCCAATCGTAATAGGTGTTAGAGGTTAACTGAGCACGCTCGTATGGGTCTCGTCGCAAATTAAAAATTAAAGGAATCCTTAAAGGTGTGAACGGGTTCGCCCATAATTTTAAGGTGCCTGTAGCACGTTGCTCCATAAAGACTAGTTTCCAGTCTCCATAGCGCAAAGCACTTAAGTCCCCATCATCTGTAAAGTAGAAAATCTCTTTCCTCGGAGATTCAACTTCTTGGGGATTTTTTAGGTGTTCTAATATATTGTATCCATCAAGATGTAATTTATAGGATCTCCCTAAAGCGTTTGATGTATAACCGTCTAATAAATCTTCTTTAATATCAGTTTTTCCCGCTGCGGCAGCATAAGTTGGCAGCCAATCCATGTGGTGTACCACACCGTTACTCACTGAGCCTGGTTTGATAACACCTGGCCAACGAACCATAGAAGGTACTCTCCAGCCACCTTCCCAGTTGGTGTTTTTCTCACCTCTAAAGGGTGTCATAGCTGCATCAGGCCATGAATTCATATGAGGGCCATTATCTGTAGAGTAATGTACAATTGTATTGTCTGCAATTCCTAATTCATCGAGAACGTCAAGAAATTGACCAATATGCATATCGTGCTCCACCATACCGTCGCCATACTCATCCTGACCAGAAATTCCTCTATTGGACTCTTTTACATGCGTTCTGAAATGCATACGAGTCCCTGACCACCAAACAAACCAAGGTTTGCCGGCTGCTGTTTGTTCTTTTATATATGCAATAGCAGCAGCAGTCGTTTCATCATCAACTGTTTCCATACGTTTTTTAGTCAGTGGACCTGTATCTTGAATACTGCCATCAGCGCTAGACTTTAGAACACCTCTAGGACCATAGTTTTCTCTAAAGGTCTTACCGTTTGGCATGACCATGTCACCAGGGTAATCTTCATTCTCCGGCTCTTCTTCAGCATTTAAGTGGTAAAGATTTCCAAAAAATACATCAAAACCATGATTAGTTGGCAACATTTCATCGCGGTCGCCCAGGTGGTTTTTACCAAATTGTCCTGTTGCATAACCCTGATCTTTTAAAACAGTGGCAATAGTAATGTCTTCGACTTTCATACCTTCTTCGGCACCAGGAAGACCTACTTTGGATAATCCGGTTCTAAAAACACTTTGTCCCATTATATACGAGGAACGACCTGCGGTACAGGATTGTTCTCCATAATAATCTGTAAAAATTAATCCTTCATTGGCAATGCGGTCAATATTTGGGGTTTGGTAGCCCATCATGCCCTTAGTGTAAGCGCTAATATTGGATTGTCCAATATCATCTCCCCAAATAACGAGGATGTTAGGTTTTTTATCTTTTTGAGCATAACCCAGTGTCATGCTTAGCATAAGTAATAACAAACTAATTTTTTTCATATTAATTTCTTGTTTAATTTCTTCTTGGTTGTTTCAATTTGTCTACTACAGCATCTATTCCTAAAGACCCGCCCTCAACTGGTGGAAAGTCTTTAAACGTTGCTAAAAACTCACCAATATAATTTTGGGCAGGAACAAACAACCACATGTTATCGCCATACCATTTTGTATATAATGCAGATTCCCAGGAAACTTCGTAAGGATCTGCCCTTAAATTTATGGCTAATGGCCATGATGGTGTTTTACGGTAGGCTTCATTAATTGAACCTTCCATAATGGTGAAGTGTAATTTCCAATTTTTGTACCTTAAGGCGTTGAGGTTCCCTCCAGCATCAAAATAAAAAATCTCCTTACGTGGTGCTTCATCTACCTCACCTTTAAAATATGGCATTAAATTATACCCGTCTAAATGTTGTTTAAATGTTTTTCCATTCGCCGTATACCCTTTCTTAACTTTTTCTACAATGTCAGGCTCTCCTGCAGCTGCTAGAAGTGTTGGCATCATATCTTCGTGAGAAAAAATATCATTATAAACTGTTCCTGGTTTAATGACACCTGGCCAACGAATAACAGAAGGTACTCTAAAACCCCCTTCCCAAGTGGTCCCTTTTTCTCCGGCAAATGGTGTTGTACCTCCATCAGGCCATGTAAATTTTTCAGCACCGTTATCTGTTGAGTACATGATAATTGTATTGTCAATGATTTTTAAATCCTCCAATACTTTTAAGACCTTCCCTATGTTTTTGTCATGCTCGACCATGCCGTCAGGATATAATCCTATACCCGTCACACCAACACTTTCTTCTTTCAAATGCGTCCAAACGTGCATTCTTGTTGCACTCAACCAAACAAAAAACGGCTTCCCTTGGGCATGTACATTCTTTATAAATGCTATAGCAGCATCAGTGAATTCATCATCTGCTGTTTCCATTCTCTTTTTGGTTAATGGACCTGTATCCTCAATTTTTCCATCTGCGTAAGAACGTAATACTCCTCTTGGCCCAAATTTTTCTCTAAATTCTGGATCTTTTGGATAATAATACGTCTCTGGTTCCTCCTCAGCATTTAAGTGGTACAAGTTGCCAAAAAACTCATCAAATCCATGATTAGTTGGTAAATGTTCGTCTCTGTCTCCAAGGTGATTCTTACCAAATTGCCCGGACACATAACCATGCGGCTTAAGTAATTCTGCAATTGTTGGTTGACTATCTTGTATTCCTTGCTTGGCTCCAGGCATACCAATTGTCAATAAACCTGTTCTGAATGGATGTTGACCTAAAATAAAAGCTGCTCTTCCTGCAGTACAGGATTGTTGTGCATACCAATCTGTAAACATGGCACCTTCTTTAGCCAACCTATCGATATTTGGAGTTTTATACCCCATCATTCCGTGGTTGTATGCGCTCACATTAGACCAACCGATATCATCTCCCCAAATAACGAGGATGTTCGGTTTTTTTTGAGCAAAGCTCGTGCTTGCCATGCTTAAGCATAGAAGCAGTAATAGCATTTTTTTCATGTGTAATAGTTATTGATTAGTAATGTAAAAAAAAAGGATAAAGTATTCGCTTTAGTTAATAGTTTGTAAGATATTATATTTTTTTAATATATGTTAGACTTTAACAATCGTCAAATTTGGGACACTTTAAATTAATCTGCGTCAATTCTAAAGACTAGGCCACCGCTAAAGCCTCCAATGATTTGTGTTGACCCTGTACTGAATCCCGCTCCTCCTGTTCCAACATAAAAACCGCCATAGTTAACTGGAAAGAATAAATTACCTTGTATGTTAAATCCAATGTTGTCTGTAAACATAATATTTGCCCCAGCTTCAAAATTAAAGGCAAAGTAGGTATTACTGCCTAAGCTTGGCGTTATTTCTGTTTGGGGTAGGCATCCTGTACAATTAAGAGTATTTTCGTTTTTTGGGGACACAATAACAAGACCGAGACCACTTCCAACAAAAGGCCTAACTTTCCCAGTATTTAAATACTTTTGAATTCCTAGCAAGAACCAGTCATTTTGTAGATCTGACAGTCTCACTTCTCTATTGTTTTCAATATCTATATCGCGTACTCTAAGCTCTGTGCCCATACTTGTATAGGAAATTTTACCTATTAACCCAGGACGTAGTTCAACGCCTGCGGCAATTCCCCATTGCCCACTTGATTCTGCCTTAACATAGCCTAGACCGTAATTTAAACGTGTTCCAAACTGATACCCATACGATGGTGTGATTTCGATTACTTGTGCTGTTGAGGTTAAACTAATTGTTAAGCATAATAGCAGAAGTGTAATTTGATTTTTCATTTTGTTATTTTTTTTGTGAAATTAGAAAAATATATGCGACCAGCCAACAATAATGCTGTTGGTATTAGAACCTAAATCTTTTAAAGTTGTAGAGTTTAAAAATACAAATTTAAGATTTTGACGTTTTGAGATTTTTAGACCCGTAGAAAGTGCCGATAATAAATTGGTTCTAAGGTCGGCATTGGAAACATTATTAACCACAGATTCTCCACCAATACCATAGCTTGCACTAATCGAAGCCCACAATTTTGAACTAAATCTTTTAATGAGATGGGATTGTAAAGCCAATATAGGGTCTTGTTTTTTTGTTTTGCCACCAAAAAAATTATTATTATTTGTAAAAATGAATATTGACCCTGTTAACTCATAAGACCAAGATTGCCATGTATGTACCATTCCAAATTGAGGTCTAATGACAATTTGATTTTGGCCAATATTAATCAGTTTTTCATCGAAATATTGACCTGTAGGCAAATTAACTGCCAACGAAGCTCCAAATATTGTATTAACAGGATGCTCTGCATTAAACTTTTGAATATCTTTAATCGTACCCGGTGGCGGGCCATTTAGATTCACGGAAAAGCGTATCCTAGAATCGCCAAAGCCGTTACGATATAAACTAGCAGGGTTCCCACTTAAGGTACCTTCAAATCGAATAAAATTATAAGGAACTGTTACATCAATTCTAGCCAATTTGTTACCAAGGCGAAAGGACCTAATATAGGATGTTACTATTGTACTTACATTTACAGAGACATCTTCAGCTTCTAAGAGTGGGTCGAAAAGTACCTCCCCAAATGAATTGGCATAGCCTGCACCAATAATTTGTGAATTTACCGGTAGAATAGACCATCGTCTTGGCTCAACATCTTGAGTGAAGCAAAACGTTGTTTTAATTAGAATAAGCCCAATAAGAATGTATTTATAAAATCTCAAAAAATCTATAGTTTATTTTTTCAGAGTTGAGCCGTCACTATTAACCCAGAACATATAGAGCCTGTGGGCAACTGATAATACTACAGCACCGACAAAAAGTCCAATTATTCCATGTAAAAGCATACCGCCCAAAGTGCCAACTAAAATTATAATCATCGGAGTTTGAAGTCCCTTACCCAATAAGATGGGTTTTAGAAAATTATCTGAGAGCGCAACTGCAATCGCATAGACTGTAAATATTATTGCCGGAGTCGTGTCTGAAGTAGAGAAAGCCAACAGAATTGCTGGAATCATAACTAATAATGCTGGAATCTGCATAATGGCCGCAACTAGAATTAGAAAAGCAAAGAATCCTGCTGCAGGCAGGCCTATGAGTTTAAAACCTATTAATGCCAAAACAGTCTGAATAACTGCCACAAGCAAAATTCCCTTTACAACACTTCTAATAGTATCCCTGCACATGTGGATGATTTCATCAGATTGTAAACCAAATAGTTTCCCGAATAACAATTGACCAGTTTTATAACCAAATTCAGCTTTGTACATTAATACAACCGATATGAGAAAAGAGGCTACAAAAACAAATAAAGTACCAAAAAATCCTGTTAAGCGAGATAACAAGCCAGTACCTTTATCTATGAAAATGTCTTTATGTTCAAGGGCATATGCTTTGGCGTTGGAAGATAAAGCGGACCACTCATTGTACATTTTATCACCTATTAAGGGCCATGACTTGACATCTTCCGATGGGTTTGGTATAAGGTGCTCGTCACTCTTAATCTGTTTTACTATTGATTTGCCACTAACAGAAATCTCTTTAATTAGAATGTATGCAGGTGTGAATAGGATTAATGCAATTAGTGAAGTGAATAAGATTACCCCTAATTTTTTATTACGAAACCGACTGGACCAAGATTCAAAAATTGGAAAAAGAGCAACAGCTAAAATGATAGCCCAAATAAAAATTAAAATAAAAGGCTTTAGGATGAAGAAAGTCCAGGCAATTAAGCCTAACAGTAGAATAAGGCGAATAACCGAGGTGATATTTAAGTTGTTTGGTTTAATTTTTTTCTAAAGCCTTAAAGATTTCTTCAGTGTATTTACTCGATGTCTTAAATGCGTTCTTTGGATCTTCAATAGTAGTCGTAACAACGGCTAAAAGCTGATCGTTTTTATCTGCTTTTAGATTGTAAGCTACAGTTTCTAAATAATATGTTTTTGTAGTGTAGGTTGTTGGTGTTGTATCACCAACATATACGCTGTAAACATAGGGCTGATAATAATAGCCATAAAAATTTCCATAATAACTTGGATAAAAGGAGTTCCAAGGGTCAGAAAAATAGTAATTATTGCCACTTGTAACTGTGCGTTCTCTTATATCCTTGACACTAGTAATAACAACAGCATCAAAACCTTCATAGTTTAATATCTCACGAATCATTTTCATACGTTCTTCATCAAGATCCTTCGCGGCAGCAAGGGGAGGAAATTTACTAAAGCTCGGTGTGGCCTTTATACCTTTAGCGATTAATTTGTCTGTTATGTCCCTTTCAAAGGCTAGTCTGGCGCTTTCATTCGATGTTCTGGCAACTACCAGCACTTTTTTATCTTTAATTACAGAGACTTCAGGAGACTTCCAAGCATCCACAACTTTTATGCCACCGCAATTAAAGAGTGATGTGGTTAATACTGCTAATAGTAAATATTTAATTATTCCTTTCATGTTAATGCGTTATGTTAATGGCTAAAATAAACATTTAAGTTTAGTTTGCTCGTTGTATATTTCAATTTGTTTATTTTAAAGATTTATAAATAAATTGAGAGATTTCTTCAGGAATATTGGTCCTGGCCCATTAATAGCTGCAGCTTTTATTGGCCCTGGAACCGTAACGGTATGTACACTAGCTGGTGTTAAATTTGGATACACCTTGCTCTGGGCAATGGGGCTGTCTATTGTTGCCACTATCTTTCTTCAAGAGATGGCAGCTCGCTTAGGTGTGATTTCACAAAAGGGTTTAGCAGAGCTATTACGAACGGAACTACAACATCCTATACTTAAATTCATTGTTATGTTTTTGGTTTTATCGGCTATTTTAGTTGGAAATGCCGCATACGAAGCTGGGAATATTAGTGGTGGTGTTCTTGGCGTAGAAACATTGTTTGGGTCCAAGTCACTTGTTTTTAATGAGGTTGAGGTTAACGTATATGTCCTAATTCTAGGAGCAATTGCATTTGTAGCTTTATATATAGGAAATTATAGAGTCATTGAGCGGTTTCTGATTTTTCTAGTAATTCTCATGAGTGTAGCTTTTCTATCAACTGCAATTTTAACTAAACCGGATTGGTCCGCTATTTTCTCAGGACTATTTATGCCAGAGCTTCGGAAAAATAGTTTACTCACCGTTATTGCCTTAATAGGCACCACGGTAGTACCATACAATTTGTTTCTGCATACCTCGTTGGCCAAAACAAAATGGACATCAAAGGTTGATGTTAAATTGGCTAAACGCGATACAGTTATTGCAGTAGTTTTAGGTGGGTTTGTAAGTATGTCAATTATTATATCTGCAGCGGGTTTACCCTTAAAAGAGGTTTTGAATGCATCTGATTTAGCAGCGAGTTTGGAGCCTGTATTTGGAGCTAATGCAAAATATTTATTATCAGTGGGTTTGTTTGCCGCAGGTATAACAAGTGCAATTACAGCGCCTTTAGCAGCAGCTTACGTAGCGAGTGGTTGTTTAGGTTGGCCAGCTGATTTAAAATCGAAACGTTTTAGAATTGTTTGGATACTTGTTCTTGGGCTTGGTGTTCTATTTTCAACCTTGGGCTTTAAACCCATAGCTGTGATAAAATTTGCACAAGTAGCTAATGGCTTATTACTACCTATTGTTGCAATATTTCTGCTTTTGGTAATGAATAACTCTAAGATTTTAGGGAAATACGTAAATTCAAAACTTCAGAACGTAATTGTGGTACTAATAATACTATTGACTTTTGTTTTGGGAGTAAAAGGAATTTTAAGTGCGATGGATAGTTTTTAAATGACTTACTTTAATATAGACATAAACGCAGATGTGGGAGAGGGCTTAGGCAACGAGGCCGAGCTGATGCCCTTTTTGTCGTCATGCAGTATTGCTTGTGGTGGGCATGCTGGTGATGAAAACACCATGCGCAGTACAATTAATTTAGCCCAGCAATTTAATGTGAAAATTGGTGCGCATCCATCTTTTCCCGATAAAGACAACTTTGGGCGTATTCCACTAGATATAAGTGATAACGAATTATTATTTAGCCTGAAAGAGCAGCTAAGACTATTTAATAATATGTTGAAGTCTCAAGACGGGAGCCTAAATCATATAAAACCTCATGGCGCTTTATACAATTTAGCAGCTATTGATATGCATATAGCCAAAGTTGTGGTTGATTTGATTAAGCATGAAGCGAAAGGGGCCAAGCTTTATGTGCCTTATGGTTCGGTTATAGCTAGGCTTGCATTGAATTCTGGTATTGAAATAGTATTTGAGGCATTTGCAGATAGAAATTACAATTCCGATTTAACTCTAGTTTCAAGACAATATAACGATGCACTTATAACGGATCCCGAATATGCATTTAATCACTGTAAGACAATAATAAAAGAGGGTAAAGTGAGCTGCATTAATGGCTTGAAACAAAAAATAGAGGCATCAACATTTTGTTTACATGGAGATAATCAAAATGCACTCTCAATTCTAAAGTTTTTTCATAAAAACTTTCCTAAGGAGGGTATCGAAATTTGTTAATTAAAATGTATTACGATTTAAGTTTTTATAGGTACAATGAACGTTCAATATTAATTAGTTGGCCTGAAAAAATCAACGAAAATATCCTAAATGATATATTGAATTTCAAGAAAACAATTTCTGAAAAAAGTATTAAACAAATAGTTGATATAATACATGCATACTCCTCAATATTAATAATATACAAACACACTATTGACAACTTCAATGATGAGTATTTTAAGTTGAAGGAGCTCTACATGGCATCTCAGAGCTCAGTTGTGCTTAAGAAGACAACTTGGGAAATACCAGTGTGTTACGACTTAGAATTTGGAGTTGATTTAAAGTTTATTTGCAACTTAATAAACCTATCGCCATATGATGTGATTAGGATTCATTCAGCCCCAGTTTATACTGTTTATTTTTTGGGTTTTCTTCCTGGGTTTCCCTATTTAGGTGGGTTGGATTCCCGCTTATTTCTGGAACGCAAATCAGAACCCAAGCTAAACGTTGCTAAAGGGTCGGTTGCCATTGGAGCAAATCAAACTGGCATTTATCCACAAGACAGTCCGGGAGGTTGGCACATTATAGGCAAAACACCAATAGACCTCTTTACCCCAAAGCGGAAACCCTTAACTTTTATTGATGCAGGTGATAAAATACGTTTTGTTCCGATTTCAATTAAAGAATTTTATAAAATCGACGCCTTGGTAAAATCCTCAGATTATATTTTAAAACCCATTCAATCTCATGACTGAAGTTATTAAGCCTGGTTTTTATACTACCATTCAGGATTTGGGTCGATTAGGCTATGGAGCTCATGGTGTGCCAGTGTCTGGCAGTATGGACATGTATTCTGCTAAATTCGCAAATTTATTACTTGGTAATACAGAAGAGGCTGCAGTTTTGGAAATCACCATAATTGGTCCAACTTTAAAGTTTCTTTCCCCAACAACCATAGCGATTGTTGGAGCGCCAATGCGCCCTAAATTAAATGGAATCGCAATAAACAACAACCAGCCACTAGCACTTAAGTCAAATGATATCTTAAGTTTTGGACCTTCTGTGAATGGTGCACGTTGTTACATAGCCATAAAAGGTGGTTTTAATACACCATTAGTTTTGGGCAGCCGCAGTTTTTATGAAGGTATCACCGAATTTCCAAAGATAAACAAGGGTGAAATAATACCGTATCTTTCTATAGACAAGGAACTGGCAAAAAAAAATGCGAGTTTAAAATATGACGAAACTGTCTTAACAACTAAGTTTTTGAATGTTTCATTTGGTCCAGAATATCATTTGCTTAGCAGGTCACAACAAGATGAGATTTGGAGCTCTCAGTTTGTTGTTTCAAAATTTAATAATCGAATGGCGTATCAGTTAGAGAATTTAATAGATAACGATGCAAAGAACATTATCACAGCACCTGTTTTACCTGGGACGGTGCAGCTTACACCATCTGGTCAATTAATTGTATTGATGCGAGATGCTCAAACAACAGGTGGTTATCCTAGGATACTACAGTTAACTGATAAATCTATTAATGCTTTAAGTCAAAAAACAGTTGGAAACTACATAAAGTTTAGACGAATTGCCTAATAATGTAAGAAATTAAATCACCATAATTTTTTTTGAGAAAATTATTCTCTACTTTCGGAAAACTATTAATTAACTAAAACTATCTCTTCATGAAAAATTTCTTATCCCTTATCGTAGGTATTATTGTTGGCGGAGCCTTAATGTATTATTTCGGCTCAAAGGATGACATTAAAGAAATGGCCCAAGAAATCAGACCAAATGGTTTAATAAGTCCTGCAGAGGCAAAAGTTCTCGACCAGGCCTATACTATTAAGCATAATATTATCAATGATTCACTATTTAAAAAGAGCACCAACGGTGGAGATAACCGTTCTTCTTGGTTTGCATTAGAGGATGTAGAAGGCTATATACAGTTTGCCAAAAAGGAAGCTGGTACATTGGGCTATACTTTGGATGGCTTGAGAGTCTATTTAGGGTCTTATCCAAACTCTAAGGGAGAGACAGGTTTAACTACCGTATTTTTTATTCCTACAGGAAAGCAAAATGTATCTGACGGAAGTATGTTTACCTTGCCTCAAGGTGGTGGTAGTGATATACCAGGAGGTAGTGGCTTAAATCGAGGATCTAGTGGTCAACCTCCAAGTAATAACTATCCGCAGTAATTATTATCAATTACAATTTACACCATGAATCTAATTCATCATTATGTTGAATTAATTGCCGCTTTATGTGGATCTTTTTATTGGTTTAAAACTAGGGATAGACGTACGCTTCCGTTTATTTGGTACCTGTGGCTTACAGTTACAGTAGAGACCCTAGCGCTATATCCCTACTTTTATGATATTGATAATTGGTTTTTTAATTATTTGGAGAACTCTGTAATGAAAAGAAATACCTGGCTGTATAATTTATATTCTATTTTAGGACTTATTTTAGTTGGTCTTTTTTTCTACAGACATATACACCATAGGTTGTCCAAAAACATCATTGCACTGAGTGTTGCAGTTTCAACAGTATTTACCATAATTTATTTTATTGTTAGTGGTGACTTTTTTAAAATGACCTTACCTTACGATATGGCAGTTCAAACAGTTGCAATTTTTATTATTGTTTTATTCTACTATAGGGAACTACTGCAAAGTGATAAGATACTTGATTTTTACAAATCTCATATTTTCTATATAGGCTCAGCTTTTATGTTGTGGAATATCTGCTTAACACCGCTCTTTATTTTTGATGGGTATTTTAATCCATCTAATTCAGAATTTATTCAATTCAGAATAAACGTTTTACTTGTTTCAAACTTATTATTGTACGTATGCTACTCTTTTGCCTTTTTAAATACCTTATATCACAAAAACAGATTAGTGCTGAGGAAATAGCACTGATGTCTTATGTGATATTTTTCACATTAGCATTGTCAGTTGTTTTTGTTGCATTTTTTATCGCATTTCAAAAACGCAAGAATCAATTGATTCTGGATAAAATAGAACAGCAAAAAGCCTTTGATGAAGAATTAATTAAAACCCAGCAAGAAATTCAAGAAGAAACCTTAGGACATATTGGTAGAGAATTACATGATAATATTGGGCAAATGCTTGTGATGTCTTCGATGCAGATGAATGCAGCCGCTAAAGTTGTAGGTGGTGAAGCAAAGATAAAAGTTGATAATGCGGCAGAAACTCTAAAAATTACTTTAGAGGAAGTGAGAGCCTTGTCAAAGTCATTAAATAGTGATGTGATTTTTAATTTAGGTTTTGATGTGTCCTTAACTAATGAAATAAATAGGATCAATAAATCAGGTTTAATTGATTCTAATATTGCAATATCTGGTGTGAAAGTGAATTTTGAAAACAAAAAAGATGAACTTATTTTATTTAGAATTTTTCAAGAATTTTCTGCAAATACTTTAAAATATTCCGAGGCTAAAAACTTAACTCTATCCTTAAATTACCTTAAAGATCAGCTTGAAATCACAATGA
Source organism: Winogradskyella pelagia (assembly GCF_017581965.1). GTDB lineage: Bacteria > Bacteroidota > Bacteroidia > Flavobacteriales > Flavobacteriaceae > Winogradskyella > Winogradskyella pelagia. Next base: position 156,088 of record NZ_JAGEVF010000009.1, read on the forward strand.
AAAACAACGGGATTGGTTTTGATGTGAATAACATAAGAAAAGGTTCCGGAATACTAAATATGAAAAAAAGAGCAAAATTAATTAATGCTGATTTTCAGTTAGAATCTAAATCTGGGGTAGGGACCACTCTTAAGTTGATATATCCTTACCGAACTATTTAATCAGTACAAGCGCTCCATAAGGGGTCATCAGGCAAAGGAGCTGACAAAGCTATGTCTTCTTTTTTAACAGGATGAATAAATTCTAAAGTTCTTGCATGCAAACTTATGCTCCCGTCTTTATTACTTCGATTAAAACCATATTTTAAGTCCCCTTTAATAGGACAACCAATAGAAGCTAACTGCGTCCTGATTTGATGATGCCTTCCGGTTTCTAAATCTATTTCTAATAAATAGAAGTTATGCAGCGACTTAATTATTTTGTAGTGTAAAATAGCCTTTTTACTTCCGCTTACTTCTTTAGGGAAAGCTGTAGATTTATTGTTTTTAGGATTCTTTCTTAACCAGTGCATTAAAGTGTCTTGCAATTTAGGTGGTGTATTCTTTACAAGTGCCCAATATGTTTTTTTTGCTTTTTTTTCAGAGAATAGTTTGTTAAGCCTTGGCAATGCTTTGCTCGTTTTAGCAAAAAGCACAATTCCAGTGGTGGGTCTATCTAATCTATGTACTACACCCAAATAGACATTCCCAGGCTTATTGTATTTGGCTTTTAAATAGGATTTTACAATTTCGCTTAAGGGTTCATCTCCGGTTTTATCACCTTGGACAATATCTCCAGCTCTTTTGTTAACGACTATAATATGGTTGTCCTCATAAAGAACTTGAAGATTAGATTTAGTAGAATGGATTTTGGAGCTCAACTTCTATTTTAATACTGTTCATTATCGTTGGGAAAATCTAAAGACTTAACATCACTCGCATATTGAGATATGGCATCAGTCATTTCTTCAAAGAGATTCATATACCTACGCAGAAAACGAGGGTTAAACTCATGTGTCATCCCCAACATATCATGTAAAACCAGAACTTGGCCATCCACACCATCACCAGCACCAATTCCTATTACTGGGATAGATACACTCTCAGCGACTTCTTTAGCAAGTGCTGCCGGGATTTTTTCTAATACTATGGCGAAGCATCCAGCTTTTTCTAGCATTAAGGCATCTTCTTTTAGCTGTTTTGCTTCTTCCTCTTCTTTGGCTCTTACGGTATAGGTGCCGAATTTATATATGGATTGAGGCGTTAATCCCAGGTGGCCCATAACAGGAATACCTGCATTAAGGATACGTTTTATGGATTCTTTAATTTCTTTTCCACCTTCTAATTTAACCGCGTGGCCACCGCTCTCCTTCATAATCCTTATGGCTGACCTCAGGGCTTCTTTAGGGTCACTTTGGTAGGTGCCAAAAGGTAAGTCTACAACTACGAGACAACGGTTTATAGCACGCACAACAGATGAAGCGTGATATATCATTTGATCTAAGGTGATAGGTAACGTGGTTTCGTGCCCTGCCATTACATTACTTGCAGAATCTCCAACTAAAATGACATCTATACCTGCGCCATCTACAATTTTTGCCATGGTATAATCATATGCCGTAAGCATTGATATTTTTTCGCCCTTAGATTTCATATCTACGAGGGTTTTTACAGTGATGCGTTTATATTCTTTCTTTGCTATTGACATTTCATTTAAATTAGTAGGGATAAAAATAACGAGTTTTGTTAAACTTTTGTTTAATGCGGCTAAAAAACAACGAAACCATTAATTTCAACACAAATCTTAAATCATGAAATATTTAGTTTTTATACTGCTTACTTTTTATTCAGTGGTGATTTCGGCACAGAATTCGGAATCAAATGAAGTAAAACAAGTCATACTTAATTTTTTTGAAGCGTTTCATCAGCAAGACTCTACAGAATTAAAAAAAATGGTAACTAAAGATATTGTGATGCAAAGTATAGGAAAGGATCAAGCTGGCAAAACAATTTTAAATATTACGGACTTTAATAAGTTCGTGTCTTCAATTGCTAGTATTCCTAAAGAAAATTCGTTTGAAGAAAAGTTATTGGACTTTTCAATACAAATAGATGGCGATATGGCCAATGCTTGGACGCCTTACGAATTTTGGTATAACGGTAGCTTTAGTCATTGTGGTGTTAATTCGTTTCAGTTAATGAGGCTAAATGGAATTTGGAAAATTATTTATCTAGTAGATACGAGACGAAAAACAGATTGTAAAAAGTTTTAAAAAAAAGCCCAATTAGGATTGGGCTTTTTTAATCTTTATAAATGAATCAAAGTTTTACTCCATCCAATTGACATTATCTAAGGCTAATACCGTATTGATATCAGAAACATCGATACCATTTATGGCATCTGCTGGCAAAATAACAAATCGAAACACTTGATCTTGTGTAAATTCTGAACCTAATGTGGAAAGATCAAAATTACCATCTATCAATAATTCGACATCCGCAAATGTGTGGTTAAAAACGTATTGAATAATGTCAGTACCATTTAAGAAAAAGTTTTGAGGTAAAGCAGACCAAGCTTCTGTTGGGATACCATCGATGGTTACAATGGCTTCTAATCGGTACACTAATACTACATCACTATCAAGAATATCAAACGGTAAGTTGACGAACGTTTCTTGTAAACCAGTATCATTGAAATACTGAAAATCTACGGTTCGTTCAAAAGACAGTGCAGCGTATTCGTCCGCATTAAGTCCATCCTGTCCATTAAATCCTGGAGGTCCAGGAATTCCTTGTGGACCTTCACAAGTAAAGAACATTGCAGAGAGGGTTAAAATAATTACATAAGAAATTTTTTTCATAATACTAAGATTTTGATTAGATAAAGCAAATGACGTACCAAAAATCTAGAAATAGAGATTATTTTTAATTTTTTTTATGACATCGTGTCATATTTTTTGTCATGGCATAATCATTGACTTAAACATATCGAATTAAAAAAATAAAACACAACACAATAAAGAATATAAACTATTATGAGTAAAATTATTGGAATTGATTTAGGTACAACAAACTCTTGTGTCTCCGTAATGGAAGGTAACGAGCCAGTTGTAATACCTAACGCAGAAGGAAAAAGAACTACGCCTTCGGTTATAGCATTTGTTGAAGGCGGAGAAATAAAGGTTGGTGATCCGGCAAAAAGACAAGCGGTAACTAACCCAACTAAAACGGTTTATTCTATAAAGCGTTTTATGGGTAACAAATATTCTGAAACCAAAAGTGAAGCAGAGCGCGTTCCTTACAAAGTGGTAAAGGGTGATAATGATACGCCTAGAGTTGATATCGATGGGCGATTATACACACCTCAAGAATTATCGGCAATGATTCTTCAAAAGATGAAGAAAACTGCTGAAGATTATTTAGGTGCTGACGTAACGCGCGCTGTTATAACGGTGCCTGCATATTTTAATGATGCGCAACGTCAAGCTACTAAAGAAGCTGGAGAAATTGCCGGACTAAAGGTTGAGCGTATTATTAATGAGCCTACAGCGGCAGCATTAGCTTACGGATTGGACAAAAAATCTACAGATCAAAAAATCGTGGTATTTGATTTCGGTGGTGGTACACATGATGTATCTATCCTAGAATTAGGGGATGGTGTATTTGAAGTATTATCAACTGACGGAGATACTCACTTAGGTGGTGATGATGTAGATGAAAGAATCATAGATTGGTTGGCAGAAGAGTTTATTGCAGATGAAGATATGGACTTACGTAAAGACCCAATGGCTCTGCAGAGACTTAAAGAAGCGGCAGAAAAAGCTAAGATTGAATTATCTTCTTCATCTCAGACAGAAATCAACTTACCTTATGTTACAGCTACTGCTAGCGGACCAAAACACTTGGTAAGAACATTATCACGTTCTAAGTTTGAGCAGTTAATAGACGACTTGATTAAAAGAACCATAGAGCCTTGTGAGTCTGCGTTAAAAGCGGCTGGTTTATCAAAAGCTGATATCGACGAGATTATTCTTGTTGGTGGTTCAACACGAATTCCTGCAGTCGTTACTGCAGTTGAAAAATTCTTTGGAAAAGCACCAAGCAAAGGTGTAAACCCAGATGAAGTAGTTTCTTTAGGTGCTGGTATTCAGGGTGGAGTATTAACAGGTGATGTTAAAGATGTATTGTTATTAGATGTTACGCCATTATCTCTTGGAATTGAAACCATGGGCAATGTAATGACTAAATTAATTGAGGCCAATACAACCATTCCTACTAAGAAATCTCAAGTATTCTCAACAGCGGCAGACAATCAGCCATCGGTAGAGATTCATGTATTACAGGGTGAACGTCCTATGGCGGCAGATAATAAAACAATTGGTCGTTTCCATTTAGATGGAATTCCACCAGCAAGACGAGGAACACCTCAGATTGAAGTAACGTTTGACATTGATGCTAATGGTATCATTAAAGTATCTGCAGAGGATAAAGCTACTGGTAAGAAGCAAGATATCCGTATTGAGGCATCTTCAGGTTTAACAGAGGATGAAATCCAAAAAATGAAAGCTGAGGCTGAAGCCAATGCAGAGGCAGATGCCAAAGCCAAAGAAACAGCGGAAAAGTTGAATCAAGCCGATGCTATGATTTTTCAAACAGAAAGTCAATTAACTGAATTTGGTGATAAATTATCTGATGATAAGAAAAAACCAATTGAGGATGCACTGGAGGAATTGAAAAAGGCTTATGAGTCTAAGGATATCGCAGTTATAGAGCCAGCCTTAGAGAAAATAAATGAAGCTTGGAAAGTAGCGAGTGAAGAAATGTACAAGGCTCAAGCTGAAGCGCAGCAAGGTGGTGCTCAACCCGGACCAGATGCAAGTCAGAATGGACAACCGTCTGACGAAAGCAGTGATGTTGAGGATGTTGACTTTGAAGAAGTGAAGTAACTCTCTATCTGAAATATATTTAAATGAAGCGCAACCATTAATTTGGTTGCGTTTTTTTTATTACATTTCACGGTTTTACTGTTTGTAGTAAACACTCCACCGTTAATCGGATAATTTAAAAAATGATCAATGAAATCACTAGCTTTAACCACTTAAAAACCTCAAATCTTATGGAAAAATTGATTATCAATTTCACACCAACAGGGATGATTCCTACAAAGGACATGACACCTCATGTACCTGTTACCGTAAATGAAATTGTTGAAGATGTTCACAAGGCCTATGAAATAGGTATTACAATGGTGCATATTCATGCTAGAGATGAAGCTACTGGTGTACCAACCTACAAAAAGGAAGTCTATGCCGATATTATTGCTGGCATACGTAAATATGCTCCAGACTTGGTTATTTGTGCATCTCTTAGTGGACGTAATTTTAATACACTCGATAAACGTTCAGACGTACTTCATTTAGAAGGCGACTTAAAACCAGATATGGGAAGTTTAACCTTGAGCTCTTTAAATTTTAATAAAGTGGCCAGTATGAATGCGCCAGGTATGATAGAGGATTTAGCCAATGTCATGAAGGATAAGGGTATCGTACCAGAGCTCGAAGTTTTTGATGTTGGTATGATAAACTTTGGGAAATATTTAGTTAAGAAAAAAATTATCGAAGCACCATTATATTATAATCTACTATTCGGAAACATTGCCTGCGCCCAATCTAATCTATTGCATACAGGTGTGATGCTCAATGATGTTCAAAATGATGCGTTTGTGAGTATAGCAGGTATTGGAAACAGTCAATTAATGATGAATTCATTAGCAATTGCTATTGGAAAAGGGGTAAGAGTTGGTTTAGAAGATAACATTTGGTTTGATGCTGAGCGTACGCGCTTAGCAACGAATGCAGAACTCATTGAACGTATACATGTTATCGCCAAGGCCAACAACAGGTCAATTATGTCACCAACTGAATTTCGAAAAGAAATGCAGATGGAACCAGGACATGGACGTTACGGACGTGTATACAGCTAGTACATTATGGAAGGCAATAAATCTGGTTTAAAATATCGCATCCAATGGATGACTAATATCATTAAGCATGGTCTGTTTTGGCACGGTGTTAGAAATAATTTAGCTAAAATTGGACTAGACTTCATGCCTTATTATTGGGTGCAAGAGGCAACAGAAGCTTTTACGCCTCCAGAGATTAGAGGTGAGGATAAAGATTTTGAATTATTGGTTTTTGGTGAGGAAGAGATTGCCTTCATCAAAAGTACTATCATTGGGATCGAGGATAAGGACTTATTTTCTAACCTTAAAGATGGTGAACTCTGTATTGGATTAAAGAATAGGGGTAACATAGCAGCTTATATGTTCATAAAACGGAAACCATTTGTTTTTAGGCAGCGCCATTTCAACTTAAAATCTAACGAGAGCTATCTTCATAGTATGTACACTTTTGAAGACTACAGAGGAAAAAATATTGCACCATACTTGCGTTACCACAGTTATAAACATCTTCAAAAAGAGGGTGTTGATACATTCCTTAGTGTAAGCGAGTATTTTAATAAATCAACAATACGGTTTAAGAGTAAATTAAAGTCTAAACCCTTGAAACTATACTTAAGCTTAATGCTTTTTAAGCGATGGACTTTAAATTTTACACTGAAGACCTATAAGCCATAGTGGAGAATAACAGAAAGGGTATTGTCAACCGAATCAAGTGGATTTATAAACTCACTAAGCATGGTTTATTTTGGCATGGCGTTCGTAATAACCTTGCAAGGTTAGGGGTAGATATTATGCCTTATTATTACTTTATTTCCACAAAAGATGCTGCTATACCACAGAAAATTAAAGGGGAGCAATTACACTTAAAGCTAACGATTTTTGATGAATCGGATATGTCCAAAATAAAGTCTGCTATCAGTGGCTTAGGTCAAAAGGATTTTCTTTCAGATTTAAAAAATGGAGATGTTTGTATTGGTTTAAAAGACAACACCGAAATTGTGACTTATTCTTTAGTCAGGCGTAAGTCTTTTGTATTTAGAAAGCGCTATTTTCCTTTAGGTGAAAAAGACATTTACATTCATAGTCTTTATGTTTTTGATAAGTATAGAGGTAAAAATATCGCGGCATATATGAAATACCATAGGTTTGGATTATTTGAGAAAGAAGGGGTGATATATCATCATGCCATTACTGAGTATTTTAATAAATCTGCTTTGAGAATTCAGCATAAACTTAACGCTAAAACCGTTGCGTTATATCTTAGTATTGTTTTATTTAAAACTTGGGCACTGAACTTTACGCTAAGAACATATAAGTAGTTGATTACTTTTTTATCTTAGTCCAATATCTATTTTACCAATAGCCTTAAGTATTATGTCTATTTATATTTCAATTAAGCAAAAACTCATTAATCCTATTTTAGGTATACGCGCAAAATTATTGAGGTTTAATATGGCCGCGAATGCCAAAAATCAAGGAAGAGAATTCGTAAGAAAATTTAATTTTGAAAAACTCAATAAAGAGGAAATTAAAATAGCAAAGGCCTATTGGAAATCCAAGGGTTTTAAACTTGATAATACAATCTGGCATCAATACTACAAAGGTGCGACAGGGAAGTTTGTGAAGGAATACGTTCCGCACGATATTTTCTCTTCGCATATTGCCCCAAGCTTAAATCAAAAAATACAATGGCCAGCATTATTGGATAAAAATTTAAGCTATAATTTATTTAAAGATTTTAAACAACCGAAACTTGTAATTTCTAACATCAATGGGTTTTATTTCCATAACGGAGAAATTGTTAGCGAATTAGAAGCTGTTCAGATTTGTTCTAAATCTAGTAGTAAATTAGTTGTAAAGCCCAGCATAGAATCTGGTGGCGGATTTATGGTAAATGTTTTATCGATTCAAGACATAGTTGAGGAAGAAATAGTAGAGCATATTATCAACATGTTTAAATCCTATAAAAGAGATTTCGTTGTCCAAGAATTTGTGGAACAAAGTCCTGTGATGGCAAAGCTCAATAAATCTTCGTTAAATACTTTACGGATAATGAGTTATTTAAATTATGACGGCGTTCATATTATCTCTTCGGTGGTTCGTGTAGGTAATGCCGGAAAAAGTACTGACAATTTTAAAAGTGGAGGAGTGGCTTGTGGTGTAAAAAATACAGGACGTTTAAAAGAAATTGGATTTATACAAAACGGCACGACACTTACAAAAACCGCCTCTGGCATGGTTTTAAAAGAAGTGCTTATTCCTAATTATAACAATGTATTAAAAATGGTTGAATTACTTCATAAAAGAGTTCCATATTTTAGGATTATTTCATGGGATATTGGCATTGATAAAAATAATGACCCAATTTTGATAGAATATAATACGTATAACCAGAGCACAAAAATCCACCAAATTGTGAATGGTCCGTTATTTGGAGACTTTACCGAAGAAATTTTAAGCTTAAGCTTATAATATTGTATCTTTTTTTAAGACTTCTTTTCTACAGTTATTTATACTGATAAATAAAAGGATATATAATTACTTCTTTAAAAACATAAAATGGATGTTGTTCATTATATAAATAAATCCTTTTCCAGACCTCTTGATCAGCTCAACAGAAAGTTGTGGGAATTTAATCAAAACATGAATTCCAGAAAACGAATTAAGGATTATTTGCGATTCCATAATATTCCAAAACTCACACGACAAGAAGACAAAGAAGTACGTTTATATTTTAAATCCAAAGGTTACACCCTAAAGCACACAGATTGGCATGCCTACTATAAGGCGAGAAGTGGACAATTTTGCTTAGAATATATTCCAAGAGGTTTATTTAAGACAAAAATTTCACCAAAGCTAAATCAGACAATTCAATGGCCAGCATTGCTGGATAAGAATTTGGCGTATCGTATTTTTAGAGGATTTAACCAACCAGAGCGTGTTGTTCAAAACATAAACGGTTTATACTATATCAATGAAAAACAAGTGAGCCATTCAAAAGCGGTTTTAAAAATCAATGAAATCAGCGAATTGCTCATTATTAAGCCAAGTTTAGACTCTGGAGGTGGTAAAATGGTTGCAGCATTTAAAATTCTTGGAGATGTGACTTCATATCAAAACCTATCAGTAGAAGGATTATTTAGGCTTTACAAAAAAGATTTCATTATCCAGAAATTTGTTGACCAGAGCGAGGCGATGCGTAATTTAAATCCATCTAGCCTAAATACATTAAGAGTAGTTTCTTACCTCAATAATGACGGTGTGCATGTCCTTTCGGTTAATGCCAAGATTGGTGGAAAAAATAATTTTACAGATAATTATTCAACAGGAGGGTTTATTTGTGGTATAGACCAAAATGGAAATTTTAAATCAAAAGGATACGCCAAAAATGGAGCGATTTTAGAAGAAACGTTAACTGGGATTAAACTTGCGGGTTATGTTATACCTAATTATAAAGCAATGATTAATATGGTAAAATCAATGCATTTAAGGGTCCCATACTTTAGATTGATTTCATGGGACATCGGAATAAATAGTCTAGACAAACCTATGTTAATAGAGTATAATACGTATAACCAAGGGTTTGAACAACAAATTTGTAATGGTCCTTTATTTGGGACGTTTACTGATGAAATTTTAGCTGAAGCCCGTCAATGATAAAAACAGTAAGCTTAGTGTAAACGTGAGATTAATTTAATATATGCATATATATCACTTACTTAAGAAAATATTTCTGAAACGCCTCCTTAGTTTTCAGAAGTGGTTATGGCAGTTTCGTACCGAAATTAGCACTGTTCGTTATATGAGATCTTTAATGAAGAAAAAGAACCTACCAAAATTAAGTAAACAAGAAATTAAAGAAGCGAAATTGTTTTTTAAAGCTAGAGGATATACCCTTAAAAACACCTATTGGCATAAGTATTATAAAGGATTAAATGGGGAGTTCCATAAAGATTACATACCCTATGATATTTTTAGGCCATACATAGATGGTCAATTAAACCAAAGGAGATTATGGCCAGCTTTACAAGATAAAAATCTGAGCTATAAATTATTTTGGGAGTTTAATCAACCAAAGTCAATAGTTCAGAATATAAATGGATTTTACTTTATAAATGAAGAGTTTGTTGGTCTAAACGAAGCGGTTACAGCATGCGCAGAATTTACAGGTCGACTTATAATTAAACCAACAGTAGAAACTGGAGGGGGTAAAATGGTTAATACCTTTAAAGTTATAGGTTCAAGAACCAACTTTAAAGACTTTAGCCTAGAGGAGCTATTTCAATTTTACGGTAAAGATTTTGTTGTTCAAGAATTTTTAGAACAGAGTCCAATATTAAAAGCGTTGAATCCAACAAGCTTAAACACGCTTAGATTGGTGACATACATAAATGATACTGGAGCACACATATTAGCATCCGTGCTTAGAATAGGAAAAGTAGGTCATTCTACCGATAATTTCTCAACAGGCGGATTTTTTTGTGGTATAACAGAAAAGGGTTTGTTAAAAGGCAAAGGTTATAATCCCAAAGATAAAGTAGTAACAGTAACAGAGACCGGTATTGAATTGAAAGACTATCGAATACCAAACTATGATAAGGTGAAAGACATGGTAACTTCAATGCATCACGTCGTTCCTTATTTTAAGATTATATCATGGGATATAGGAATAAATAAGGATAATTTGCCTTTTTTAATTGAATACAATGCACTTGGGCAAGGGGTAGATTTACAAATAGCAAATGGACCCTTTTTAGGCGATTTTACAGATGAAATTCTAGAATTAAGCCTATCTAATAGCTAATCTTTGTTGTAATTGTTCACAACCTTTCTTCGTTTACCAGAGGATAACGGTGGTATTTCATCCACGTAGGTTATATATACATTAGCATCAGCGCCGAAATCAGATTTTACATCTTCTATAAGTTGTTTTTCATACTCAAATTTATCCCCCTGTATATTCAGTTTGATTTCATATTCTTTTTCGCCCTGTTGAATAAATTGATATTGTTTCAATAACTGATAATACTTGTAGAATTTAGTGTAAACTACAAATGAAGAAATAATATTACCCGAGGAGTCATAGATTAGGTCCATTTTACGCCCTTCAATTTGCTCAAAGGTCATTGCGCCTTCAGGGTTTAAGCTCATTTTAGCGATGTCGCCTGTATCGTACCTAATCATAGGCATCGCATAATTAAATAAATCCGTTACAACAATGCGCCCAAATTCCCCAGGTTTAACAGGGTTGTCACTCTCAAAATCGAGTAGCTCTATTTTGTAACTAGAATGGTTTAAGACAAAATCATTAGGTGATTTTAGAGTTTGCTGAGCAATGATCCCAATTTCCTCACTAGAATATCTAGATAATACTGAAGTATTGAGGCGTTTGCTTAGTGTTGTTTTTGTAAATGGATTTAAGTATTCAGAGTTTGCAATTGCAGACACTATACCAACATTTTTCAATGAAATGTCATTTTTCTCCATAAATTGGGCAATCAGTTCATAGGCGGATGCAAAGCCTAATAGTGATTTTTTATCTTGATTACTAGACTTTAGTAACCCTAAAAATTCTTCAATTCTTTTATCTGTAAGCCTAGAAATATCAAACTGTACAATATTTTGAAGACGAGATTTGAAATTGTTTTTTTTGTTATGACTTCTCCATACTTCAAGTTCATATAGTCTATTTCCTATAATATATCCTGCCTCTTCCGAAAAATAGATGACATCAGCACGGTTGCGGCGACGTTTGCCAAAATCCTGATATAAAAAAAAAGGCACTCCAGTAGAGCCGCTTGTTGATACCTCAAAATTCTTTGCATTTCTATAAGTTTCAGATCTAAATGCTTCAAAGTTATCCTGTATGTCTGTTTTTCTTATTACAGGGAAATCTGATAAATTAGTGTTATTTCTAAACGCTTTATAAAATGGTGTTGAAGCAGTCGTATGTGCAAGCAAGCGTTCTAGATGGTTTTTTTGATTGGTTATAGCCAACTCCGAATTAGGTTTTTCAACACCTAATTTAATCTCCTTATAATTGCGTTTTATTAACCCTCCCTTTAAGCTGTCTAACAGCCAATACGCCTTATTTTTTGCAGAGTTCAATACCATTTTTTTAAGTAGTACGTTTTGTAATGACTTAGGAAAAAAATCATATAGATTAGGGCTTGTAATTTCCGTAAAACCAAAAATGTTTTTATCCATTCTTGTGTCTCAAATATATCATAAATTTTCAAAGCCTCTAATAAAACCTTTAAAAATCCTTGTTACTCTTGGACTAGTGCTTAAAATGGGTTTTAAATGGATTAATTTATATGTTTTAGAATTAAACCTATATTTTCACAAGAATTATTCGAATTCATATGTCAAAGCGTATAGCTGTTAAATTAACTTTCCAAGGAGAAAAATCTGTAAGGCAAGGACATCCTTGGATATTTTCAAACTCTATAGTAAAACTTGGAGAAAATCCAGAGACTGGTGATTTAGCCGTAATTTTTAGCAAATCAAAAAACAAAATTATAGGAATAGGTTTGTATGATGCAGATTCACCAATTAGAATTAAATTACTGCATAGCGGAACAGAAAAAGTGATTGTAAACAATCAGTTTTTTGAAAAGCAAATTAAATTAGCGTTTGATGTGAGGCTACCATTACTTAGAACTAATACCAATGGCTACAGGCTTTTGTTTGGAGAAAATGATGGTTTTCCCGGGTTGATAGCAGATGTCTATAATGACGTTGCAGTTTTAAAACTTTATTCGAGAATTTGGTTACCGTATTTAGATGCAATTGCAAATAATATAATTAATGTGACTAAGTCTAAATGCCTAGTGTTAAGACTTAGTCGTAACCTTCAAAATTATGCTGATTTAGGAATGACGGATGGTGAAGTAATTTATGGCGAATTACAAAATGAAACTGTTGTCTTTATAGAACACCATATTTACTTTTCAGCTAATGTTATCAAAGGACACAAAACAGGTTATTTTTTAGACCATAGAGAGAATAGAAAACTGGTAGGTGCGATGAGTAAGTCAAAGACGGTCTTAGATGTTTTTTCCTATACTGGTGGATTTTCCGTACATGCTTTGGCTAATGGTGCCAATGAGGTTACAAGCATTGATATTAGCCAGAAAGCGCTTGAAGTGGCAAGTCAAAATGCCAAACTCAATAATTATTCAGGTATACATAAAACAATCTGTGGCGACGCGTTTAAAGAATTAAACCAGCTTATAAATAAACATAAAGTATTTGATGTGGTGGTCATTGACCCACCGAGTTTTGCAAAACGACAGTCAGAAATAGAGCTAGCGAAAAAAAAATATAAAGAGCTCGCCATCCTTGGTCTTAATTTAACATCAAAAAACGGTATTCTTGTTTTGGCGTCATGTTCATCAAGGGTGACCTCAAGAAGCTTTTTCGATATTAATAAAGGCGTTTTCGATAAATCTGGTAGATCCTATAATATCATTAATAAAACGAGTCATGATAGTGATCATCCAATAAGTTTCCCAGAAGCTGAATATCTAAAGTGTGGCTATTATAAGTTAAATAGCTAAACTACTATGCACGCATAATAAAATTAAGTATATTTAGCCAACTTTTATAACATTTAATAACAGTCGAAATAAGAATAGTTTAATGAAAACGAAGCTAACTCAATTACTCAATATAAAGTATCCAATTATTCAAGCACCGATGTTTTTGGTGTCAAATGTTGCTATGGTAACAGAGGCTATGAAGGCAGGTATTGCTGGCTGTATACCAGCTTTAAATTATAGGACATTAGACGAGCTTAGGGCTGCCATAAAAATGTTACATAATAATAAGGTCGAAGGAGGCTCTTTTGGGTTTAATCTTATTGTTAACAAATCTAACATAAAGTATAAAGCTCAACTAGAAGTATTATGTGAGGAGGGATGCGATTTTATAATAACTTCTTTGGGAAGTCCAGAAGAAACCATAAAAAAAGCACATCGGGCTGGTATTAAAGTGTTTTGTGACGTTACCGATTTAAAATTTGCTAAGAAAGTTGAAGCACTTGGAGCAGATGCTTTAATAGCCGTAAATAATGAAGCAGGAGGACATAGAGGAAATCTAGATCCAGGAGAATTGATAGAACAGCTTAACTCTAATTGCAATATTCCGGTAATTTCCGCAGGAGGTGTCGGTACTAAAGCTGACTTAGACACGATGTTGACGTATGGCGCTGAGGGTGTTTCTGTAGGAAGTCCATTTATAGCTTCAATAGAAGCAGATGTCACCGAAGATTACAAACAAGCCTGTGTTGATTATGGCGCAGAAGATATTATAATGACAGAACGTATTTCTGGTACACCTTGTACTGTAATAAATACACCATACGTTCAAAAAATCGGAACAAAATCTCCATGGATAGAACGTCTTTTGAATAAGAATAAACGTTTAAAGAAATGGGTTAAAATGATTCGTTTTTCTATAGGAATGAGAGCAACAGAAAAAGCGGCAAAACAAGCTACTTACAAAACAGTTTGGGTTGCTGGTCCTAGCATTGAGCATACTAATTCTATATTATCTACTAAGGATATTGTGAATAGGCTCGTATCGTAATGCCGAAACCTTTTGTTTTTGTTTTTTCTTTTTATTGCCTACAAATAGTTCTAGAGTTACACTAACCACTAAACCTCCTAAAACTGTCGCTGCAAACTCTCTTCCATCAAAGTAACCGTCAAAAGCAGATTCGTCTAAGATCTCTTTAGTCAATCCAGCAAGAGTTGAAACACCTAAACTATACCAAAAGGCTTTGCTCTTATTTTGTGTTTTACCATAAACAAGGGCATAAGTCGCTCCAGAAATTACCGCACCAGTACCAAAATGCAATAGTTCGTCTTCAGTGATAGATTGTGCATGAGAAAAAAGGGATAAGGTAATAAGAAGTAAGCTTATCTTGGTCTTCATGGATTTTACATTTAGATTTAAAATGTCATGATTTACAGGCATGAATCCCAAAATATTCGCTGGCATTGGGATTTATTGGATAAACTGTAAAAAACAATGAACTCATTGTTTTCATTTTGATGACATTTTTTTGTTTTCACGATATAGAGTTAAACCATAAAACCACTTATCATGAAATCCCTAATTTTTCTTTTTGTACTTATTTGTTTTAATTTTTCTTTTTCACAGGTAGGTATTGGTACAACCACTCCAGACGCTTCTTCAATGTTAGATATTGAAAGTACGACATCTGGTATTTTAATTCCCAGAATGACTCAGGCCCAGCGTTTGGCAATTGGTACACCTGCCAATGGCCTTTTAGTGTACCAAACCAATGGCTCATTAGGGTTTTGGTTTTATGATGGCTTAGGTTGGAATCAACTCACCTTCGGGGCATCTGGAGAATTTCAAAGTATTGGTGGTATTGTACAAAATACCACAGATATTTTTAATGATGATTTTGTTTTTGGAGATACCGATTTACAAGGTGGCGCAAGTAAGTTCTTTTTTGATAAAAGTAAAGGGGCCTTTAGAGCCGGACAAGCTTTTGGCAATGAATGGGATGATGCCAGTGTTGGAGATTTCTCCATTGTACTAGGAGCTGGTACTGCCACTGGAAATCTAAGTTTTGCCGCTGGTTTTGGATTAGCCTCTGGAGCAAATGCCTTTGCTTTTAACGGGACTGCTTCAGGAGATAATAGCCTGTCTATTGGGGCCATTGACGCTGGCGGCGAATTTTCAATTGCGCTTCAAGGCGGCAGTACAACTCCTGCAGCTACGAGAGGGCTTGCTTTTGGGAACAACACATTTAGTTCTGCCCTTAATGCCATGGCCATGGGAAATACGGCAGCAGCCAGCGGTAGTGGTTCCGTAGCCATAGGATCTGCTGCCAATGCTTCTGGAGATAACGCTATGGTATTTGGTCC